>NZ_BOPZ01000001.1 GCF_018332455.1 Clostridium polyendosporum
TATATAAAATTTTATTCAAATTAATAGAAAAGCTCTCTTTTAAAATTTATCCACAAGTTTGCTAGAAAACCCCTCTGTTTTTTAAACAGGGGGTTTTTCAGCAAACTGAAAAAAGTAGCTTCATTTTGAAGCTACTTTTTTTCATTATAATATTTATATAATCTAATAAATTCTTAGTTTGTTTCAGTTTCCATTTTGACTTCAGTTTTTGTATATAAATAGTAAGACTTCCCATGATAATAATTGTTATTTTGAAAATTTATGTAAAACATTTTAAAAGATAAAAAAAATTTCACGTTAATTTCGACAATTTAATGAATTTTATGACTAATATCTATATATTTAGGCTTTTCTTCATCGACTTTACAAGTTATAATATGTTTAAAGTTATCTAATCATTTAATATTTTATTCATATATTAAATAAAAGTATATTTGGGAATTTTGATAGTTAGACCAATTATTTTAAGTATAAATGGCTAATGATGTAGTATTTATAAAAATAATTTGTAAAGGATGACTGATTTATGCTGAAGTTAACCCTATTTGAGTTCTTTTTAAGAATAATTCCAGAATCAATCTTATCAGTTTTAGCAATCTATATATTTTCCTTTAATCGTATTAAGATTAAGCCTCTTTTTATGTCTAGTATATTCTTTGCAATTACTACATATTTAGTAAGAATGCTGCCAATACATTTTGGTATACATACTATTATCATGACTGTAATATATAGTTTAATAATTATTTTTATAAATAAGATTTCAATTGCTAAATCTATTTCGTCTGTTTTACTGGTTGCAATTTTTTTGTCTATTTGCGAACTTGTAAATATGATTATTTTAAATTTATTAAAAATTGATATGCAGCTTGAGTTTAGAGATTCAATAATGAAGGTTGTATATACTACACCATCTTTAGTTTTACTTGGAGGTGTAATATTACTATTTTATTTAATAGTTTATGAGCAAAAAATCAAAAGAATTAATGATTAAATATAAAGTATTAAGTAATAAAAACTGAACAAGTATCGAAGCTAATAAACTTTAGCCAAACTTTCTTTTGTTAAATGATAACAAATAAAAAAGATATCTTGTTTGTATATTTCTGCTACTTAAAACAAATATATGGATGTGGTAAATATGAATAATATTAATGATAGCAGGCAAAAAAACATAAATGATATTATATCTATTGCAAAATTAGTTTCATTGCTTTTTTGTGCAGTAATAATTTATAGTCATTTTTTTGTAAATAATAAAATTGCTATTCAAATGCTCAGTAGATATAATTTAATGGAAATGGGAATATTTATTTTTACATTAATATTAATTTATTGTGTATGGTTAATTTTTTCTAGCGAGAAAATTAAAACTAAGTATATTAAAATAATTCAGCATATTGAAAACTTAACTTTTATTATATTTTTTACTAGTTTAATCATCTTATCTAATAATTCAATACTTCAATATAAGTTTTTATTTTTGTTTATTATTATTACTGCTACTTTACAATCAGGCATAAAGTACGGAATGAGTATGGCAGTAGTTTCATCAATAATAATACTAGTACTTGACTTAATATATACACCTAAATTGCCAATTAATCTGTTTTTAGAAAATGATTTGATTTTGATAGGAGTATTTATATTAACAGCTTGGCCTTTAGGATACTACGTTAAGATTGAAAATGAAAACTTAAAACAAAAGAACTTACAGTTAGAGATTCTTAGTAATGAGCTTAAGGAAAAAGATAATCAACGTAAATACATAGAAGAAATGCTTGTAAGAAATAAATCTTGTTATAATATGCTAATTGAAAATTCTAGAGACGCAATTTTGGTTCATCGTAACGGTAATTTAATTTTTGCTAATGAAGGTGCTGCAAAATTGCTTGGATATTCAGACGTTGAAGATTTGAATGGAAAATCAATATTTAATTTTATACCAAAGGAAGAAATGCATAATATTAGAGAGAAATTATCACAGTTATATAATAATAAAACAACTACAATTCTTTTTGAGCAAAAAGTAACCCAAAACAATGGACAAAGTATTATTGTAGAAAATATATCTACGTGTTTTATTTATGAAGGAAAAGCAACTATTCTAACAATTTATAGAGATATCACATCACAAAAGAAAGTTGAAATGCTTCAAAATGATGTGGAAAAAAATATTAAATTATTAAATGAATCTCGTAAGTTTAATAATTTAATTACAGAATTTTTTGCCAATATATCCCATGAACTAAAAACACCTTTGAATGTTATATTTTCTGCAGTACAGGTATTAGATTTATATACTGATTTTGATGAAGAATACATAAAGAAAAGAAGTAAATACTTAAATATTATGAGACATAACTGTCACCGTCTTAAAAGGTTAATCAATAATTTTTTAGATATCACTAAAGTAGAGTCAGGATTTCTTAAACCTATTCTACAAAATCTTAATATTATCAGTATAGTTGAAGATATTACTATGTCAGTTGTATCATATGCAGAAAACAAGGGTTTAAGTATAACATTTGATACTGATGTAGAGGAATGTCATATGCTATTTGATCCAGACATAGTTGAAAGAGTTATTCTGAATTTACTTTCAAATGCAATTAAATTTACGGAGTCTGGAGGAAATATATATGTCAATATAACTCATAATAAAGATAGTGTTATTATATCTGTAAAAGATACAGGAGTAGGTATACCTGATGATAAATTAAATGTTATTTTTGAGAGATTTGGTCAAGTTGATAAAACATTAAGAAGAAATCGTGAAGGAACAGGTATAGGGCTTTCTCTTGTTAAGTCATTAGTAGAAATGCATGAAGGTAAAATTGATGTTAAAAGTAAAATAGGAGAGGGAAGTGAATTTATTATTGAACTTCCTATAAAAAAATCAAAGGAACCATTAAGAGATAATTCCGTATATGTAACGAATACAGAAACAATCGATATGGAGTTTTCAGATATATATAAATAAGTAAAGTATAAGAGCCAGATTGATGAATGTGGCTCTTATATTTTTTATCCTTAATCTAGACCTCTTACAGGCTTTCTCATATTAGTGTCTTTTTCCATGGTTATTGGATTTGAAGTTTTAGGATTATTGTTTTTACTATCATTTCTCTTATTCTTTTCATTTTTTGTTAGCATAGAAAACCACCTCCAGTGTTAGAGTTTCCAACATGGGCAATTTTATGTGCTAAAAGAGTGCTTTTGTATATTATGCAGCACTTGTAACACTATTACTTTCGTTATTTTTATTAAGAAATTTTTTGCAAACAAGTGATATTACTGCAGTGAAAATAGTTGGAACTATCCATACGAATCCTAAATTTGTGAATGGAATCATACTAAAGGTTGATTTTATAAAATTAATATTTACACCTATCATTGGAAGTGTATCTAATATACTAAATACTAAAGAAGTATATACTGAAACTTTTAGTACAAAGTTACAACTGTTAACTAATGTACCTAATATAAGAGTTATAGCAACAGGGTATAATATATATAAAATTGGAACTGATATTTTAACTATTTTATCTACACCAAAAGAACCTATAACAATACTTGTTAGGGATATTAATATAGCATTAAATCTATAAGGCAGTTTACTCTTAGTTATTTTATTAAAAAAGCTTGCTCCAGCTGTTATTAAACCTACAGAAGTGGTAAAACAAGCAAGTCCCATAGCAATGCCCATTATTATTTTGCCGGAGCTTCCTAAAGTTCTATTTGATATTTCAAGAAGTAAAGAGGTTTTTGAAATATCCTTTGGAAGTATAGAATTGGTTTGTGCTCCTATATACATTAATCCACCATATATGAATGCTAATGCTGATATAGCAACTAGTCCAGATTTAATAGTTATATTCATAGCTGCTTTGCCTTTATAGCCTTTATCTAAAACAGAAGAAGTTATTACGGCAGCAAATATTAGTCCAGCTAATGCATCCATAGTTTGATAACCCTCTATTAAAGAGTTTGAAAATATAGAAGTTGCATTTGTGTTTATTATATCACCTATTGGAAAAACTATAGCTTTTATAATTATAATTAGTAATGTAATTAGAAGAGCTGGAGTTAAAAATTTCCCTATAGCATCTATTACCTTAGATGGTCTTAAAACGAACAATAGATTTAAAGCAAAATATAATACCATAGAAACAAATGATGACATCCATGGAAACACAGGTTTAAGTGTTACTTCATAAGTTGTAGCAGCAGTTCTAGGTATAGCGAGCATAGGACCTACTGCTAAAAATATTGCTACTGAGTATACTATAGGAAAATACTTACCTATCTTTAAAGCCATATCTTCAAAATTTCCATTAGTTTTTGTACAAGATAAAATTGCTAAAAAAGGAATACCTACTCCAGTAATTATAAAGCCTGTAGTAGCTATTATAAATTCACTACCTACCATTTTTCCTAGGTATGGAGGAAAGATTAAATTACCTGCTCCAAAGAACATAGCAAATAGAGCAAGTCCAATAACTAAAATATCATTTGTTGATTTTTTCATCGATAAAGCACCGTTATCAAAATCTATAAAAAGAATATAAAAGTCTATTTATATTCATAATCTTAAAGCACATATATGATATATGCTAAGTTAAGACTTTTATACCGATTGCAGTAGATTTCTATAACGGATTTCACCCCTCTTTCATTATGAATTTTTATGCAGTTCTGGATATTTATAAACATATTTGCGCAAATGTCATAAATCAAAATTATAAAAAGTTTTAAGAAATAAAAAAAATCTCTCGTCCTTATAAATAGTTACTATTTACAAGGACGAAAGATCTTACTTCCGTGGTACCACCTTATTTGCGGTTAGTGAACTAACCACCACTCTTTTCGGGTCGACTTAGAATAATTAGTATAAATGTAATAAGCTCATTCAATGTGAACCCTAACCATATATCGCTGGTCTACGTCCAAACCTACTTGCTAGCACTTAATACTTTCGGCTTGAATGCTCTAGAGCTACTATTATATATTCCATTAACACCAATTCTCAGCTAACATGGCTCTCTGTAAATAATGAACTGAATATTTTTCTCTCTGTCATCGCATAAATCATTTAATTATGTATACAATTCGTTCGTATTCATTGTATTTTGAATTAGTTTTTTTGTCAATGTTTTATTGGAAAAATATTTTATCGTACAAAAGATAAGCGTATTTACTGTCATTTCACAAGGAAAAATCTGGCTAAAGCATAGATAAACACCTTCATAACTAAATTATTTAACGTTTAAAATTGTTTATCTATAGTAGACTCGATACCTGTTCAGTTTTAGTTTCTTTATAGGAGTATGGAATGTAGAAAAAGGATAAATTAATAATAAAAAGATATGTAATAAAATTATTTATAAAATCTAGTGATTTTTAAAATAGTATTAAGGATTATTTTTCAAAATATGTATGAATAAACTACAAGGGTTATTGTATTTTAGTGGAAAATGAGTTAAAATTTTGTAATATATAGAATGTTTATACAGAAGAAAGTGTTTATTTATATAAAATTGTAATAATTCTAGATACTTAGTTAGTGGTAAAGTAAATAGCTATAGGCTGTAGAGGTGATAGGGAAAAAGTTTATTAGCTAAACTTTTTTAGTTTTAAATTTTTATAGGAGGCTATGGTTTTGAGATATGATGTTGTTATAGTCGGAGCAGGTCCATCGGGAATTTTTACTGCATTAGAATTAATAAGACAAAATGCGGATAAGAAAATTTTAATTATTGAAAAAGGAAGAAGTATTGATAAGAGATACTGCCCTAAGGAAAAAACAAGAGAATGTGTTTCTTGTAAGCCTTATTGTCACATAACCACAGGTTTTTCAGGGGCCGGTGCTTTTTCAGATGGTAAGCTATCACTAAGTTATGAGGTTGGGGGAGATTTACCTAATCTTATTGGACCTAATAAGACACAAGAGTTTATAGAATATACAGATAATATATACCTAGAATTTGGAGCAGATCCTAAAGTAGAGGGAGTAGAAAATAGTGAAGCAGTTAAGGAAATAAGAAGGAAAGCAATAGAGGGAAATCTAAGGCTTGTTGATTGTCCTATAAGACATTTAGGAACTGAAAAGGCACAGGAAATATACACCAAAATACAAAACTATTTATTAGATTCAGGCATAGTGATAAATTTTGATATTATGGTTAAGGATATATTAGTCGAAGAGGGACATGTTAAAGGAGTTGTGGTTGTAGATTCTAGAACAAAGAATGAGGAAGAAATAATTTATGGTGATAAAATAATAATGGCTACAGGAAGAAAAGGAGCAGATTGGTTAAGTGAAATATGTAAAAAGCATGAAGTTAACCATAGTGCGGGTACTGTAGATATAGGAGTGCGTGTTGAAATAAGAAATGAAGTCATGGAAAAGGTAAATAAAGTATTATATGAGTCAAAACTTATAGGATATCCAGCACCTTTTAAAAATAAGGTTAGAACCTTTTGTCAAAATCCAGGCGGATTTGTTAGTCAAGAGAATTATGATAATAACTTAGCAATAGTTAATGGTCATTCCTATAAGGATAAAAAGTCACAAAATACTAATCTAGCTATTTTAAGTTCTCATAATTTTTCAGAGCCATTTAATCAGCCTATTGAATATGGTAAGAAGGTAGCGCAACTAGTTAATATGTTAGGAAATGGGAGGATATTGGTTCAAAGATATGGAGATATTTTAGATGGCAAAAGAACATGGCAGCATGAACTATATCAATCAAATGTAAAACCGACATTACCTGATGCTGTAGCAGGAGATTTAACTTCTGCAATACCATACAGACCTATGATAAATATTTTAAATTTTATTCAGGCTATGAATACTGTTGTTCCTGGTTTTGCAAGCAGTGAAACATTGCTATATGGACCTGAGATAAAGTTTTATAGTAATAAGATAGCCATAGATGAAAATTTTGAAACTAATATAAGGGGGCTATATTGTTTAGGAGATTCAAGTGGTTGGACAAGAGGATTAATGATGGCTTCGGTTATGGGAGTATTAATGGGAAGAATAATTTGTGAAAAAGGATATTAAAAAGACTATAAGTTTAAGAATTGTTAAAAAACACATCAAGTTAAGTTTTGGTGTGTTTTTTACAATATACTATATTTATAAATATCTAAATTTTAAGAGAAAATATATAATATCAAAAAATAAGTATTAGATGTTAAGAAGAGGTAGATTATGAAAAAAGGAGCTATAGAAAGAAACTTTAGAAAGCTTAAAAACCAAATTAGCCAGATTGAAGAGATAGTTAGGCACACAAAAACTAATAGGCTTTGGGAGCATGAAGCAGCTGCAAGAAAAAAGATTAGAGAATTAGGAGAATTTAAAGATAAGGGACTTAATGATTATAAGAAAGTATATGAGAGATATTTAGAACTGTTAAATTATATATCTGAAAGGTTGTTGGAGGATTATAATAATAAAAATAAAACAGACTTTGATTTTTATGAGATAGTAAGAAATAATTTTAACAGTTATTTGAAATCAGGAATTATAAGTGTATTAATAACAAAACATATTCCGGAAATGATTTCAGGAGAATTTGAAGCAGTATTTCCATCTAATCCCAAGGATGAATATAGAGAAGCTAGAAGTATTAAGAGAAAGCTATATTTACATCTTGGAGAAACCAATACTGGAAAAACTTATAACGCTATGGAAAGATTAAAGAAAGCTTCAAATGGAATTTATCTTTCACCTTTAAGAATATTAGCACTAGAAAACTTTGAAAGACTGAATAGAGAGGGAGTAAAGTGTACGCTTACAACTGGTGAAGAAGAAATAATTGTTGAAAATTCTAATCATATATCATGTACTATAGAAAAGTTAGATATAGACCAGCAATATGAAGTAGCTGTTATAGATGAAATTCAAATGATTAATGATGATCAAAGAGGAGCAGCTTGGACTAGAGCTTTGTTAGCATTAAAGTGTAAAGAAATACATATTTGTGGAGCTTTTAATACTAAAGAATTGCTTATAGAAATAATAGAAGATTGTGGAGATCAGTATGAAATAAGAGAGTATAAAAGAGATCTACCTTTAATAGTAGAGGATAATCCTTTTTACTATAAAGATATTCAGGATGGAGATGCATTAGTAGTTTTTTCAAAAAAGAGAGTATTGGAGTTAGCTTCTCACTATTCGAACTTAGGAATAAAAGCAAGCTTAATTTATGGAGATTTGCCTCCAGAGGTAAGAAGAAAACAGTATGAGCAATTTATAAATAAAGAAAGTAAGATTTTAATATCAACTGATGCTATTGGTATGGGCGTAAATTTACCAATTAAGAGAATAGTATTTATGGATATTAAAAAATTTGATGGTAGTGAGGTAAGATATTTAACTTCTCAAGAAGTAAAGCAGATAGCCGGAAGAGCAGGAAGAAAGGGGATATATAATGAAGGATATGTAGCTTCTTATGGAAATACTCAACATTTTATTAGAGAAAGTTTACAGATAGATGATGAAATCATAGAAGAGGCAGTGCTAGGCCCTAGTGAAGAAATTTTAAGAATAAAAGCACTTCCTTTAAGGGAAAAGCTTGCACTATGGAGTACTAAGGAAGAAAAGGTGCCGTATTATAGGAAGATGGATATAAATGAGTATTTGATAGTACTAGATACTATAAAGAGTTATAAGCTAGATGAAAAAGTGCAATGGAAGCTTTTAAAAATCCCATTTGATGTATCTAATCCAGAAATAATGAATACATTTTTAAGTTACATAGATGAAATTTTTGTTGCTAAAAAGGAGTCTATTACAAAACCACATTGTAAGTTTGGTAACCTATATGAACTAGAAGTATATTATCAAAAGATAAACCTTTATTATTCCTTTTCAAAAGCCTTTAAGTTAGATTTTGATGAGTCATGGGTGTATGAAGAAAGAATACAAGTAAGTGAAGAAATAAATGATATATTGAGAAATATCTAAAAATGTAAAGAGGTAATACTCATAATTTTACCTAATATTAGTGATAAAATAAAAAAGTAACCAGTATATGAAAAAGTTAAAAGTACTATTGATTATTTTTTTTAGGTATGATATTATGTTCATGCGGATATATTTGTGATATATTTTGCTAATGGTTAATATAGTGATCAACATTTCCTCTTATTAAGATCTAATGTAAGTCATTTATTAAACATTAATATCAAGAAAAAGGAGGAATGTTGAAATGGCAGATAAGAATTTAGTATGCAAGGATTGCTCAAAAGAGTTCGTTTTCACTGAAGGCGAGCAAGCTTTCTACAAGGAAAAAGGTTTTGAAAATGAACCACAAAGATGTCCAGATTGTAGAAGAGCTAGAAAGCAACAAAACAACAATAGAGGATTCAGAAGATAATTTAATTTGAATCATTAACCCTATAAGAGGCAACTCTTATAGGGTTTTTTATTTGCTTCAATTTTATAAAATGAAATGTAATGTCGATATATTTTTTATTAAAATTAAGTAATATTAATAAGTTTTAATAAAATATGTAAATAAATTTGAAATAAGTAAAAAAATACTGCAGATAAACTTGAATTATGTAAAAAAATATTGACAAAATATTAGACGGTAATTAGAATTATAGTTACGAAAACAATGGCGTTTTCGCTTTAAAGGGGGTAGTGTACCCAATTTTAAGGCGGGAATGTCATTTTTTTTTGTAAAAAGGGAAAAGTAAAAAGGAAAAGAGGGGGTCTATTTATGAACTTATTAAACGGAGCAGATATGTCATTTGTGATTATTTCTGCAGCACTAGTAATGTTAATGATACCAGGTTTAGCTCTATTCTATGGTGGTATGGTAAAGAATAAAAACGTACTTAGTACTACAATGCACAGTTATGCATCATTAGTAATTATTTCCATACAATGGATACTTGTGGGGTATACTTTAACTTTTGGACCGGATGTAAAGGGTTTTATTGGAAATTTAGATTGGTCGTTTTTAAATAATGTTGGTATTGATCCAAATGGAGATTATGCAGGTACAATTCCACATTTATTGTTTGCAACTTATCAAATGATGTTTGCTGTTATTACTATTGCTGTTATTTCGGGGGCTTTTGCGGAACGTATGAGATTTACGGCATTTTTACTTTTTGTAGTGTTATGGAGTACATTTGTATATGATCCAATAGCTCACTGGGTATGGGGAAATGGTGGCTGGTTAAAGAATTTAGGTGTATTAGACTTTGCAGGGGGTAACGTAGTAGAAATCAACTCAGGGGTTTCTGGACTCGTTGCTGCGCTTGTGTTAGGAAGAAGAAAGAAAACAGTACCAGAACCACATCACGTTCCTATGGCAATCTTAGGAGGAGGGCTTCTGTGGTTTGGATGGTTCGGATTTAATGCGGGTAGTGCACTAGCAATAAATGGTGTTGCAGTTAATGCATTCTTAACTACTAATACTGCAGCAGCAGCAGGTGCAATTTCTTGGGTTGCATTAGAATGGATGCATAGTAAAAAACCTACAGTACTTGGAGCAGTGACTGGAGCAGTAGCAGGACTGGTTGCTATTACTCAGGGAGCAGGATATGTAACTCATATGGCTGCTTTAGTTATTGGATTAGTAGGTGGAGCTGTTAGTTTCTTGGCTATTGCTGTTCTTAAGAAGAAGTTTGGTTATGATGATGCTTTAGATGCATTTGGATGTCATGGAGTTGCTGGTATTTGGGGTGCTATTGGTACAGCAATATTTGCTACTAAATCAGTAAACCCAGCAGGAGCTGACGGTGTATTATATGGTAATTTTGCGCTGTTACAGACTCATCTTATAGCAGTTTTTGCTTGTGCATTATATTCAGGTATAGTAACATTTTTAATATTAAAATTCATAAGCTTATTTATGAAACTTAGAACAGATGAAAAAGAAGAATCTGAAGGATTAGATGTTTCATTACATGGAGAAGAAGCTTATAATGGTTTAAATATATAAATTAGTGTATAATAAAAATATAATATTAATTCTAATAAAAGTTAGTTTTTTAAGAATCATAAAGAATTTTAATTGTTTTAAAGTTGAGAATTTACCTAGGGGGTAAAATCATGAGTAAAAAGATTACTAAGATTGATATTATTATGAGACCAAGTCAGTTTGAAGAGTTAAAAGAAGCCTTGAATAAAATTGGTATTGCAGGTATGACTGTTTCAAATGTCTTGGGATGCGGAGCACAAAAAGGACATAAAGAATATTATCGTGGTGTAGAAGTGGAAATTAACCTAATTCACAAACTAAAGGTTGAGATTGTAGTTTGTGAGGTGCCTGTAGATTTAGTTGTAGAGACTGCTAAAAAGGTACTTAAGACTGGTGAACTTGGTGATGGAAAGATATTTATTTATGATGTTGAAAATGTAGTACGTATAAGAACTGGAGAAGAAGGCAGGGATGCCTTACAGTATTAGGTTAAGTTTAAAAGGCTGAGATTTTAAAATCTCAGCTTTTTAATATATTGTTATATACATAAATAACTTAATAAAGTAGTTTTTGCATTAAAGTACATTTAGGTTGACAAGTTGTATTTATGAAAATAATATAAGTTATGTATAATAAACACAAGGAGATTAGTCATGAAGAATGTAACAGCAGCAGTTATAATTAAAAATAATAAAATTTTAATATGCCAAAGAAGTTTAAGTGATAAGTTATCAGGTAAGTGGGAGTTTCCAGGCGGTAAGATAGAAGAAGGAGAGCTTCCTGAGGAATGTTTAATAAGAGAAATTAAAGAAGAGCTTGATATACATATAGAGGTTGGAGAAAAACTTGGAGAAAATATTTATGATTACTCATATGATAGTATAAATTTAATTGCATACTTTGCAACATGGAAAAGCGGAGATATAAAGCTTAATGTCCATAATGACTATAAATGGGTTACTAAGGATGATATAAAAGAGTATGATTTTGCTGAGGCTGATGTGCCTTTTGTGAAGAAATTAATTGATCAAGGATATTAGTAAAAGAAATATTAAAATCAAGATGGTATTGGATTTCAATTAAATTCCTGATTTATTAATCACTTTTAGTTGTGAGTGATTTAGACTATAGACGAAAATAAAAGACATATAGTGTTTTTATAAAAGAGAGCATAAGGTTCTGTTGCTAAATTAATGCAGAATACAACCTTATGACTCTCTTTTTTGATATCAAAACGCCAATTGTATAAAGTTGTTAAATAAGAAAATACTAATATGAGAATAGATATTATTGCTCCTATTTTTACCCTTTTCATTATAAATCACCTCAAGTTATATTTTACTACTTTAACAAATTGTATATTTCCTTACAGTTTCATAATCTTTTAATAAGTCTTTAAAACTAAGTTGTTTTTAGGAGTGAGTTTGATAAGTAGAATTACTATATACTTTTTTGTAAAAAAATGAAAAATACCCCTCTAATCTTAGTTATCTTTACGTATTAATTTCTATAAGAAGCTCTAAGAGGAAATGGTGATGAATTTACTAGTTGTTGTAAGTTTTATATATTAGTTTTATGAAAGGAGGATATTGAATGAATGATTTGAAACTATATAGGTGTACTATTATTGATGAAAATCACAAATATTTCCTTGGACAGGATGTTTTTAAAAATAAATTTCATATAGCTAAAAATGAGGCTACAAAGAAATATAAAGTAGGTACAAATGATTCTTTTTATGCCAAATCAGTAAGAGAAGGAATAATATTTAAAAAAGAAGTGCTTCACCCAATTACTTCTGTAGAATACGAAAAAATTGTTTCTAAGAAGAGTAATTCTATAATAGATAAAAAGGTAATCGAGAAGCTTAAAAATATAAATCCATCAAATGAAAATGATTAACTTTTATAGCATTTTCATTTTAGTTAAATTAAATAATATTGTTGTTACATAATTTTTAAAGAGGCCTTTAAAATAAAGTTAATTTTATGCATAATTTTCATGGCTAGCATTGCTATGTCCTTTTTTATAAAAAACTTTAAAGTTACCCATAGAATAAGAATTTAGAAATATAAATCAATATATCTAATTAATAGATATAAGCAGGCCATACATCTAAATTTCAGGTGTGTAAGGCTGGGCCGGTAAAACTGGCAGTAGGTAAAAATATCTGTGGGACTATAATTTTAAATAATTATGGTGCCACAGGTGTTCTTTTATACTTTTAATGTTAAACAAGGACGGATTTTAATGTCAAAGTTTAATGGTTTTACTGGTGACTACTCTGGATTAACAATGGAAGTAAATAGAATAGCAAGAGGAAATCTCTTGCTATATGCAATTATCATCATTATATGTACGGATACATTCTTCACAACCTTTTTTACAGGATTCTAGATGTATCATCACTTCTGTATTTTTTAGAATCTTTTCTATGTCATCTTCAATAATATCACATAAATCATGAGCATTTTTAACGGACATATTTTCAGGAACTACAAGATGTAAATCAATATATTTTATACTTCCTGCTTTTCTTGTTCTAAGATTATGAAAGTCACAATAAATAGAATCATGTTTATTAATTTGTTCCTCAACAACTTTAATTTCTTCATCAGATAATTTAGCATCTAAGAGGGGAGTAAAGGCTGTTTTTAGTAATTCATATGCCTCTTTAAGTATAAATATGGCAACAAGAATAGCTACTATAGGATCGAGGGAATTCAGACCTGTAATCCATATAAGAAGAAGTCCACCGCCGACTCCTAAGGAGGTATATACGTCTGCTTTAAGATGAAGAGCATCTGCCTCAAGTGCAATTGAATCCTCTTGTTTAGCAACTTTATATAATTTTTTTGACACTATTTGATTTACTAATGCTGATATAAACATAACTATAAAACCTAGTCCTACCGAACCAACATCTTCAGGATGAAGAAGCTTTTTGACTGCTTCAAATATTATCCATACAGATGCTAGAAAGATTAGAAGAGCCTCTATTACACCAGAGATATTTTCAAATTTACCATGTCCATAGGGGTGATTTTCATCTGCTGGCTTGTCGGAAATTTTAACGGAAAAGAATGCTATTATAGCTGCTACTAAATCCATTGTTGAATGTATAGCTTCCGAAATAATACTAACAGAACCAGTTATGATTCCTACTATTAATTTTAACAATATTAAAGTTGTATTGGAAAAAATTGATAATCGTGCAACCTTAACTTTAGTGCTCATAACTTTGGTACTCATAGCTTTAGTACTCATTATAAAACCTCCATTTATAATTATCATTTGAAAATATAATACACTGACATAATAACAAAAAAATCGTTTAAAATCAACAGGTTTACACAGATGTTATTCATTATCAATTGATAACAATACTAATGATTATAATGTTTATTTTATCCACATGTTTTGGCATTATTCTAATCTTTAAGCTCATAGAATAGTTGTAATTAATTCAAAAATTTAAGAAGTGCTTGTTTATACTATACTGAATTGGTATAGTTATATTGTATACTGAAAACTATAATGTATATATTAATAAAAATATACAGATTAAATTAGATTTATAAAGGACTAATAAAGATACACAACTTCAATATTTATTATAGATTTATCTATGAAATTGTATATCTATCTAAATAAGAATTGTTGAATCCTATAGTTGTTGTATCAATTGGAGGTGTAAATATGAAAAAAAGAAGTATTTTAGTTGTAGATGATGAAGAAAATGTATTACAACTTTTAAAATTATATTTAGAGGCAGATGGATTTGAAGTTCAAGTAGCAGATGATGGAATAAAGGCTGTAGAATTAACAAAAAAACATAAACCGGATTTAATTATATTAGATATTATGCTTCCATATAAAGATGGATGGAGGGTTGCTCAAGAAATAAGAAGAGATATGGATACTCCAATAATCATGCTTTCTGCTAAGGGTGATGAGTCAGATAAAATTTTAGGGCTTACCTTAGGTGGCGATGATTACGTAACTAAACCTTTTTCACCAGGAGAAGTAGTAGCTAGAGTTAAGGCTATTTTTAGAAGATTAAAGATTGAAGACCAAGAGAATGATGTTTTAGAATTTCCTTACTTAACTATAGATTATTCAAAATATGAAATCCTAGCTGATGGGATTAAGATAATAAGTACCCCAAAGGAAGTGGAGCTTTTATGGTTGATGGCAAATAATCCAGGTAAAGTTTTTACGAGAGAACATTTATTAGATAAGGTTTGGGGATACGATTATTTAGGAGATTCACGAACTGTTGATACTCATATAAAGCGTTTACGTAGAAAAATTGGAATAAAACATTCTTATACTTATATTCATACTATTTGGGGAGTAGGGTACAAATTTGAGGTGATACAAAATGAAGAAAAGCCTATTTCGTAGACTTATTAGCACTTATGTTTTAGTAATATTCCTTAGTATAGTAATAGTAAGTTCAGTGTTTTATATATTCTTTAATAATTATTATTTAGGGGCAAAAGAACAACAACTATTTACTCAAGGGAGAGAGATATCTAAGGTGTTAAGTCCCTTAATAAAAAATAAAGAACAGGGTGAAATTGACAAAATAATAGAAGTATATAATAGAGTTAATGTTTCACATATGTGGGTAACAAATAAAGCAGGTCATCTTATAAGTGGGTTTAGTGATATTAAAAATGCCGAAAACTTGTGTGTTGATAATGAACAGGTATTGAGAGCTATTAAAGGAGAAGAAGTCACAAACAGAAGAAATATAAAATATGGCAATGAACCAGTACTTTCTGTAGCTTTACCAATATATGTAGATGGTGATGTCCAGGGAGTTATTTATGTTTGCAATCCACTTTCAGAAATTAATTCTAGTATTCTTCAGGCTTTAAGATTTGTTATTTTTGCTGGGGGCATAGCTATTACTATTGTCGCTTTTGTAAGCTATTTTATCTCAAAAACAATTACTAAACCTATTAAAGAGATAACTGAAATATCTTTAGAGATGGCTTCAGGTAATTTTGTAAAAAGAGCTAATGTGACTTCTACTGATGAAATAGGAAAGTTAGGTAATACTTTTAATTATATGATAGGAAGATTAGACGACACTTTAAAAGCTTTAGAAGATGAAAAAAATAAGATGATAAAAATAGAAAGAATGCAGAGAGAATTTGTTGCTAATGCCTCTCATGAACTTCGAACACCATTGACTTCTGTTAGAGGATATCTTGAAGCTATGCTTGACGGGGTTATAAGAGGAAAGGAAGAGGAAAGAAAATATCTTAGAATTATTCTTAGCGAAACATTAAGAATGCACAGATTAGTTAATAGTCTTTTAGACTTATCAAGGATTGAATCAGGTCAGATTAAGGTTAATAAAAGAAAACTAGCTATAGGTTATATAGTGGAGAGAATCATTACAAAGTTAAAACCGCTGATTGAAGATCAACAGCTTGGTTTAGAAGTATCTATATCAAAAGGATTACCGCTAGTCTTGGGAGATGAGGACTTGATAGAACAGGTTTTAATTAACTACATAGCTAATGCAGTAAGATTTACTCCTGTAGGAGGAAAACTATCTGTTAAAGCAGAGAGTGATGAAAATAAAGTAAAGATACACATTATAGATACGGGTATAGGTATTTTGGAAGAAGATTTATCCAAGGTGTGGAAGAGATTTTACAAAATTAATGAAGCAAGGCCACTATCAAAAGAAGGAGCTGGATTAGGTTTATCTCTAGTAAAAGAGATAATGGAATTGTTAGGTGGAGAAGCATGGGTAGAAAGTATTCCAGGAAAAGGATCTACATTCAGTTTTAGTTTATCTGTTTATGAAAAAAGTATGGACGAAAAAGTTCACAAATAGTTCCTTTCTATTTCAAAAACTAGTCCTAAAATAATAACTGTAGTGAAACATAACTTAGATAGTTTCAACTATAAGGTAATATTTTAGGGAGGTACTTTTATGTTAAGAAAATCTATATTAAGAGGTAAATTTACTAAAAAAATTGCAGCTGTATTGATGTTAGCTGCTGTGGTAACAGTGTCTAAAGCAAATGTTGCTTATGCTCACTGTGATACTGCAGACGGCCCAGTAGTAACTGCTGCAAAAAACGCTATTGAGAAAAAGGATGCAAAGTTAGTTTTGCCATATGTTGCTCCACAATATGAGGAGGAGCTTAAGAAAGCTTTTGATAAAACAATAGCAGCTCATGGAGAAAATAAAGAGGCACAGGAATTAGTTGATAATTATTTTTATGAAACAACTGTACGTCTTCATAGAGCAGGGGAAGGAGCAGTGTATACTGGTATAAAGTCAGCAGGACAAGATTTCGGACCAGCCCTTCCGGCAGCAGAAAAAGCAATTGAATCAGGATCTACTGAAGAATTGAAAAAAATCATGATAGATACAATTTCTAAGCAAATTGATGAAAAATATAAGAATGTAACGGAAAAGAAATCAGAAGGTACTGCCACTGTAGAAGCTGCAAGAGAAAATGTAGAAGCTCAATTTGGATTTGAAAAATACGTTTTAGGTATCTATGATGCAGCTATGGCAAAAGATGGACACAATGAAGGGGGAGAATCATCTACAGGCCATAATCATGGAGAAGTAGCTGCTGATAGTCATGGAGGAGAAACTAATAGTGAAGTTGCTAGACATAATACTGAAGCTGTGAAGGAAGGAAATGAAAAGAATAACTATATTGCTTTAGCTTCAACAGGCTTAGGAGCACTTGTACTCGGGTTTATCTTTGGACGTAAAGGTAAAAAGTGTAATCATTAAAATAATATGAGATTGTATTACTAGAGGGTAATCTGAAAGGATTACTCTATTTTTTATTTTACTGTTATTTAGAAAGTAAAATTTAGCTAAAAGTTAGTAGGATCGATTTTTATTGATTTTTGTTTTTTCAAATTTATTAAGTGTCGAAGTTATTTATCTTTTAATATACATAAAAACAAATTAACTGAAAATATGGATTTTTAAGACAAATAATAATAGAAATTATGAATATTCAATGTCTATATAAGCTTAAATTTTATTAATTAATGCTAATTAATGATAATAGATAGTGATAAGCTTATAATGGTGTAAAATATTATTATTTTATCACTATCTTATGCATTTGATGGAGTGATATGGGCGTGTTATAATACCTCAGTATATACAAAATTCTACGTAATAATTAGAAAACTACAGAATTAAGGGAGAAATAATATGGGGAATTTTAAGAAGTATTTAATAGGACAACCATTAAAATCTTCGCAATTGCATCATGAAAAATTTAGTGTGTTTAGGGGACTACCAATTTTATCATCAGATGCTATATCTTCTGTTGCTTATGCATGTGAAGAAATATTATGGGTGTTGATTCCTATAATGGGCATAATCTCTTATAATTACTTGCTTTATGTTACTTTATCAATTATTGCATTGTTAAGCATTCTAATTTTTTCTTATCGCCAAACTATAGATAGCTATCCTAAAGGAGGAGGCTCATATATAGTATCTAGAGAAAATCTTGGTGAGATACCGAGTCTTGTAGCAGGGGCCTCCTTAACTATAGACTATATATTAACGGTGGCAGTTAGTGCAACAGCAGGAGTAGCAGCAATAACTTCAGCCTTTCCATTTCTTTTGCCACATAAGATTCCATTAACATTAGTGATAATTGGTATAATGACATTAGGAAATCTAAGAGGTATAAGTGATTCGGCAAAAATTTTTAGTGTTCCAACTTATTTCTTTTTGATTATGACAATAATTATGATTTTAACAGGAATAATAAAATATTTATTTTTTGGTTATACAGCTATACCGGTTGAAGGTGTTAGTGAAACCTTTGGAGATATGACAGTATTCTTATTCTTAAAGGCATTCTCTGCAGGATGTACTGCATTAACAGGAGTAGAAGCAGTAAGTGATGGAGTAGCAAACTTTAAGGAGCCGGCAACAAAAAATGCTAAAAAAGTGTTAGCCTTTTTGTTCTTAATAGTAATTTTGATATTTGGTGGGGTATCATATCTTTCAACTATATATCATGCTGTTCCAAGCCTTGAGAAAACTGTTATATCCCAAATTGCAGAACAGGTATTTGGTCAAGGAAGTTTTCTGTTTTTCTTAATGCAATTTGCAACAACTTGTATACTAATTATGGCTGCAAATACTGCATTCTCAGATTTTCCTTTACTTCTTTCATTTATTGCTAGAGATGGATACGCACCAAGACAGTTTAATAAAAGAGGGCATAGGCTAAGTTTCTCAAATGGTATTTTGATGTTAGCTATTGCAGCAGCAATTCTTGTAATAGTTTTTCAAGGAGAGAATCACTTTCTATTACCTTTATATGCAGTTGGTGTATTTATATCCTTTACTCTTTCTCAAAGTGGTATGGTAATGAAGTGGTATAGAGGTAAAGAAAAAGGATGGAAACATAAAGCCCTAATAAATGGATTTGGTGCTTTAATTACTTTTTGTACAGCTATAATAATATCAATAAATAAGTTTACACATGGTGCATGGCTTGTATTTGTATTACTTCCTTTAGCAATATTACTTATGAAGAGAATAAAAAAGCATTATAACAAAGTAGCTAGTCAGTTAAGTTTAGAAAATAACTATTTCCCGATATTTAACAGTAAAGTAGCGAGAAGGTTTATTCTTCCTATTGCAGGATTGAATGAAGCTGTCATTAAATCAATAAATTATGCGAAATGTCTTTCAGACGATATTACTGCTTTCCATGTTTCCACTAATGAAGAAGAAACACAAAAACTTAAGGAAAAATGGAAAAAATATAATATTCAGATTCCTCTAGTAATTAAAGAATCTGAATATAGAGAGGTTGTTCAACCTCTTGTAGATTTTATAGAATCCGATGAATTTAGAACTACAAAATATGATATAGTAACTGTTGTACTTCCACAGTTTTCAACGGAAAAATGGTGGGGAACTATACTGCACAATCAAACAGCTGTATTTATAAGGAGTACTCTTTTAAAGAAGAAGAATATAGCTGTTATCACAGTTCCATTTATAATTCATGATCAGTATAATGTAAGTGAAATTTCAGTACAAAATAAAGAATCTTATCCAAAAACAGATACAGCATCCTAGAGAAAGGCGACAGTAGTCGTCTTTTTCATTTCATGATATGGAGAAATGATGCTGAAAAGTTATAAATAATTGGTTAAAATGTTATGTAAATAATAAGCTGTAGGTATATATACTTAATGTATAGTTATCCCTATGATTTAGGGAATACTCTAAATCATAGGCATTATTTTTTACTTATAAAGTTAAGCGTATGGAGAAATGACTGCGGTACATTTTTCAAGACAAATTTAGTTTTTGATGATATAATATGCTAGTATTTATAGAAATTTATTTTTTAATTATAGATGAGGTGATAATATGAGTGGTATTGCTGGAACAGGTTGTGATGTGATAGTACCATTTAATGAAAGAAAACCACTTGAGGAAATAGAAAGAAGCATCAGAAAGACATATAAGAAGCATATATGGTCAAAGTTCGTAAGAGCTATAAAGGATTATAACTTGGTAGAAGAAGGAGATAAAGTTGCGGTCGCTATTTCTGGTGGTAAGGACAGCATGCTTATGGCAAAGCTATTTCAAGAGTTAAAGAGGCATGGTCAAGTTAACTTTGAGCTTGAGTTTATCGCCATGGATCCTGGATATCATCCACAAATAAAGGAACTCCTTATTGACAACTGCAATTATTTAAATATACCAATCCACATATTTGAGTCAGGAATTTTTGATGTTGTGGACAAAATAGCAAAGGATTATCCATGCTATATGTGTGCAAGAATGAGAAGAGGTTCTTTATATAATAAGGCAAAGGAACTTGGGTGCAATAAGTTGGCTTTAGGTCATCACTATAATGATGTTATTGAGACAACTCTACTTAATGTTCTTTATGGAGGAAATTTTAAGACGATGATGCCTAAGCTTAGAGCTACAAACTTTGAGGGTATTGAACTTATAAGACCTATGTATTACATAGAGGAAGCGTATATAAAACGATTTACTCAAAATTCAGGTATTTGGCCACTTAACTGTGCTTGTATGGTAGCTGCAGAAAAGATAGGAAACAAGCGTTATGAGATAAAAGATATGATTGAAGAGTTAAAAAAGAATTTTAAGGATGTTGAAAAATCTATATTTAAAGCTGCACAAAATGTAAGTATGGATTCTATTTTAGGATGGGAAAAAGGTGGAAATAAGTATTCATTCTTGGATTTTTATGA
Source organism: Clostridium polyendosporum (assembly GCF_018332455.1). GTDB lineage: Bacteria > Bacillota > Clostridia > Clostridiales > Clostridiaceae > Clostridium_AY > Clostridium_AY polyendosporum. The sequence goes on from NZ_BOPZ01000001.1 coordinate 21,222, forward strand.
TGATGAGGAAATTAAAGTTTCAGTTGAAGATGTAGAAGAATAAAGGTTATATATTATTTTATTCTTGAGCATAATAATCCTATATATATAAAGGAGGGGTATTATGTCTAAGGGTCAAAAAACTGATAAACGTAGGCTAGCAGAACAAACTGTTGATTTTGAAATAACATCTGATGTGGTGCAAACCCATACATCGCATACTGCAAATAAGCCACAGCCAAAATATTTGAAAAAATAATTAATGTTTATAATTTATTATAAGTTATAAAAAGACTATTCTTAGAATGATAGATATTTTAAGAATAGTCTTTTTTGATATATTAATAGTAAGATAATATATTATTATTCCTTATTTTATACAAGAGTTTATTATATCTAATTTATAATATGTGTTAAAATATTAGAAGTTATTTTTTATGGTTCTGAATTTATTATTAAGTTATGTATCTAAAGATAAATAACTTTAATATTTAGTGGATTGCAAAAAAGAGTCTTACTTTTCAATGATTTTTAAAAGATTAAATTGTAAGTTTGTGCATCTATATAATAGGAGGCTTGAAATGAAAGCATTAATTATTGAAGATGATAAATTACTTTTAGACACTATTGGACAAAGTATTAGTGAGTTGTTTGAATATGAATATGCAGCGGATGGGGAAGAAGGATTATACTTAGCACTACAGAATATCTATGATGTAATAATTTTAGACTTGATGCTTCCTGGTTTAAATGGATATGAAGTTTTAAGTAAACTTAGAGAAAATTCAATTACAACTCCAATATTAATATTAACAGCTAAAGATTCTATTGATGATAAGATAAAAGGTTTTAAGTTAGGTGCAGATGATTATTTGCTAAAGCCCTTTTATAGTGAAGAGTTAATAGTTAGACTTGAGGCAATAGTGAGAAGAAGTGGTGTAATGATATCAAACAATGTATTAAAATTTAAAGAGCTAGAGATGGATGTTAAAAAAAGAATGTTATTTATTAGTGGTGACGAAGTATTTTTAAAAGGAAAACAGTTTGAACTTCTACAATACTTAATAAACAATAAGGATTCTATTGTAACTAAAGAACAAATTTTTGATAGGATTTGGGGATTTAATTCAGATACTACTATTAATGTAGTAGAGGTATATGCAAGCAATTTAAGAAAATGTCTTAAGAAGTATTGTTATGAAAAGTATATAAAAACTATTAGAGGATTAGGATATATGTTAACTACGGGAGAAGAGGATAATGTTTAATAGAAATAGATTAAGATTACTAGCAGCTAATATTACTGTTTTTGTAATTATATTTTCTATTTTTAGCTTCATAATTTATAGTTACATAAGGTCTAATCAGTATGTAAGAGTAGATAAGGAGCTAATTATAAGTAAAAAGTTATTTAATAAGGTATCATCAAATCTAGAGATATTTATTCCTGTAGCGAATCCTAGAGTTATAGCTGTTATAAGAAATGAAAGAGGAGAACTTATACAAGGTGGTCATATTAGTGGATTTTATAAAACTTATGAAAGGAAGCTTAGACCAAAGAAATTTAATGAAATCTTTGATGTCAATTTAGAGAATTATAGCTTCAGATCTATTGCCTTTCCAGTTAAAATAGAAGATAAAACTTTTACAGTTCAGCTATTGGCCAATACTAATGCAGAAAGAGATGTTTTAAAAAACTTATTGAATATTTTGGTTTTAGGCGGAATTATAATACTCTTAATTTCTATAGGCGCTAGTTGGTATATTGCAGATAAAAGTATGATACCTATACTAAACTCATGGAAAAAACAGCGGGAATTTGTTGAAAATGCATCTCATGAACTTAGAACACCACTAACAATAATACAATCTAGACTTGAGATGTTGCTTAAATATCCTAACTCAAAAATTATAGATAAAATTGAGAATATTAGTCCGGCATTGTCGGAAACCAGAAGAATTTCTAAAATGGTGTCAGACTTGCTGACTTTAGCAAGAGCAGATTCAAATACTACAGAAGTAGAAAAGAAAAAGACCAATATGACACAATTAATTTCTAAAATAATTGAACCCTATATAGAACTTGGAGAAATGCAAAATAAAAATATAGTTTTTGAAGCATTAGATGATATGAAACTTTTTTGTGATGAAGGAAGAATACATCAACTGTTAGTGATATTATTAGATAATGCTATAAAGTATACAGAAGAAGGTGCAACTATAATAGTAAAAAGTTTTATAAAGGACAATAAATATATAATTAATGTTGAAGATAATGGGATTGGAGTTAAAGCAGAAAATAAAGAAAAAATCTTTGAAAGATTTTTTAGAGAAGATAAAGCAAGATCTAGAGAGTCCGGTGGATCTGGATTAGGGTTATCTATCGCTCAGTGGATAGTTAATAAACATAATGGTACGATAAAGTGTTATGCTAACTCGCCCAAAGGAACAATAATAAAAGTAAGCCTGCCAATTGAAAAAAGGGAGTCTATATAGATTAAATCGTAATCATATCTTTGATTACGATTTTTTTTATAAATAGAATGGTAATCCTAATTGTAAAATAGATAGCACAATTAGGATTTTTAAGGGGTTTTTAAGGAGTTTTTAAGGAATTTTTAAGGTTTCAAATAGATAATTTTTATAAAAGCCTGTGAAGTTAAGTTGCGATTATGAAGTTATATATAAGTTTTAAGTGCAGGAGGATTAATGATGAAAAGCAAATTAATTAAAAGATTAATAACCTGTTTAATTATTGGTACAGTTGCTGTAGGTAGTTATTATGGATATAAGAAATATTTTTCTAGTAAAACTGCTGCAGCAACTAATCAGTATATAACAGTTACCGCTAAAAAAATGAATATGCAGGTAAATATTCAAGGAACAGGTAGTGCTTATGTGGCAATTTCCAAAGATATAGTACCTAACAATACTGGAGTATTGAAGGATTTAAATGTAAAAGTAGGAGATACAGTTAAAGCTGGTGCGAAGCTTTTTACTTCTGATAGTGATGATCTTAGGTTGAATGTAGCTAATGCACAAAATAATCTTGATAGGCAGAAGCTTACACTATCAATTGATCAGAGTAATTATAATGATCAAGTGGCAAAAGCCAATGCAGCTGTAACTGATGCTCAAAATAAACTTAATGATGCTGTAAAGCAAGTAAATAAAATGATTGTAACTGCTCCAATAAGTGGAGTAATAGTTGCTGTAAATAATAAAAATGGTGATAATATACAAGCTGATAGTGGACAAACAGGTGGTAGTAGCTACAATACTCAGGTAAACAAAAGTAGTAACAATGGTCAAGTAAATAATAATAGTGATAATGCACGAACAGTAGTACTAGTAATAGCAGACCCAAGTTCTCCACAGAAAAAAGTAGAAGTGGTACCTAATAATAATGGTGTGTTAAAGAATTTAAAAGTAAAGATAGGGGATACAGTTAAAGTTAGTCAAGAGCTTTTTGTATCTGATAGTGATCAACTTAGGCAAAATGTAACTAATGCACAAAAGAACCTAGATAAGCAGAAATCTGCATTAGCAAGTGCTAAAAATAATAACAAAATAGCTATAGATACTTTGGCTGTAAAGGATGCTCAAAGTCAACTTGATGATGCGTTGCAGCAAATGAATAAAATGACTGTAACTGCTCCAATAGATGGATTAGTAGCATTAGTAAATAATAGCAATGGTGACAAGGTAGACGCAAGTAGTGGTGGTAGTAGCGGACAATCAAGTGGCAGTGGTGGTGGTGGACAAGGTAATAGCAGTAGCGGTAACGGACAAAGTAGTGGAAACAGTACAAGTGGACAATTAAATAGTAGTGGTAGTAATGGTCGGACAAGTAGTAGCAGCGGAAGTACACAATCAGGAGTACTATCAATAGTAGATCTAAGTTCTATGAAAGTTAAAGTAGCAGTAGATGAGCTGGATATAGCTAAAGTAAAGGAAGGGCAAAAGGCTGAACTTAGATTCGATGCAATTAAGGATAAGGTATATGACGGTACAGTAGAATCTATAGCACAAATAGGTACGTCTACAAATAATGTCACTACCTATGATGTAGTTATTGTAATAACAGATCCGACTAACATTAAAATTGGTATGAATGCAAATGTAAATATTTTAGTTGATAGTAAGGATAACGCATTAACTATACCATTAGAAGCATTAGTTGATAGAAATGGTAACAAGTATGTCATGATTGAAAATAGTGAAAGAAATAGCTTAAATACAAGTAATAACAGTTCTGATAAGGCAAATGGTGGTGAAAATAATCAAAATACATCGGCTCAAAATGGTCAATCTATCAGAGGTAATGGACAAGCAAATAGAAATGGAGGAAATATGCAGGGATATGCAGGACGTGGTTCCACTAGTACTGGTAAGTTAGTTCAAGTAAAAACTGGACTTGAAAATGAAAATTACGTTGAAATAGTAGATGGAATTACAGAAGGACAAAAAGTTTTAATTAATTTACCAACAAGTACTTTAGGAAGTAATACGAATAATAGAAATAGCGTTAGTGGAGGCTTCAGTGGAGTAAGATCTCAAGGTGGAAATAATGTGAGAAATAACTAAAAAACAATCATCTTTACTAAAAGAACAGGGAGGATTAATCATGAAAAATAAATTAATTAAGGGGTTAATAACATGCTTAACTATTGGTATAGTTGTCCTGGGTGGATATTATGGATATAATAAGTTTTTTACTAGCAAAGCTGCTGCGACAGCTAATCAGTATATAACAGTTACTGCTAAAAAAACGAATATGCAGGTAAATATTCAGGGAACTGGCAGTGCTTATGCAGCGACATCTAAAGATATATCACCTAATAATAATGGAATATTAAAAGATTTAAATGTAAAGGTAGGAGATACAGTTAAAGCAGGTACAAAGCTCTTTACTTCTGATAGTGATGATCTTAGACAAAATATAACTAAGGCACAAAATAGCTTAGATAAGGCGAAGCTTACATTAGCAAATTCTAAAAATGACAATGAAACAGCTATGAATAATTTATCTGTTAGTGATGCTCAAAATCAACTTAATAGTACCTGGCAGCAAGTAAATAACATGACTGTTAAAGCTCCAGTAAGTGGAGTAATAACTGCTGTAAATAATAGCAATGGAGATAGTGTACAATCAGGAAAGTCTATAGTATCAATAGTAGATCCAAGTTCAATGAAAATTAAAGTAGCAGTAGATGAACTTGATATAGCTAAAGTAAAGGAAGGACAAAAGGCTGAAGTTAAATTTGATGCAATTAAGGATAAGATTTATGACGGTACGGTAGAATCTATAGCACAACTAGGTACAAGCACTAATAATGTTACGACCTATGATGTAGTTGTTGCAATAGCAAATCCAACTGATATTAAAATTGGTATGAATGCAAATGTAAATATTTTAGTTGATAGTAAGGATGACGCATTAACAATACCTTCCGAAGCATTAATTGATAGGAATGGCAACAAGTATGTGATGATTCAAAATAGTGAAAGTAATAGCTCAAATTCAAATACAGGGAATAGCAGTTCTGATAAGAGAAATGCTTATCAAAATAATCAAAATACATCAACTCAAAATGGTCAATCTATCGGAGGTAATAGTCAAGGAAGTAGAAATGGAGGAAATATGCAGGGATATGCAGGAGGCACTTCCACTGGTACTGGTAAGTTGGTTCAAGTAAAAACTGGACTTGAAAATGAAAATTACGTTGAAATAGTAGAGGGAATTACAGAAAATCAAAAGGTTTTAATTAATTTACCAGTTAGTACTTCAACAACTAATACGAATAATAGAAACAGCTTAGGTGGAGGTCTAGGTGGTGGAAACTTTGGGGCAGGTTTCGGCGGAGGTAATGGTGGAACAAGACAACAAGGTGGCGGAAATAGAAATTAAGTAGCAATCAAATACGCTTGATGCATCTATATTGGAGTATGGTTTTTTATGGAAGATAATTTAAGTGAAAAAGAAGTAATTAAGATGAGAAACATCAATAAAATTTATCGAATGGGTAGCAGTGATTTTAAGGCTTTAGATAATGTAAATTTAACTATTAATAAAGGAGAATATATAGCGATTGTTGGACCGTCAGGTGCAGGAAAGTCTACTCTGATGAATATTATAGGTTGTCTAGATAATCCTACAAGCGGAGAATATATATTAGATGAGTTAGATACAAAATGTAGTGATTCAAAGTTAGCAGAAATAAGGAATAAGAAGATAGGCTTTATCTTTCAAAATTATAATCTACTACCTAGGTTAAATGTATTAGAAAATGTAGAGTTACCACTTTTATATTTAGGAGTTTCTAGTAATAAAGTTAGGCAAAAAGCAATGGAAGTTCTGAAAAAAGTAGGACTTGAAACTCATATTAAGCATAAACCTACTGAGCTTTCAGGAGGACAGAAACAAAGAGTAGCTATAGCTAGAGCACTAGTTACAGAACCACAAATAATTTTAGCAGATGAGCCAACAGGTGCTCTTGATAGTAAGACAGGAAAAGAAGTACTGCAGATGCTAAAGGATTTAAATAAAGAGGGAAATACAATAGTTATGATTACCCATGATAAGGAAATAGCATCTGAAGCAAAGCGAATGATTACTGTAAAAGATGGGAGAATTACCTCTGATAGTTGGAAGGAGGATGAAGTAGCTTATGAAACTGACGAAACTAATTAAAATTTCCTTGGCTTCAGTTTGGAGTAATAAAATAAGATCTTTCTTAACTATGTTAGGTATAATTATAGGAATATCATCAGTAATTGTACTTGTAGGAATAGGCGAAGGAACTAAGAAACAAGTTACTGATCAGATAGAAAAGTTGGGTACAAATCTTATAACTGTTAGTATTACAGGGAATAGAACAGCAGCAATTACGGAGGAGGAACTTAGTGATTTAAAGACCAAGCCTGGCATTAAGGAAATTGCACCTGCATTGACTCAGGGCAATATAAATGTAAAAGCAGGAGATAAGTCTGCTACTACAAGTTTGGAGGCGTCTACTCCAATCTATGCAGAAATAAGAAAAATAGGAGTGAGTGCAGGGAGATTTATTAATAATAGAGACGTAGATAATAGGTTTAAGGTTGCTGTAATTGGAACAGAAACAGCAAGCAACATATTTGGTACTACTAATGTAGTAGGCAAAACTATGTATGTTAATGGGATAGAGTTTACTATAGTTGGTGTACTTCAATCGCAAGGAACCTCTGCCGCTAGATCTAGTGACGATAGAATAATAGTACCCCTTTCTACAGCTCAAAGGCTTTTAAAAACCACAAACATAAAGACTTTTTATATTGAGGCTGAAGATAAAGATAAAGTTAATGATGCTATGTCTTATTTACAGTTATTCTTAAATAAAAAATATAACAACGATACAAAAAGTTATAGAATATTTAACCAAACTAGTCTTCTTGATACTGCAAACACTACTACTGAAAGCATGACAGCTATGCTCGGTGGAATTGCTGCCATATCCCTAGTAGTAGGTGGTATTGGTATTATGAATATTATGCTTGTGTCTGTTATAGAAAGAACAAGAGAAATAGGAATTAGAAAAGCTATTGGAGCTAAAAGAGCAACTATACTTTTACAATTCCTAGTTGAAGCAGCAAGCATAAGTAGTTTAGGAGGAGTATTAGGAGTATTACTTGGATTTTTAGGTGCTTATGGTGCACAAAGTTTACTTAAAATCAATGTTGTTATTTCTAATAATATAGTAATTGAAGCATTTATATTTTCAGTTTTAGTAGGAATGGTATTCGGTATATATCCAGCAAATAAAGCTTCTAAGCTAAATCCTATAGATGCATTAAGATTTGAGTAATCAATATAGATACACAACTTCACAATTAAATCATTAAGAAATTAAATTGTGTATTTATAAAAGTTAACAAAAATAATTTAAAGCAGCTTGAATTAGGCTTAATGATAGTTCATTAGCAAGCTGCTTTTTTATTTGATGACATTTCACAAAGTGAAATCTGGCTCAAATTTAATAGACTCGATGTTTATTAAATTTTATTAGTTAAATATTGGGTTTGGTAAAGGGGTAATTTAAGAGGGGCACTTTCCCTAGGTGAACCCTCACAATATACCAAAAAATAATCTCCAAATAGAGGTTATTTGTTAACCTTTAGCAGAATTAATATTTTCTTTTGTTAGTAATGTGTTTAGATAGTCTTTTAGTAAAGAACCATCCAATCCTGCAAGTGCCCCAGTGTTTAATAATAAAATTAAGATAATAATAATAATTGGCTCGTTAGGAGCTACAGTAACAGTAACATTACTATTTCCTAGATTGCTAAGTGTAATTGGATTACTCTCAGTTTCAACATCATTATCATTTTCTACCTGAGATTGACCTTGTTCCTGAGATTGACCTTGTTCCTGAGATTGTGCCTGAGATTGAAGTTGTTCTTGAAGCTGATTTTGAAGTTGTTCTTGTCTCTGAAGCTGGGCTTGAAGCTGAGCTTGAAGTTGTTCTTGGTCTTGAATTAGCCTCTGTAAATAAGTCAACATATCATCATTGTAGCATGTAGCTGCAGTTTCACTTGAATTTGACACATTTTTTCACCTCACAAAATATCTATAGTGTAGGATATGTCGAAAAAAAGGTTTATGTGTCAAAAATATTACAAAGAAAGAACTTGTTTTTTGTGAAGTTGAAACGAACGTTAGTGTGGATAAATTTGCTTTGGTAGAATTGTTGACTACGAATCTATTCATTCTTAAAAGTAGCTGTAGTTCATATGGTTTTAAGTTTACTAAAGAATATTAGGATGAATTCTATTAATATCTTCTCCATAATAGTTCAATGGATAAGCAGCAGGTCCTTCTAAATTATCTCCTGTATAACTAAATCTTGAACCGTGGCAAGGACAATCCCAAGATTTTTCTGCCTTATTCCATTTAACTTCGCAGCCCATATGTGTACACGTTGTATCAACAATATGTATTTTTCCATCCATATCTCTATAAGCACCGTATTTACCTCTGTCGATTTGTACAATTTTTGCTTCACCTTTTTCTAAATTTATATCGGTGCTTCCAATATTGATTTTTCCTTTTATTAATTCTTTTCCAACATCAAAGTTTTGCAAGAAGAAACTTTTTGAAGTGAAAGAAGAGCCTCTAGATGGATTAAATGCATCAAACCAAGGACTTTTACCGTCTATTATTAAATTTTTTATAATCATGGCACCTGCAGTACTATTACTCAAACCCCACTTTTTAAACCCCGTAGCTACATAAATATTTTCTGTAGTTCCAGTTAGCCTTCCTACGTAAGGAAGGTCATCTGGAGTAGTATAATCCTGAGCAGACCACCTATATCTAACGTCCTCAACTGTGAATAGTTCATTAGAGAAATTGAAAAGGTTCTGGTAGTGGGTATCTTCACTTTCACCATGAGCAGTTTTATGGCTATCGCCAACAACAAGTATAAGTTCGCCATCTTCGCAAGGATGATATCTTAAAGATCTATTTGGTTTTTCTGCATTTATAAACATTCCTTTAGGAAATGGCTCTTTAGCTTTAATAGCAAGTATGTAAGTCCGTTTTGGATTAAGCTTAGTAAAGTAGAGACCAAATCCATCATAACAAGGAAAATGAGAACAGATAATTAAATTTGAAGCTTTAATTTTATTTCCTTTTTTAGTTGTAAGAATGCATGGTTTTCCAGCTTCTACTGATATAATAGGAGTATTTTCAAATATTAATCCTTTAAATTTAGTTATTAATGACGATAGTGAAAGTAGATATTTTCTAGGGTGAAACTGAGCTTGATTATCAAAGCTTATGGCTGCCTTTATATCTAAAGGAAGCGAAATTGTAGAGTGATAATTTGCCTTTAGCCCGATATCTTGTGCTGCTTTAACTTCTCTTTGAATATCTGCTATATAATTATCTTCTTGTGTAAACACAAAGGCTGGAAGACGTTGAAAATCACAGTCGATGTTATTTGTATTGATAATACTTTCTACTAAATCAATAGCTGTATCATTAGCATCAGCATATGATTTTGCTATTTCATAGCCATGCTTTTCTATAAGCTTATAGTAAAGAAGATTATGCTGAGATGTGATTTTTCCTGTAGTTCGTCCAGTAGTACCTTCACAAATCCTGTCAGCCTCGAATACTGCAACATTTAAACCTTCTTTTGCTAGAAAATATGCAGTAGTTAAACCGCTTATACCGCCACCAATAATTGCATAATCTATAGCTATATCTTCCTTTAGCGGTGGAAAATTAGTTTTTGGGGTAGAACTTATCCAATAAGGTACATTATTAATTTTACCTAATTGAAAATTATTTTCCATAAAGATTCTCCTTTATAGTTTTTTATTTGCTATCATTTTACAAAGTGAAATCTGATAAAAATTCAATAGGTTTTATGCCCATTCCATTTTGTTTTTAGTTTTTGTTTTTATTTAATTTATATTCTAGTATGAATAAGGAAGAAACTTGTTTTTCGAGTGGTGTATTTCTTTTAATCAGGTTATAATAAAAAAAGTATAGTATAGAATTTATAGTGTATAAAAAGTATTTATATTTCTTTTAGGAAGTTGAATAAATAATACTTGACTAAAACAGAGTAGGGGGTAAAATGTGGGAACAAAAGAAGAAAGATTTAATATAAAAGTTAATGAACCATGTCCATGTGGTAGTGGAGAAATTTTCAAAAGCTGCTGTATGAAGAAGAAGCAAGAGTATTATACCTTAGGAAAAAACTATGAAGGAAAAGAAATGGTTTTCAATCAAACAAAGAATATGGAGAACTATGATGAAATAACTAAGTTCTTTTTAGAAAATATATATAATGTGATAGAAAAAAATGATACCTTTGCAGTGAGTAAAGCATTAGATCATTTAAAAGTAATTTATGAAAAGGTTGATAAAGGATTAAATCAATTTTCAGGGTATGCTCCTTGTCAAAAGGGGTGTGGGACTTGTTGTTCACTTTATCTTGAATGTACTCCTATCGAAGCTGAGCTTATTAGAAGGTATGTTAAAGATAATTTCTCCCAAGAAGAAATTGATAACATTATCTTAAGATTAAAGTGTATGAATGAGCAATTTGAGCAAATCATTAAGAGTAGTGGAGAGAATAAAGAAGAGATCATTAAAAAATACTTAGATAGAAAACAACCATGTATCTTTTTAACAAAAGAAAATAGCTGTGGTTTGTATGAAGTTAGACCCTTAGTATGCAGAAGCTTTATAGTATTTTCAGCTGCTGAGAATTGTAAAGGAGAAGGAGAAATAATAAGGCCAGCACTTGCTCCGGCAAACATTGGAAGGATAGCTATAAATCAGCTTTCTATGGCGGTAGTAAGATTTAAAAATATGCATGAGATAGTTAATAATGAGAAAACACCAGTTATGAAACCTCTAATTCAATGGTTTAATAACGGGTTTCATGATATTAATAGAAAAATATAGTTTATTATACATGAATAATCTACAACCGTGGTTTTGTGATAAAATTATTTTATAAATAAAATCAATAACTTTTTAAAAAGTTATTGATTTTTTCTTTTGTATAGTATAACATACTTTCGTAAGAAAATAGTGAATGTTTTTCATGTTAAAATTATATATTGTTCAGTTCGTATAAGTTTGAAGATGGGGTTCAAGCGTTTCTACCAGGGAGCCATAAACTACCTGACTACGAATATATGATTTATTCCATAGGATTTGCTCGGAAATAATCGTATGTTTATAAAGAATGATTAGAGTTTTATATTGTTTACTTTTTGTTAGAAAGTGAAATTTCAGTTTATTTCTCTGATTATCGGTAGTTATTAAAGCGCTAACTTTTGATAGAAAAAAGTTAGCGCTTTCATATCTTTTATAAAAATAGAAAGGATGTAGAGCATGAATTTATTAAAAGAACGAATAGTAAAAGACGGTAAGGTTAGAGGAAATAATGTTTTAAAGGTTGATAGTTTTCTTAATCATCAAATGGATATAAAGCTTATGAATGAGATTGGTAAAGAGTTTAGAAGAAGGTTTGATGGAGAAAAAATAGATAAAATATTAACAATAGAAGCATCGGGAATTGCTATTGCGGGTATTGCATCACAATATTTTGATTATGTTCCAGTAGTTTTTGCAAAAAAAACTGAAAGTTTAAATATAGATAATGAAGTTTTTGAATGTTCTGTTCATTCATTTACTAAGAGAAAAACCTATAAAGTTAGAGTCAGTAAGAGTTTCTTAAAAGAAAGAGAAAGAGTGCTAATAGTTGATGATTTTTTAGCTACGGGCTGTGCTACTATTGGGCTAATAGATATTGTACGCCAAGCAGGTGCTGAAGTAGCTGGAGTAGGAATAGTTATAGAAAAGGGATTTCAAGAAGGAAGAACAGAAATTGAGAAACTTGGTGTTAGAGTTGAATCTTTAGCCATAGTAGAAAAAATGGAAGATAGTAAAGTTTATTTTAAATAATTTTTATAGTTTTGTTTTAAACTATAGATAAATAAATTCATAGGTCATATTGACTTTTAGAAACAGCAGTAAAAAGTGCAGGTTATTTTTAAAAATTAATTAAAGGAGAATAAGCTCGATTATTTAAAAATTATTTAATTAAAGGAGGAATAATCATGAGAAAATTCTTAAAAGTATCATTAAGTGCTGTGATTGCTTCATCACTTTTTTTCGTAGGATGTGGGCAAGCAAAAACAGAAAATGTAAAAAAGGCAGATAATAAGGTGAAAGTTGGGTTTATCTATGTTGGACCGATAGGTGATGGTGGTTATACTTATTCACATGATCAAGGAAGGCAATACCTTGAAAAAGAGCTAAAAGTTGATACGATTTACAAGGAATCAGTTAAAGAGGATAAGGCAGAAGTAGAAAGAGTTGTTAATGATATGATTGACCAGGGAGCTAACGTTATAGTTGGTACTAGTTTTGGTTTCCAAGAGGGATTACTTACATCTGCAAAGAAGTACCCAGATGTAAAATTCCTTCACTGTTCAGGTTATGAGACCGCTGCGAATATGGGGCAATTCTTTGGGAGAATTCATGAAATGATGTACCTAAATGGTATAGTTGCTGGTCTTAAAACCAAGACTAACACACTTGGATTTGTTGGTGCGTTTCCAATCCCAGAAGTTATAAGAAATATTGATGCGTTCACTCTAGGTGCAAAATCAGTTAACCCAAATGTTAAAGTTAAAGTTAATTGGACAAATACTTGGTATGACCCAGCAAAGGAAAAAGACGCAGCACTAGCGTTATTAGATGGTGGTGCAGATGTTATAGCTCAGCATCAAGATACAGCTGGTCCACAACAAGCAGCAGAAGCTAAGGGTGCATTTTCTATAGGTTATAATACGGACATGAGTAAGACTGCTCCAAAGGCAAATATGACTTCAGCAGTTTGGAATTGGGGTCCATACTATGTAAAACAAGTTAAAGCTATTATGGATGGAACTTGGAAGGCAGAAAAGTACTGGGGAGGATATGCTGATAATATAGTAGACTTAGCTCCACTTACTGCAAATGCTCCAGATAACGCTAAAGCTATAGTTGACAAGACTAAGGAAGATATAAAAACAGGTAAGAATAAGATTTTTGTTGGACCTATAAAGGATCAGAGTGGAAACTTAAAGGTCAAAGATGGAGAAGTTATGTCAGATGATGCTATTTGGAATATAAACTGGTTTGTTGAAGGTGTAGAAGGAACAATTCCAAATCAATAATAATAAAATTCAATATTACAGGTATACAAGTTCTTAATTGAATTTAGAATTTTATAAAAGGTAATTAAAAATTAGGTTGTTTTCTAAATTCATTCAGTACTATACTTGGTTATCTTAATAACATTATAAATCTGAACTGAAGAAACTATTTCTTCAGTTCAAATTATATTGGAGGAAGAAATGAATAAATTACCTTTAATATCATTAAAAGGAATAAGTAAGAGTTTTGGTAAGGTGGCAGCAAATAAAAACATTAATCTTAATATATATCCTGGTGAAATTCATGCTTTACTAGGAGAAAATGGGGCAGGAAAAAGTACTTTAATTAGTATTATTTCAGGAGTCTATTCGCCAGATAGCGGGAATATTGAGTTTAATGGGAATAAGGTGAAGTTTACATCTCCAAAGGAAGCTATGAATTGTGGTATAGGAACAATATATCAGCACTTTAAACTTGTGGAGGCAATGACTGCTAGAGAAAATATTGTTCTAGGTCATAAGGGTGGAATCTTTAGCAACAAGAAGAAGAGTGATGAGGAGATTAAGTCCATAAGTGACAGATATGGATTGGAAGTGGACTTAAATAAATATGTTTCAGATATGTCAGTTGGTGAAAGACAAAATCTTGAAATACTTAAGGTTTTATATAGGGGGGCTAAGGTATTAATACTAGATGAGCCAACAACAGTTTTCACCCCTCAAGAAACAGAAAAACTATTTAAGATCATGAGAAAGATGAAGGAACAGGGGTGTGCTCTTATCTTTATATCGCATAAGATGGATGAAGTAATGGAGATTTGTGATAAGATAACAATACTTAGAAAAGGTGAAACAATTAAAACTTTACATAAGGAAAAAACAAATCCTAAGGAAATTACTGATCTTATGGTGGGACGTTCTATTGATTTATCAATAGAAAAAGTCGATTGCAAGATTGGTAAAGAGCTTTTAAAAGTGAATAACCTTACAGTCCTTAATGAAGAAGGTGCAGAAGCACTAAAAAAACTCTCATTTCATATAAGAGAAGGAGAAGTCTTAGGGATAGCTGGAATTGCAGGATCCGGTCAAAAAGAGCTTTGTGAGGCAATTGCAGGAATAAGTAAAGTGAAAAATGGACAAATTGTTTTTGAAGGAGAAAATCTTGAGGGAAAGAATCCTAGGGAATTTGTTAAAAAGGGGATAAGTATGAGCTTTATTCCTGAAGATAGATTAGGAATGGGACTTGTAGCTTCAATGGATATGGTAGATAATCTTTTATTAAAATCTTATTATACAGAAAAAGGATTTCTTATAAATAGAAAACCGATTGCTGATAAGGCTAAATCCTTAAAGAAGGCTTTAGAAATAAAGACTCCGAGTATACATTACCCTATCAAGTATCTTTCAGGAGGTAACATCCAAAAAATACTTCTTGGAAGAGAGCTAAGTTCAAATCCTAAATTATTAATTATGGCATATCCGGTAAGAGGACTTGATATTAATACCTGTTTTACAATATATAATCTTATAAATGAGGCTAAGAGCAAGGGGACAGCGGTGCTTTTTGTTGGAGAAGATCTTGATGTTTTAATGCAGCTTTGTGATAGAATCATGGTTTTATGTGATGGAGCAGAAAGTGGAACGATAAAGGCAGAAGAAGCAACAAGAGAAAAGCTTGGTCTAATGATGGTTGGTGCAAAATGCTAATACAAGGAGAGGGTTACTTTGGTTAGACTTATAAAAAGAGAAGAGATAAGTAAAGCTACGAGAATAAAAATTATGATATTTGCTATAATATTCGCATTAATAATAGCTGGAGGGTTCATTGAAATTTTAGGATATAACCCTATAGAAATATTTGGAGCGATGTTAAAAGGTTCTCTTGGTTCACCTAATAGAATAAGACAAACGATTATAAATGCGATTCCTCTTGTAGTTACAGCTGTAGGAATATCAGTAGCATTTAAGATGCAGTTTTGGAATATAGGAGGAGAAGGACAAATATTAATGGGAGCTCTTGGTGCGACATTAGTTGCATTAAATATGTCAACCCTTTCAAAACCTGTTTTACTATTATTAATGGTAATTGCTGCTTTAATATTTGGAGCTTTTTGGGCAGCTATATCTGGAGTACTTAAGGTATATTTTAATACCAATGAAACTATAGTGACTCTAATGTTAAACTATATAGCTTTAAAATTTATAACCTATCTACAATATGGACCATTAAGAGATAAAAAGGCTATGAATTTTCCAAAGATACCAAATTTTTCGGAAAATGCTATACTTCCTAGCCTGTTTAATGTTCATATAGGATGGATAATTGCAATTATAATAGTTATAGTGTTTTATATAATAATGAAACATTCTAAGCTTGGATATGAAATTTCTGTTCTTGGAGAGAGTCAAAATACAGCAAGATATGCAGGGATTAGTATAAATAAAACTATACTTAAGGCAATAGGTATAAGTGGTGCTTTATGCGGGCTTACAGGCTTTATACAAGCTTCTGCGGTAAGTCAGACATTATCTACAGAGATTAGTGGAGGAGTAGGATATACTGCAATTATTGTTGCATGGTTATCCAATCTTAATTCAATTGCTATACTGCTAGTTTCATTTCTTTTTGCGACACTAGTACAAGGTGGTTCTTATATTCAAACTGCTTTTGGTATACCAAACGCTGCAGCATCTGTTATCCAGGCGTTATTACTATTCTTCGTCCTTGGGAGTGATCTATTTATGAAATACAAAATTGCTATAAGGAGGACAAAATAATGGATGTGGTATCATTTTTACATGCTACTGTAATAGCAGGAACGCCGCTTTTGCTAGCGACTTTAGGTGAGATAATTACTGAAAAGGTGGGTAATCTTAACTTAGGTGTTGAAGGTATGATGCTGATGGGAGCAGTAGCAGGATTTTTAGTTGGTTACAGCACAGGTAATCCATTCCTGGCTCTTTTAGCAGCAATGATATCAGGAGCATTAAGTGCTTTAGTTTATGGGGTATTAACTATATCTTTAAGAGCTAATCAAGTTGTTACAGGATTAACCTTAACTATTTTTGGGACTGGTATATCAAGCCTTGTAGGACAAAAAGTTGTAGGGCAGATAGTTCCAGAAAACATTAAAATTTTTTTTCAACCTGTAGCAATTCCACTATTAAGTAAAATAACGTTTATTGGTGAAATATTCTTTAATCAAGATGTATTTATATATCTTTCATATTTAATTACTATAGCTACTGGGTTATATATTTATAACTCAAAAACAGGGTTAAACCTTAGGGCTGTTGGAGAAAGTCCTGCAGCAGCAGATGCTGTAAGTATAAATGTAAGCAGATATAAATATATCAATATTCTTCTAGGTGGTGCTTTAGCAGGCCTTGGAGGGGCTTATCTTTCATTAGTATATGTTCCTGCTTGGCAAGAAAACGTCACAGCAGGAAGAGGATGGATTGCTGTTGCACTTGTTATCTTTTCAGCGTGGAATCCATATAAAGCAATATTAGGTGCTTATCTATTTGGAGGACTTGATATTATAGGATTTAGATTAGAAAAGGCAGTAATTAATCAGTATTTTCTTGCAATGCTTCCTTACATAGTTACAATTATAGTACTTGTAGTTGTTTCGGCGAAAAAATCAAAGAAGAATTCTCCACCAAAAGCATTGGGATTAGCTTACTTTAGAGAAGAGAGATAAAGCTTTGTAACTTATTTGTTGCTATTTTATAAAGTGAAATCTTGCTAAAACTGATAGACTCTACGCCTAGTAAGTTTTATTATGTATAAAATATAACTAAACACAAAAGATAAATTCACAAACTTTAATTTAGCCCAGAGAGGCTAAAAAGGGGGCGAAAACTCCCCAAAAAGAAACATTCAAAGGGGGAAGTATTATGGATAACGTAAGCTTAAAACAAGAGTTAGCACAAAAAAAACAACAAAGAACAGTGGGCATAAGTGAAAAGTTGCCACTTAAGAGAGCACTTCCACTTAGCTTACAACACTTATTTGCTATGTTCGGAGCTTCAGTATTAGTTCCGATATTATTTAATATTGATCCAGCAACAGTGTTATTTTTTAATGGTATTGGTACATTATTGTATGCAGTGATTACAAAAGGAAAGATACCAGCATACCTTGGTTCAAGCTTCGCATTTTTATCACCAGTTTTTGTATTAATGGGTAATGGATACTCATTTCAACAAATACAAGGTGGATTTGTTGTAGCAGGTCTTGTGTTCTCAGCAGTGGCAATAATAGTTGGACTTACAGGAATAGGTTGGATTAAGAAGCTTTTTCCACCAGCAGCTATGGGAGCTATAGTTACAATTATTGGTTTAGAGCTTGCTCCAACAGCAGCTGATATGGCTGGATTTCCAGTTGGAGGATCAAATACTCAGGTGTTTAATGGTCCTTGGGTAATTGTTTCAATGACAACGCTTTTAACTATAATTTTATGTTCCGTATTATGTAGAGGATTCTTAAAGGTTATACCTATATTAATAGGTGTTGTAGTGGGATACATAACGGCATGGATGATGGGTTTAGTAAACTTTGATGCCATGAATCAAGCAAGTATAATTGCAGCACCACATATAGCACTTGCTAAGTTTGATACTACTGCAATATTAACAATATTACCAGCAACCTTTGTTGTAATAGCTGAACATATAGGGCACCTTGCTGTAACAGGAAGTATTGTAGGAAAAGATCTTACAGAAGAGCCTGGTCTTCACAGATCTTTACTTGGTGATGGTCTTTCAACAACATTATCAGGGCTTTTTGGATCAGTTCCAACTACAACATATGGTGAAAATATAGGTGTTATGGCGATAACTAAAGTTTATAGTGTTTATGTAATATGCGGTGCAGGTGTACTTTCAATAATTCTTGGATTTTCAGGAAAGTTAGCAGCATTAATTAGAAGTGTTCCAATTCCAGTAGTTGGTGGAATTTCACTTTTACTATTTGGAACAATTGCAGCATCTGGATTAAGAAGTTTTATAGAAGAGAAGGTAGATTTGTCAGAGTCAAGAAACTTAATACTTACTTCAGTAATATTAATAATAGGATTAAGTGAGATAAGGGTTAACCTTGGTGTCGAATTAAAAGGAATGGCATTAGCTACAATAATAGCAATGGTTTTAAACATATTATTCATGATATTCGATAAACTAAAGTTAATGAATGACATAGAAGAATAAATTAATTATGATAGGCTGCCTTATAAAATTAGGCAGCCTTTTATATATAATAAATTAATTTTCTTATTTGTTGGCATTTTATAAAGTAGAGCTTAACTAAAATTGAGCGCTTTATAAAAGGCGAGCATAGAGATTTAACTCTATAATAAATTAAAAAAATTATATATTCCTAATAAAAAACTTAACAACCCTAATGTATTATAATAACATTGTCTTAAAATACTTAAACAATTAGTTTTTAATTTGTAAAGTTTAAGCATGCATGAATCTACAAACTCTTTTCCTAAAGAAATTTAAGTATTATAATATTATAAAATAAAAAAAAGGATATAAAGAGAGGATGAAAATTATATGGAGTTACATGTATATTTAAAAGGTGAAAGAGAACCAGTTGTTTACAAGGGTGATAGGATAGATGTATTAGATTTTACGATGAATGAAGTAAACTATAAGCAGATACGTTATTTCAGAAAAGGCTTTAGTAAAAGTGAACTTATTGAAGCAAGTATTATACAAAGAATAGTAGAGAAGTAATTAGTATTATACTATGAATAATGAACTTATATATCCTTAGAAAAAGCATTGCATGTGAAGGGTATTTTGTGAAATTTATTAAGGATTGAAGTTGTTTATATTTAGTACAAGAATTCTAGTGGTATAAAAAATAGATTACCTCAAAAACTAAGTTTAATTAAAACTTAGGAGGTGAGCTTATGGCTAAAAAAGATCAACAATCTTCATGGAATAGTAAAAGATTTCAAAGTCCAAAGAAAAATGATGTTGAACCAGTACCAGAAATTCAAAATAAAAATAGGAAAAATGATAAATAGGAATTAGATATAAGGAAGTTATCAAAAGTAAAGGTCTAGATAAGAGAATTGCTTTTGAGTACTTCCTTTAATTTGTTGCTATTTCACAAGTTGAAATATGATTAAAGCTGAGTAGGCAGGCCTGCTCAGCTTTATTTGGAAATAATGTAATTATAATAATAAAATGTAACAATAATATAACTCTGCTGAATTTAAACCAAAATTTTTACTCATAATATATATGTTAATTAAGGCTAAGGAGTGATAATTTTGAAAAAAAAATTCATACTAACATCAATTATTGTTGTTGCTTTAACAGCACCAACAATAGCTTATGCTCAACTACAGAATACTCCAGATATAGTAGAGAATCAAAATGAGAATTCATCAATTGAGCAAAAGTTTGAAAAAGGAAAGGCAAAACTTGAAGAAAGAAAGGATCGGCTTGGAATTAAGGATAGAGATCATCATGATAAATTGGAAAAGCAGCTTTTGAAGGCTGAAGGATTAACAAAAGAGAATAAGCAGGCACTTGAAAGGGCAATTAAGAAGAGAACTGAACTTCGTGAAGAGATGTTTAATTTAATAGAAACAAAAATAGACAATAAAGAAGGAAATGGTGTTAGTTTAAGAGATCAAACTAAGGCTATAAAAGATAAGGTTGATAATAAACAAATATCTGAGAATGAAGCTAAAAAGCAGCTTGAAGAATTAAGAGAAAAAAGAAAACAAAGTTTTAAAAACTGGAAAAATTCAAATAAAGAAGCAAAACAAGAACTTGATTCATTAAAAGATGAAATGGATAAATGGAAAAAAGATCATAGAGTAGCAATGGATGAATTTGAGGATGCAGTTGATGATAAGAATACTAATGCTATAAATGAAGCATCAAAGAAACTTACTGCTTCGATAAATGAACATAATAAACTTTTACAAAAGAAAATTAACGTGCTTAATAAATATACAAAATAGATCTCATTTAAAAAGAGATGAAACATATGTAAATGTAGTCTTAAGGCATTGGTGATATACCTCAGTGCTTTAAGGCTATTTTTGATGTAGTTATAAACTTAGATGAAATTTTAAATATGTAAAAAATTTTAACAAATTTTATCGACATAGCCTATATTCTTGGATTAGCCATTTGAGAAAACCAAGTAAATATTTACATACAGGCTATATGTACAAACGTAAAATAATTAGATGATTATTTTACTATTGAAGCACTATTCTAGCAGTTTTTAAATAATACAGTATAACATGGATTTTTACAAAATAAAACAATAATATATGAGGAAAGATGCAACAAAATGTAAATTTGAGGTATTTACCAAAAGTTTACAAATAACATTATCTAACTATATAATATGTATATAAATGGATATAAATGGATATTGATATACATATTATACGAATCTACTGGAAGGATAGAAGTATGCGTTGAATTTGTTCACTTAAAGTAAAGAAAAAAATTCAATCTTTAATAAATATGTATGAAAGTATATTATAAGTTATCAGCTTAAGGGGGGAGAAGGTATGGAAGAAAAAGCTTCAATAACATTTGAATCTTCAAATGAGTTTAATATGTTAGAGAAAAGTATACAAGTTACTAGAGTTAAAGAACGAACGGCGTATCTATTTTTAAAAAAGCTAATAGATTTAATTGGAGCTATTTGTGGTCTCATAATAACGACTCCTATATTGATTGTCACAGTTATAGCTATAAGGATAGAGAGTAAAGGTCCAATATTATTTAAACAAGAAAGAATAGGACAAGATGGAAGAAGATTTAATATGTATAAGTTTAGGTCCATGGTTATAAATGCAGAGGAACTTAAGGACAAGTTCATAGAAAAGAATGAGATGAGTGGACCTATGTTTAAGATTAAGGATGATCCTAGAATAACAAAAGTAGGTAAATTTATAAGAAAGACAAGTATCGATGAACTTCCGCAGTTAATAAATATATTAAAGGGAGAAATGAGCTTAGTTGGACCTAGACCAAGTCTACCTAAAGAAGTGGATCAGTTCCAATTATGGATGCTTGAGAGACTTGATGTGAAGCCGGGGCTTACTTGCTATTGGCAAGTTTCAGGAAGAAATAATATCGATTTTGAGGACTGGATGAAGCTTGATATTAAGTATGTAAGAGAGAGAAATACTTGGATTGATATAAAGCTTATATTTAAAACAATTGGAGTTCTTTTTGGTGATGATAATGCTAGATAGCGATAAAGATATTGGGAGGATTATATTATGCTGTGTGCATTAATAATGGCAGGTGGAAAAGGAACAAGATTTTGGCCTCTTTCCACGGAAGATAAACCTAAGCAATTTTTAAATCTCTTGGGTAATGAGACAATGATTCAAATGACAGTAAACAGGATTAAACCTTTAATTCCATTAGAAAGAATATTTATATGCACAGTAGAAAAGTACGTTCCGTTAGTAAAGGAACAACTTCCAGAACTGCCACAAAGGAACATAATAGTAGAGCCAGAGGGAAGAAATACAGCACCTTGTATTGCACTTTCTTCATTTATTATAGATAGATATTATAAGAATTCTACAATGGTAGTATTACCATCAGACCATCTAATAAATGATGAAGATAGGTTTCTACAGATTATAAGAAATGGTAGAGAGTTTTTAAATGATTATCCAAGAGAAATCCTAACATTAGGAATGGCTCCAGATAGAGCTGAAACTGGTTATGGGTATATTAAATGCTCAGAAGATATTATAAATATAAATAATAATCAGGTAATAAAGGTACAAAAGTTTGTGGAAAAACCAAATAAGGATAAAGCTGAACAATATTTAAAAGAAGGAAACTATCTCTGGAATGGAGGCATGTTCCTGTGGAAAGTTGAGAGAATATTAAGGCTTTTAAGAGAGAACATGCCATCAACATATCATGCTTTAAGTGGTTTAAAAAATATAGAAGAGGATTTAATCTTCAAATATGTAAATGAGAACTATAGTAAAACAGAAGTAACCTCTATAGATTATGGAATACTTGAAAAAGTTGATTCCATAAGAGTTATACCTTGTAATTTTGGTTGGGATGATATAGGAAGCTGGAATTCTTTAGAGAGATATAGGGAAAAAGATAAAAATCAAAATATATGTGATGAGAATATAAAAGTTATTGATTCTACAAACAACATTGGAATTGGACATAAAAAGCCTATTGTTTTTTATGGACTTGAGGATGTTTTTTATGTTGAAACCGATGAATTAATAGTGATTGCAAAAAAAGAAAAAATGAATGATATAAAAATTTTAAAAGAGAAGATACTAGGGGGATTTTAAAATGGTGAAAAGGGCGTTAATTACGGGAATTACAGGACAAGATGGTTCGTATTTGACAGAGTTTTTATTGGAAAAAGGGTATGAAGTACATGGAATCGTAAGAAGACACAGTACTATAAATACAAGCAGAATAGATCATCTCTTTGAGAATGAGGAAATAGGAAATAAGAGATTGTTTCTTCATTATGGAGATTTAACAGATTCTAGTAACTTAAATAGATTGATGGAAAAGATTAAACCAAATGAAATATATAATCTTGCAGCACAATCACATGTGGCAGTATCCTTTGAAGTTCCAGAGTATACTGCAGAAGCAACAGGTGTTGGAACTATAAGACTATTGGATGCTATTAGAGAAACTGGAGTGAATTGTAGATTCTATCAAGCGTCTACATCAGAGCTTTTTGGTGGACTACCTCATACAGCTCCACAAAGTGAAAAAACTCCTTTTTATCCAAAGAGTCCTTATGGAGTTGCTAAGCTTTATTCTTATTGGATTACAGTAAATTATAGAGAGTCATATGGTCTTTATGCATGTAATGGAATATTGTTTAACCATGAGTCTCCAAGGAGAGGAGAAACCTTTGTAACTAGAAAGATCACGAGGGCTGTGGCATCTATAATAGCTGAAAAGCAGGATAAGCTTTCTTTGGGTAACCTTGATGCAAAGCGAGACTGGGGGTTTGCTGGAGATTATGTACAAGCTATGTGGTTAATGCTTCAACAAGACAAACCTAGGGATTATGTTATATCTACAAATGAGACTCATACTGTAAGAGAATTCGTAGAGCTTGCATTTAAAGAAGTAGGTGTAGATATAGAATGGAATGGTGAAGGTATAGAAGAAAAGGGAATTGATAAGAAAACAGGAAAGGTTCTTGTTGATGTAAACCCTAAGTATTTTAGACCAGCAGAGGTTGAACTTCTCTGGGGAGACTGTACAAAGGCTGAGAGAGAGCTAGGATGGGAAAGAAAGGTTTCCTTTAGGGAACTGATTAGAATGATGGTTGATGGGGACATGAAGGAAATTGCAGGTAGAAGTATAGGCAAATATTTGGTTGATGAGGAAGCTGCTGCTACTAATTAATTTAATGAATATAATAAAACCGAACAGGCAGTGAGCCTGCTCAGCTTTAGTCAGATTTCACTTTGTGAAATGACAGCAAATAAAAAGCTACTTTAAAGCTTAAAAATAGCTTTAAAGTAGCTTTTGGTTATACTGTTAAATTAGATATCTTATTATAAGTTTTATAGTAGCAGGCAGTGAACTTTTTAGGAGCTTTATTCATTATAGATCTTATAATTTTACCACCTACCTTGTCCACTATTTTTTACACCTGATTATAGATTCCTTATCTGTTTCGCCGTATTTAGATACTATGATAGTTCCATCGTTAATGGCTGAAAGTATCTGAGTATCTGAAAAGTATAGTATTGGAGGAGTATCTAAAATTATTAAATCAAAAGATTCCTTTAATTTAGATATTAATTGAATCATTAAGTTGCTTGAAAAAATCTTAGCAGGATTTTGTTGTATGTTACCACAGGTTAAGATGTATAGATTCTTTACATCACAATTTTGTAAGCAATCTTCAACTTTATGGTTACCTAATAATATGTCTGATAGACCAATTGTATTTGATAATTTAAAGTGCTTATGAACACTTGGATTTCTAAAGTCGCAATCTAATAATAATACTTTTTTATTGCTTTGAGAGAAGGAGATAGCAAGATTAGATTCTACTGTACTTTTACCTTCTTTTGAGTTTGAGGAGGTTACAACTATTGATTTAATTAATTAATATTAGATAGTGACTTTTTAGATTTGAATATCATAATTATTTCCTCCTACTTGCTTGTATTAGGTATAACACCTAGCACAGGAGCATCGAGCAATTATGAAAGCTCGTTCTCGGTTTTAACAGAGCCAGCTACATATTCGTGTAGAAATATTACTCCAATTGACAACATAATACCTAAGAAAAATGCTGCAGTTGAGTTAAGAGCAATATTAGGTGAAAATGGATAATTTGGAGTTATAGCCTCATCTATAACTTGTATAGTATCTGGGTCAGCTATATTTTTAGTAACCTTTTTTAATGATTTAACTACCTGGTTAGCTATTGGAGCAACTTCATCTTTATTTGTTGAAATTACAGTGATATTTAAAAATTGTGATTTTTCACTTGGTGCTGCAGATATCATTGACATTAACTGGGCGCTCGACATATTAAGATTTAACGTATTTATGACATCTGTTGCAACCTTTCTTGTAGCGGCAAATTCAGCGTAAGTTTGAGCCAGGCCTTGGTAAAGAACCATATCATTAATGTTAGGTTTTGATGTAGAGGATAGATTTTTATCCCCTATGATCACTAGAGTAGATACTCTGTACTGCGGCTGGATATAATAGGTTGTTATTGCCCAAGTAACTCCTGTGGTCAGTAAGGTTACAAGAATTAAAAACCACAGCTTTTTTTTAATTATGCTTAGAAATTCTTTTAATTCCATCGATTAAACACCTCTTATATTTTGTAGTTTATTTGTAAAATAATGTAATTTAGTAACATAATTTAATAATAATACATGTGATAAACAAAGTAAATAATAAAAGAAAAAATACACAAAAATGAATTAATGTAAAATATTGACAACAAAATGAAAGATATATAGAATTAAATTAATAAATGAAAAATATGGTAAAATGATGTTTTCAGCGTGGATAAATGCATAGTAGTAAGGAGGGATTTAAATGAAAAAGAAACTACTGATATATGCCCATTATTACTATCCAGATGTAGCTTCCACAGCACAAATACTGACTGAGCTTACTGAGGGGTTGGCAAGTGAATTTAATATTACAGTTATATGTGTTGTACCAAGTTATGAAGGAAAGGTAGAAGAATTTTATAAAGGGAAAAGATTTTATTATGAGAGCTATAAAGATATCTCTGTAATAAGAGTAAGAGTTCCTGAGTTTTCGAAAGGTAACAAGATAAGCAGAATAAAAAATATAATGGCCTATTTCATAAATGCTCTTTTAGCTACCTTTAAGCTTGGTAAACAGGACTATGTATTAACCATATCACAACCACCTATTTTAGGTGGGATATTAGGGGTAATTGGAAGCATATTAAAAAGAGCCAAGCTTATATATAACATTCAGGATTTTAATCCTGAGCAGACTGAGGCTATTGGATACTCAAAGAGTAAGATTATTTTAAAGCTTGCCAAGAAAATAGACTGTATAAGTTGCAAAAGGGCATCAAAAATAATTTTGGTTGGAAGAGATATGGAGGAAACCTTAAAAAAGAGGTTTAGTAAAAATAGATTAAAAGACGTAACTATAATTAATAACTGGGTAGATGAAAATGAGATATTTCCATTGTCTAAAGATAATATTGAGGTTATAAAGTTTAAGAAAAAACATAATCTTTTACACAAGATTGTCATTATGTATTCGGGTAACTTGGGGCTTTACTACGACCTTGAAAATATAATAAAGGTGGCAGAAAGATTTAAAAATAATCATAACGTAGTATTTACTTTTGTAGGTTCTGGTTCAATTAGAGATAAGCTTATCAGTTATGTTAATGATAAACAATTAAATAATGTAGTGTTTATACCATATCAAGAAAAAGAAAATCTTAATTATTCATTAAATGCTGCTGATATCCACTTGGTAATAAATGCAAAGGGCATAAAGGGGGTTTCAGTACCGAGTAAGCTTTATGGTGTTATGGCTGCAGGTAAAGGAATCGTAGGGGTTCTAGAGGAAGGCTCTGAAGCAAGAAGCATTATTGAGGAAGCTAAGTGTGGTTTATGCATAGAACCTGGAGATTATGATGGAGTTTATAATACTTTGCTAAAGATCATTGAGGGAAAAGTAAATATTAAGGAAATGGGTGTATCTGGAAGGATATTCCTAGAAGAACATTTGAAAAAGGAGCATTCAATTACGAGATATAAGGAAGCTATTCTAAAGGTGTAGGTTGAGGGGAGAGGTTGATTTGGAAAGAGAAAGCAAGATATATGTGTCAGGTCATAGAGGACTTGTTGGTTCTGCTATTGTAAGGAGGCTTGAGGAGAAAGGCTATAACAATATAATATATAGAACTCATAAGGAGCTTGATTTGACTAACCAAGAGGAGGTCAGAAGATTTTTTGAGGTTGAAAAGCCTGAGTATGTTTTTTTGGCAGCTGCTAAGGTTGGTGGTATAAATGCTAATAATGCTTATCCAGCTGACTTTATATATGAAAATCTCATGATTGAATGCAATGTAATTAAGTCTGCACATGATTTTAATGTTAAGAAACTTTTATTTCTTGGAAGTACGTGCATTTATCCTAAGTTATGTAATCAACCTATTAAGGAGGAGTACCTTCTCACTGGAGCATTAGAGCCTACTAATGAAGCCTATGCCGTAGCAAAAATAGCAGGACTTGAGATGTGTAAGTTCTTTAAGAGGCAGTATGGGGATAATTTTATAAGCTGTATGCCTACAAATCTGTATGGACCTAATGACAATTTTGATCTTAACAATTCACATGTATTACCTGCTCTAATAAGGAAATTCCATGAAGCGAAAGTGGACAAGTCTCCTTTTGTTGAGGTATGGGGTACAGGTAAGCCATTGAGAGAGTTCTTATATGTGGATGATATGGCTGATGGATGTGTATTTTTGATGGAGAACTACAATGGTGAAGAGCATGTGAATATTGGAACAGGTGAAGAGGTTTCAATTGGAGAGCTTGCAGAGCTTGTTAAAGAAGCAGTGGGATATGAGGGAAATATTGCATTTAATACAGAGATGCCTGATGGGACACCAAGGAAACTCTGTGATGTAAGTAAGTTGTATGAGATGGGATGGAGTCATAGGGTTGAATTGAGGGAAGGAATTCAGATGGCTTATGAGAGTTATTTGGATGTTTTGGTTGATGGAATATGAAGATTTTACAGGTTAATACAAGATATATAGGAGGAGGAGGGGCTGCTTCTATAGCCAATAGTCTTCATGAATACATTAATAAAAATACAGAACATGAATCTATATTTTTATATGGGAGAGGAGAACATGGAGATGAGAACTCCATTCGTATAGGTAAGAACATTGATACTTATTTATCTGCATTAATGAATAGAGCTTTAGGAAAGCCTTATAACTTGTATTTCAACAATAAGATAGAAGAATATATTAAGAATTTCGATGTAATTCATTTTCATAATTTGCATGGATACTATATAAATTATGAAAAATTACTAAAGTTAGTAGTGAAATATGACAAGCCGATCATTTGGACATTACATGATCAATGGACATTTACAGGAGGGTGTGCATTCCCAGGCAAATGTAATAAGTGGCGGGACAAGTGTTTTTCATGTGAACAGAAGCAGTTATATCCTAAGAGATATATTGATAGAAGTAAATCAACTTGGGGAAGCAAACGCAACATATTGAATCTGCTTAATAAAGAGAAAACAATATTTATTTCTCCCTCACAATGGCTAGCGGATGAGTTTAAGAAATCATATTTAAAGGATTATAGAATAAATGTAATTCCTAATGGAATTGATAATAACAGTAACTTACAAATAGATAAAGTTGAACAGAGAAAAATGCTAGGTATACCTATTGATAAAAAGATAGTCTTGTTTGTTGCCGCTGATCCAAATGATGGAAGAAAAGGAATTGAATATTTGTTTGATGTTATTACTGACTTTAGTGAGGACATAATTTTCATTTCTGTTGGTAAGGAGATTAAAGATATAAATTACAAAAATTTAATTCAATTAGGGTATATAAGGCATAAAGAGAAAATTAATTCAATTTATGCTATAGCTGATGTGTTTTTATCCACAGCCATTGAGGATAACTTTCCAACTACAATACTAGAAGCAATGTCTAATAGATTACCAATAGTGGCATTTGATGTTGGAGGAGTAAGGGAACAAATTGGTGAAATGTGTGGAGTTATGATTAACAAAGGGAATTCAAATATGCTTAAAAATGAAATTATCAAGTTATTAAAGAATGATGCCAAAATAGAAGAATTATCTATTAATTCATATAAAAAATATAGTAGCAATTATACTTTGGAGTGTTTTGCTGAAAAATATGTTAATTGCTATACAGAATTAATTTAGAAACTAATTAAATGTGATTGGATGTATCTAAGATGAAAAGAATATTATTTGTAAGAAATTCTTCAATAAGTGTCAATCCGAACTCTTACAATCTTCAAGAACTTGGGATGTGTGAGGGATTTTCAAGAAAAGGATATGATTGTGATGTAGTATTTTATAGCAATAAAAGTAAAACTCATATAAAAGAATATAAGCACAAGGACAATACCATAAAATTATTATTTTATCCAGGAATAAAAGTTTTAAATAGTATAGTATATCCTAAGCTTCTTAATTATAAATTTTTAAGTAAATATGATTTGATTATTACAACAGAATATAATCATATGATGTCTTTATTGTTAGCTAAATTATGTCCTAAAAAGGTTGTATTGTATCATGGACCATATAATGATACAGGAAATTTATTTATTAGAAAAATTTATGACAAAATAGTTATTTCTTTATTTAATAAGAACTTATTATGTACATTTGTTAAGTCAAATTTAGCATATAAGTATTTGCAAAATAAAGGATTAGAGAATATTGAAGTAATTGGTGTTGGATTAAATACTGATAATTTTAATGAGGTTAAAAATAAAGATTCTCTTATACAGAACATAGAAAATAATTTTCTAAATTATAAAAAGATATTATATATAGGAAAATTAGAGGAGCGAAGAAATATAAAATTTATGTTCAATGTATTTGGAAAAGTATTAAGTAGAAAGAAAGACACAGTATTTATTTTAGTTGGCAATGGAGAAGAAGATAAAGTAAAAGAGTATATGGAATATGCAGATGAAATTAGAATTAAGGATAAACTTCTTTATATACCAAGTTTGGATCAAGATCAATTACCATTTTTGTATAATATGGCAGATGTATTTTTATTACCAACAAGTTATGAGATATTTGGAATGGTAATTTTAGAAAGTATGTATTTTGAAACTCCTATTATTACTACAGTTAATGGTGGTTCTAACACATTGATTAGTAATAGTATTAATGGATTTATATTAGATAAACTTGATGTGGAAAGTTGGGCGCAAAAGGTCATTGATATAATAAGCAATGATATATTAAAAAATAAAGTAAGTAAGGCAGCTAAATTAACAATATGCACTAAATTTAACTGGGATGTTATAAGTGATAAAATTATCAATAAAGTCTTAATGGGAGAATCTAAATGAAGATTGCTATTATAACTAATGTAAAAGTGCCATATAGAAATCTTCAAATAGAAGAATTTGCAAAAATTGAGAATACAGAGTTTGCTGCGTACTATACACATAAGGACGTTATAGGGAGATAATGGAATGTATGGCTTATTGATAATGTTAAGGAAATACAGCTTAAAGGTATTTACATTAGAGGCGAATTAGGTCAAATTAGTTTTCAATTAAGTAATATATGAAAAAAGCAGTTTGGTTATAATTGGTAGTATGAAAAATCAACATATATTTTATTAAGCATATTTTGCAGTATATTAAAAAAATACGTATTATTATTTTATGTAATCAACTCCAAAAGAATTTGGCATAAAGAACATTGGTATAAATTTAAGATGAAAAATATAGTTATTTCTGTAGCGAAATATACTTTGGAAAATGGAAAGGTTAATAAAGTATATTTTTATCTGAATTTTGGGCGAAATGAGAAAAAGTAATTAATCAATGTCTTACTATAGATGTTATAAATATGGAGGAAATGATGATAAATAGTAACAAAATAATTACAAACATTATTACAATTTTGTTAATCATATCTGCTTATACAATGAGACCAACTGTGCTAGGACAAAATTATACTAATATTGCAATGATTTTATTAATAGTAGCTTTAATAATCTTTTTCGCTTATGGTTATAGTAAAAAATACAATATTCTAAATTTAAATACCATTCCAATACTGATAATGTGTTATATATTTTGGATTTATCTTGGTTTTCAAGCCATATTTCTTAATAATAGCAATATTGATTTTGTATTAAAATCAATAATATCTAATATTATATCAATTAGTGTATTTTCATTAGTTTTAGAAGATGATGAATTAAATTATAAATTCTTCAAAATATTTATTGTAATTATAGTAATATGTTGTGTTTCTTATATAATAACATTCATTATAAATATATTTATTGATATAGATAAAATATACTTATTTAGATTACCAGTAAGAGGTTATAATTATGAAAGTGGAAAAGTATACATACCTTTTACTATTTCATATGGGAAGTTTTTAATTAATAATAATTTCGAAACAATTAGATTGTTGGGGTTGTTTAGGGAGTCTGGAATATTTCAATGCTTCATTATTTGGTCTATATTTATTTGTGATTATTACTTTAAAAGCAGTAAAATTATTAAGTTAATTCTTGTATTTGGATTATTTGGTACGTTTTCAACAATAAGTATCATCAATCTTTTCTTTGCCTACGCATTAAATATAATATTAAACAAAAAATATTCAATTAAAAAATATATTTTAGCTTTTTGTGTTCTTATTTTAGGGGTCTATTTAATATTTAATATGCCTTATTTTGGTATAAAAGGTAAATTGGGTTATGGACAAGCTTCAATAACTGACAGGTTAGATGGTTTTAAAGTAGGAGAAAATATTCTAAGAGAACAACCATTGTTTGGAAATGGATATTTTTATTATACAGATAAAAGAAATACAGGAATAAACTTGATTTCCTCAATTGGTCAAATAGGACTTTTAGGATTATTTTTATATTTTTTAATATATTTACTATCTCTATTCTCTACAAATTTTAGTAAAAAACTTATTGTTGCAATGTCACCAATTATAATTACATTATTATTTTCTCAACCCATATTTGATGCACCCTTAATTTTTATTCTACTACTTATAAAATACCAACCTGAAAAAATAAAATCTGCTGATTGGAGGATGTATGAAACAAAAAGAATTAAAAGAAGAAATACCAGTAGTATTCATACATAATGGAGGACAAGAATACATTAAATATGCTTTAAATTCAGCTAAGAAATATAATTCTATTGTACATTTAATTGGAGATGAATCAAATTCTAATTATTGGGATCACTTTAGTAATTCATCATTTTATGATTTAAAAGATTTTAAGAATTTTAGTGAAGAATATATGCATATGTCAACTAATTCATACCTTTTTGAACTTAATTGTTTTAAAAGATATTTTTTATTAAGAGAATTCATGAAGTTGAATAATGTTAATAATTCATTTATGGTTGATAGTGATGTATTAACATATGCAGATTACTCTCAGTATATAAAAAATAATGATTATTTTGGGGGATTATCTATTCCTATTAATCAAGATAATTATATTTGGAGCGCTTCTCCTCATTGTTCCTATTGGACAATTGATTCTCTTGATGATTTTATTAATTATATTTTTTTCATATATTCTAACAATATAGGTATGCTTAAAGAAAAATTTAAATGGCATAATTTAAATAGTTTACCTGGTGGTATATGTGATATGACATTATTGTATCTTTGGAGTAAGAATAAAAATAATATTTTAAATACAGCAATTTCAAGAAATGACTCAGTTATTGATCATAATATAAACATTTCCAATAATTATGATAACCTTGAATATGAATATGATAAATTATTAAGAATAAAAAAAATAAAGTTAATTGATAAAATACCACATGTTTTTTCATTAAAGACTAATAAATATATAAGAATAAATTCATTACATTTTCAAGGAAGAGCTAAATCATTAATGAAGCATTATTATTATAATAGCGGTTCGTTGTATTTTAATAGATTAAAAGGATTTTTAAAAAAATATTAAATTTTGTTATAGAGGTAAAAATATGAAAAAAGTTTTTTTGGTTGATAGCTTTTCAGGAGGACATCATAAAATATATTCTGATAAGCTACTTAGTATTAAAGATACAATACAAGTAATTAAAGAATATAAATTTAATGATAAATCATTGTTGGGATATATAAAGAGTAGGTTAAATTTTATTAGAAGAATCCATGAAGAATGTAATTTTTATAATTGTGAAAAAACAATTCATTTCTTATACTTTGATTCATTATATACTATATCTTTTATAAATTATTTTTCTCAGTTTACCAATACGTCCTTTATAGGAACAATTCATAGAATGCCTGATAATTATATAAAGATTTTATTATTAAAAAAGGCAAGCAAAAAAATGGATAAAATCATAGTAAACTCTGAATACATGATGGAATATCTCCAAAAGTACAATATCAATAATGTTGAAGTTGTAGACTATCCTATACTTCATGATAATTTAAAATATAAAGATATAAATGTTATAAATAAAGAAAAAATAATCGTATCCGCATTAGGAGGAACAAGATGGGATAAAGGTTTGGATATTTTATTGGAAGCATTTAAATATTTAGATACTGAATATAAGGATAGAATTTTACTTAATATTGTAGGTAAAGAGGAGTTTTTTTCTGAAAGTTATATATTGAAAAAATCAAAAGAATATGGTATTAATTCAAAGGTTTTTCTAAAAGAAGTATCAAATGATGAATTTGAATATAATATTAATATTTCAGATATTATAGTTATTCCTTATAGAAAAGTATTTACTGGAAACAGTGGACCTATGACTGAAGCAATATATAGAGGGATACCATGCATAGTAGCTGATCATAGTAATTTAGGATATTTAACTAAGAAGTATGATTTGGGAATATGTTTTAAATGTGGGGATTCGATTGATTTAGCTAATAAAATAAAGCATATGATTATGAATAAATGGAAGCCATCTTGCAATACAAAAGAATATATCAAAAGAATTAATCCAGATTATTTTATTAAAAAACATGAAAAAATATATTTTGGATAATATGTAAGATTTAATGTCAGTATCTTTTATTATTAATATACAAATGTTGAAGTGTTCTCATGGACAATCCTTTTTTTACTGTTTGATCCAATGCTGTTATTGTTAGATTTTTAGTCATTTTAATACCTACTGACCAAAATCCTAAATAGCTGTGGCATAGAGCTAGTTTTCATTGGTTGCAATATATATATATATATATCCAACCCAAGTTTTATTTGGTTTATAAATGTAGAAGTCCTGATTTAAAGAATTAGGAATTACAGCATAGTTATGCTTAGAAATAGTTATAGTTTTGTATTTACACTTAAACTGTCTTCATATATGAATTTCTTTCATTAATCTAGTGAACTTGTTCTTGCCGTACTTAATCCTATCTATCGTTAACAGAGCTGCAACACAATGTATTCTATAAGTTTCACGGGATTCTTATATATTGGTAACTATATTTTGATCCTCCATTTTTCTTATACTTGAAAATCTATATTTGAAACTTAGCTTATAAAGTATCAATATTTATATACTTTTCATATTATATTTTAGTAAAAATTTTATAATCAACTACGATAAAAGTGTATATAAGATAAACAAAGGGGATAAAGATAGTGAACGGTGGATTTTTAGGTTATATATCGGCAGAAATGTTTGGAGCAAAGGGAGACGGAGTAACAGATGATACGAAAGCAATCAATGATGCCTATAATTTCGCTAGAGCTAATAGAATGGATGTTTATTATACTAGTTCAGCTTATTTGATAACAAGCATAATAAACGGGACAGGGGTTAATTCATTTGGAAATATGTCACGATTAATATTTAAAGTTAATCCAACAACAGGATGTGCGTTTAGGTGGGGTGGAGAAGGGTGTACTGTAAATGGATTATGGTTTGATTTGTATAATACTGTGCAAAATACAGCAATGCAAGGTGTGGTAAACTCAGTTAATAATGTTAAAAATCAGAATTTTACTAATAATAAGATTAATACTAATACATTTATGTCTAATGGTGATGCAAATATTTACGGGCTGTGGTTTGATTCAACAGGGATAGAAGATTTATATGTAGCTAATAATGGTATTGACAATTGTAAGTATGGAATTCAGATAAATAATCAATCTAGCCAGGATATAGATGTAGATATAAGTCCTTTAGGTAATCCAAGTAAAAATATTATTATAGAGAATAATAGGTTAATGGATGCAGCAATTGGTATAAATACACCACATATATTTTGTAGTAATGTAATAGTATCTAAGAATATAGTTAAAAGTAAATATGGACTTGAAATCAATTTAGCACATGTAACGAATTATAAAGTTATAGATAATATTTGTGAAGGGGATATAAGTGCCATTGATAGTAATATTCATATTGAAGATGTATCTTATAACGGTATAATTAGTGGTAATGAATTAAAGCCAAGTGCTAATCAGGATGGTATTAGATATATTGTAGCTCCGGGAGTAAGTAAAGATAGTAGAAATTTTAATGATTCTTCAATAATTACAAATAATTTTATCACTGGCAAAGGATCCAATTCCAATACTTCAGGTATTTTAGTAGGAGATATATATGGTAATTATCTTTTAATTAATGATAATTATATATCTTCAGTAAATAAGGGTTTGGTTTTATGTGGTAAATATATTACTGCGATTGATAATAGTGTAAAAGATGTTAATTTAGCATTATTTGTTTTAAGTAATACAACAACAATAAATAAATTTACATTTAATAATTGTGCTAATATTATCAATACGGCACAGAATATAGTAATTGAAAATTGTAGGTTTATTAATTCAAATAATATACTTCCTATTTATGATAGCAACAAATATACTACTGTTTTATATAAAGATATTAGTATTACAAATAGAAATATCAATATAGCAAGTTATATACCATATGATGTAATAATGTTACCTCAAAGAAAATTTGATTTTGATATTATCATAATAGTACAGAATGGATTTAATTTAATTTCGTCAAAGTATAATATTAAGTATGATGAAATTAATTTTACGGCAACTAAAAAGTGTGAAGTTCTTAATGGATCATTTGGAGGAATAACTTTAACAAAATCAAATAATATATTGAAGGCATCTAATTATATTGATGGAAACAATCAGAATGTAACAATAACAATAAGTATTGAAGGTTCCGTTTCATATTATATTTAATAGTAGAATAAAAAAGCCCTTTAGCTTAAAGCTTGTATAAAAGTCGAACTTTAAACTAAGGGGCTTTATAAATAATATCGAAGGGAATAAATAGGGAAGGATTTAAAATGAACAAATTAAAAAGAAATGTATGTATAGAAGTAGTGTTAATTACACTTATATTACTATGCTTATTTTTAAGAGAAATGAAATTATATCATAATAAGATTTCAGGTTACAAACATTTCAGTAGCGGCAATATATCAGTAGAAATGTTTGGAGCAAAGGGAGACGGAGTAACAGATGATACGAAAGCAATCAATGATGCCTATAATTTCGCTAGAGCTAATAGAATGGATGTTTATTATACTAGTTCAGCTTATTTGATAACAAGCATAATAAACGGGACAGGGGTTAATTCATTTGGAAATATGTCACGATTAATATTTAAAGTTAATCCAACAACAGGATGTGCGTTTAGGTGGGGTGGAGAAGGGTGTACTGTAAATGGATTATGGTTTGATTTGTATAATACTGTGCAAAATACAGCAATGCAAGGTGTGGTAAACTCAGTTAATAATGTTAAAAATCAGAATTTTACTAATAATAAGATTAATACTAATACATTTATGTCTAATGGTGATGCAAATATTTACGGGCTATGGTTTGATTCAACAGGGATAGAAGATTTATATGTAGCTAATAATGGTATTGACAATTGTAAGTATGGAATTCAGATAAATAATCAATCTAGCCAGGATATAGATGTAGATATAAGTCCTTTAGGTAATCCAAGTAAAAATATTATTATAGAGAATAATAGGTTAATGGATGCAACAATTGGTATAAATACACCACATATATTTTGTAGTAATGTAATAGTATCTAAGAATATAGTTAAAAGTAAATATGGACTTGAAATCAATTTAGCACATGTAACGAATTATAAAGTTATAGATAATATTTGTGAAGGGGATATAAGTGCCATTGATAGTAATATTCATATTGAAGATGTATCTTATAACGGTATAATTAGTGGTAATGAATTAAAGCCAAGTGCTAATCAGGATGGTATTAGATATATTGTAGCTCCGGGAGTAAGTAAAGATAGTAGGAATTTTAATGATTCTTCAATAATTACAAATAATTTTATCACTGGCAAAGGATCCAATTCCAATACTTCAGGTATTTTAGTAGGAGATATATATGGTAATTTTCTAAAAATAACTAATAATAAAGTATCTTCAATTAAAAATGGAATTATAACATGTGGATATAACAATTCAACTTCAAGAAACAACATAGATAATGCAAATTTAGCTTTAACTATAATTGGAGCTAATACAGAAATAAATGATTCTACATTTATTAACTGTTTTAATATTATAAAGACAACAAAAGATGTTGAAATTAACAATTGTAAGATTATTAATTCATATTGCATTAGTCCTATTCGTGATAAAAAAAGTAATTCTAAAGTAATATATAATAACATTAATTATATTAAAATTAATGTCAATGATAACACTCAATATGATTTAATTACTTTGCCAGAAGGTGAATTTAATTTTGATATTGGTATAACCGCTCAAAATGAAACTGACGTAATCTTATCTGAGTTTAGCATTAAAGGAAATAAGGATGAAGTTCACATTGAAAGAAGGGGTAATAAAGAAGGAGGGGTAGATAATATTGTATTAGAGAATTATGGAGGGAAAATAAGTATTCATAATTTAAATGTGAATAAAAGTGAAAATATATATACAACAATAAATATTAAAGGCAAATTAGTGTTTTATTAATATTTCAGATGTGTAGACTGAATAGGAAGTGCTTAAATGATTATGCGTAATTAGAAAATAGTTGAACTTAGAGTTATCGAATTAGCAGCACAATTATGCAAAGATAGATAAATATACTCAATGTTTATTGGAAGATTCTCTATTAAATAATGGTTGATTTTTGATGGAACCTATCTAAACCTATAGCTGGATTTCTAAATATTTTATAACACTTTTTCTCTGAGTAACTTAAAACTAGCTCTACCAAACATAGACTTTTTTATAATTTTTAATTTACTTATATTTCCTTAGTAAAAAGAACAAAACTAAATTTTAAAACTTAGCTTTGTTCTTTTTATTTTTTTAGTAATTGAATAAATAAAATCTAATGCATACTTATTTTTTAATATTATTAATTCAAACAAATAACAAATAAAAAATACAAATACTGATATTACCAAAATAATAATTGGTCTTGAAAATAAGTTTTTTATTGTTAAAATAATTAAGGATTCTAAAGCTGTACCTATTCCAACACTTATAAAATTATTTAAACTAATCTTAAGCTTAAATAACTTAATCGAATATTTATATAGAACTATGAAAATAACTAGCTCAATTATAACCCTTGTTATAGCAGCCCCTATGTTTTTATACATAAAGATTAAAGACAGTCCAATAAACAAATTTGCCACATTACCTATTATAATAGACGTTAAGAATTGCTTTTCTTTATTATTTGGCATTAATATTTGATAAACCATAAAATTATTTAATGCTATTAATATAATTACTGGAGATAAGATTTTTAAACATATAATTGACTCATAAAAGCCACTGCCAGCAAATATAAGTATTATTTCTTTAGCCAATAAAAATAATCCTAATGTAATAGGAATTGCAATCAAAAACAGTATGTTAAATCCGCCCTCTAGTATTCTATTTAAGCTAGTGTTATCTTTTATCTCTATGTAATATGATAATCTTGGAAATACAACTATATTTACAGATATCATAATTGAGATTATTAATTGTATTAATTTAAATGATGTGCTATATACCCCCACATTTGCATCATTTCCCAATATACCCAAAATGATAACTACTGCCTGTCCGTATAAACTCATTACTAAGTTAGTAGCAAAGATAATAACTATATTGCTTAAATGCTTTTTAATATTATAATTTTTATATATTTTGAAAGTTATATATTTAAAAGAATTAATTAAATTCAAAATATTTGATCCAAAAGAGGATATTGTTATTAATAAAGCATAAGAAACATAATCATTTTTGTTTTTGACAAATAAAAATAATAAAATTAATGATATTATTTGAAAAAATATTGTTCTTACCGTTATATATATATATTTCTCCAAACCTTGATATAGCCACTCCATACCTGCAGCATTTAATATTATTCCTATACTTAATATTAAATATAAAGACTTTTGATTAAATGCACTTTTATAAAAATAGAGAAAAAATAAAAAAAATGAATATGCTACTATTACAGAACAAATATTTATTATAATCATTTCATGACAAAACTTACTTAGTTTATCTTTATCTTGTCTCAACTTTGCAACTTCTCTTGTAGCATATGTGTTAATACCTAGCATTGCTATTATAATAAAATATGATATTATCGTTCTAGCGAATTCAACTTTTCCAACACCATCTGACATCAATATTCTTGCGACATATGGAAATGTTATTATTGGATATATAACTGCCATTGTAACTCTTAGAATGTTGAACAATATATTAATTTTTACTGATTCTTGTTTCATATATAAATACTCCCCTATATTTGCTACTTAATTTTCACTCGTAATTATTTATTATTAAAATATAATAAAAGATATATTCTTTTATAAAATATTTCCTATCTTATAAGTATCTCTTCCGGTATATTCGTATATTCCTCTAAACGTAGTATTTTTTCTATACTTAGAATTGATAACTATAACATAAAATACTTTTTATCATTAGAGAGAGAAAATTTACAATTAAATGCTTAGGACATAAAAAATTCTTAATCGTTAATATATGATAATTTTCACTAAATAGGATGATGTATTAGGATTGTGATGAAGCTTGTTATTGCTAGTTACCACTTAAATGCCACACATATTTTTAGTATTACTGTATGTTCTTTTGATTCTAGCGAAGTTGTAAATATCATAATTTTTAATAGTGTGCTTGCCAGCGTGTTAAGTTGTTCCTGTCCTCTTACTCCACCAGTACAAGTATTGAATATTTTACATTTATCTATGGTGTTAGTAATCTTACTATCTATATAAATATCTGTTTTTCAAGAATTTCTAACAGTATAACCAATTTTAGTTATATTAATTTAGCTAATTATTCACATTCAAAAGTTAATCTAGTAAAAGAAACATTGCTATAGTTATTAATGGTAATGAGAGGTTCTTTAAGTGTTTACTTATAATTGTAACCAATCAATTAAATCAAACCTGTCTTTTACTAAAGAAGCTGTTGAACTAAGTTTGAAAAGTTCTTTTAGTCTTTTAAAGGTATTAAGAAACAATTCATAAAAGATTCTGTGTAACCAAGCAAAAACTATTAAGAAAGTATACTTGGAGGCATATGAATACCTTTTGTCCAACTTATCCGATGATGGGAAAACATATCTAAATATAAGCTTAAATTTATTAAAATCATCATTAGACTGTAAGCTGTGACTTAGAATTCTAGTACTTGTTACTCTAGTTTCATCCCTTTTGCCATAAACACCACTCTCAAAAACCTCATTGGTTAAAATTTTAATATATTCAGCTGAGTCAAAGTAATTTGTTTTATAAGTAGCAGGTACATTTAAATCAAGTAAAGTATCACATAAGGTTAAAATGACGCTAATAAGTTTATTAAGCCTGCAAGATTCAGATAAATCAAATAGTAAGTCCCAATCAATCGCAGTTCTCTCACTTTCTATAAATACAACAATATCACAAAGCTGTCTCACCCCAAACCCAGATTTAATCATATGGGATGCTATATGAATGAAAAGATGCATTAGTTCATATTCAAGGGAAAGAGCTTGTACTTTAACTCCGTGGAAATCAAGTTCTCTGAGATTATTCCACACTGTATCCTCAAAGGGGGCTACATTTCTTAAATGTTCATGATTACTTAAAGACCAGTGAAGGTCAATGGAAAGATTGTTTTCATGGATAAAGCAGCATTCATAAGCAATTGAGCTATCTTTCTTATAGCCTAACTGAAGCAAAACCGTTTCTGCTGCTTCAACAAATTCTTCTTTTACTAGAATGTCAGCATCAGACATAGTCCTAAATTCAGGCCTAGGATATAAATCCCTAAGGATTAAGCCCTTTAAAGCAATAACAGGAACACCATCTTCCTCAAAAGCTTTGAAAACATTTTTCATTTGATTGATATGCTGAGTTTGCACTATACTGTTAATAATTGTATCTTTACTCCATTCAGTCAATAAGATAGAGTCGATATTACAGGTTTTACTCATCTTCTTAAAAAGAGGATAAATAAGGGCATAAACCTCGTGAGCTTTAGCTTCCTCATAAACTTCTCGCCAGTTAATATCATGTATATCTAATTTATCAATATCTTTTCCACGAATAGCAGCAGATAATAAGGTAACTAATGTTTTTTGTGTACTATTCATTTATAATCCTCCTCTATAAATAATATGAAACAAATTAATCTACATAACTCCTAAAGCCGATTCTTCAATAGAATATCCATCTACCGCATATATATTTCCACCATCAAGTTTTAATACTCTGTTACAAATAGCTAGTGCTGAAGGTCTATGGGTGATAATAATACAGGTTGGATGGTAATCAAGATTTTTAATAGCCTCCAAAACCTTCACTTCCGTATCCATATCAAGAGCAGAAGTGGCTTCATCAAGAATCAATAAAGGCTTTTGTCGGATTAGAGCTCTAGCTATAACAAGTCTCTGAGCTTGTCCTTCTGATAACCCTATACCATTCTCCCCTATAATAGTAAGTGTTTTATTAGGTAACTTATCTACAAAATCCCAGGCACAAGCAGCTTTTAGTGCCGATAGTATGTCCTCTTTAGTAGCATTTAGGTTTCCATACTTAAGATTGTCTTCGATAGTACCTGAGAATAAAGTATTTCCTTGAGGAACGTAAGAAATTTGATGTCGTGTCATTGGTGAAGATTCAATTGACTCATTATCATTTATAAAGTTGATAGAACCACTATTACTATTAAGCAAAGCTAGAAGTAGCCTTATAAATGTAGTTTTACCTTCACCTGACGGACCTACTAAAGCAACAATTTCACCAGGAAATATTGTTAAAGATATATTCTTTAAAATAGGTAAATCTTTGTTATATTCAAACCATACATCTTTATACTCAATAATAGGTGAGTTATATGGTGTAATAGTTGAAGATGAGAACTCATGATTTTCCAAAGGTAGTTTTTCGATTTCCATAAGTCTTTCTGTTGAAGCATATGAAGTAATGAATTGTGACAGAGAACTAGCTAAACCAGAAAGCGGCATCTGCACATTAGCTGTTAATTGCAGTAGTGCAGTTAAAGTTCCAAAAGTAGAAACGCCAGCTGAAAGTCTGGAGGTTCCTAAAGCAAATACTAAAAAGTAAGTGAGCCAATAGCTGAAGTTAATAGTGGAACTGTAAAGAGAGCTTATGCTGCTTCTTGATAAGAAGAGCTTAAGTTTTTTGTTTTGTATTTCATTAAACTTAGTTAAGTTATTTTTCTCAAGACAAAAAGTCTTAACTATAAGCATGTTTTGAATTGATTCCTGCATAAAGGATAAATACTTAGATTCATTTTCTTGGGTTTTCAAGTGGATATTTCTCAATTTTTTAGCATAAAACCTACCGAATAATAACGAAACAGGAGCTATGATAATAGTTAAAAAAGCTATAGTTGGTTCGTAGGATAAGAGAATTATAAAAGATGAAATCAGCATAGCAGATAGTGATATAACATTTGGCAACGTATTTACTATTAAATTTGTTACATTTGAAGTATCGCTTAATATTCTAGATATCATATCTCCACTATGATACTTTGAACCTTCCATCCATTGGCTGTAGGTAATGTGAGAATAGAGCCTTTTCTGAATATTATTTGAAAGTGAAGTTGAACAATAGGTAGTAAGTAGAGTCTGAATATAATTAATTATAATTTCTCCAATAATTAATGAACCAAGTATAATCAAGGGAGTAAAAATCAGTGAAACATTTCCGGATATTGATGAATCGATTAAGTTTTTGATTACAATAGCTCTATATACACTGATAAATGAAGTTAATACTCCTAGAAATATTAAAAAAACTAATTGTAGAGCAATATATCTACATTGACTTATTAGCCATTTACTTTTAATTAATAAGCTTTTCAAAAATAAAATCCTCCTTAGAATAAAATATAAATTTTAACTTATATAAATAATTATAAATTTCTAGGAAAATAATGTAAATAAATTGTATGGAAAAAAATGTATTTACAAAGCAAAAAAACAGATATACAATTACAATATGGAAGATAATTACAAATATATGAGTTAAAGTTGTTAATGGGGGATGAGTTATGAGTGCTATCTGTGGGCTTATGCATATGGACTTTAAAGCCGAAACTTATGATACAGGAATAGCAATGCTTGAAAAATTTAATATATATAAAGTTGATTCAGTAAGGCACCTAATGATAGACAATGTATTTATGGGATGTGGGATTCAATACATAACTCGCGAATCCAAATATGAAACCTTACCAGCCTATGATCAAAAGAGAGAATTAATAATTACAGCAGATGCTATTATTGATAACCGTAGTGAGTTGCTTAAGGTTTTTAATATTAAGTTAGATTCGTGGAGTAAAACAACAGATAGTGAGCTTATACTTAGAGCTTATGAGATGTGGGGAAAGGATTGTGCAAAATATTTAATTGGTGATTTTGCATTTGTAATATGGGATAAAGTAAAAAACGAGATCTTCTGTGCAAGAGATCATGTAGGAAAAAGAACATTATATTATTATTATGATGGAAATACATTTGCCTTTTCTACTTTGATGAACCCATTGTTTGAGGTACAACAGGATGTGGAACTTAATGATAGATGGATTGCTGATTTTCTTTCAATAGACGGAATACTTCATGAAGTTGAATGTAATGAAACAATATATAAGGGAATTTATCAAGTGCCGCCAGCTACAATTATAACAATTAACAAAAATGGACTATGTAAAGATTTATATTGGGATCCATTGAAAGAAGTTAAACCACTTAGGCTAAAAAAAGATGAAGAGTATGATAAATATTTTAAAAAAGTATTCTTTGAAGCTGTGGATTGTAGATTAAGAAGCAGTGGTGAAGTTGGGATAATGTTAAGTGGAGGGCTAGACTCAGGATCAGTAGGCTGTATAGCAGCTAGAAATCTTGAAAATGAAGGAAAGAGACTAAAGGCTTTCTGCTCTATACCGATGGATAGCTATAAAAATATAA
This sequence comes from Clostridium polyendosporum, assembly GCF_018332455.1. Taxonomy (GTDB): domain Bacteria; phylum Bacillota; class Clostridia; order Clostridiales; family Clostridiaceae; genus Clostridium_AY; species Clostridium_AY polyendosporum. Next base: position 65,680 of record NZ_BOPZ01000001.1, read on the forward strand.
ACAACCAGTATTACATGTCAGATGAAAGTGAGTACGTTGAGGAGATTATAAAAGCTTATAACAATATAGATATTACCTATTGTAAAAGTGAAGGAAAAAACTCTTCTACCAATATAGATAGATTTGTATCAATATTAGAACAACCATATAAGACAATAGAGAATTTGTTTTGGAATGATGAGATTTTACAGCGTGCATCTAAAAGTGGATGCAAGGTACTGTTAAGTGGTCAGTATGGCAACTGTACTATATCCTTTGGAGATTTTGTCACCAATGCACTTACTTTATTTAGAGATATGAGATATATAAGATTGTATAAAGAAATTAGAGCATATAGTAGATTGAAAAAAATTCGTAGATACAAGATTGGTAAAGCGTTAATAAAGGTATTTACACCATATAATATTAGGAAATTATTAAGTTCAAAAAATGAAGGTTATGATAATTATGCAGATGTTCCAGCAAATAGAGAATTAATTAAGAAGTGGAACGTAGATAAGAGACTTAGTGAGCTTAAACTTAATGAATATCCACAGAGGTATTATGACCTATATGAAACCAGAAAGAGTATAGTTAACCCAATAGCTTTTTCACATATAGGTGCTATGGAGACGAAACTATCCTTATCACATGGAATTATCGAGAGGGATCCAACTAGGGACAAGCGTGTAATTGAGTTTTGCTTAAGCTTGCCTACAGAGCAGTTTTATAATGATGGCCAAGACAGGAATCTCATAAGGAGAGGAATGAAGGGAATTCTTCCAGACAAAATAAGACTTAATAGAACTAGGAGAGGACTTCAGAGTGCAGATTGGATTGAAAGACTAAATGATTCATGGAAAAGTATCAAAGAGCAGTTAGATGAATATTTACAGCTTCCTGAAATTAAGAATTATATAGATGTAGAAAAAGTTAAACTTAAGTTATCTACTATTGATAGTTTATCTGGAGATGAAAAATGGTTTTCAATACGTCTCATACTGGAGGCATTAGTATTCTCGTATTTTCTATTAGGTTTTAAAGAAGAAAAAGCTAAAGAGATAATTAGAAGAGAAACAGCAGCAACAAAATAGGATCTTATTAAAGTAATAGTGCTAGTAGCTTAGATCTAAAACTTATAAATTTGTTTAGATATAAGTTATATATATACAATAGGTTTCTAATGTATATTGTCAAAAGTTAACCACAACTTTTGAATACACTACAATTGAAAGGGGGACATGCTATGTCAAAGAAGAATTGGAACATTCCAAAATTATTCGAATTAGGAGTAGAAAACACAGAAGCTGCTACATTTGAAAGTAAGAATCATGATGGTTTATGGGTTAATGTAAGTTATGAAGGTTCAACATTTCCAGTAGAAAAGCACTCCTAATCATCTTTAAAGAAAAATCAAAAATATTACAAAAAGCATAATTGCCTTTTGTAATATTTTGGTTTAATAGGTTCTCTAAATAAGAGTATATTCTATTTATGATATTTTATAGTATGGAGATGTCTTATGAATATAGAAAAGAAAAATCTAAAATACCATTACAGAGTTTATGGGTTAACTGTTGAGTCAGAAGTGTTACTTTCTGAATTGATGGTTGCAGGAGAAAATGAATTAGAAAAGATTGATGTTAACATTAATTATGGAATAATGCCTGACTACATAAGAGATGCAGTGGTTCAGGAAGAGAATTATAGACTTAAAAAGAATGAAATGTGGTTTTCAATAAAAGAGGTAGCTAATTATTACATATATGATGGGAATTCCATAATTGTGGAACCATGTGTTGATGCAGACCCGGCACAAGTAAAAGCATTTTTATTAGGATCTGCTTTGGGGTTATTGTTAATTCAAAGAAACATCGTTGCAATACACGGTGGAACTATATTGATACATGGACAAGCTGTTATATTTACTGGGGATACAGGAGCCGGAAAGTCAACAATGACTGCTGTTTTTAGAGAACGAGGATATTACTTCATGGCAGATGATGTATCTGTTATTGGAGAATTTAAAAGTTTTAATCATGCTATATACCCTGGGTATCCTCAACAGAAATTATGTAGAGACGCAATTAAGTTAATGGGGTATGATCCAGACAGTTTTGTTAAAATCGATGATGATAGAGAAAAGCATATTATTCCTGTAAGGAGCAGCTTTGTAAGCGAACCTTGTACATTAGGGGCAATATTTGAATTATCAAAATGGGAAGGTGCTAATGTAGAAATTGAAGAGGTAACAGGAAGTGAAAAAATCATTACTTTAATGAAAAACTTATATAGGATAGAAGCAACTCATTTTGTAGGATTAAACCGTGAATATTTTAGGAAGTGTGTTGAGATTGCGAAGGACATACCTATATATAGGATAAAGAGGCCAAATGACAAATATACAGTTGATGAGCTAGTGGATATCGTATTAAAAGCTATGGATAAGAAAGAGGATAAAAGTAGTGTAAGTTATATTGGAAAAGGGGGTTGAATTTATGCAAGAGATAATTAATTTAAACACCACGGTAGGAAAGATATATGACATAGATGTTACAGACTTAAATGGAGAAAAGGTAATGATGAACTTAGAAAGTGGACAATATTTTGTTCTAAATGATGTTGGAAGTAGAATATGGGAGCTTATTGAAGCGCCTATAACTGTGAATGAAGTTATAAATAAATTATTAGATGAATATGATGTTGATTATAAAAGCTGCGAGGAAGCAGTTATAGCTTTTTTGACAAGGATGAATTATGCGGAACTTATTAAAATTAGCTAAAAAAACAAGGAGATTCTTTAGAATGAGCTGGGGGGAAAAGTTTTTATTCTTTGAAGCTTTTATATTAACAGGGATCTCTAGAATGGCAATTCTATATATACCATTTAAGAGAGTTAAAAGGTATATGGGTAGCTATAACGTTGAATCACCCTTTGAAGTTGAAAATAGTGTATATGAAACTACTAAAAAGGTAAAGTGTGCAGTATTAAGGGCTAGTAAATATACACCATGGGAGAGTAAGTGTCTAGTGCAAGCATTAACTGTTCAAAGAATGCTTAAAAAGAGAAAGATATCAAGTACAATTTACTTAGGTGTAAATAAAGATAAGGGAGATAAAATGCAAGCTCATGCATGGTGTAGAGTTGGAGAATTAACTATTACAGGTGGAGAACTTAAACAATACTTTACTCAAGTAGCTAAATTTTCTAATTAAATATCAAACAGTAAATATTTTATATTTAAATATTTAAATTTAATAAGGGGGATGAAAATGATGAAAAAATGGAGTGATCCGCAAATATGGCAATTAGGTATTGAAAATACAGCAGGTATCGGTAATGAAGAATATCCTGATCCGAATAACCCTCCAACAACACAGCATCCTGATTGGGTTTGGTGTTTTAAACATGCTAGATGGCATCCAAAAAATCATTCTTAATAGTAAACGGAGAGGTGAGCTTTTATGCTCACCTCTTTTACTTGGTATCATTTCACGAAATGATATCTGATTAAAGCTGATCAAAACTTGATATCTGATTAGTTTTATTATAATATTTATGCTGGTATGTTTAAGTAATTTAAAATGAGGAGCTCAAAATGAAAGGCGCATTAATACTTTTACTTGTAATATTTAATATTCCTGTCTATAAAACTATATATAAAACCTTCTTAGCAGAAGTAATGGAGATAGATAAAACTGATAGGATAGAAGGATTACAACTTAAACAGGAATTTTATAATAAGTCTTATGGTGATATGAAATTTAGTTTGTTTATATTTCTTTGTGTATTAGCTATAATGTTTGAATTTTTTATTATAGAAGGAACAATCTCATTCATAATATTTAACTAAAATATTGTGAATTTAAAAAAACATAAAGACATTAAGATTCGCTAATAAGTTCAGTATTTTAATTTTGTTACATAATTATACAAAAGTAAAGGCTGCTGGTAAATTATCAGCAGTCTGAGGTAAAATACAATGATAAATAAAGATGAGCAGGCATCAAGCCTACTCATCTTGAGTCAGATTTCACTTCGTGAAATGACAGCAAATCAGCGTGTTTTACCTTGTTCAATTTTTTCAGCTAATTCATTAAGATAAATCCATCTTTCCATCTTTTCTTCTAATTGCTTTTCAACATCTTCTTTTTCTGCCAATAATTCCTGTAAAAGAGTATAGTCAGTAGTTGTCTCACTAATTTTCTGCTCAAGTTGTTCTATTTTATCTTCAAGTCCAGAAATGACTGTATCTATTTCGTCATATTCTTTTTGTTCTTTATATGAAAACTTTAAAGGTCTTTCTTTCTTTTTTTCTGAATCATTTTTATTTACAACTTCTTTGGTTTTATCTTCTTTTTTATTAGAAGAAATAGTGGTTTCAATATTTTTACTGTTCTCTTTATAGTCTGAGTAGTTTCCTGTATACTGTGTGATTCTACCATTTCCCTCAAAGGCGAATATTTTTTCAGTTATTCTATCTAAGAAATATCTATCGTGGGACACTGTGATAACTGGACCTTGGAAATCATCAAGATAATCTTCTAAGATAGTAAGGGTTTCAATATCTAAATCATTAGTTGGTTCATCTAGAAACAGTACATTCGGAGATTCCATAAGAACTCTAAGAAGATAAAGTCTTCTCTTTTCTCCACCAGAAAGTTTTGCTATAGGGGTCCACTGTACAGCAGGTAGGAATAAGAATCTCTCTAGCATTTGAGAGGCACTTATTTTTTGACCATCTGCAGTAGTCAAGAATTCTGCCCCTTCTCTTATATATTCTATAACTCTTAAGTTATCATCCATGTGATAAGTTTCCTGTGAGTATAAACCAATCTTTACAGTTTCCCCAACCTCAATATTACCACTATCAGGCTTTATCTTATCGCACATAATATTTAGAAGAGTGGACTTTCCTTTTCCATTAGGTCCTACTATACCTATTCTGTCATTTCTGAGGAGGATATAGCTGAAATTATCTATTAACTTTTGGTTACCAAAGGATTTACTTATATGCTCTAATTCAATTACTTTTTTACCAAGACGGCTTCCAGCTACTGATATTTCCATTTTTTCATCAGATGTTTTTATATTCTGTTCACTTAGTTGTTCAAATCTATCTATTCTAGCTTTCTGTTTTGTGGTTCGTGCCTTTGCACCTCTTCTAATCCAAGCTAATTCTTTCTTAAATAGACTCTGTCTCTTTTTTTCATTAGCTGCTTCAATGTTTTCTCTTTCCAGTTTCTTTTCTAAAAAGTCGCTGTAGTTACCTTGATATGTATAAAGTTTTCCTTGATCCAACTCAACAATTTCATTTACCACTCTGTCCAAAAAGTATCTATCATGGGTAATCATAAGAAGAGCACCTTTTCTTTTATTAAGATATTGCTCTAACCAATCTATAGTATCATTATCGAGATGGTTTGTTGGCTCATCTAAAATAAGTAAATCTGAAGGATTTATTAGAGCTGCTGCTAAAGCAATTCTCTTCCTTTGTCCTCCAGATAAAACTCCTACTTTGGCAGTAAAATCTGAAATACCTAGCTTTGTAAGTATAGCTTTTGCTTCACTTTCTATATTCCAAGCATTCATTGTATCCATTTGGTGAGTAAGTGTCATGATTTTTTCATTTGATATGTCAGGATTCTGCATAACTTCTTCGTATTCTCTTATTAACTTCATAACAGGAGAATTACCTTTAAAAACTTGATTTAATACTGTAGCTTCAGGATCAAAATAAGGACTTTGAGAAAGGTATTCTATCCTAACTGAGTTTCCTATGATTATTCGTCCTTCATCTACTTGCTCAACTCCTGCAAAAACTTTTAATAGTGTAGACTTACCAGTACCATTTATCCCTATAATTCCTATTTTGTCTCCCTCGTTTATTCCAAGGTTTATATTATTAAACAATTGTTTTTCACTATAACTTTTAGATATATTTTCTGCACTTAAAAGATTCATAATGGTTCCTTTCTACGATATACTTGTTTTTTTATTTTCTCTCATTTCACAAAGTGAAATGTAGCTAAAAGAAATAGGTTGGATACCTATTTACTTTTATTTCTTTATATCATATAGGGGGAAAAAGAGCAAATTTTTTAGCAATTAATGAATTTTTTATTATATTAAAGAATAAGAAAAGTAGTGTAATAAACTCATGTAACTGATTCTTTATATCCTTTGAGAATATATTATTGAGGTGATATTATGTATATAGAGAAGAAACCTATTAAAAGGTCAAAGATTAGAAGTATATTAGGAAAGAAGTACTATATTTATAGGAGATATCTTCAGTGGTGTATAACAGGTAAGAAATTTGCAAAGAATTTAAGTAGTAAAAAGTTAGAGCACAAGATTTTTGAACACAATACTCCGCTTTTAAGGAAACTTAAAAATGTAGAGATGTGGATGCAGTATAATAAGATAACTAACTTGAAGATAGCTGCAGAAAAAATAAATGGAATTTTGATTAGGCCAGGAGAAACTTTTTCTTACTGGAAACTTATAGGCAAGCCTACCTATAAAAAGGGATACTTAGATGGCATGGTACTTTGTCCTGATGGAACTTTTAAGCCTGGAGTAGGGGGCGGTCTTTGTCAGTTGTCCAATTTAATTTATTGGATGACACTTCACACACCATTAACTGTTATAGAAAGATATAGGCACAGCCATGATGTATTTCCCGATGTAAATAGAACTCAACCCTTTGGAAGTGGTGCTACCTGTGTATATAATTATTTTGATCTCCAAATATATAATCCAACGAAAGATATTTATCAACTTAATGTACACTTAACTGATTCAGATTTAGTTGGAGAATGGAGAAGTACAAACCCCTTACTCTATAGGTGTGAGATTTATGAAAAAGATCACTCAATGACACCTAGCTATTGGGGGGGATATATAAGGAACAACAAAATATATAGGAAGGTTTATAACCTTCAAAATGAGCTTATAGATGATCAGTTCATTACAGAAAATCATGCAATTATGGTTTATAATCCATTCATTGAAAGTAATATGGGATAAATAAGATTATTAAAGAAAGTATAGGATTGATAAGTGGAGTTATAAGTATATGTATAAAAGAAATAATAAGTATAATAAAATTTATACACATCGAACCTATTAAAGATACACAACTTCAATCTTTAACGAATTTTAGATAAATAACACTGAAAGGGCATCGAACTCTTTCAGCTTTAGTCAGTTTTTCGTTGTGAAATCACAGCAAATAAAAGAACAAATGAGCAAATATTAATTAATTGGGGGGGATAATATGGAACCACTACTATGTAAAGGTGATGTAGTAGCATTAATCAGCTGTTCTGATGGGATAAAGCAAAAGAATAGTAAAATGGTAGATGATATTATTGAAGTAATGATTGCTATGGGACTTCAAGTAAGACTAGCTTCAACAGTTTTTAAAAAAGAGAGCACCTTTATCAGTACAGGAGAGAATAGAGCTAAAGAACTTATGAATCTTTTTAATGACAATCAGGTAAAAGTAATTTTTGATGTTTCTGGGGGAGATGAAGCTAATCAGATATTGCCGTTTTTAGATTTTGAAGCCATAAAAACTAAGGCTAAGCCATATTTCGGGCATAGTGATTTATCAGTGATTTTGAATTCGCTGTATTCCCAAAGTGGAATTTATTCGTATCATTATAATATTAGAAATTTAATAAGGGAGTTCTCAAAGGAGCAGGAAGAGTATTTTAAGTCTTCTTTTTTTGAAGGAGAGGATGACATATATAATTTTGACTATAACTTTTTAAGGGGAGAATCTATAGAAGGTGAAGTTATAGGGGGAAACCTAAGATGCTTTTTAAAGCTTGCAGGAACAAAATATCTTCCTGATCCTGATGGTAAAATTCTATTTTTAGAAAGCTTAGGTGGTGGAATAAGTAGGGCAACCTCATATTTTGAGCAGCTTATTCAAATGGGATATTTGGAAAGACTGTCAGGAATACTACTTGGAACATTTACTCAAGTTGAAAAAGATGATTATACTGAGGAGTTATATAGTTATTTATTAAGAAGGACAGAAGAACTTGATATTCCAATGGTAGTTACAGAGGAACTTGGACATGGCAGTGCTAGTAAGTGTATAGTAGTAGGACGGACGTTGACATTGGAAAGATTAGTAGATTGATATATAGCTTTACTTAGACACAAAGTGTAAATTTAAAGATAGTAGAGATTTATATCATCTACTATTTTTTTATTAAACGTAATCTAAAAAACTTATTATATATATTTGTATATTTTTAATTTAAAATTATAAGTAAGATGTATAAAACAACTTTATAACTGAATTTATTAAGGCTGTAAGTTGCCTACATTTATTAGATTTTATAAACAAATTAAAAGTATATTTGAGGAGTGATTTAAATGAAAGGCAAAATATTGTTAGTAGAAGATGAAAAAAAGTTAAGAGAAGTAATAAAGTTATATTTGACGAAAGAAGGATATGAGGTAGTATGTGCGGAAGATGGTCAAGTGGGTGAGAATTTAATTGAAAGTGAAGGTTTTTCTTTAGTTATCCTTGATGTTATGATGCCTAAGAAAGATGGATGGTCATTATTAAGAAAGATAAAGAGCAATAATAGTGAAACACCTGTTATTCTTACTACTGCGAGAGGGGAAGAAGAGGATAGAGTTTTTGGACTAGAACTTGGTGCAGATGATTATATGGTAAAACCTTTAAGTATGCGAGAACTTGTATTAAGAGTTAATTTAAGAATTAAAAGTAAACCTGTTAAGGAAGCAGAACTTATCTTTGGAGAATTGGTTATAGAAGAGCAAAAAAGATCTGTAATAGAAAAAGAAAAGGAAGTAATACTCACACCTAAGGAATTTGACTTAATGATATTCTTTGCTAAAAATCCAAACATTGTATTTAAAAGAGAGCATTTATTAGATAAAGTTTGGGGATTCGATTTCGCAGGAGATACTAGGACTGTGGATACTCATATAAAAAATCTTAGAGAAAAAATTAATTATTTTAGTGAAAATTTAAAGACAGTATGGGGAGTAGGTTATAAGTTTGAGAGGTAATTATGGATAGAATTACAAAAAAGTTATTAAGATATTTTTTTCTTATCACAATAATAGTTATTAGTATATGCCTTTTCCTTTCTACTATATTGTTATCAAAGCTATACTTAAGTCAACAGTATAAACAGCTAGAGGAAACAAGTTATGAGATTTATGATTCCTATAAAAATAATAGAAATATAGAAGTTTTAAACGTATCTGCGGTATTAGTAAAAGGCAATTCAGTAATGTCATTTGGACCAGGTAAAATGATGAATCTGAGAATGATTGATTTCAATGAATTAAAAGAAAAAGATGAATTTATAAATCATCAAGGGCAGAAATTTATTAGCTATAAGTATTCATCAGAGATAGGAGATATTGTTGTTTTTAAAAATTATCAAGATTCTAATGCTTTTATGAAGGTGGTTTATATTGTACTAAGTATAGTTTTTATTTTTTCTATAATATTAACAATACCTATGGCATTGTACTTGGGAAATAAGTTTACGAGACCAATAATAAGTATCCAAAAGGCTTCAGAAGATATTGCAGGAGAAAATTTTGATGTAAAACTAGCTATAGATACAAGAGATGAAATTGAGGATCTTGCAGAAAGCATTAATTTAATGGCTAATCAATTAAAGCATAAGTATAAGCTCCAAAGAGATTTTATTGCTAATGTTAGCCATGATTTTAAAACACCTCTAAGTATCATAAGAAATTACAGCGAGGCTATTAAGGATGGTATAGTAGAGGAGAAACAGTGCAAGGTATTTAGTGAGGAAATAATTGATGAAGTAGATAGACTTAATAATTTAGTTTCTCAAATCATGCAGCTTTCAAAGCTTAAAGATAATAAAAATATTATGGAGATTAAATTTTTTAATTTAATTGATTTCGTTGAAGAAGCGTATAATAAATTCTCTATGCTAGTAAAGAGTATGAATATAAAGTTTAATCTTATAATAGAAGAGGATTTAAAGAAAAAAAATTTACTTATAAATGGAGATGGAGATTATCTATATAGAGTTTTGTATAATTTCATAGATAATGCTATTAAATATTCACCAAAGGGCGGAATAGTAAAACTTAAGGTTGGTAGTTATGATGATGGTATTAAAGTATCTATTAAGGATGAAGGCCAAGGTATTTCTAATGAGATTGTAGAAGATATATGGGATAGATACTATAAACATAACAGCAGTGGAGGTATGGGATTAGGATTAGCTATCTCAAAGGAGATTTTAATAAAGCATGGTTTTCTATATGGTGTGGAAAGTGAAGATGGACAGGGAACAGAGTTTTACTTTATTGTTCCTAAAAATAAATTTAGTATATCTAATCAATAATCTTTACAATTCCATCACAAATTCTCCAATACTTCTTTAAAAAGAGGGTTTATTATTAAATTGTAAGATAAACATAGAACAAAAAAATAATAAATTATTGGAGGTTGATTTTTATGAAAAAATCATTAATAGCATTAGCAATGGCTGGTGTTCTAGCAATTGGTACAGGAATAGTTGCATTTGCCAGTGAGTCTGATAGTGGAAGTGCACCTTTTGGATTCAGAACAAAGGGTACAACAGGGGTTCAATATGAAATGAGCCAAGGAAAGACCTTTGAGGAAGCTAAGTCAGCTATGCTTCAAAAAAAGTATGAATATATTGATAAGGCTGTTGCAGATGGAAAAATAACAAAAGAAAGAGGAGAAGAACTTAAGGCTCAAATGAAGGAAAATTCAGATGCTTGCACAGAGCCAGGATCAATGAGAGGTAAAGGTAATGGCCTTGGCTTAGGTGGAGGAAGAGGCATGGGATTTGGCCAATGTAATGGTTTGGATACTCAAAACAGTAAGTAAGGATAAATAACATTATTCCTTAATTCAATTATGAAGTTGTGTATTTATAGATTGAGTCAGATTTCACTTTGTGAAGTAACAGTAAATAAAAAGAAGCAAGTTAGTTAGCTTGCTTCTTTTTTTCATAAACAACTTTATAACTGAATTTATAAAGTTGCCTATCTTTAGTAGATTATATTTTTATAAATTTTCTACTCTTTCCTTAAGTTTGGCATCAATGATTTCTTTAGCTACCTTTGGATTTGCCTTTCCTTTAGAAGCCTTCATTAGTTGACCCATTAAGAAACCAGCAGCCTGAGTTTTTCCTGCAGCAAAGTCACTGATGGATTGAGGGTTGTTATCAAGAATTTCATCAACAATTCTCTCAAGCTCAGAAGTATCACTTATCTGAGTTAATCCTTTAGCCTTAACAATCTCTTCTGCACTCTTACCACTTGCAAACATTTCTTCAAAGACTTCTTTACCAGCAGTATTACTTATCTTTCCTTCCTCAATAAGCTTTAAAAGCTCGTATAATCCTTGAGGAGTAACTGGTATACTATCTGAAGAAATTTCTTTTTCTTTTAATAATCTAAGGATGTCACCTAACACCCAGTTTGCCACAGTTTTAGGATTTGCACCAGCAGTTACAGTATCCTCGTAGAAGTGAGCTAGTGCTTTATCGTCAACAATAATATCAACTTCTTTTTCAGAAAGACCGTATAGGTTAATGAATCTTTCCTTTTTAGATGCAGGCATTTCTGGTAAGGTAGATTTTATACTTTCAATTTGCTCATCCTTAATTATGATTGGCACAAGATCTGGCTCAGGGAAATATCTATAGTCGTGAGCATCTTCTTTAGATCTCATAGGCATAGTTTTTCCTTTAGCAGCGTCCCAACGTCTAGTTTCTTGTTTAATTTTGAACTCTTCTCCAAAAGCATAAAGCTCTCTTTGACGCTTTTCTTCCTTTTCAAGAGCTTTTTGAAGTTCTTTAAAGGAGTTGATGTTTTTAATTTCAACCTTAGTGTTATAAGTTTCTTGGCCTAATCTTCTTATTGATATATTAGCATCACATCTTAAAGAACCTTGTTCCATCCTACAGTCTGAGATTTCACCGTACTCAAGGATAGACTTAAGAGTTTTAACAAAAGCAACAGCTTCTTCAGGTGAGCGCATATCTGGTTCTGATACTATTTCAATTAGAGGAACTCCAACACGGTTGTAGTCAATAAGTGAAACAGGTTCATCTTCTAAATGCACAAGTTTTCCAGCATCTTCTTCTATATGAATTCTATTTAATCTTACCATTCTCTTTGTGCCATCTACATCAAGTTCAACATGACCCCCTTTACATATTGGAAGGTCAAATTGTGATGTTTGGTAGGCCTTAGGAAGGTCAGGATAGAAATAGTTTTTACGATCCATTTTATTAAGTTTATTGATTTCACAGTTTAGTGCCATACCAGCTTTTATTGCTAGGTTTACAACCTCTTCATTAAGAACTGGTAGTGTTCCAGGTAGACCTAAGCATATAGGGCATGTGTTTGCATTAGGTTTAGCACCAAATTCAGTGGAACAGGAACAGAATATTTTAGATTTTGTGTGTAATTCAGCATGTATTTCAAGACCGATTATAGTTTCAAAACTCATGTCTTTTCCTCCCTTCTATAGTTGAGGCAGCTTATCTGTAAGCTTTAGCTCTTGTTCTAAAGCGTATGCTGCTTTTAGTATTTGACTTTCACCAAAGTGAGGTCCTATTAATTGAAGTCCTATTGGAAGTCCTTCTTTGCTAAATCCACAAGGTAGTGAAATAGCAGGAAGTCCAGCAAGGTTAATATTTATTGTATATATATCAGCAAGGTACATTTCTAATGGATTTTCGCTCTTTTCTCCACATTTAAATGGAAGTACTGGAGAAACTGGGCTTAAGATTACGTCATATTTTTCAAAGGCTTCTTTAAATTGTTCCTTAATTTTCTTTTTAAGCTTTTGAGCTCTATTATAGTAAGCATCATAATATCCTGAAGAAAGAGCGTAAGTTCCAAGCATAATTCTTCTCTTAACTTCTTTACCAAATGCTTCAGTTCTACTTTGTTCCATTAAGTCTTCTACACCTTTAAATTCGTCAGGTCTATATCCGTATCTTATTCCATCAAATCTAGCAAGGTTAGAACTAGCTTCAGCAGATGAAATTATATAGTAAGCAGAAAGTCCTTCTTGAGTAATTGGAAGGGACATTTCTTCAACAACAGCACCAAGCTCTTTAAGTTTTTCAATAGAACTTTGTATTGAGGAAGCTATCTCTTCATCAAGTCCGCTTTGGAAGAATTCTTTAGGAACACCTATTTTCATTCCTTTAACGCCATCACCTAAAACACTTAAATAATCTTCTGTTATTTCATGCTTTACTGAAGTTGAATCTAATGGATCTTCTCCTTGAATAACTTCTAGTGTTAAAGCACAATCTTCAACAGTCTTTGAGAATGGGCCTATTTGATCTAAGGATGAACCAAAAGCAATAAGTCCAAATCTTGAAACTAAGCCGTAAGTTGGTTTAAGTCCTACAACTCCACAGAAAGCAGCAGGCTGTCTTATAGAACCACCAGTATCTGATCCAAGAGATAATGGGGCAATTCCAGCACCAACAACAGCAGCAGAACCACCAGAAGAACCACCAGGAACTCTATCTAAATCCCATGGGTTTTTAGTTTTCTTGAATGCTGAATTCTCTGTAGAAGATCCCATAGCGAATTCGTCCATGTTTGCTTTACCAATGATTATGGCATCTTCCTTTAGTAATTTGTTTATAACTGTTGCATTGTAAGGTGGAACAAAATCCGCAAGCATTTTTGAAGCACAGGTAGTTTTGATTCCATCAGTGCAAATATTATCTTTTATAGCTATAGGAATTCCTCCAAACTTTCCAAGAGGCTCACCGTTCTTTACTTTCTCATCTATTTTTCTAGCTTGAGTTAGTGCTTCTTCTTCACATAAAGTGATGTAGCCTTCAACTTTTGGCTCTACATCTCTTATTCTGTTAAATAGGGAAGTAACCACTTCTTCAGCAGTAAATTGTTTATCTAAAATACCTTTTTTTATTTCATGAGCAGTCATTGACTCTATCTTCATCTAAGCCACCACCTATTCAATAATCTTAGGAACCTTAATAGAGGTATCCTTCATTGATTTCACATTGCTAAATAGTTTTTTCTTGTCTTCAAAAACAGTAGTTTCATCCTTACGTAATACAGGTTTTAAGTCTTCAGAATATAAATCAAGATGAATATCACTTAAATCAAATTTGTCGATGGATTCAAAGTGAGTTAATATACCTTGAAATTCTTCTGCAAGTTTCTTTGCTTCATCTTCTGTAAATTTTAATTTTGCAAGTTTTGCAATATAATTTACTTCTTCAACACTAATTCTCATTTTAATTCCTCCTTCTAAGGTTCTAATCTCTTCATATCTCTTGGAAGTAGAGTAGCCTCTCTGATATTTTCAAGGCCTAAAATTTTCATAGTTAATCTTTCAAGACCTATAGCGAATCCACCGTGTGGAGGCATTCCGTATCTAAAGCTGTCTAGGTAGAATGAGAAGTCATCAGGGTTTAATCCAAATTTTTCAATGTTTGACTTTAACATTTCATAATCATGAATTCTTTGACCACCAGTAGTTATTTCTAGTCCTTTAAATATAAGGTCAAAGCTTCTAGTCATACCAGGAAGATTTTCATCAGGCATAGTATACATAGGTCTCTTTGATACTGGGTATTTAGTAAGGAAAATAAAGTCACTATCATAAGTTTCCTTAACGTATTTTGAAAGTATAATTTCACCTTCTGCATCAATGTTACCTACAGGAGATTTTTTGTTGAACTTTTCAAGTAAAAGCTCTTGTGCTTCACTTAAAGGCATTCTTGGAATCTTCACAACCTCTGGAAGAGTAATATTGTAAAGTGCAAGTTCGTCCTTACATGTTTCTCTTAGATGAGCATATAAATAATTGATAAATCCTTCTTCAACGTCCATAATGTCAAACTCATCTTTTATAAAGCCCATTTCTACATCAAGACTCACATATTCATTTAAATGTCTCCATGTGTTATGAAGCTCAGCTCTGTATGCGTGACCAATTTCAAAAACTCTCTCAAAACCTGCACCAACCATCATTTGCTTATAAAACTGAGGGCTTTGTGATAAGAATGCACGTCTATCAAAGTAACTAACTGTAAACATTTCTGATCCGCCTTCAGTACTGGATGATATTATTTTTGGAGTGTGTATTTCTGAAAATCTTAAAGATTTAAGATAGTTTTTAAAAGCTTCAGCAATTTCTTCCTGTACTTTAAATATAGCTCTTACCTTTGGAGCTCTTAGGCTTAAGCTTCTAAAATCCAATTGCTTTTCTAAAGAAGCTTTTTGTTTGTAGCTATTTATTTCAAATGGCAGTTTATCATAGTGTGCCTT
This sequence comes from Clostridium polyendosporum, assembly GCF_018332455.1. Taxonomy (GTDB): domain Bacteria; phylum Bacillota; class Clostridia; order Clostridiales; family Clostridiaceae; genus Clostridium_AY; species Clostridium_AY polyendosporum. The sequence continues at coordinate 81,014 of NZ_BOPZ01000001.1, forward strand.
ACCTAAAACTTTCAATTCCTTAACTTGGATTTCTACTCCTTTTGGAGCTTTTTCATTAATAACTCTTTCTCCACAAGCTTCTATGCTCATCTCTAATCTAAGATTTTCTCTAAGTTCTTTATCTATAACAAGCTGAACTATACCAGTCTTATCTCTAAGATGAATAAATGTTATTTGACCAAGGTCGTGGATTTTATGAATCCATCCTCTAACCATTAAATTAGATTCTGTACTTTTGTTAACATCACATGCAAAAGTTCTTTCCATTATAATTTTCCTCCCTTTTTCCTTTTCAAGTTTAAAAATAAAAATAAGTCCTAAAATAAAAAATCCGTCCCTATACCTATAATGGTATAAGGACGGAAATAATATCCGTGGTGCCACCTTAATTAGCGAAATATCTATTTTAGGTGCGGATGAATAATAAAAAAACCATTTCTATACTTTCGTATAGGAACGGTAATATCCGCGGTGCCATCCTAAATTAGCTTTCGCTCACTCAAATTGGTACGTAACAGTATTTAACTATCCATACCTAGTCATTTTATCGGTTGACAACCGGTTAAGCCTACTCTTTACATTTCGGTTAACGTCTCAGAGGTGTTCTTCAATACAGGCATCATATTGGGCTTCCATCGTCCCCAACTCGCTTTAAATCTACGTTGTATTTACTCTCCTCGTCATTGACTTCCAACAGTAATTTTGTCATTGATATTATATGATTAACATTTAAAAAAGTCAACCAAATTAATTAATATTTTATAACCTGAACATATTCTAGCAACTTTCATAAAAAAAATCAATAGAAAAAGATGGTTTTTGTTATTGATCCTTCACTATCATATCATAAAGTGAAATTTGACAATAGTGAAGGGTTTTGATGCCTATTAAATTTTATTTTTATGATTGTATAGCTATATTTAACAAATGGCTTAAGAATAGGATATTTAATGGTATAAGGTATTTATGGCAAAAAGTTCAGATTAAGAATAAAATAAAGTAGCACCTGTAGAACAGAAAGAAGGAGGATATACTTATGAAAAAACCTCTTATAGGAATTTTAGGAAATTTGCTATTAGTTGAAAATGGAGTTTTTGCAGGTATGGAAAGATCTTATGTAAATAATGACTATATTGAATCAGTTAAAAATGCTGGGGGAGTGCCAATAATAATTCCTCCACTAGAGTGTATTGACGTAATAAAAGCTCAAATAAATATTTTAGACGGAGTTATCATATCTGGTGGATATGATATAAATCCATTGTTTTATGGAGATGAACCAAGAGAAAAACTGGGTCATGTTCATCCACTAGTTGATGAATTTACTGTAAAAGCAATAAAAGTAGCAGTACAGTTAGGTAAACCTATTTTAGGAATATGTAAGGGGATACAGATATTAAATGTAGCTTTTGGTGGAACATTATATCAGGATATATCCTATATGCCCGGTGCGTTTGTTAAGCATTCTCAGAATGTTGAAAGACATGCAGCAACTCATTCAATTGAAGTAGAGAAGGGGAGTAAACTGTATCAAATCACTCAAGGAGATATTCAGGTAAACAGTTTTCATCATGAGGTTTTGAAGGATGTGGCACAGGGATTTAAGGTTACAGCAAGGGCAAAGGATGGGGTTGTTGAGGCTATAGAGAAAGAAGGGGAAATCTTTGTTATGGGTGTTCAATGGCATCCAGAGATGATGGCAGCCACCAATGAAAAGATGATGAAGTTGTTTGAAAGATTTATAGATGAAGCCGGTGGTAAATTATAAATATTAATATATAGAATGAGATAAAAGTAGCTTATTCTGCAAGTTTATTAATTGTTCATTAATTTTATATTTAAAAAGACCAGTATTGAATGTTATAGATATACAACTTCATAACTGAACTTATAATTCCTGAAAAAGCATTGCATGTCGAGGCTATTTTCAGGAATTGTTTAAAGACTGAAGTTGTTTCTCTTTATTAATAGCTCAATATTGGTCTTTATTACTAAATTTTACACTTGATTAAGTGGTGTAGCTAAAATTTTAGTTATAAAATATAGGTTCATTTATATAGAACTACTTATTTAGTTAGATCATCTATTTTACAGTTAATCTCTTTAACTATTTCATTGATTTTGTCAAAATTCATTGAAGATATATAAATTTTTTCTAAATCATCATGTAATGATTTGGCTTTAGCAAGGAAAGAAGTACCTTCACTGATAGCTACTTTGTATCTTGAGACAATAGACTTCAATTCTTCTGAATACTTTTCGTCTGTTCCCTGAGTAATTAATTCGCTGTACATATCTATAATTTCATCAGAATCTCTAGAAGGGAAATATTCATGAGGGGCTGTAGAGTCAAAAATACATACATCTAATTCTCTAAGTATAACCATATCTAAACTATTAGGGTCAAAGCCACAATGATAAACTTCTACATCAAAACCTCTTTCTTCAGCTCTTTTTGCCAACTTTTTAAGTAGAGTTGATTTTCCAGAGCCAGGTCTACCTTTTATAAAATATCTTTTCGATACACTAGAAGTTAAGTTTTCAACAAAATCTCTAGCTCCTTTTGGTGTTGAACCTCCCATAAGACGATGTTTAATAATAGGTGATTTTATTAAACTGTGATTCTGTAATAATGTATTTATTATTTCTTCTGTTAATTTATCAGCTTTTGCAAAGTCCATATTAGCAATATATATTTTTTCCCATTCATCATGAATAGTTAAGGCTTTTTCAAAAAGAGAATATGCTTGTTTATAGCATTCATTAATAAGTTGCTTTATATCAATAATAGTATTTTTATAGTCCTTTAAATATTCTGAGTTCCAGGCTACACCTAAGTTAACATAATCTTCAATTGCGCCAGGTGCTTTAGGCTCTATAACATGTGGAGCAGTGCCATCTACTACACCAACTTTAAGTTTAGGAATTATAACTCCATCTAATGAATTATTATCTGATGAACAATGAATAAATTCTATATCGTATCCTTTATTTACCCATATTTCACCAATTTTTTTTATAAGTGATGATTTTCCTGTGCCAGGTCCACCTTTTAATATAAATATTTTATCTAGACCCTGAAGACTTGACTCAAATAAGTCATAAAAACCTTTTGCTGTATTTCCACATGTATAATAGTTTATAATTTTATTGTTCATTATAATCTCTCCTTAAATGTTTTATTTAAAGCTATAATATCTAATATATGAAGAAAAATTTTTTTTGTTAAATATTTCCTGAACAAGCTAAAAGACCAGTGTTGAGATATCGATATAATTCTCAATACTGGTCTTTTTGAATATAAAATAAATGTATAATTTATAAACTTGTAGAACGAGCTACTTTTATCTTAGCCTCTTTATTTACTTCTAAAATATTATTTAGGGAAGAAGTTTTTTGAATTTAATTATTCACCTAGAGCTTTTTCTAAGCATACTGAATTTGACTTCTTCATTTTCAGGTAGAATAAAGCAGAGAAGAATAATGCTACGGCTAATCCTACAACATTAGAAAATCCTGCCTGTAATTTAAAGCCTTCTTTTGCTTGAAGAATATAGCTTATGCTAACTGCAGTCATAAATATTGCAGGTAAAGTTGTAAGCCAGTGATTCTTTTCCTTTTGATATAGGTATACAGAGCATGCCCATAGTGTTACCATTGCATATGCCTGAGTAAGCCATGTCATATATCTCCATAAAACGGGAAATTCAACAAAAGTTAAAAATACTGCAATAGCAAACATAGGTATTGCTAAAACTAATCTGTTTTTAATTTTTTCTTGAGGATATTTAAGTATTTCAGCAAGGGCTAATCGTGCACTTCTAAAAGCTGTGTCTCCAGTAGTAATAGGGCAGAAAATAACTCCTAACAGAACTAGTACACTTCCTGCTGGGCCTAATAATGTTCTTGTTATTTCGAATACTGCCCCAGCTGGACCTGCTTTTCCAAGTACTATTTTGCCTAAACCAGGAACTCCACCATAGAAAGCTAATCCTGCTGCTATCCAGATTAAAGCTACAACTCCTTCAGTAATCATTGCTCCGTAGAATACTTTTCTTCCATCCTTTTCGTTTTTTAGGCATCTTGCCATCATAGGAGATTGAGTTGCATGGAAACCTGAAACTGCTCCACAAGCAATAGTAATAAACATCATAGGCCATACGGATACATTTTGAGGATGTAAATTGGTTAAAGATAATTCTGGTATAGAGTATCCTTTAAATATTATTGATCCACCTACTCCTATGGCCATAAAGAAAAGTGCTGCTCCAAATAGAGGATAAATCTTTCCAATTATTACATCGATAGGAAGAATAGTAGCTAAGAAATAATAAATTAAAATAACAAAAATCCAAAACATTACCCCGAAAGTATTAGGTGTTAATTGTGCTAATAGCTTAGCTGGTCCAGCTATGAAAACTACTCCTACAATAACACAGAAAAATACTGTTAATACTCTCATAAATTTTTGTACTGATTTACCAAGGTACATTCCATGAATTTCAGAAAGTCCAGCACCATTATGTCTAACTGAAATCATACCAGATACATAATCATGTACTGCTCCACCTAATATACAACCGAAAATAACCCATACAAATGCAATTGGCCCAAATAACGCTCCTTGGATTGCTCCGAATATAGGGCCAAGTCCTGCAATATTTAAGAATTGTATTAGATAAACTTTCCAAGTAGCCATAGGTATATAATCTACGCCATCTTGCATTGCATATGCAGGAGTAGTTTTATCTGCTTCTGATCCAAATTGCTTCTCAATATATTTTGAGTAAAATAAATAACCTGATATAAGTATTAATAATCCCCCTAAAAAAGTATACATAACAATCCCCCTCATTTATTTAAAGTTAGAATATATAAGTTTATATAAATACTTATGAGATTCCATCTTTCCTGCTCTCTTTAAAGATTCCTGCTTCTAAACTTATCCATTTTAAAGCTTATTAAAATGGATAAGTTTAGAAGTAGGCGATTATTTATTATTATAATGGATTTAACTTTAATGTCAATGAAACGTTAATAAAAATATATTTAATTATATATTTTATTGATAATAAGTAAATTTTAAGGTGTATAAAATGATAAAATATCATTTGAATCCTTGTTGTAAAAGGGTTTATTCTGAAATGTTCTACTTGTTAACATGTGCAGCACACTTGTGGATGTAAAAAAGAGGTATAGTAAAACAAATTGGACTTTATTTTTAATATTTAATAAGTTTTTACAAAATAACGGGTTTTAAAAAATGTTGCTTTTACAATTTTTATGCTATAATCTTATTTAATACTTTTTTGTATATAGTATAAAAAGCCTAATATAAAATCACTTTGTTGTATAGAGTTTTAATTTTGTTCTTTTAAGAATGCATAAGTTTAATCTTTAATGAATTTTAGAAAACAGTTTCGGTGTTTAATGCTTTTTTTAAAATTCTAAATTTAGCAATGAACTTATGTATCTAAATTATAAATAAACTTAAATCTAAACATATCTAGGAGGAGAAGCAATTGAGTAAAAATGTAAATATCGATTGGAGTAATTTAGGATTTTCCTATATAAAAACTGATTTTCGTTATGTTTCAAGATGGAAAGACGGTAGTTGGGATGAAGGACAATTAGTTGAAGATAATCAACTTACTATAAGCGAGGCCTCAACTGCTCTGCACTATGGGCAACAATGTTTTGAAGGATTAAAAGCATATAGGACAAAAGATGGCAAGATTCAACTCTTCAGACCAGATCAAAATTCTAAGCGTATTAATAACAGTTGTAGACGTATATTAATGCCTGAAATACCAGAAGAAAAGTTTATTGATGCATGTATTAAAGTAGTTAAAGCAAATGAACACTATGTACCACCATATGGAACAGGCGCAACTCTTTATATTAGACCCTTCGTTATAGGTGTTGGAGATAATATTGGAGTAAAAACAGCTCCAGAATTTATATTCTGTGTATTCTGTATTCCAGTAGGACCTTATTTTAAAGGCGGATTAGCTCCTGTTAATTTTATAGTTTCTGAATATGATAGAGCAGCACCATATGGAACGGGTGGAGCAAAGGTTGGTGGAAACTATGCAGCAAGTCTTTATCCTCATGAAGTTGCTGCAAAGAAAGGTTTTGCAGATTGTATTTATCTTGATCCAGCTACCCATACAAAAATAGAAGAGGTTGGAGCTGCTAATTTCTTTGGAATTACAAAAGATAATAAGTTTATAACTCCACAATCTCCATCAATTCTTCCAAGTATAACTAAATACTCATTACTATACATAGCAAAAGAATATTTAGGAATGGAAACAGAAGAGGGAGACGTTTTAATAGATAATTTAGATAGATTTACAGAAGCAGGTGCTTGTGGTACTGCTGCTGTAATAACTCCTATTGGAGGAATAGAGTATAAGGGAAATCTTCACGTTTTCCATAGTGAAACGGAAGTTGGACCTATAACTAAGAAACTTTACGATACTCTTTATGGAATTCAGTTTGGAGATGTAAAAGCTCCAGAAGGATGGATTGTAGAAGTTAAATAATTTATATTTTTATATAAAATATAAAGCTTGCTAAATTTAGTATTTTTAGCAAGCTTTTTGTTTATTTATAAATAAGGTTATAAGCATCTATATAGATACACAACTTCATAACTGAACTTATAATTCTGGCTATACAAGTTCATATTGAATTAAGAATTTTAGGAAAAGTATTGAATGCCGAGACTATATGCTGTCATTTCACGAAGTGAAATCTGACTAAGGCTAAAAGGGCTCGATGCTCTTTTAATGTTATTTGCCTAAAATCCATTAAGGATTGAACTTATATATCCTAGAAAAAGCATTGTATGTTGAGGCTATTTTCATGAATTGTTTAAAGATTGAAGTTGTTTATCTTTAATAATAGGGTAAGTAAGTTTATGCTCAATAAGGTTATGTTCTATACTTTCTTACATAATCTCCAAAGTTCCAAGTGCTTAAAAATTGTCTGGCAGTATTATACCCCTCTTCAAATAGTCTTAAACTTTCTTTTTTAGTTATATCAAACTGAGTAGTTGTAATACCAAGAGTAGGAATAGACATAGTTCTTACGGCATCTTTATCATTAAGATACACTTCTTCATTTCTTTCAAGTACTGTAGCAATAATATCAAGCAAATATGAAACAAAAGTTGTTTTGTCTGATGATGTACAATTCTTCTTGCTAGTAAAAAATTTAAATCCAAAGGTAGGTCTTTTAGGAATTTCTTTAACATCAAAAATCCAAATTGGAAAATTACTTAGTAACCCTCCATCTACAATAAAACTAGTGCATTTATCATATGTAAGCTGTACTGGATTAAAGTAAAAAGGAATACTGGTGCTCATTCTGACTGCTTTAGCTATCTCAAATTCCATAGGATCTATGCCATATTTAATTATATCGTCTGGAAGTATTAACATCTCCCTTTTAATTATATCTGAGGCAATAATTTTAAGTGGTGATTTCCCTTTTACACTTATATCCTTAAATTTTATTTTTCCTTTTGCATTTAAAAGTTCATTTAACCAATTTTCAATATAATTTCCACAATAAATACCCTTATATTTAAATAGTCCAAGCGTCTTTCCAAGCAAAGGAATACTTTGAATTTTATTTTTATCTAAAAACTTTTTATAGTTCAAATCAGTAATAATTTGTTTTAATTCGCTACCTTTATAGCCTACTGCTAGAAGCGAAGCAACTAAAGCTCCTGCTGAAGTTCCAGCTAGTTTTCCCCATGTATAACCTTGTTCCTCCAGATAACAAATTGCGCCAACGAATCCTATTCCCTTAACTCCGCCACCCTGAAAAATAGCATCAGCTTTCATTAAATCATCCTTATTCAATTATTATATTTTACTTAAAAAGATAAAAAGGTGTTTTCTCTAAATAAATCTTACTATTATAATATGCTGACATCGAAATTTGTGAGAATTTTTTAATCAATAACCATAGTTAACCACAAATTAACTTTAAATAACATAACCATAAATTTAACTTAACGTTTATCTTGTAGTATATATTTGTAATTAGTTGCAGATAAATCTAGACTGGATAATTAAAAAATTTATTCTGTAACTAAAGGTAACTAAGTTCATTATAAATGAATCCTAGAAAATAATCGTAATTTTAATATTTTAGTGGACTTATTTATTTGCAGTAATTTATTGTTATGGGGTTTAGGAGGAAAAAATGGTTAAAAAGAAATTGATCGGTGTAGTTTCGTCTATAGTTTTATCATCATTCTTAATTTTCACAGGATGTACCAACAATGGTAAAATTCAAAGTGTTGCAGGTTCTAATGAGTTTAAAGGGAAAAATCCAAAATATGTTTTCCTATTTATAGGAGACGGTATGGGGATGACTCAAATTAATTCGGCAGAAATTTATTTAGGAAACAAAAAAGATAGTAAGGTGCCAAATGTACAAAAACTTAATTTTACTCAATTCCCAGTAGAAGGTATAAATACAACCTATGCGTCTGATTCATTTATACCAGATTCTGCTTCAGCAGGCACAGCTATAGCTACAGGAAATAAGACTTCTGATGGTGTTATAAGTATGGATCCATCAAAAAAAGAAAAATATAAATCTATGGCAGAGATAGCAAAAGAAAACGGAATGAAAGTTGGTATAGTATCTAGTGTTTCGTTAGACCATGCAACTCCAGCGGTATTTTATGCTCATCAGCCTTCAAGAAATAATTACTATGATATAGAGATAGAGCTCGGAAAAAGTAATTTTGATTATTTTGCAGGTGGTGGATTTAAACAACCAACTGGCAGTGATAAAAATAAGCCAGATGCTTTTGAAGAGGCAAAAAAGAACGGATATAAGGTAGTTAATACAAAAGACGACTTTGAAAAACTTGATTCTAAAGATGGAAAAGTAATAGCTATAAGTCCGAAGCTTGATAGTGAAAAAGCTATTCCATTTAGTATCAATAATGATAAAGAGGTTATATCACTTGCAGATTTTACTAAAAAGGGTATTGAGGTTTTAGATAATAATAAAGGATTTTTTATGATGGTTGAAGGCGGAAAAGTTGACTGGGCTTGTCATGCTAATGATGCCGCTTCATCTATAAATGAAGTTATAGGTTTTGATAATTCTATTGTTGAAGCTATGAAGTTTTATGAAAAACATCCTGATGAAACATTAATCGTTGTTACTGCTGACCATGAAACAGGGGGATTTTCAATAGGGTTCGCAGGAACAGGATATGAAACATTCTTTAATAAGTTATCAAATCAAAAAATTTCTTATGATGAATTTACAAAAAAGATTGATGAATATAGAAAATCTCATACTCAAGAAAATGCAAAAATTGAAGATCTATTACCTTTAATAAAAGAAAACTACGGACTTGAGGCTATAGATTCAAGTGTTAGAGCGGATTTAGAAACAAAAGTTAAAGCTGGAGATGAAGATGCAGCTGAAAAACTTGGTATGGTTCTTAACGATAACGATATTAGTTCTCTTAAAGAAGCGTTAAAACAGAGTATGATTGATCCAAAGGCTAGAACTAAGGATGAACAATCAAAATTATTATATGGTGGATATGATCCTGTAACGGTTACTCTAACTCATATATTAAACAGCAAGGCAGGAATTGCATTTACATCATATGCTCATACAGGAGTACCTGTTGGGGTTTATGCTAAGGGTGTTGGTCAGGAGATGTTTGGTGGTTATTTTGATGATACGGATTTAAATAAGAAGTTACTATCAATAATGGGAATTTCAAAAAAATAGTGAATAAGTAAATTTGAACAAGCATCGAACCTGCTTGGATTTAGTTAGATTTCACTTTGTAAAATAGTTGTACATAAAAGCGAGATAGATTTTGTCTCGCTTTTATGTAAATAGGATTAATTAAGAAAGATTTATATTTACTATAGTTCCCTGATGTGTTTCATTATATATTTACTTACATTAATGGGATGGTGATTTATGTTAAAAGGATTAATAAAATCAGAGAGTATATTTGTAATTATCCTTGTAATTATAAATATAGGGCTGCTTTTTTTACCAACTAATTTTGAAAAAAGCGGTAATGGTAGCATACCAAGTAAGGCATTGGTAATTGGTATAGATAATAATCAAGTTGAGCAAAGAGGTATAGTAAAAACAGGAGTTCAAGAGGTGAAATTAAAAATATTAAATGGGCCCTTTAAGGGACAAGAAGTATCCTCTCCTAATAATCTAAAAGGACAACTTGAATTAGATAAGATGTTTAATGTTGGAGATAAAGCGTTAGTAGTTATTGATCATGCTGGTGATAAGTTGATTTTCGCTAATGTTATAGATCACTATAGAATTAACATAGAAATAATACTATTTATTATTTTTATAGCTCTGTTAATAATCTTTGCTGGCTGGACGGGCGTAAAATCGGTTATATCATTTGTTTTTACTTTACTTATGATATGGAAGATACTTATTCCTGGTTTTCTTAAAGGATGGAATCCTGTTATACTAGCGCTTGTTGTTGTTACTATATTAATTGGAGCAACTACTTATTTAGTAGCAGGGCTTAATAGAAAAGCTCTAGTTGCATTTTTAGGAGCTTTTTCTGGCATAGTACTAACATGTATATTTGCATTATTTTTTGGTAGATTTTTTAATATTCATGGTGCAATAATAGCTTTTTCTGAAAGTTTGCTTTACTCAGGATATGCTAACTTGGATCTTACTCGTATATTTTTGGCCGGAATATTTATAGCATCTTCTGGAGCTATAATGGATGTTACTATGGATATTTCTGTATCAATGCATGAAGTTGTGCTAAAAAAACCTAACATATCAACCAAAGAGGTTATTAAGTCAGGGTTTTCTGTAGCTAGGGCTGTAGTAGGAACAATGACTACAACACTGCTCTTAGCATATTCAGGTGGATATACAGGAATGCTCATGGTATTTATGGCTCAGGGAACACCTTTAATAAATGTTTTTAATATAACTTATGTAGCAGGGGAGTTTTTACACACTATAATTGGAAGTTTTGGTTTGGTTCTGGTAGCGCCATTAACTGCTATTCTAGGTGGGATATTGTATACACAACCTAATTATATAAAGTCTCTTGAGGGTGAGATTCAAAAAGAAAATGTTGATTTACTGGATATATCTGCAAGGGTATTATAGAATTTAGAATTGATAATCTTATTATATAAAATATTAGACAAATTTATTGTTGTACTGCAATGATAAATATAAGTAAATGATAAAGGGATTTTTTAGGCAAGTTACCGTAGGGGAGACGGTAATTTGCCTTTTAACGTAATATAGTTATTCAACTCTATTTTTTTGAGTATATAAAGTCTAAATACCTGGGGTTAATGCTGATTATTTAAATAATGATATGTTTAAAGAAATAACAAATAGAAAACTAAAAAGATATAATTTAAAATTGATCTAGAAAAGAGGTTTAAAAAACGTGTTTTTAGTATATAAGTAATTAATAACATATAAAAAGAGGTGTTGACCTTGATCAAACGTATTTATATAGTATTTCTTTATTCCCTATTAGTAGCTTTTCTACTAACCTTTACAGAAAATACAAATATACTTAATAGTGAGCTGGTAAGAACACAAAACCTAATAACAAACGATTCCTACCGTACAGGCACTAGAGTAGCTTCTGAAAGTAAGATAAAATCTGCACCTGAAGTACCTTCTAAACTTACAGAATCTTTGATAACTGTTAAAGAAGTAATTGATTATTTAGGTACTGATGCTGATAAAACAATTGAGGAAGCACATAAAAATCTTATTAATTTTAAAAATTTAATTGAAAAAAATAATGGAAACGTGATTGCAACACTTAATGAAAAAAATTACGATGCATTCCAGCTCAGTAAACCTGTAAAAGAATACGATATAGAACTTTCACGCTGGGGAATTTATAATGATGGTACTCACCCTAAAGAAAATTTAAAAGGATTAAATTCTGCACTAGCATGGGCTTCATCAAATGGATATAATAAAATACATTTAAAATCTGGCACATATTTAGTAGATGTGGGATTACCTGAATGTGCAGGAACAAAAGGTATTACTATCCCCAACAACACAGAATTTGTAATGGATTCAGATACTATTATTAAAGCAGAAACTAATTCATCTACTGCATATCATATTATATATATTGAAAATAAAGAAAATATAAAAATTACTGGAGGTCAAATTATAGGAGATAAAGACACTCATTTTTACGGTGTTACTTCAGGATTTGAGAAAGGTTCTTTAGATAACAGAGGAAATCTCATTAAAGATAATACTAAAATTAGATCACCACTTATAGATGCAGATGCTTATCCCGGAACCTTGGGCAGCAGTTATGGAGTTATTCGAGCTGTTGCAACAGAAAATGTTAAAGTACCTAAATTTGATATATTCTTTTATGACAGTAAGAATAATTTTAAAGGAGCATCATATAATCAAGTCTGGGGCTCAGTAAAATATCCTACTGGTGTTACCAAGTTTAGGTTTGTTTTATCTCAAAATAATACAGATGATGTTAAAGTTACAATAAAAAATGGTACTTATTACACTTATGAAGCTGGAATTGGAATACAAGTAGTTAGTTCAAAAAATATAGTCATTAAAAACGTTACCATTTCTAATATGACTGGAGATGCTATATGCGTTGGAGGAAGATATGTAGATGGATCTACATACAAACAACATCCAATATCTTATGATGTTATTGTTCAGGATTGTCATTTATTCAATTGTAGAAGACAGGGCGTTACAATAGGGGGAGTTGCTAATATGACTGTTGCAAGATGTTATATACATGACATCAGGGGAACAGCTCCTCAATTTGGTATAGATATCGAAGGAGATATATTTAAAAATGAAAACATTACTATAAGAGGAAATTTTTTTGAAAATAATGGGGCTGGAGATATAGTTAACTGTGATGGTAAATATGTAGATGTTCAAAATAATTTACTAACAGGAACTGTTGGGTTAAACGTTGGACAGAATTTAACTCTAAAAAATAATATCTGTCTAGGCACCTGGATTATGAATATCAGTACCTTAGATTGTAAAGATAATACTATAGAAAATAATATTTTTGTTAATGGTTGGATAAGACCAAATGTATCATTAAATACTAAAATTATTAATAATAAAATGATTGAAGGAAAAATAACTTTCAACGGTGAAAATATTTTACTAAAAGGGAATTCAGTATATTCTTCTGGAAAAAAAGATAGTGGAATTGGAATATGGAATGCGTCTGGAATGGCAGATAATAATAAACTCATTGGATGTGCTATAGGTGGAAGTATACTGCCCACAAATTCTTTTACTTGGAACAATTTAAATATTAAAAATTACAAATATATAAGTATACCACCAGGAAATTATATTAACTGTACTTTTGAATCAGGTAGCAATACTGTAGGACTTTATACAGCAGATGTAGGGTTAAGTTCTGATGGCGCATACTCATTTAACAACTGTAAATTTATTGAATACAAAAGAAGTGCTTTAGAAAGTGGAGCTAGTAATTTAAATCTTAAAGTAACCAACTGTACCTTTCAAACATCCAGTAGTGGAAGAGCGGCCTTAAGTTTTCCAAAAGGAAAATCTTTAGAGTTTTCTAATAACACTATTAATATTACTCAAGCAACTAAATACACAAAAGGAATAGACTTATTAGCTAGCTGTAATGCAATATTCTCAAACAATACAATAAATATGCCAGAAGGAAATCATATAGGAATTGATACAGCTTCTTCAAGTGGAACTGCTAAAATCACAAATAACAAATTAACTAATTGCAAATTAAATACTAAAGATTCTGATATTGTTAATTAAACAACTCTCCATGATACTAATAGGTTGATTTTAGTCAAATTTCACAAGTGAAAGAGGGAGAGGGTATACCAAAAGTATAACTTTTAGGTTTCTTATTTGCTACTATTTCACAAAGTGAAATTTGGCTAAAATTTAATACGCTTGATGCCTGCGCAGCTTTATTATTTATATAACTACTAAGAAATAAAGTTTTATATTTTTAATTTTAATTCATATTAAATAAAAATAAAGACTACTGGTACTTTTCCAATAGTCTGAAAGAAATAGAATTATTCAACTCTATTTCTTTTCTCATTATTCAAAAATGCAGCTATGTTCTTAGCAACCTCAGACAATAGTCTTTCTCTTGCCTCAATACTAGCCCATGCAATATGAGGTGTAATTATAAGTTTTTCTTTTCTTGATATATTAAGAAGAGGATTTTCTTCTTTTATTGGCTCATGAGATAGAACATCAAGACCTGCTCCCCAGATTTTATTCTCATCTAGTGCTTTGGCTAATCCTTCTTCATCTACTATACCTCCTCTTCCCATATTGAGAAGTATGGAAGTATTTTTCATTTTGCATAATTTTGTATAATCAAGTAGTCCTTTAGTTGCTTCATTTAGAGGAGAATGTATAGATACTATATCGCTTTCCTTGAGCAGTGTTTCAAGGTTAACTCTTTCAAAGTCAGTACTAGTATTTTTACCTGAGGTCGAGAAATAGATAACTCTACATCCAAAGGCTTTAGCGATTGATGCAACATTTCGGCCTATTTCTCCAAGTCCTATTATTCCCCAAGTCTTACCACATAACTCCCAGAATGGTTTGTCAAGGTTGGTAAATAAAGGACTTTTGGAATATTGATTGCTTTTTACGTATTCATCATAATATTTTAAGTTTTCAAGAATATAAAATAAGCAGGCAAAAGTGTGTTGAACTACACTATTTGTTGAGTAACCTGCAACATTAGTAACTGCAATCCCCATTTCTTTTGCGTAGTTTAAATCCACGTTATTTGTTCCAGTAGCAGTTATGCAAATAAGTTTAACCTTTAAAGCATTAGCTAAATTAAATCTATCTAATATGACCTTATTTGCCAGAATAACATCTGCATCACAAATTCTCTCACCAACTTCGTGTGGTTCTGTTGTTCCATAAGCTATAACTTCTCCAAACTTTTCTAATAAACTTAGATCAGCGTCATCTCCAAGGGTTTTAGAGTCCAAAATAACAATCTTCATATTATCACCTCAAAACTTTATTTTTAAAATAAATTAATTACATTATAACATTTATGTGAATTATAAGGCGTATATAAAGGCAAAATATTACCATAAAGTGTATTAAAGTAGGAGTTGATTTTATTATGAAGAAAAATAATAAACTTCCAATTGTTTATTTAGTAATTATTATAGGAGTTATTATATGGTCAATTATTACACCAAGAAGTTATTTAGTATGGTTTCTTGAATCTATGCCTGTTTTAATAGGGTTGAGTGTTTTAACTTTTACATATAAAAAATTTAGATTAAGTAATTTTACTTATACGTGGATATTTATAGCTTTTATTATTATGTTAATAGGAGGGCATTACAATTATAGTGAGGTGCCTTTATTTACATGGTTAAAACAGAAGATGTCTTTAAGTAGAAATCATTATGATAGGGTAGGTCATGTTATAAATGGAATAACCACATCTGTTCTTTTTAAGGAAGTGCTTTGGAGAAGAGGAGTAATTAGGAGAAAAGGATGGCTCTATTTTATTATATTTTTAATGTGTCTTGGTGTAAGTGCTACCTATGAGATTATTGAATTTCTTGTGGCATTTTCAGTGAGAGGAAAAGCTGATCCTTTTTTAGGAATGCAAGGAGATGAATGGGATTCACAGTGGGATATGTTGATAGCTTTCAGTGGAGTTATCTTATCTAACATATTCTTTGGAATAAAATATATAGATACAGATTATCGTTAAATAAGTGAATTAATAGTTTGGTTTTTAACAGTAAGAAATCTGTAGATACACAAGTTCATAACTGAATTTAAATTCAAAAAAGTATAGGAATTTAGATTGTTTTAAATTTTCTTTGAAAGTAGTGCTTGTGTATCCTTAGTTCATGTATGGCATAGCGATATTATGAATTTTTATATATTATTAAATATTTTTTAACGAATTATTATCAGAATGATTTTATTAATAAAATATAAATAATTTATAGATAAAATATTGTATTATTTGAAAGTGTGTATTAAAATAAGTTCTGTAAAAACTTCATAGTTCGGATGAAGGTAATGGGAGAGCGATGATGCATAGTATCATCCACCGAAGAAGTAAATCTTTCAGGTGCCTATTTTTATAGGTGGTGACCGCTACTGGACGAGCCTCTGGAGAGACTCTTATGAGCACCGAAGGAGAAAGCCTAAAGGCGAAACTCTCAGGTAAAAGGACAGGGGATAGATAATATTTCTTACAGAGGTCAGGTATTGCTATTTTTACTATCGGTATCATTAATATCATTTTTGTTACTATCGATAGCATTATTTATCTGGCTTTTTTGATTATCTTTTTCTATTTCTGTCCCTAATTATTAAATATTTTAATTATTATGGAGGGATAATAGTGGAACAAATTATTAATGTGCTTAACAAAATTGATTCTATTGTATGGGGACCAGCTCTACTAATTTTATTAGTTGGAACAGGTATCTATCTAACTGTACGTCTTGGATTACTTCAAGTATTTAAATTACCTTTAGCTATAAAATTACTTTTTGCTAAAGATGATGATGATAATGGAGATGGTGATGTTACAAGCTTTGCTGCATTATGTACAGCACTTGCAGCTACTATAGGAACTGGAAATATCGTTGGTGTCGCTACAGCAATTAAGATGGGTGGACCAGGTGCTCTTTTCTGGATGTGGATGGCAGCTTTCTTTGGAATGGCTACTAAATATGCAGAAGGACTACTAGCAATAAAATACAGAGTTACAGACAAAAATGGTCAGATGTCCGGTGGTCCTATGTATTATATTGAAAAAGGTCTTGGAATAAAGTGGATGGCTAAATTGTTTGCTTTATTTGGTATCGGTGTTGCTTACTTTGGAATAGGAACATTTGCTCAAATTAATTCTATAACACAATCTGTAAATGTAGCATTTAATGTTCCTGTTGTAGTTACATCAGTTATAATAACTATATTAGTTGCTCTTGTAACTCTTGGAGGTATACAAAGTATATCTAAAGTATCAGAATTAGTAGTACCTTTCATGGCTATTTTTTATGTAGTAGGATCAGTAATTATTTTAATTTACAATGCTTCTGTACTTCCAGGCGCAATAGCTCTAATTATAAAAAGTGCATTTACTCCTGCTGCTGCGGCAGGTGGATTCTTAGGAGCTACAGTAAGACAGGCTATTCAAAATGGTATTGCAAGAGGGGTTTTCTCTAATGAATCAGGACTTGGTAGTGCACCAATTGCAGCAGCTGCTGCTAGAACTAAATCTTGTGTTCGTCAAGGACTAATATCAATGACAGGAACTTTCTTTGATACTATTGTTATATGTACAATGACTGGTTTAGTATTAATATCCACAGGTGTATGGAACTCAGATCTTCAAGGAGCTGCAATGACTAATCAAGCTTTTACAGTAGGGTTACCAATACCTGTTATAGGTAAGCTTATAGTAACTATTGGACTTATATTCTTTGCATTCACAACAATAATAGGATGGAACTATTATGGTGAAAGATGTACTGAGTATTTATTTGGAGTAAAGGGAATAAAGCCTTATAGATATATATTTATATTCTTAGTTGCTATAGGAGCATTCTTAAAGCTTGATTTAGTATGGATATTAGCTGATATTGTAAATGCATTAATGGCAATTCCAAACCTTATTGCTTTAATAGGATTAAGTGGAGTTATAGTAGCTGAAACTAAAAGCTATTTTAATCAACAAAAACAAGATAAAAAAAAAGCTGCATAAGATAAGATAGATAAATAGTGCCAGCCTCTTTACATTTACATTAGAAGAGGCTGGCACCTTTTTTAAAATAATCCAAGGCTGTCTTAAATAGAAAGTAATTTCTAAAGTGAGATTGGTTAACTTTTTTTATAAAAAGACAAAGAGCGGGTTCTAAGAATCCGCTCTTTAACAATTAATTCATGCCTTTACTTTCTAGGTATTCATCATATGTACACTTCTTATCAATGATTCCTTCTGGCAGTATTTCAATAATTCTATTTGCTATAGTTTCAACGAATTGGTGGTCATGACAAGAGAATAAAAGAACACTCTTAAAGTCAATTAAGCCGTTGTTTACTGCTGTAATAGATTCTAGATCAAGGTGGTTTGTAGGTTGATCTAATATAAGTACGTTAGCAGTGCTTAACATCATTTTAGATAGCATACAACGAACTTTTTCTCCTCCAGAAAGTACATTAGCTTGCTTTAAAGCCTCTTCTCCAGAGAACAACATTCTTCCTAAAAATCCTCTTAAGTAGCTTTCAGATTTTTCCTCTGAGTATTGACGTAACCAATCTACTAAACTTAAAGTACAGTCATTAAAGTACTCTGAGTTATCTTTTGGGAAGTAAGCTTGAGAAGTAGTTATACCCCATTTAAAGCTTCCGCTGTCTGGTTCAAGCTCACCCATTAATATCTTAAATAGAGTTGATACAGCAATTTCATTACCTACAAAGGCAATTTTATCTTCTTTTCCTACCATGAAGCTAACATTGTCTAATACCTTAACTCCATCTATAGTTTTAGTTAATCCTTCTACAGTTAAAATATCATTACCTACTTCTCTAGCTGGTTTAAAACCTACGAATGGATATTTTCTACTAGAAGGTTGAATATCGTCTAAAGTTATCTTATCTAATAGCTTCTTACGAGAAGTAGCTTGTTTAGATTTTGAAGCATTAGCACTGAATCTAGCAATGAAGTTTTGAAGTTCTTTAATTTTTTCTTCTTTCTTCTTATTTTGATCCTTAGCCATTTGAAGTGCTAGTTGGCTTGATTCATACCAGAAGTCATAGTTACCAACATATAATTTGATTTTTCCGAAGTCCACATCACAAATATTAGTACATACCATATTTAAGAAGTGTCTATCATGGGATACAACTATAACTATACCTTCAAAGTCTGCTAAGAAGTTTTCTAGCCAAGTTACAGATTTCATGTCAAGGTGGTTAGTAGGCTCGTCCAGTATTAGAACGCCAGGTTTTCCAAACAAAGTTTGAGCTAAAAGAACCTTAACCTTTTCTCCACCAGTTAATTCTCCTACATTTTTATAGTGTAAATCTGTTCCTATGCCTAATCCTTGTAATAGAGATGATGCTTCTGATTCAGCTTCCCATCCATTAAGATCAGCAAATTCACACTCAAGTTCTGAAGCCTTTATACCATCTTCATCACTGAAGTCAGGTTTAGCATAAAGAGCATCCTTTTCTTTCATTATGCTATAAAGTTTTTCGTTTCCTCTTATAACTGTTTCTAAAACCTGACAATCATCGTATTGATAATGATCCTGTTTTAATACTGAAACTCTTGTATTTGGAGCTATAATAACTTCACCTGTATTTGCTTCAACTTCTCCTGAAAGTATTTTTAAGAAAGTAGATTTTCCGGCACCATTAGCACCTATAACTCCATAACAGTTTCCAGGAGTAAATTTTAGATTAACATCTTCAAAAAGTTTACGTCCACCATATCTTAAGCTTATGTTACTTACTGTAATCATGTACACTTTCCTTTCTTTAGTTATATTTTAAAATTAATTTAATAATCTTCACACATTTTTTTATTATAGCATATAAATATCATCTTTAGTACTTATAAATTTTAGCATTAAGAAAATACCTATATACTGTATTGTGGATGAGCATTTTCTTCTATATCCTCAGTTGTAAATTGACTTATGAAGTTGTTTATCAGCCAACTAAACAAGCTTTTAAAGCAAGAAATTATTGTTATAAATTGACTTGTCAAGTTGTTTATCTATACAAAATATTTATTCTAGAACCCACTATCTCTTTATAGACGTGTGATTATTATATACATCGAGAATAATGGTTTAAAAAACTATATAAAGAAGTTTGAATTATGGTTTAATTTAAGTAAACTTCTATTTTATAAGCATTTTGGCTTAATTTTAATTTGATATTTTTAGTCAAATTTGATACCATTATTTTAGTAATTATGTTATTTATAAGGAAACTTTTTAATGAATTAGCATCATTTATGAAAGTGAATGGTTTCCTAATGAATACCTCCAACAGAGCAGGTTTATCGACGACAGCAAGTTCGTGCCAGCCTCGTGAATACTGGGTTGTACGGTTTAACTTTAGTTCTTTGGATATTTTATTTAGGAAAGATTTATTTTAGGTTTCTTGTTTTCATATTCTCTCTACAATCTCATGTATCCAATTATCAAAGAATCTTTAATATTGATATAATATTAAACTTTAAGAAATTTTATATAAAATTAATTATTGTAGTTGATATCGATCCATTTACAATAATGTGTTATTCATCCCAGACCTTAGGGTATGGAGGGATTTGGTACAGTTTAGTTGAATGCCTATAAAAATATTTAACAAAGAGAGGGTTTCGTATGTTATGGACACAATAATGGAGTTTTTTAGGGGGCAAGGATTTAAGCGATTTACAATACTAGCTGTTTTGACATTCTTTATATATGTGATGAGAGATTTTGCGAACGTATTTTTAATAACGTTTATACTAACTTTTCTAATGTATAGACTCCAAAGATTTATAGCTAAAATGCTAGCTAAATTTATAAAAATAGAACAAGAGGTTATTGTAATAGCACTATATGTTTTATTTATAACAATGATTGTTTTAGTAATTAGTAAGTATCTTCCTATAATTATAGACCAGGGAATACAGATTACAAAACAGATAATGTCTTTTTATCAACAATCTCATGATGATCCTATAATTAATTATGTAATTGAAAGTACTAAAAGGCTTAATATTGTAGATTACATAGAGCAATGGGATATTGCAATATTTAAGTATATTACAGATGTAAGTAAATGGGGTTTAAATATCTTTATTTCATTAATTTTAAGTTTATTTTTCTTGCTAGAAAGAAATAAGATAATTAGGTTTACTACTAAATTTAAATATAGTAAAATATCAAGCTTCTATAATGAAATTGAATATTTTTGTAGAAAGTTTATTCGTTCCTTTGGCAAGGTTATTGAAGTACAAATCTTAATATCTCTAATTAATAGTATACTTTCTATAATAGCTTTAACATTGATTGGGTTACCAAAAGTGTTAGGGTTAGGAATAATGATATTTATTTTAGGATTAATTCCTGTAGCTGGTGTATTTATTTCTCTAGTTCCACTTTCGTTAACTGCCTATACTGTAGGAGGATTAACAAAGGTTATATATGTATTGATTATAATAGCTGTACTTCATGCGTTAGAAGGATATATATTAAACCCTAAATTGATGTCTTCTAAAACAAAATTACCTGTATTCTATACTTTCATAATTTTAATTGTATCAGAGCATTTTTTTGGAATATGGGGACTTATCATAGGGATGCCTATTTTCATATTTATTCTAGATATTTTAGAAGTTAATAATGATTAAAATAATATTTAGAAACGATAAGTAATTTTACTAAGTGAATCTAAATAAAGCTGATCAGGCTCGATGCCTGATCAGCTTTATTTTTTATGATTAGAAATTGTTGAGGTAAAAATACAATATTATGAATATAGATTAAGATATAACAACAACATATTGTTAAATTATGTAAATGTTATATAATAATAATGTTGAATAATAATTATGGTAATTAATATAAACATATTATAGTTTGTATTAATTAATAAAAATTATCAAAGGGAGTATACGTTATGAGAATATATTCATGGAATGTAAATGGACTTAGAGCAATATTTAAAAAAGATTTTTTAGTATGGATAGAGAATGAGCATCCAGATATACTTTGCATACAAGAAACTAAATTACAAGAGAAAACTTTAGATGAGGAAGGTAGGAACATAGAAGGATATTATTCATACTTTTCTTTTGCAGAAAAGAAGGGATACAGCGGAGTTGCTATATATACAAGGATAAGGCCTACCATGGTTAGATATGGAATGGGAATTAAAGAGTTTGATGATGAAGGAAGGATATTAATTGCTGAGTTTGAGGAGTTTACTCTATTAAATATATATTTCCCTAATGGTCAGATGAGTGAAGAAAGGTTAACTTATAAATTAAGGTTTTATGATGCTATTTTAGACTATTGTAATAATGAAGTTAAGAGTGGTAAAAAGTTGATAATATGTGGAGATTACAACACTGCTCATACACCAATGGATATAAAAAATGCTAAAGCTAATGAGAAAAACTCAGGATTTTTACCTATAGAAAGGAAATGGATTGATAAGTTTATAGCAAATGGATATACTGATACCTTTAGGCATTTAAATCCTGAAACAATAAAATACTCCTGGTGGAGTTATAAATTTAAAGCTAGAGAAAGAAATGCTGGGTGGAGAATTGATTATCATTTTGTATCAAATAATCTATTAAACAAGGTTATAAGTGCAAGGATATTAAATGAGGTATATGGATCAGATCATTGTCCTGTAGTTTTAGAATTAGAATTATAAAAATATTATCTAAATAAAGTATAATGCAGTAATAGAACTATAAAGACATAATTAAATATTAAATGTGAAATAATACTTTTAAGTACAAAGTTTTTAAAAGGGTGGTGTTATTTCATGGAAGAAAAAGTAAACAAGGTTGATACTAAAACTGAACAGGCTATGCAGATGGGAATTAATGTACCAGAGAATGGTTATTGGGGAAATATGAGTTCTAAGGTTTGTGGCATGGTAGGAGGAGCTCAGGGCGGAAATTTTACAAAGGAAGCAGTAAAAGCCTTTGAGAAGAAGCTAATTGAATAAATAACAATAGGGGAGTTGCTTGTAAGTAGCTTCTCTTTTTATTTTTATTAAAAGATAGAGAGTAAATATTTTTAATTAAAAATAGATATTAAATTTAAAAATAACTTTAATGGCTCAAAAAATGAGATATTAACTTGTAATTTTTTGAATAAAAATAAGTACAGAAGTTTTTATGGAGGAATAAGGTTGGAATTTTTAATTGTATTTTTTGTTATTTATTTTTCTATAGCTTTTCATGAATTGGGGCATTTATTTGCCTTAAGACTTACAAAGGTAAGAGCATTAAAATATACAGTTGGGATTGGCACTAGAATATTACAATTGCACCAAAAAGGAATAGTTTATACTTTTAATTTGTTTCCTTTGGGAGGGGTAGTAATTCCTGTTGAGGACGATTATTACAAAGTTAGTGTAACAAAAAGAATTGTTATTGCACTTGCTGGAGTTTGTGTTAATTTAACATTGATCTTAGTTGGGCTTTTAATCTATGTAAAGGGAGATTTAACTTTAGTTTCACATATTGTTAAGGATATTGTTTTACTTTTGAGAAAGGATTTTAGCTATGAGCAAATACATGATCCAATAAATAGATTTGGCATAGTATTTTTTCAGGAAGTAGACAGTGTAAACTTAAATTTTATTCAGTACTTAATTATAATAAATGTTGTTTTGTTTGTTATAAATTTGCTTCCTATACCTCCACTAGATGGTAGTAAGATTATCATAGAACCTGCAAGAGAATTTTTTACGCTTTTAGGAGCAAAGGATAAGACTATTAATGAAATATTAACAATAATAACGATTTTTGGGCTTATTACTTTATTTGTACCTGCTATATTAGATATGTTTTTAAAAAAGATAAGAGAAATTAATATTGTGGAATTGCTTTGTTTTATAGTCATTGTAATTTCATCAGCACTAATAGTATTAGAATATAAAATTATGTATTTATCAAAGCATATAGGAAAATGATGAATAAGAAACTTATGAAGTAAAAAAGCTTATCATGTGGAAATAACCTCAATGATAAGCTTCTTTAATATAAGAGAATTATATTATTTTGAAAAGTACGCTATTTTCTAAATGTATATGAGTAAATAAATCCTGTTCTAAATCTTGAAGTTTTGAGTATACTAGTTTGTATGTTGTACATACATCAAATGGAGCCTGATAGTCATTAGTAATTTCTCTTAATTCTTTTAATATATCTCCTGCGGCATGATGTTCATCTTCTGTTTCTTGTATAAACTTTTTAATATCTATCAGAAGTGATTCATCCTTAGTATTTACATAGGCTTCTATTAAAGGGAATAGAATTTCCTCTTCTTTAATTAAATGCTCCTGAATATCTACCTTAAGTAGTCCAAAAAGTTTATGAATTTTTAAAAGTTCTTCACCGTGGTGATCAAAGTGAACCTTTAGAATTTTAAATATTAATCCGTCTAAAATAGGAAGTTCCTTTTTTGTATAGATATGGTGAATGGATACTATATGATTTATTAAATCTATAGGGTCTTCTTCTTCCCACTTTTTTAATGTAGCACCTGAATCAAAGAATTTTTCATATGCTTTGTTTAACTCATCTAGAAACTCGTTAACCTGTAATCCTTTTTCATTTACTGCTTTATCAAGAGGATCATTTCCACCACAGCAGTAATCTATTTTATATTTATTAAAAATCTCATTTGCTTCTGGAAATTTTAAAACTATATCTCCTAGTGTTTCATTTATTTTAATTTCTTTTAACATACCATAGACCTCCTTATACTTATGCTGCTTTCACAGCTAGATCTGAAACAAATTCATAAATTCTTTCAACTTCGTTAATGATTATTAAAGTTTTTATAAATAATGAAGGTAAGCTTCCCTTTGTTTCTTGTTACAAGTTTATTATATTGGTTGTTACGAAGAAAAACTGTGATTAAAATCAAATTCTAAAAAAATAAAAAAACATGATTGCACTCTTTAAACACAATCATGATTTATACACTGTCTCTATTCTTTTTAAATGTAATCCATTAATGCTTCTTTATCTAATATTATTAAGGTTTTATTGCCTATAAGCGTTATGATTCCTAATTCCTGAAACTTATTAAGTTTTCTACTTATGGTCTCTCTTGTAACGCCAATATAATTTGCCATGTCCTCTCTACTTATAGGAAGCTTAATTTCAATACGATTACCATTAACTTTTCCGTATTTTTCACTAAGTTCAAGGATTAAATTAGCAACTCTTATTTCTGCATCGTTAGTAGCCAGGTTTTGAGCAAGATTTTCTGTCTGCATTAGCCTTTGAGAAACCTCTTTAAGTATTTTTATAGATATTTCTGGATTCTCCATAAGGATTAGATTCATATCTTCTTTATTCAAACTGCAAATGTTAACTGGTGATAATGCATAGGCTGAGAAATTATATGTTTCATTATCACTAAAAATACTAAATTCACCTAAAAAGTCGCCAGTAGTTAAAAGCCGAATAATTTGTTCCTTTCCTTCTTTAGTGATTTTAGTAAGTTTTACTTTGCCATTATTTATTATGATTAGAGAATCAGATAGTTCACCTTCTAGGCAAATAGGTTCCCCCTTTTTATATTCATAGTGATGAATTTTAGAGACTATCTTTACTATATCTTCTTTAGAAAGAGCGGAGAATATAGGTACTTTACTAGCACATAGTTTTGTTTTACATGATATACAGTTACATGTTTTCATACTTATAACACCTCAATTAATGATAATACTTAAAAAGTATTATCTTATTTACTACCATTTCGCAAAGTAAAATCTGGCTCAGTTTTAATAATTTTATTTGTGATGATTTCTAAAAGCGAAGCTCAATAGGAGTGACAGGGCATATAACTCTTTCATTTTTATCTTGATATAATTATGTATTCTTTATTTTAGTATAATTTACAGTTTTTAATGTGATACTAGTAATATAATCATATTGTAATTTTTCTATAATATTTTATAATAAGTGTTGGAGCAATATTTTAGTGATGGTTAAAGTATTGTAATTTTCTTATGTTATTTTATAATACTTTAAGTTTATTAGCTACTATGATATAGAATATAGATGTTTTTAAAACAATAAGTAATATATGATACTTTTTCTAAATTAAAGTTAAATAATAGACTATTTAATAGAAAAAATAATACTAAATATTTTATAAAAATATATAATTAAAAATATATTTCTATAGACATAGTACATAAACAATATAAACTTTTCCATATATATGAAATAAAATATTGTAAAACTTGCATGGCCATTATTTTTTTATAAATTTTAAAAGAAAAATGTTGATAAATTGCAATTTAAATGCTATTATAATTTCAAAATTAGTTTTCTGTTTAGTGTTTTTGAAAGATTAAAATTATTTTGTATCACTATTGATTCTACGGTATTAAAGCTATATGCTTAAGAAGAATAAATAAAGGGGGGACCTATAATGTTTAGTAGAATTCCAAAGGGTCAAGGTATGTATGATCCTATTTTTGAAAAAGATGCCTGTGGTATTGGGGCGATAACACATATTAAAGGTAAAAAATCCCATGGTATAGTAAAAGATGCACTAAAGGTACTAGTAAACCTTGAACATAGAGGGGGAGCAGGTGCAGATATTAAGGTCGGAGATGGTGCAGGAATTTTATTTCAAATCCCTCATAAATTCTTTAAAAAGGTATGTTCCTTTACACTTCCTGAGGAAAGAGAATATGGTGTTGGAATGTTCTTTCTTCCTATGGATGAAAAGAAGAGAGAAGAGGCAAAGGCGCTTTTTGAGAATATTGTACTTAAAGAAGGGCAGAGCTTCCTAGGATGGAGAGAAGTACCTATAAATCCAGAGGATTTAGGTAAAGCATCAAAAGAAGCTATGCCTTTTATTATCCAAGGATTTGTAAAAAGAAGTGAAGAAATAAAAGATACAAATGAGTTCGAAAAGAAACTTTATGTGATTAGAAGAACTTTTGAAAAGTCAGTAGAAGAAGCTTATGTTGCAAGTCTTTCAAGTAAGACTATTGTTTATAAGGGTATGTTAACATCAAAGCAAGTAGAAGAATTCTACTTAGATTTAAAGGATGTGGACCTTGAAAGTGCGATTGCTCTAGTTCACTCAAGATTTAGTACTAATACTTTCCCAAGCTGGGATAGAGCACATCCAAATCGTTATATCATTCATAATGGGGAAATTAACACAATTAGAGGAAACGTAAATTGGATGAATGCTAGAGAAGCAAACTTTGAATCTGATGTTTTCGGTGATGAGCTAGAAAAGGTTGTTCCTGCAATTGGAAGAGAAAGTTCAGATTCAGCTATGTTTGATAATTCAATAGAATTCTTATATATGAATGGAAGACCACTTCCAGAAGTTATGATGATGCTTATTCCAGAACCTTGGAGTAAGAATGAAGAAATGGCTAGGGAAAAGAAGGATTTCTATGAATATCATTCTACAATGATGGAACCATGGGATGGGCCAGCAGCTGTTGCTTTTACAGATGGGGATATGCTAGGAGCATGTCTTGATAGAAATGGATTAAGACCTTCAAGATACTACATAACTGAAGATGACATTATGGTCCTTTCTTCAGAAGTTGGTGTATTAGAGATAGATCCTTCTAAGGTTGTTAAAAAAGGTAGATTAACACCAGGAAGAATGCTTTTAGTTGACACTGTAAAGGGTGAAGTTATTAATGATGAGGAATTAAAGGAAAATTACTCAAAGTTAAAACCTTATGGTGAATGGATTTCTAATAATTTAGTTAAGCTTAACAAGATTTCAGATGATTCTTTTGAAGAAGAAAACATGGATGAATTTAAGAGAGTTATATTGCAAAAAGCATTCGGTTATACATATGAGGATTTAACAACAACACTAGCGCCTATGGCTGAAAATGGAGATGATCCTTTAGCTGCAATGGGTATTGATACACCTTTAGCAGTACTTAGTGAAAAACCTCAACTTTTATATAACTACTTCAAGCAGATGTTTGCGCAGGTTACTAATCCTCCAATAGATGCTATTAGAGAAGAAATTGTAACTTCTGTAAGAGTTTATCTTGGAGGAGAGGGCAATCTTCTTTCAGAAGGTGAGAAGAATTGCAGAAGAATTAAGCTTAATAGTCCAATATTAACTAATAAGGATCTTCATAAAGTTCTTTCTTTAGAGAGTGAAGGATTTAAACATAAAATTTTACCAATAGTGTTTGATAAGAATGCAGGAGAAAAGGGTCTTGAAAGTGCTTTAGAAAGACTGTTCCAGGACGCAGACAATGCTATAGAAGAAGGAGCATCTATACTTGTACTTTCAGATAAGATGGTGGACGAGAATAATGTACCAATTCCAGCATTACTTGCAACATCAGCACTTCACCACCACTTAGTAAGAAACTGTAAGAGAACTAAGGTAAGCATCGTATTAGAATCAGGAGAACCTAGAGAAATACATCATTTCGCTTGTTTATTAGGATTTGGTGTTAATGCGATAAATCCATATCTTGCATATGAATCTATTAAGGAACTTATAGATAAGGAAATGCTAAAGACAGATTATGAGGATGCTGTTTATAAGTATAATAAGGGAGCCTTAAAGGGAATCGTAAAAGTTATTTCTAAAATGGGTATCTCAACTATTCAATCATATAACGGTGCTCAAATTTTTGAAGCAATAGGAATTTCTAAGGAAGTTATCGAGAAATACTTTACTTGGACGCCTTCAAGAATAGAGGGTATGCAATTAGAAGATATAGCAAAAGAAGCGTTGATGAGACACATTCAAGGTTTTGATAAGCTTATAGTAGATTTAACTCTTGATTCAGAGGGAAGTCATAAGTTCAGAAGCTCAAAAGAGGAGCATATGTATAATCCACTAACTATTCATAAGCTTCAAAGTGCTTGTAAAAATGGTAGTTACGAAGAATTTAAGGAATATACAACTCTTTTAGGTACTGATAAAAATGCTATGACTTTAAGAGGATTATTAGATTTTAACTATGTAGAGAATTCAATTCCTCTAGAGGAAGTTGAATCAGTAGAATCTATCGTTAAGCGTTTCAAGACAGGAGCGATGTCTTATGGTTCTATAAGTAAGGAAGCTCATGAATGTCTTGCGATTGCTATGAATAGAATAGGCGGTAAGTCCAACTCTGGAGAAGGTGGAGAAGAAAGCGAAAGATTTATAAGAGATGAGAATGGAGATCTTCGTTCTTCAGCTATAAAGCAGGTTGCTTCAGGAAGATTTGGAGTTACTTCTGAATACTTAGTAGATGCAAGAGAACTTCAAATAAAGGTTGCACAAGGAGCTAAGCCAGGTGAAGGCGGACAGCTTCCAGCTACTAAGGTATATCCTTGGGTTGCAAAGGCAAGACACTCAACAACAGGAGTAGGACTTATATCTCCACCACCTCACCATGATATATATTCTATAGAAGACTTAGCTCAGCTAATTTACGATCTTAAGAATGCTAACACTAAGGCAAGAGTAAGTGTTAAGCTTGTTTCTGAAGCTGGAGTAGGTACTATAGCAGCAGGGGTTGCAAAGGGTGGCGCAGATGTAATATTAATAAGTGGATATGATGGTGGTACAGGAGCTTCACCAAAAACATCAATAAAACACGCAGGATTACCTTGGGAACTTGGTCTTGCTGAAACTCATCAAACACTTGTACTTAATGGATTAAGAGAAAGAGTTACTGTAGAAACTGACGGAAAATTAATGTCAGGAAGAGATTTAGCTATTGCTGCTCTTCTTGGTGCAGAAGAATTCGGTTTTGCAACAGCGCCACTTGTAGTTGTTGGTTGCGTTATGATGAGAGTTTGTAATTTAGATACTTGTCCAGTTGGTGTTGCTACTCAAAACGAAGCATTAAGAAAGAGATTTGCAGGTAAACCTGAGCATGTAGTTAACTTTATGTACTTCATTGCTCAAGAACTTAGAGAATATATGGCTAAGTTAGGTTTCAGAACAATTGAAGAGATGATAGGTAGAACTGATAAGCTTAAGGCTAAGGAAGTTGATAGCTGGAAGGCTAGAAAGGTTGATCTTTCAAGAGTTCTTTATAATCCAGAAGTTCCAAATGATAAAGCTGTTCATTTTGAAAGATATTATGACTATAAATTAGAAGATACTATGGATTCAAAAGTTTTACTTGAAGCTTGTAAGAATGCACTTGAAAATGGTGAAAAAGTTACTGTTGAAGTAGAATCAACAAATACAGATAGAGTTCTTGGTACTATACTTGGAAGTGAAATTACAAGAAGATATGGTGCAAAGGGACTTCCAGAAGATACTGTTACTGTTAAGGTTACAGGTTCAGGTGGTCAAAGTTTTGGTGCGTTCATTCCTAATGGATTAACTCTTGAACTAGTAGGGGATTGTAATGACTACTTAGGTAAAGGATTGTCTGGAGGAAAGATAATTGTTTATGAACCAGAATGTTCAAAGCTTATACCTGAAGAAAATATTCTTATAGGTAACGTTGCTCTTTATGGTGCAACACAAGGTAAGGTATTTATTAAAGGTGTAGCAGGAGAAAGATTCTGTGTAAGAAACTCTGGAGCTTATGCTGTTGTTGAAGGTGTAGGTGATCACGCATGTGAATACATGACTGGTGGTAGAGTTGTAGTTCTAGGTAGCATAGGAAGAAACTTTGCTGCTGGTATGTCTGGTGGTGTAGCTTATATTTTAGATGAAGAAGGCACTAAGGCAAATAGAATAAATAAAGAAATGATTAATATAGAAGCAGTAGAATGTGAAGATGAACAAGAACTTCTTTCAATGGTTAAAGAGCATTATGAAGTTACTAATTCTTCTTTAGCTAAGAGAGTAGTTGATAACTTT
Organism: Clostridium polyendosporum; assembly: GCF_018332455.1. Classification (GTDB taxonomy): domain Bacteria; phylum Bacillota; class Clostridia; order Clostridiales; family Clostridiaceae; genus Clostridium_AY; species Clostridium_AY polyendosporum. The sequence continues at coordinate 111,670 of NZ_BOPZ01000001.1, forward strand.
GATACTTTAAAGCATAAGTTTATTAAGGTTATGCCAAGAGATTACAAAAAGATGGTAACAGTAATAAAGAAATACGAAGCTTCAGGACTTTCAGAAGATGCGGCAATGCTTGCTGCCTTTGAAGAAATTTGTGGAGTAAAGAAGTAAAGGAAAGAGGGGGAGAAACATGGGTAAACCAACAGGGTTTTTAGATTATGAAAGAAAAACAGCTGGGAAAGTAAAACCACTAGAAAGAATTAAACATTATAAAGAATTTTCCATACCTCTTTCCAAAGAGGAACAAGAAATCCAAGGTGCTAGATGTATGGATTGTGGTATACCTTTCTGCCAATCAGGGATTATGATTGGTGGAGGTGTATCAGGGTGTCCTGTAAATAACTTAATTCCTGAGTGGAATGATTTAATTCACAAAGGACTTTGGAAGGAAGCTGTAAGAAGACTTCTAAAGACAAACAACTTTCCAGAATTCACTGGAAAGGTTTGTCCTGCGCCTTGTGAAGCAGCTTGTACTGCTGGAATACATGGCCCAGCTATTTCTATTAAAGAAAATGAATGTTCTATTATAGAAAGAGCTTACGAAGAAGGTGTTATAGTTCCTAATCCACCAAAGGTAAGAACAGGAAAGAAGGTTGCTGTAATTGGTTCAGGTCCTGCAGGGCTTGCTGCTGCTGATCAAATTAATAAAAGAGGTCATTTAGTTACTGTTTTTGAAAGACATGATAGATTAGGTGGTCTTTTAATGTATGGAATACCTAACATGAAGCTTGATAAAACATTAATTGATAGAAGAATTAATTTAATGAAAGCTGAAGGCATTAACTTCGAAGTAAATGCTAATGTTGGAGAGAATGTAGATACTAAAGAACTTCTTGAAAATTTTGATGCTGTAGTGCTTGCTTGTGGAGCAACTAATCCAAGAGATCTAAAGGTTGAAGGAAGAGACCTTGACGGTATATACTTTGCAGTTGACTTCTTAAAAGAGACTACAAAGAGTCTTCTAGATTCAAATTTAGAAGATAAGGCATATGTATCTGCTGAAGGTAAGGATGTTATTGTAATTGGTGGAGGAGACACTGGTACTGACTGTGTTGCTACAAGCCTTCGTCATGGCTGTAATTCCCTAGTACAGTTTGAAATAATGAATAAACTTCCTTCAGAAAGAGGAGAAAATAATCCATGGCCTCAATGGCCTAGAATCCATAAGGTAGATTATGGTCAAGAAGAATTTGAGGCAGTTCATGGTGAAGATCCTAGGAAGTTTGCAGTTACAGTTAAGAAGTTCGTAGGTGATAATGAAGGTAGAGTTAAAGAAGTTATCACTGTTGATGTAAATTGGGAGAAAAATGAAAAAGGCTTCATGGTACCAAAGGAAGTTCCAGGAACTGAAAAGTCATGGAAGGCAGACTTAGTACTTCTAGCTATGGGCTTCGTAGGAGCTGAAACAAATCTTCCTTCACTTTTAGGAGTAGAGTTAGATGAAAGAACAAACGTAAAGGCTAACTATGGCGAATTTAAGACAAATGCAGATAAAGTATTCGCTTGTGGAGATGTTAGAAGAGGGCAAAGTCTTGTAGTTTGGGCAATCAACGAAGGAAGAGCTTGTGCAAGAGAAGTAGATAACTTCCTAATGGGATATACTATACTTCCATAGATAATATATTTAACAAATTAATTTAAAATATAATTATTAATAATTCCAACATATTATGTATACATAGTATGTTGGAATTTTGTTTTTATAGAGTTTATTAACATAAATATTTAAACTGCCATAGAAATGTTGTAACGTTAGCATATTTACCAATATATTAAACAAAAAGGTGTAAATAGAGTAAAATAGTATCAGCAATTAGCATGCTATGATCAATATGGAGTGGTAATTATGATAAAGGTTTTAATAACAGGTGCAAATAGAGGGTTAGGTTATGAGCTTACAAAGGTATTTTGGGAAAATGGAAATGAGGTTTTTTGTATTGTTAGGAATATTGAAATTTATTACATTTTACTATAGCATAAATGTATAAAGTTAACGTTGAGGAGTAGAAATTATGGATTATAGATTAGAAAAAGATTTAATAGGTTCAAAAGAAATTGATAACTCTAAATATTATGGTATAAATACTGCAAGAGCTCTAGAAAACTTTGAATTGAACAATAAGGCTGTAAACATGGATTTCATTAGAGAAATAGCTGTTATCAAAAAAGCAGCTGCAATTGTAAATATTAAACTTAATACGCTGACAGAGGAAAAGGGAAATGCTATAATTAAGGCAAGTGAGGAAGTTATTGATGGAAAGTTTGATGATCAATTTAAGGTTAGTGCATTCCAGGGTGGGGCTGGTACATCTACAAATATGAATGTTAATGAAGTTATAGCTAACAGAGCTATAGAGATTTTAGGCGGACAGAAGGGTGAGTATGAGATTGTACATCCACTGAATGATGTAAATATGTCTCAATCTACGAACGATGTTTGTCCAACGGCTCTTAGGATAGCGGCCATTAAAAGAATAAGGAAATTAGCTAATGCCTTAGCAGAACTTCAGGAAGCACTTCAGATAAAGGAAAATGAATTTTCAGATATCATTCATCTTGGTAGAACTCAGCTTATGGATGCTCTTCCAATAATGGTAGGTCAAGGCTTTGGAGCTTATGCCAAGGCTATTGAGAGAGATAGATGGAGAATATATAAAGTTGAAGAAAGATTAAGAGTTATAAATATAGGTGGTACAGCTATCGGTACAGGATTAAATGCTACAAATAAGTATATATTTATGGTTACAGATGTGCTTCAAGACCTTACAAAGCTAGGCATTGCAAGATCAGATTTTCCTATTGATACAACACAAAATTGTGATGTTTTTGTAGAAGTTTCAGGTCTTTTAAAAGCATGTGCAGTAAATCTTATGAAGATTTCTAATGATTTAAGGTTATTAGGTTCAGGTCCAAGAGGAGGATTTGCAGAAATCATACTTCCAATGTGCCAAGCTGGTTCAACAATCATGCCAGGCAAAGTAAATCCTGTTATTCCTGAAATGGTTGGGCAGGTAAGCATGAGAGTTATAGCTAATGATACTGCTATAACGTTAGCAGCATCTTCTGGTCAACTTGAGTTAAATGCCTTTATACCACTTATAGTAGAGTGCCTTCTGGAATCGCTTGAACTCTTAGAAAAGACTGTTATAATTTTTAAAGAAAAATGTATAGAACACATTATTGTAAATGAATTGAATTGTAAAGAAAATCTTGAAAGATCTACAGCGCTTGTGACTGCTTTAGTTCATCATATAGGATATGATAAAGCTAGTGATTTAGCTAAAGTAGCTTTAAAAGAAGAGAAATCAATTAGAGAAGTTCTTTATGATGAAGGAACTTATTCAAAAGAAGAAATAGATAAAATATTAAATCCATTTGAATTAACAAGTCCAGGAATACCTGGAAAGTAGACGGAGGAGATTTTATGAGCTTAAACTCAACACCACGTTCAGAAAGAGTACATATTGCTCTTTTTGGAAAGCGAAATGCAGGAAAGTCAAGTATTATAAATGCAATAACTAATCAGGAAATTGCAATAGTTTCTGATGTTAAGGGAACGACTACAGACCCTGTTTATAAGTCTATTGAAATACTTCCGATTGGGCCTTGTGTAATTATTGATACTGCAGGTCTTGATGATGAGGGAGAGCTAGGAGAACTTAGAAAAAAGAAGACACTTGAGGTTCTTGATAAGACTGATGTAGCTTTGGTAGTAGTTGATGGTACAATTGGAGTAACTGATTATGATAAAACTATAGTAGATATAATAAAAGAAAAGAATATACCTGTGATTGGAATACTGAATAAAGTTGACAAGATAGAAAATGTTCAAGAAGTTCCACAGATCATGGCAAAGGAATTGGCAATTCAAGTAGTTCCAGTTTCAGCTTCTACTAAAAAGGGGATAAAGGAAGTTAAAAATAAAATTATAAGCCTTCTTCCGGAGGATGAAGATAAGTTTAAGATCGTTGGAGACTTGGTAAGTCCAGGGGATATTGTAGTACTTGTTACCCCTATAGATAAGGCTGCGCCTAAAGGAAGACTTATCTTACCGCAACAGCAGACTATAAGAGATATTTTAGAAAGTGATGCTATTGCTATAGTAACTAAGGAATTTGAACTTAGGGAAACTTTAGATAGCTTGGCGAAAAAACCAAAGCTTGTAATAACAGATTCTCAGGTGTTTTTAAAAGTAGCGGCAGATACCCCAAAAGATATGATGATGACATCCTTTTCTATATTATTTGCAAGATATAAGGGCGATCTTGTGGAGCTAGTTAAGGGGGTAAAGGCAATAAAAAGTCTTAAAGACGGAGATAAGATTTTAGTGGCAGAGGGCTGCACCCATCATAGACAGGCTGATGATATTGCAAGGGTAAAAATACCAAGATGGCTTCGTCAGCTTACAGGTAAAGAACTTGTTTTTGAATTTTCCTCAGGAGTAGTTTTCACTGACGATGTTACACAGTACTCGTTGATTGTACACTGTGGAGGATGTATGCTAAATAGAACAGCAATGTGTTCACGAATCAATGATGCTAAGGAATATCAAGTTCCAATCGTTAACTATGGAATACTTATAGCTCACGTTCATGGAATACTTGAGAGAGCTCTACAACCATTTCCACTGGCAAAGATGATTTGGGAAGAAGAACTGTGAAAAATTGTGACGATATTGTCACAATTTTTTTGTTTTCTAAGAATATATTAAGTTGTTTATCTTTAATAATAGTTATAATTAGTATATAAGACTTTTGTATAACAATTATAATAAAAATGATTGTTGAGATACTAAGAAGTATTGAAGAGAGAAGAGTTTGTTATACTTAACAAAGTTTTATAATTATAAAATTTTATAAGAATCAGGTGATTTTATGGATATACAGGAGAGAATTAGAAACTTACCAAAAGTTCATTTACACTGTCATTTAGATGGGTCTGTGAGACCGGAAACTTTGATGGAAATAGCATTGAAAGAAAACATACCTCTTCCGGCTTATGAGTTGGAAGAACTAAAGGAGCACATCCAAGTTCAAAATAAATGCTTATCTTTAAAGGAGTATCTAAAGAAATTTGTTTATCCTATAAGTGTTATGCAAAAGAAAGAATACTTAAAAAGGATAGCTTTTGAGCTTATTGAGGATTGTAGTATAGAAAATATAAGATATGTAGAAATAAGGTTTGCTCCGTATCTTCATATTTCTCAAGGATTATCAGAAGAAGATGTAATAGAAGCGGTTCTTCAGGGAATTAAAGAAGGTGAAGAAAAGTTTCGTGTTCATAGTAATATCATCATTTCTTTTTTAAGACATGAAACAATAGATAAGAACTTACATCAGCTTCAAGCAGCAGCAAAGTATTTAGGGAAAGGAGTAGTTGCAGTAGATCTTGCAGGGAATGAGGATGATTATCCCCCTGAGCTTTTTATAGATTTATTTAATAAATCTAAGGTGATGGGCTTTCATATAACAATACATGCAGGAGAAACCGGTATTGCAGAAAACATTGAAAAATCTATTAGGTTACTTCATGCTGAAAGGATAGGTCATGGAGTATCAGCTATTAAAGATAGTAATATTATGAAACTTCTTAAAGAAAAAAACATACCGCTTGAGGTTTGTGTTACAAGTAACTATAATACTGAGATAATTGAAAATATTAATGATCATCCAATAAAACAATTTTATGATAGAGATATAAAGGTAACTGTAAGTACGGATAACAATACTGTATCTAATGTAACTTTAACTTATGAGTTATGTTTATTAAATAAAAGCTTTAAATTTACTGTAGAGGATATAATTAATATTATTAAAAACGGCATTGAAGCGTCCTTTTGTAATGATGAGTTAAAAAAGAAATTATTGAAAGAATTATCTCAATTTTAATTAATATAATGAGAATAAAGAGGATACCTTGCTTTAAAGGTATCCTCTTTTTGGGAGATGGTGTGGTAGTTATCTAATTTTATCATATGCAGAAATACTAGTTTGAAGAACACAAATCTTTTTTAAGTCTAATTTTATTAGCGGTTGAAGAGTTACTACAATTCAGTTTAAGAATTATAGGTTGATTTTTGGGGTCTTTGTATAAGCATTGACAATTTAGAGTATAAATTTAGATAAACAAGTTTACAATTAAATCAAATACAAAAACCTCTGATTAATATAATCAGAGGTTTTTGTTAGATTAATAAATCGAAGATCTAATCTTTTTTTGTCCAAAACGAAATCAAATGAGGCTTGTAGTTAGAAAGAATTTTTAAAAAATCATCAAACAGATTAAGTTTTTTTAGGGTACGAACAATTCTTGTCGGATAAGGATAATTTGTAGTATAAGTTTTTCTTGGATCAATTACCATGATGTTTTGTTGGTTATCAACAAAGATGTGCTTAGCCATTATGTCTATTTTGGTAAAGCCAAGTCGCTTAAATTCTTCCACCAAGTCAATTATATTTTTTGCGAGTTTTTGTGTAAGTCCTCGCTTTTTTATATATGAAGGCAGTGGCTCCCCTTCCACAAACTCCCTCAATATAGTTTTGTCTCTATAATAGATTACTTTTGGGAAGAACTTGCTTCCTTCTACCTTTGAAAGAATATCAAACTCATGCTTTGCATTTTTCTTTCTCTTAAATAGCTTTAATGCAAAGAATTCAGGCGTAAGGTAAACAATACCCTCATATCCTTTCCCGAGAATTTTACATTTTTTTAGATTAACCTTATATTTGATAGCCTATCTCCCCTAACATAGCTTAGACAATGTATAATATGTAATAATATATAATAGATGTTACAATATTTTACCTTAAATAATATGTGCATTTTTTACTTGGTTTTTAGAGAAAAGAAACACAAATATGGTATATTAATAATATTGATATTATAAAAATTAAGAAAGGTGTGTACGTTAATGCAGATAGAGAATATTAAAACAATGGATCCATATATACTTTTAAGTATAGTAAATATGAAGCTTAGAGATATGTATAGCAGTTTGGAGAATCTATGTGATGATTTAAACATATCCATTGAAGATATTTTAGTGAGATTAAAATGTATTGGTTATTTTTATAGTACAGAAAGAAATCAGTTTTTAGCTAAAGATAATTAGTATATAGATACACAACTTAACAACTTAATTTATAATTCATGCTATACAAGTTCATATTAAATTAAGAATTTTAGAAAAAGTATTGAATGCCGAGACTATTTTCTAAAATTTGCTAAGGATTGAACTTGTATATCGTAGAAAAAGCATTGCATGTCGAGGCTATTATGCTGCCATTTCACAAAGTGAAATCTGGCTCAAATTTAATAGGATCGATGCCTATTAAATTTTATTTAACATGAATTGATTAAAGATTGAAGTTGTTTATCTTTAACAAAGAAATTCATAACTGAGTTTACAATAAGTTATTATTGACAAATTATTAATTTATCAATATAATTATATTAAATTAATAAAGAAAATCCTATGAAGAGGAAAAGTAACTAGAAAGTAAATATTACAGAGAGCTGTGAGTGGTGGAAATACAGTATACGAGCTTCTAGCGAATGGGCCTTTGAGGAATATGGTGAAATCTTTTAGAGAGTAGCTATTATCGTAATTTGTACGTTAAAACAAATAGGGTATGTTAGTACCTGAAAAAGAGTGGCTTTTTGAGCAATTTAGGTGGCACCACGAATATAATCTTCGTCCTATTATTTAGGATGGAGTTTTTTATTTGCTGCTATTTAACAAATTGAAATCAGCTTGGCTTTTGCTCAATTTTATTTTTAACTTGCTATTAAGAATTATATAAATTTTATTTTAAATATTTACTTATCTACGAAAATATTAAAAGGGTGATGTTTTATGAAATGAAGGATAGATATTAATTAGATATAGTGTTTTATATAGAAAATATAATTTATGGGGGAGATCTTTATGAAAACTAATAAGATGATATTAAATGCTATTTTTATTGCTATAGGTGCAATATTACATCAAATTACACCAGCTTTAGGACTTCCAATGCAGCCAGATTTTGCATTAGTTGCACTATTTATTGTTTTAATGATAAATACAGATTATAAAACTGCTGCCATTTCAGGAATAATTATTGGAATATTTACTGCATTGACTACTAAATTTCCAGGTGGACAACTTCCTAATATAATAGATAAAGTAATAACAGCTAGTATAATGTATATTTTTATATCACTTATGAGAAAAAGATTTAATATTAATTTAATTATGCTTATAGTTTTACCAATTGGAACATTAATCAGTGGAGTTACTTTTTTAACTTCAGCATCAATGATAGTAGGACTTCCTGCAGCATTTAATTCACTTTTTATGATTGCAGTAGTACCAGCAGTAATTATTAATACTATTATAGGGTATATAATTTTTAAAGTTGTACTTTCAGCTATGAAAGTAACTAAAAAAGAAAATTTATATTTTTAGGTGCATCTACATAATTTCATAATTGAAATTCATTAAAGATACACTTGGTTATTCTTAATAAAAAAGAGGAGGTTATGTAACATAACTTCCTCTTTTTCTATGTTTCTTTTCACAAAGTGAAATCGGGCTAAAACTGAATATACCTGATGCCTAATAGGATTTATTCATATTTAAATTTAATAATAACTTCCTTTATTTCACCCTTGCTGTTTTTTCTTACTCTGAAGTCCTTAATATCCTTAAATTCAGCTTGTATTTGATAGTTTAATTCATTTATTGTGGCTTTTGCTTTTTTAGCTAAATTGCTATCTTCAATCACAACAAATCTTTCTTTTCTTGTTGTGATTTCATTCTGAGTGTCATCAATAATTACATAATACTTGTCCCCTTCTTCAAGAACAATATATTCCTTACCAACTGTTAAAGTTGAACAAAGAGAGTTATTTTCACATCTAACTAGCATAAGATTGCCTCCTTAAATATAATTTATATTACTTAAAATATACCATATATACAGCAACTTTAGTATATTATTTGTAAACGTATTTACTGAATTGTAAGTTAGCACAAAAAAATATTATCATATTGTAATAAATTCTATTTTATACAGTTGTATACAGTATTGCGAGTATTACATATAATGATACAAACAATTCATGGAGAAGTATAAATGATTTTAGAAAATTTTAAGCCACGTTATTTTAAGCAAATATCTTTGGTATTAACGTATGATGGAAAAACTATTTTAGATAGTCAACCAATTTATATTAATAATAATAGATATTTTGTACCATTAATTGAATTTATAAATGATATAGGTGGCAAAATAAATATTATAGGAAGTAGTTGTTATATTTCTATCAAAAAGAATGAGGTAATTATACTTGAATTAGAAACAATAAAACTTTCATATTTTAATAATAAATTATATGTAGCGCTGTTTGATATAGTAAATTCACTTGATTTTCACACTTATTGGGATTATAAGCAGAACAATATTAGGATTGCTAAATTATTAAAAAAGAAGGTTGTGCCTAAAATAGTAAGAAGCAAAAGGAATGTATTAGTAACACTAGAGGACTTTACTGATGGAAAAAATTATGATAGTGGGGATGCACTTTTTAAAGTTAGGATAGTGATGGATTATTTAAATGATAGGGGCATACCTTTCCATCTTTCATGGATACCTAGATATATAGATCCTTTAATGGGAATTGATAATAATTTATGTAATGATCAAAATATAAAAAATGCTGATTTTATATATACATTAGATTTTTGCTTAAGTAGAAAGGGAATTATTGGGCTCCATGGATATACTCATCAGCATGATGGAGAAATTTCAGGACAAGGAACTGAATTTAACGATGTAATCAATAACGAAGAAAATATAATTAAATATAGAATAGAAAGTGCTATAAACATTTCAAAAAAATTAGAAATTCCTTGTAGGTATTTTGAAACTCCACATCATGCAGCTAATACACTGCAGCAGAGTATTTTTGAAAGATATTTTGATTATATGTATGAACCTTATGTAGGCATTGTAGGAGATAAGGTTATAAGAAGTCCTAGGAATAAGAAGACTTTATATATTCCTATATCCTTTGATTATGTTAAAGAAAATAAAATTGAGGATATGCTAAAATATATTGATAATCTTTCAGAAAATACAATAGGTAATTTTTTTTATCATGTAAATAAAGAGTTCGATTTTATTAAATATCAAACTTCTAATGAATTTATTTCTATAGATTATAATAACAATTCCTTTTTAAAGAAAGTTCTTAATAAGTTTGAGGAAAATAGTATTAAAGTTATTAGCATATATGATGTTAATGAAGGTGATTTATTAAATTAACAATTCACAATAATCAATTGTTTTTTTGTAACTTAAGTTACTGATAAAATATTAAAAAATAGATATACTAAATGCATTAGAAGAGTTAAAGAAAGGTTGTGTAAAAAATGAGTTTGTTTTTAGGAAAGATACATTACTGGTTATTTAATAAGATAGAGTGGGTCGAGGACCTTGAAGATAAAATAGTAGAATTAGCTGAAAATAAGGGGTTAGCAGTTTCTCAATGGAAAGATGAAGTATACTCAAGATATGGAGCACCAATGGACAAAAAGCCTCTTGAGGACATGATAGATACTGGTAATATTCATGGGTGGCTTCAAGGTAAGATATCTTCAGCGGAGGGAAGACAGGCGTTTTTTATAACTAGAATTCTTAAACAGGATAATTCATTAAAGAATGATTTAATCAATATTTTTAAAGAACAGGGAACTAAAGCTGGAAAAGAATATAATGAGGAAAAAGGCATGCCTCAAAGTCCAGCTGAAGCGTATACAGCATTAAATGATTATATTCTTGAAGGAATGCCTTGTGATAGAATAAATGAAGTTATAGAAAATAATGAAGATAAAGTTATTTGGATTGCTAAAACATGCATACATGCTGAATATTGGCAACGAGAAGGTGGAGATGTAAAGAACTTTTATGAATTAAGAGATAATTGGATAACTTCTTTTGTCAAAGAATTAAATCCTGCTTTCAATTATCAAGTTTTAGAAGATGGCACAAAACTAATAAAGAGAGTGCAGTAATGGAGTGATTAATATGAATGCTATAGATTTAATGATAGAGGAACATAAAAATATAAAAAGAATGTTGCAAGTAATAAGAAAATATAGTTATAAGGTACTTAAGGGAGAAGAAATAGATTACAATGATTTCTTTAAGATAATTGATTTTGTTAGAAATTATGCTGATAAGCATCATCACGGAAAAGAAGAATCAATGCTATTTAATAAAATGCAGGATGAGTTAAATCAAGCTATTAAAAAGACAATACAGTATGGTATGCTTGTTGAGCATGATTTAGGTAGATTTTATACTACAAGTTTAGAAAAGTCTATTAATGAAGTTAAATCAGGGAATGATGAAGCACGACTTGATGTTATAGCTAATGCAATTTCTTATGCGGAACTCCTAAATAGACATATTGATAAGGAAGATAAAATACTTTATAAGTTTGCTAGAGAAAATCTATCAAGAGAGTCTTTAGAACAACTTGAAAAGCAATGCAGAGAATTTGAAGAAGAAGCAGAAAAAGTAGGAATTCAACAAAAGTATATGAATTTATTAGAGGAGCTTGATCGAAAAATAAAATAATTATGTATGTAATAATACACTACTGAGGAATAATCCTTTAGTAGTGTTTTTATTTGCTGCAATTTCATAGAGTGAAATCTAACTAAAAATAAATGAATTCGATGCGTATTCACTTTTATTTTATTAATATAAAAGGGTTTTGAAACAAATTATTAAAAAGATGCATAAAATGAATATATAAATGTAGACAAGTAAGTTTAAAGTTAAATTTGGTACTTAGTAAAAATATTTTAAGTCTATGTTATTTTCTCTAATTACATTAAGGAAAAATTTTTTCATTTTATTATAAAATTAAAAGGAGTGATAAGATGTATTTACCAAAAGGGGCTCTAATCAGTGGAGATGCTGGACACAATTGCTATCCAGATAGTGGAGCTGTAGGAATACGGGTAGAAGATAATTGTACTAAAGCTGTATGGAATCTTGTTCAGGTTAAGCTGAGAGATTTAGGGTATTATGTAAAAGACTGCACTCCGTGGAATATGTCCTTTAATTCTGTAGGAGCATCACTAGCTTATAGAGTGAAAAAAGCAAATGAAAGTAGTTCATCTCTTCATTTATGTATTCATTTTAATGCAGGGGGAGGTAAAGGTGTTGAATGCTGGATAAGTGATTTTGGAGGCAGATCGGAAAAGTTTGCCTCCAATATATGTGAAGAATTTTCGAAACTTGGATATTATAACAGGGGGATAAAATCAGGCAATCTTTATGTAGCTAATTATACTAATATGCCTTGTGTTATAATTGAGTGCTGCTTTGTAGATTCTAGAATAGACATGGATCTATATAATTCAGAAGACATTGCTAATGCAATAGTAAAGGCTGTAACAGGTGAACAATCTTTTGTAAAAAATGTGGATACATCACCAAGTTTTAATAGCGAAAATATAAATATGAATTACAGGCCGAATGCTGTAGTTCAATATGATTGGCTTTATGTCAGAGATTTTAATGGACAAATTGAACCTGAAAGAAGAGTTGATATTGGAGATAAAATTGAAGTTCTAAGTGTTTCATCTAAAAGTCAACTTGCATATATTATTTATCCTACGCCATGGGGAGTAAGAAATGCATATGTGGCCAATGGAAAGTGGATAAGCTATTTTAATCCTAATAACGGGGAAATTTCACAAAGTATAGAAGTTAGACAAGATCCGGATGGGATAGTTATAGGATCACTTTCAAAAGGAGAAAAAATTACTATATTAAAGCAAGAAGGAAATTGGGTGAATGTAGTTTATTCAACTAATAAAGGAGAGTTTACAAAGTCAGGGTGGATTCCTAATAATTTTGTGAACTATTAAAAGCTATGCATTGCATAGCTTTTTCTTTGAATTATTAAAGATAAATTTTTAAATAATGTATAGCGTCTCTGGGCCAAGTATCCTTTATAGCAATATTTAATGCATCAAAGGTATGTTGTGCAATAAGAGGCTCTCTATTAGAGGTAAAAGAAGTAATGATAGCACTATGAAAAACTAAACCCTTACTGTCTCTTAAAAAAATAATATCTCCTAATTCTAGTAAATTTTTGTTAGTAATTTGTTTTCCTTTAGGTCCTGGATATCCTTTCTCATCATTTACTCGTAATAACCAATATAAAGAATGGGCCACAGACCAAGAAATAGAGCACTCATATTTAGGAGGCGTTAAAAGTTTTTTGTAGTACCAAGGTTGAGGAGAATATGACATTGAAGCTCCACCTGCTAGCAGACATTGAGAAGTAAAATTTGTACAATCTCCCCCTACATTTTCTCTTAGAGGGAAATATACAAATTCTTTGTTCGGTTTTAGTGCGTACTTATATGCATAATTTACTGCAGCTATTCTGTTATAAACCATATCTTCACCTGAAATATTTATATAGTTTATTTTATACATTTTTTACAAAATTGTACTTAGAGTAAGAAATAAAAACTTATATTATTATTTTCTTCTAATCCTATATACTTCAGGGGTTTCAGATGTTATAACTTTAAACTTATAGTCATTTTTCTTATAATATTCAATAATTGATGGTAATGCCTTTACAGTATTTTTATTAACAGCCCCACAATGAAGAAGTATTACTGCTGGATTTTTTATGCTTTGTGCTCTTTTAGCTATCATAGAAGGTTCAATTTTAGGATTAAGACCATCAGTAGAATCAACATTCCAATCATAAATTTTCAGTTCACTATTATGAAGATTATTAACCATAGATGCAGAAAGTTTGTATGAGCCATTATTGGATCCAAAAGGAAATCGAAGAATATTGGTTTTAAATCCGGTTACTTCATAAATAATTTGTTGAGTAAGAATCATCTCATCGATAAAACTCTGGTTACTTCTATAGATTTTATTTCTTTCATGGCTATAAGTATGAAGTCCTAGAGAATGTCCTTCATCTACCATTCTCCTAAGATCTTGTTCTTGGCCTTTTATCATTTTGCCTATTAGAAAGAAGGTAGCATTAACGTTATATTCTTTTAAAATATCCAGGATTTCTCTGGTTATTATTTCGCTGGGTCCATCATCAAAGGTTAAATAAACAATTTTCTCAGTTCTAGCTTCCTCTGTTAAGGAAAAACACTTATATTGAGGAATAATAAAAATAAAAATTAAAATAAGTAAAAAAGTTTTTTTTATTACTTGCATAATCAATCACCTTTTTTATAATATTATCTGACTAAGTTAGTATGTCAACTTTGTAATAAATTATTTATATCCTTGTGTTTTGTATTTTAGTAATATTTCAAAATGGAGATTTCATTTTTATTTTTTCATTTTCAAGTTTTAGGGTATTATTTTGAAAATCAAACATATTTAGGTAATATAAACCTTTCTGTTCACCAGGAGGGTTTTTATATTTTTGTAAATAGATGAAAAACGTTATTAAATTTTAGTGAATTTTCTGAATGTATTTTAAATATTAAGATAGAATGATATAATTGGATAAAGATAAACAACTTCAGTCTTTAAATAATTCATGTTAAATAAAATTTTAAAGGCATCGAATCTATTAAATTTCAGCCAGATTTCACTTCGTGAAATGGCAGCAAATAGTCTCTGCATTCAATATTTTTTTCTAAAATTCCTAATTCAATGTAGATTTATACATCATGAATTATAAGTTTAGTTATGAAGTTGTGTATCCATAATTTATAGAAAAGGTATTACTTTCAGTGCATTTTTTTGTTCAACATTTAATTTAAAGTTATTTACTATAAAGTGTATTAAATAAAATAATTACAAAGGAAGGTTATTATGAATAATAAATTAAATAATTTGATAGTAATATTAGTGTCTATAGGGCTAATTTTTATAGTAACATATTTTTTTATAAAAGTTTTACCTTTTATATTGATTGTTATTGCAGTTACATGGGTATACAAAATGATTAAGAATATAAAGATTCGCAGTGCTAATAAACAACATGAAGATTCTAGTTGTGTTGAAATTATTAATGATAAACAAGATTTAAATGAATATGAAGATAAGAAAGTAATAGATGTAGAATATGAGGATTTACATTAATATAAGTGGCGTGGTGCCACTTTTTTTAATGTCATTTTATTATGCAGGTAAAAAAAGAGGAGGAACATTCATATCTAATAGAAGATGATGAATGTACTCCTTTCTAAAGATAGTCTTGGTAAGGAGATTTTTTTATGTGTAATTTATGGTAACAGTTTGTCAAGTACAGGTTTTAGTATTAAGCCTTTTTTGACTTTATATTTTTTCAAAAAATAATCAAATTATTTAATATTGATGATTTCAAAGCTCCATGGGTCAAGTACGATCTCTTCAAAATTACTATTCTTCTCTATCCTCTGACATTTATCAGAAAAGTTTATAACTATGATTATTTGATTTTTATCTTTCGTTCTGGTAAAGGCAAAAATACTCTGGTTTGTTTGTTCCAAAACGTTAATTTCTCCGCCATACTGCCCATTCCATAATTCAGGATTATTTTTTTTCAACTGAAGTAGTTCTCTATAAAAATCTGAGTATTCAAAGTTCTTCCAATCAATAATGTCTTTTTCAAAAAAAGCTAGTCTCTTATCTAAAACAGATTCTTGACCGCCATAGATTAACGGCATTCCCGGTAAAGTGGCAGCTAAGACAGCAAAGGCTTTAAAAGACTGTCCGAAGAGTTCTGTATCGGTGGCTTCCCAAGCATTTTTATCGTGATTTGATGTAAATAACATGCGATAGGCATCATTAGGAAAACGAACTTGAGATTGTTCAATGTATTTTTGAATATCCAAGGCAGTTTTCTTTCCTTTGACAATATCAGACATTAGGTCATACAAATCCCAATCATAAGTCATATCAAATGCTTTATTATGAAGTTCTGGATCAGACCATTCAGCTAGCATAAAAACAGGTTTTATGTTATCTAGTTCTAATCGAGCACGTTCCCAAAAGGCTGTAGGAACCAAACCCGCCACATCACAACGATAACCATCAATATCTGTTTCTTTCACCCAATAGGTTAAAGCTTCGATCATGCCGTCCCATAGAGTTGGCTGTTTATAATCTAGACCTACAACATCAGTCCAATACTCGAGTTCTTTACCATTATCATAGATATAGTCGTGAATCTCTCCTCGCTCATTTTTTTTGTACCATTCTGGGTGTTCTGTCACCCAAACATTATCCCAAGATGTATGGTTAGCCACCCAATCTATAATTACATACATACCGAGTTTATGAATTTCTTTAACTAAGTGTTTAAAGTCTTCTAAGGTTCCAAACTCTGGATTAACAGTCATATAGTTTTGCACAGAATAATTACTACCTAGGCCTCCTTTTCGATTTTTAAGTCCAATGGGCTGAATAGGCATAAGCCATAGTATATCTACTCCCATGTCTTTTAATCGAGGTAAATGCTGCTCAAAAGCTTTAATGGTGCCGTCAGGAGTAAACTGACGAAGGTTAACTTCATAGATATCGGCATTTTTTGACCACTCAGCATGTTTAAATTCCTGTTTTAAATAATCTTTCATTTATTTTCCCCCAAATTATAAATTTTTAAATAGTCATCTTAAATTCAAACTGTATTTTAACAATAAATGCAAACAAACGCTTGCGCAAATTCTAACATTAGAGTAAATGTATGTCAATATCGTAGATACAAAAAGTTAGACTTTTTATGTTAATTTTTTATCTCCATCTTCACAAGCAATAACTTCCGGGTATCACTGCGACTTTAGAGGTCATAGCCATCGAGTTAAGCTGTTGACACTCAAGTTTTATTTATATAAAATTAACATGTGAAATCGATTGTTGTTTATTTATATATATTACGAAAGTAGGATGTGAATTTTATGAATGTGACTATAAAGGATGTGGCTAGAGAATGCAATGTATCTCCATCAACTGTATCAAGGGTTATTGCTGGAAGTCCTAAAATTAGTGATGAAACTAAGAAAAGAGTAAAAGAAGCAATAAAAAAATTAAACTATCATCCAAATATTATTGCTAGAAGCCTGGCTAATAAAGCTACTAAGGTTATTGGTTTAGTTTTACCAAGTGAAGTGGATAACTTATTCGAAAATCCTTTTTTTATTCAGGTTATGACGGGAATAAGTTCTTATGCCAAAAAATCTGGATATTATATAATGTATACTTTTTGTAAAACAGAGGAAGAAGAATTAAAAACTATAAAAGATTATGTTAATAGTAATTTAGTAGATGGGGTAATTCTTTCAGTAGTTCGTTTTAAAGATAAATGTATAAAATATCTTCAAGAAATAGACTTTCCTTTTGTGGTAATTGGTAGACCAGAGGATACTAAAAATGTACTTTGGGTAGATAATGATAATTTTCAAGCTATGTACAATGTAGTAAGTAAATTGTTGCTTAATGGTCATAGGGAAATAGCATTTATAGGAGCTAATAGTCAATTAAATGTAACCAATGACAGATTAAGCGGATATAGACAAGCACATAAAATTCATGGTTTAGATATTAATGAAGATATTATAGTGGAAGTTGAAGATTTTAAAGAACATTTAGCCTATAAGGCTATGAAAGAAATATTGAAAAAAAGTAAACCAACAGCAGTAGTAGCTACGGATGATCTTTTAGCCATTGGAGCTAACCATTGTCTAGTAGAGAATAGTATAAAAGATGTGGCTATAGTGGGATTTAACAACATTCCTTTAGTAGAATATCAAAAGCCTTCTTTAACTTCTGTGGATATTAATGCAAAAGAAGTAGGGCATTTTGCAGCAAAATTATTAGTTGATAAGTTACAAGATAATATAAAGATAGGTCACTATATTATAGATGTTAATTTAGTAGAAAGAGAATCAACCAAATAATAAAAAATAGAATAATTTAATTATAAGAGTCCTAAGTTTATATTAGTAATATCTTAGTGCTCTTTTCTTCTTTATTTAGGAAATTTTAAATTAAATTTACCATTATATTGACAATATTTCCACTAAGGAATATAATTTACCTATAAGGCAAGCGATTGCACAAATGAAATTAAAATAAAGATAGAGTGTTAACCCTTTTAAGAGAATATTTTTTTTGTATTTTGTGCAATCGATTGCAATTGGATTAGTTCTATTAAATCAATATTATAACTACATTAATAGTATCAGACCATTATGGAGTAGAAGTAGATATAAATTTAAGGGGGGATAAACAATGACAAAGATTAAAGCATGCTTATTTGATTTAGATGGTGTAATTGTAGATACCGCTAAATATCATTATTTAGCATGGAGGAGATTAGCTAAAGAATTAGGATTTGATTTCACAGAGGAACATAATGAAAGATTAAAAGGCATAAGTAGAATGGATTCTCTTGAAATACTTTTAGAAGTAGGTGGCTTAACCTTAGATGAAAACGTAAAAGTGAAGCTAGCAGAAAAGAAGAATAATTGGTACTGTGAATATATTGCAAAGATGACTCCAGATGAGATATTACCTGGTACTAAAGAATTTTTGGAACTTTTAAGGGGAAATAAAATTAAAATTGCGTTAGGTTCTGCAAGTAAAAATTCTATGAGTATATTAACTAATGTAGGATTAGTTAATCATTTTGATGCTATAGTGGATGGAAATAATATAACCCATGCAAAGCCTGATCCACAAGTTTTTTTATTAGGTGCAAAGGAGCTTGGCGTAGCACCTGAGGAATGTGTAGTTTTTGAAGATGCTAGGGCAGGTATTGAAGCAGCAATTAATGCTGGAATGTACAGTGTTGGAATTGGTGATCCAAAGATTTTAAATAAAGCAAATATTGTTGTTTCTTCTTTAAAGGAAATGACATTAGAAAAATTAAATTCTCAAATTTATTGTAAAGGAGCTTAAGTATGAAACAATATTTAAAAATAGATGAATGGAATATAATAGAAGAAGGTTTTAATGGGGATAATCATGAACTATCTGAGGGTATTTTCAGTATAGGAAATGGATATATGGGACAGAGAGCTAATTTTGAAGAAAAGTATAGCGGAAAGTCTCTTCAAGGAAGCTATATGGCAGGGGTATATTATCCAGATAAAACAAGAGTTGGTTGGTGGAAAAATGGATACCCAGAGTATTTTGCAAAGGTACTAAATTCTACTAACTGGATTGGAATAGATTTTAGTGTTGATGGAGAAGTTTTAGATCTTGCAACATGTGAAGTAAAGGATTTCGTAAGAACTTTAAATATGAAAGAAGGATATTTGCATAGAAGTTTTATAGCAAAACTTCCTAGTGGAAAAGAAGTAAAAGTAGATGCAAAAAGATTTGTGAGTATTGTTGAGAAAGAAATAGGAGCTATTAGATATTCTATTACTCCACTTAATTTTGAAGGAACATTAAGTGTATCACCTTACTTAGATGGTGATATAAAAAATAAAGATTCTAATTATGATGAAAAGTTTTGGGATGAAGTTTCAAAGAAAAGCAATTTAGGACAAGTATCTCTAGTAGTAAAAACAAAAAAACTTGATTTTTATGTATGTTCTTCAATGAGATACGATATTATACAAGCTGATAAAAAAGTAGATTTTAATGGAGAATGTATAGAAAAAGAAAAGTTTGCAGGTAATATAGTTAATTTAAATGTAAAACAAGGTGAAGAAACTGTAGTTTATAAATATGTTTCTAATGTAACTTCAAGGGACTATAAAGCGGAAGAATTATTAACTGTTGGTAAAGAAGCTTTAGAAAAGGCTTATGAAAAGGGCTTTGAAGTATTACTTGAGGAACAAGCAGGAGCTTGGGCTGAAAAATGGAAAGAAAGTGATATTGTTATTAAAGGGGATGCATCAGCTCAACAGGCTATTAGATTTAATATTTTCCAAATGAATCAAACATACACTGGAGAAGATGATAGATTAAATATAGGACCAAAAGGATTTACAGGAGAAAAGTATGGTGGAAGTACTTATTGGGATACAGAAGCATATTGCTTACCATTTTATTTAAGTACTGCTGATTCAAGAATTGCTAAAAATCTTTTGATCTACAGATATAAGCAATTAGAAAAGGCTAAGGAAAATGCAAGAAAGTTAGGCTTTACAAAAGGTGCGCTATATCCGATGGTTACTATGAATGGAGAAGAGTGCCATAACGAATGGGAAATTACTTTTGAAGAAATTCATAGAAATGGTGCTATAGCACACGCTATATATAATTATGTTAATTATACTGGAGATAAATCTTATTTGGGACAATGTGGATTAGATGTATTAGTAGAGATTTCAAGGTTCTGGGAAGAAAGAGTTAATTTTGCTTCAAATAAAGGAAAATATGTAATGCTAGGGGTTACTGGTCCTAATGAATATGAAAATAACGTAAATAATAACTGGTATACTAATAGAATTGCTGCTTGGACATTAGAATATACTACAGAGGTAATTGATTACTTGAAAAATAATGAAGCTGAAAGATATGCAGAGTTAGTAAAGAAATTAGATTTAAAAGAAGAAGAAGTTAATAAATGGCAAGATATAATTGAAAACATGTATTATCCAATAGATGAAGAATTGGGCATATTTTTACAACAAGATGGTTATATGGATAAAGAACAGATTCTTGTAAAAGAATTAGATCCTAAACATTTGCCACTAAATCAAAACTGGTCTTGGGATAGAATTCTTAGATCCTGCTTTATAAAACAAGCGGATGTACTACAAGGATTATATTTCTTAGAGGATAGATATGATTTAGAGACTATAAGAAGAAATTTTGAATTCTATGAGCCAAGAACAGTACATGAGTCATCTTTATCTCCTTGCGTACATTCTATTCTTGCAGCAAAATTAGGAGAACAGGAAAAGGCTTATGAAATGTATTTAAGAACTGCAAGATTAGATTTAGATAATTACAATAATGATACAGAAGATGGATGTCATATTACTAGTATGGCTGGAAGTTGGATGTCCATAGTTGAAGGCTTTGGGGGGATGAGAGTAAGAGATGGAAAACTTACTTTAAATCCTTTTATACCAGAGAACTGGGAGTCATTCTCCTTTAAGGTTATGTTTAGAGGAGCATTACTTAAAGTAAATATAAAGAAAGATAAGGTTGCTATTACTAACGAAAGTCAACAAGGAATAACTTTAGCTGTTAATGGTAAAGATTATACAATAGCTGGAGTCAGTGAAATTTCTGCCTAAATAATATTTTAGAAACAAAAAAGAAAAAGTCACCAGCAGATAACATGCTGGTGGTCTTTTGGTGCATGCATTTGCATTGAAAAGGTTCGCAACAAGGGAAACATGCATGAAATTTACATGAAAAAGTTATTTATGAATAGAAAAAAATATTTTATGAAAACGTATTGATTGCTTATGTATAAAGGTATATAATAAAGCCAAGGGTTGTTCAAACGTTTGCACTAAAGTGCAATATATTTAAGAGAGGGGAATGGAAATGAATAAACGTGTAAAAATATTAGCAACTATGATGTCAGCTTTAGTTCTTTCAACTGCATTTGTTGCATGTGGGAAGAAGGAAGAAAGTAAAGGTGGAGACGGAAAAAGTGGTAAGGAAATAGTAGTATGGTCGCACTTAACTGACCCAGAAGTTAAGGAGTTAGACAAGCTGGCTCAAGAATGGGCAAAAAAAACTAATAATAAAGTAAAAGTTGTAGCGGATAAAGGAGACATGCAAGCTTACATTCAAGCTGCACAAAGCTCAAAGGGTCCAGATGTTATGTATGGTATAGCGCATGATAACTTAGGTACATTCCAAAAGGCTGGATTATTAGCTAAGGTACCAAGCGGAGTAATAGATGAGAGCAAGTACGTTTCAAAGTCAGTTATGGATGCTGTAACATTAGTAGGGAACAAGTATGCTGTTCCATTATCAATGGAAACGTATGCATTATTCTATAACACTGAAAAAGTTAAAGAAGCTCCAAAGACATTAGATGATTTAGTTGCTAAGGCTAAGGAAGTTGGATTTAAGTACGATGTAAATAACTTCTACTTCTCATATGGTTTCTTAGCAGGTAACGGTGGATACGTATTTAAAAATAACAATGGAACACTAGATCCTAAGGATATCGGATTAAACAACGAAGGAGCAGTTAAGGGATATCAATTCATTCAAGATTTAGTAGTGAAGAACAAATTTATGAATGCAGACATAAAGGGAGATGGAGCTAAGGGAGAATTCCAAGCTCAGAAGATTGGTTTATACATTTCAGGTTCATGGGATGTTAAGGGATTTGAGGATGCTAAAGTGCCATTTGCAGTAGCTCCACTTCCAACCATAGATGGAAAACCATGTCCATCATTCATGGGTGTACAAGCTGCCTTTGTAAGTTCAAAATCTAAGAATCAAGATCAAGCATGGGATTTAATGAAGCACCTAAATGAAAAATCATCTCCAATATTAATTAATGTTGGTAATAGAATACCAGTATTGAAATCAGCTCTAGACAGTGATGCATTTAAAAAGAATAAATACTCAGCACAATTCGCAGAACAAGCTAAAAATGCTGAACCAATGCCAAACATTCCAGAAGTTCAAACTATGTGGGGACCTGGTGGAGCTAATCTAACTCTATTAACTGCAAATAAGGTAGATGCTAAGAAGGCTGCTGATACTACAGTTGAACAAATCAAGCAAAGTATAGCACAACAAAAGTAACTACCTAATGGGGGGAGGAGAATAGCTACCCCCATTATTTAAAAATATAGAGGAGGGTTAGTTATGGAACAAATAAAAAGAAATAAAACTTTAGGTTTAAAAACATACGGATACCTAATGCCAGCGCTTATTACAATAACTATATTTACATTAATTCCGATATTATATACGATTTACATTGCTTTTACTGACTATACAATGTTTAATGAAAACTATAAATTCGTTGGATTAGCAAATTTTATTGAGATACTAACAGGTCCATTTAAAGAAGTTTTCTTTCCAGTATTCGGATGGACGTTTGCGTTTGCATTACTTTCAACTTTTGGTACATTTTTTGTAGGTTTGATAGTTGCACTTGTTCTTTCCAATAAAAATATGAAGGAAGCATTTTTATATAAAGGTATATTGATTATTCCATGGGCACTTCCAGTAACAATTGCTATACTTTCATGGCAAGGACTATTAAATACTGACTACGGTGCAATAAATACATTTCTTATAAATTTACATTTAATAAAAGAACCAATTCAATGGCTTACAGATCCATGGTATGCAAGAACAGCTATAATTATTGTTAATATATGGCTAGGTTTTCCATATATGATGAACGTTTGTATAGGAGCTATATCAGCAATTTCAGAGGATCAATATGAAGCTGCTGAGGTTGATGGTGCTAGCAAGTGGGTACAATTTGTTAAGATTACATTACCTTCACTTGCAAGAACAGCTTATCCACTATTAATTTCATCATTTGCATTCAATTTTAACAATTTTGGTTCAGCATTCCTAATCACAGGAGGAGGTCCTGCAAAATTAGATACTCAATTTGCTGGATATACTGATATACTTGCATCAACAACATATAAGTTAGCAATGCAGTTTGGTAGGTATGATATAGGTTCAGCTTTATCAATAATGATGTTCTTACTTATAGGAACAATCTCATTAGTACAAATGAAGTCTTCAGGTCAGTTTAAGGAGGTTGAATAGTATGGCAGAGATAAGCATAGGAAAGATAAAGATAAAGTCTAAAAGTGATGTGTCATCTAAGTATAAGAAAAAGCTAAGACCATCTGAAATAAGAAATCTATGGCTTGGTAGAATATTTATATGGATTGTAACAGTACTTACTCTTGTGCCAATAATTGCTGTACTTTCAGCATCTATGGCACCTGGAGATGCCTTTGTACAAACATCATTTTTTCCACAGCGTTGGACATTGGAAAACTATATTAAGGTTATAAAAGAAACAGATTTCTTAATATGGATGAAGAATTCAATGGTTCTTTGTTTTTCAGTAGCCACTATTCAGCTAATAGTAACATTACCAGCAGCATTTGCATTTTCAAGACTAAGATTTAAAGGAAGAAAGAATGGATTGATGTTCCTACTAATACTTCAAATGTTCCCTGCAACAATGGCTTTACCAGCTATACTTGGTATAGCATACAATCTTGGTTTTATGGATAAGTTATGGTCATTAGTATTATTAATGTGTGGTGGTTCAGCATATAATGTATGGCTTGTAAAGGGATACATTGATGGAATTCCAAAAGATTTAGACGAATCAGCATATGTTGATGGAGCTACAACATGGCAGATGTTTATTAGAATAATCCTACCATTAACTAGGTCAATGCTTGTAGTAATATTTTTATTTACATTTATTGGAACATATTCAGACTTTATATTTACTTCAGCGTTGATGAAAGACCCAGGAACTCAAACGGTTGCAACGGGACTTAGAAGTTTCATAAATAACAAGTTTTCAGCAAACTGGACACAATTCTCCGCTGCATCCATAATGGCTTCGCTTCCAATAATGGCAGTATTTATGGGATTACAGAAGTGTATTGCTAAGGGACTTACTGCAGGATCAGTTAAGGGTTAATAAAAAATAAAAATGAATAGGCATTGAGCCTATTCATTTTCAATAAGATTTCACTTATTGAAATAACAGCAAATAAAGAAAAAATAGGGACTTAAGTTAGGAAATTATATAATTTTAGTTTCCATAAGTAGTTGAGTTCCCAAAGTTTTAATGGGGGTAATATAGTTATGAATAAGCATGCAATTTATCATATAAAAGAAGCACCATATACATATGGTATAGGAGAAAAGACTTTAGCTTTAAGATTAAGAGCAGCTAAGGGTGACTTAAAAAGCTGTAAGATTTATTATAAGGATAGATATGATTGGAAAACAGAGTTTGAAGTAAAAGAATTAGAATTAGTAAATACATCTAATCTTTTTGATTACTACGAATGCAGAATAGAAGTAGAAGAAAAGAGATTTAGATATTTTTTTGAACTTGAAGACAATGATGAAAGTATATGTTATCTAAATGAAAGAGGTTTAGTAACTGAAAGGCCAGAGGAACCAAATGCATTCCAATTTCCTTACCTTTGTTTAGCAGATATTTATGATGAAGTCAATTGGGCTCAGGAAGGTATAATATATCAAATATTCCCAGATAGGTTTTGTAATGGAGATAAAAGCAATGACCCAGATGGTACTCTTCCTTGGGGGGAAGAAGTAACTGAAAAGACTATGTTTGGAGGGGACATTCAAGGAATCATTAATAAGGTGAACTACTTAAAGGATCTTGGAGTAACTATGATTTACATGACTCCAATATTTATGTCAAAGTCAAACCATAAATATGATACCAAAAGCTATTATGAAGTTGATCCGCACTTTGGGGATAATGAAAAATTAAGAGAGCTTATAAAGAGGTGTCATGATGCAGGTATAAAGGTAATACTTGATGCTGTATTTAATCATTCAGGAAAGGATTTCTTTGCATTTGAAGATGTTATAGATAAAGGTAAAAAGTCAAAATATAAGGATTGGTATTTTATTAATTCTTATCCAGTAGATACTGAGAAGGTTAACTATATTACATTTGCAGACAATGTAGCAAATATGCCCAAATTAAACACAAAGAACTCAAAGGTTAAAAAGTACCTTCTAAAGATAGCGAAGTATTGGATAGAAGAAATCGGAATAGATGGATGGAGATTAGACGTTTGTGATGAGGTTGACCATGTATTTTGGAGAGAGTTTAAAAAAACAGTTAAGAAGGCCAATAAAGATGCCTTCATTATAGGTGAAATAGCGCACGAATCAGGTTCTTTCTTAAAAGGAGATCAGCTCGATTCAATAATGAACTACCCATTTAGAGAGTGTTGTTTAGACTTTTTTGCAAGAAGAAATATAACTGCTGAAGAGTTAGATCATATATTAGCAGAAAATAGATCATCATACATGAATTCAGTAAATAGACAGCTTTTAAATCTAATAGATAGTCATGATACCCCTAGATTTTTAACTGAGTGTGAAGATGATAAGGAAAAAATGAAGCTTGCCATAGTACTTCAATACACTTATATTGGTGTTCCATATATATACTATGGGGATGAGATAGGACTAGCAGGTGGAAAAGATCCAGAATGTAGAAGATGTATGATTTGGGAAGAGGATAAACAAGATAAGGAACTTCTAGATTTTTATAAAAAGATGAATATAATGAGAAAAAAATATAAGACATTAGTGTATGGGGAGTATACTAATGTTTATAAAAAAGAGATGGTTCTTGGATTTGTAAGAAAGCATAAGGACGAAGAAGTTCTTATACTTATAAATAATAGTGATGATAGCTTTAACTATGTCACTGACATCAAAGGAACTGTATTTAATATATTTGAAGAAGAAGAAGAAATAGTTGATGGAAGAATTGAGTTAAATCCGATGTCTTTTAAAGCTTTAAAAATCAAATAAATCAATGGTAGCTTGAATTAGTTATAACTACTAATTCAAGTTACCTTTTTCGCTGTATAGGGAATTATAGAATCGTCAAGTTATATAAGATATCTCTTATAGTTTGTACAGGATTATTAACTAAATCTCAAAGATTAATAAACTAATAGTAATAATCTATAAATACTATTAGTTTTTTCAAACAATGGGTAAAATAGAAGGTTTTTTTATATAAATGTAGAATTGTATAAAAATGTAGCACTTACAAGGAGTGTTTTTAGAATATCTTATATAATTAAAAGTTATAGCAAAATATACAATTTTAGTTGCAGTACGATATCTTTCTTAGGAGGCTTAATTTATGAAGCATAATAAACGCACACAACAATGCAGTATTTTTTTTATATTTTCTAGTATATTCTTTTTTTTCTTTCAAAAATCTGTTTATGCCGTAGGTGAAGATAGGAAAAATGTACTGATTTTAAGTTCCTATGGAAATGAAAGTGCTATTTTATCTGGAAATGAATCAAGACAATGGACTGATGAAATTATATCTTCTATAAATTCTAAGTTTATAGATAGTAAAAAAAATATAAATGTAAAAATGGAATATATGGGTTTAGGATATAAAGCTTGGCCACAATATTATGAGCTATACCAACATAATTTTACAAATACTAAATTCGATGTTGTAATTAGTCTAGATGATAATGCATTTAATTTTTTGCTACAGTATGGAGATAAGTTATTTGCCAATACTCCTGTTGTATTCAGTGGTGTATATACATTTAATAAGTCTATTATTAGTGAGCACCCCCTTTTTACTGGGATAGTAAAGAGTCATGATACTGAACGCACTTTAGATATTTCTTTGAAGCTTCATCCTAATACTAAACAAATATTTGTAATTGATGATCATGAAGAATCCATGAAATGGGCATCTACTTTATATAAAGATAAAGTTAACATAGTGTTTTCTGATGTGGATAATATTCTAGAAGCTAAAGAAAAAATAAATAATCTACCTAAAGATACTGTTATTTATTTTAGTAAAACATTTAAGGATGATAAAGGTCAAGACATCTCTATTCAGAAAAGTACAGATTTTCTATTTAAAGATATTAACATACCTGTTTATTCTAAATACTACATACAACTTAACAGAGAAAGTGTTGGGGGAATGATTACAAATGGTACTAACTTAGGAAAAGAAGTAAGTCAATTAGCTTTAAGAGTATTAGATGGTGAGAAACCCTCGGATATTCCTGTTACTGAAGATTTGTCTCATAACTATGTATTTAATTATGATAAATTAAAACAATTTCATATTAACTTAAAAGCTTTACCTAAAGGGTCACAGATAGTCAATCAGCCTTCTAAATTTTATAATATATCTAAAACGCAAGTTTTGTATTTAATAACTGGTATTATATTTGTTATTGTTCTAGCAATATCTTTTGTAATTATTAATATATATAGACGTAGACTTGCTGAAAGATTATTATCTGATAGTGAGAGTGTGTTATATACAGTAATGGATTCCACTCCGAATATAATCTACATGAGAAGTCCCGAGGGGAAGTTTCTTAAGGCAAATAATACAGTTTTAAACTTATTAGATATTAGCGAAAAGGATTTTGAAAATAAAAGTGTTGATGAGTTAACCAATTCATCAGTTGATGCAAAGTATGTACTGGAAAGTTGGATGGATCAAGATGAGGAAGCATGGAAATGTGGCACTATGTATAGAAGTGAAGAAGTTATACCAGATAAAAAAGAGAACATTGATAGATTTTATGATACATTAAGAATACCTCTATTTAATGATGATGGAACCCGTAGAGGATTAGTTTTATTTGGACTTGATATTACAGATCATAAGAACAATGAAGAAAATTCAAAGCTTATTCAAGAAATGATGCACTATGATAAGTTAAAAACTAATTTCTTCTCTAATATTTCTCATGAACTGAGAACACCATTAAATTTAATTTTTAGTGCTCTTCAAATTATAGAATTGAAAACTAATGTATTTAGGGAAGAACAAGAGAGCGTAGAAAAGTATATAACTATAATGAGACAAAACTGCTATAGACTGCTTAGAATTATAGGTAATCTTATTGATATAACAAAGATTGATGCAGGACATTTTTTTACACATCATCAAAATAGGGATATAGTAAATATCGTTGAAAATATTGTATTATCAGTTGTTGATTATGTTGAAAGCAAAGGTATTTCTATTACTTTTGATACAGAAATAGAAGAAAAAATTATGGCTTTTGATCCAGATGCCATGGAAAGAATCATACTTAATCTATTATCAAACTCTATAAAATTTACTCGTAGTGGTGGAAGTATAGAAGTTAATATATATGATAAGGTAAATAGTATAGTAATATCTGTTAAAGATACTGGGATAGGAATACCTATTGAGAAGCAATCTTCAATATTTGAAAAATTCGTTCAGGTGGACAAGTCTTTATCTAGAAATAGAGAAGGAAGTGGAATAGGTCTTTCATTAGTTAAGGAATTAGTAGTCATCCATAATGGAACTATTGAATTAGAAAGTATTCCGGATAAAGGAAGCGAGTTTAGAATAGAGATTCCTGTAAGATTGATACATGAGGATGAAAACTCTACTGAATTTAACATCTATACAAGTGAAGATAAGGTAGAAAGGATTAAAATAGAGTTTTCTGATATATATAATTAGCAAACAGTATCATAGAGAATTTTAGTTTCTTAATATTTAGAGGGAGTGCAATTTTTGTACTCCTTAAATTTTTTTATCAGGTAACTAAATTAGGAGCTATATGAGAGTAAATATTTAATGGAAACATAGCATTACCGTGAAATATTTTTTCTTTATAAGTTATTATTGTGCATATTTACATCATTCTTACTATTTTGGTCAAAATAATGTTATTTTTAGATAAAATAACGCAAGTTCTTAATTTTAAATGTAGATATAATGTTATTATAATACTAAAATTCAATAAATTAGAAGTTAATATTATAAAATGCTTTAGGGAGGGTAAAGTAATGTTTGGTAAAATTATTTCATATGAACATCATGATAATAAAGTGAGAATTAACTTTGAACATAGAGTTGGGAAAATTGAAGTAATAACGCCTAATATAGTAAACGTTTTTTCTTCATTTAAATATCAAGACCATTTTTCAAGAGCAATAGAAGATCTTGAAATAGTAAAATGCAATTTTACTGTAGATAAAAAAGATAAATATATAGAAGTTATTACTGATGAATTAATAGTGAAGATTTATGATGAATTTAAGGTAGATTTCTATAATAAGTCCTTAGAAATTTTATGTGAAGATTATAGAGGAGAAAGAGACTCTTTCATAAGGAGAGGTTGCGGTTCTATTGCAGAGGAAGAAGGTCATAAGGTTGAAAAGAATACTGATAATCATAAAATACAAGTTATAAAGAAAATATATGGGGATGAAAAGTTTTATGGACTTGGAGATAAAACAGGTCACTTAAATAAGAGGGGATATAACTATGAAATGTGGAATACCGATGATCCATCTCCACATGTAGAATCTTATAAATCTCTTTATAAATCAATACCTTTCTTTATAACCTTAAGAGAAAAATATACTTTTGGTATTTTCCTTGATAATAACTTTAAGACTTACTTTGATATGGGAAAAGAAAATAGTAACTATTATTACTTTGGTTCTGATGACGGAAACTTAGATTATTATTTTATAACCGGTATAGACATGGCTGAAGTTGTTAATGGATATACCTATCTAACAGGAAAAACACCATTACCACAAAAATGGACACTAGGGTATCAACAATGTAGATGGTCTTATACTCCAGAGAGTAGGATAAGAGAAGTAGCAAATAATTTTAGAAATAAGGATATACCTTGTGATGTTCTTCATTTAGATATTGACTACATGGATGCTTTTAAGGTTTTTACATGGGATAAAGAAAAATTCCCAGAGCCAACAAAGTTACTAAAAGATTTAAAAGATAATGGCTTTAAAGTAGTAACTATCATAGATCCAGGAGTTAAGAAAGAATCGGGTTATGATATTTATGAAGAAGGATTAAAAAATAACTATTTTGCTGTAGATAAAGATGGAATAACTTATGTTAATAAAGTATGGCCAGGGGATTCAGTATTCCCAGATTTCTCTGATAGTAAGGTTAGAGCATGGTGGGCAGAAAATCAAAAGATAATGGTTGATACGGGTGTTAGTGGAATATGGAATGATATGAATGAACCAGCTAGTTTTAATGGACCACTACCAGATGATGTTCAGTTTAGAAATGAAGGTAGGGGTGGAGATCATACAGAAATTCACAATGTATATGGACATCTTATGTCAAAAGCAACCTTCGAGGGCTTAAAGAAACATACAAATAAACGTCCTTTTGTAATAACAAGAGCTTGCTATGCAGGTTCACAAAAGTACTCAACAGTATGGACAGGCGATAATCAAAGCTTTTGGGAGCATTTAAGAATGTCTATACCTATGCTTTGTAACTTAGGACTCAGTGGTATATCCTTTGCAGGGGTAGATGTTGGTGGTTTTAGTTTTGATTGTACTCCTGAGCTCTTATCTAGATGGGTACAGGTAGGATGCTTCTCCCCTCTATTCAGAAATCACTCTTCTATGCTCACAAGAGATCAAGAACCCTGGGCTTTTGATGAAGAAACATTAAATATAAATAGAAAATACATTAAGCTAAGATATAAGCTACTACCATATTTATATGACTTATTATGGCAGGGAGAAACTACTGGATTGCCCGTTATGAGACCACTAGTGCTTCATTATAGTGATGATGATAAGGTACATGAAATTAATGATGAATTCTTAGTTGGTAAGAATATACTTGTAGCTCCAGTTGTTGAACAAGGCAAGAGAAGTAGAGCGATATATCTTCCAAAGGGTAAATGGATAGACTATTGGACAAAGGAAGAATTAGAAGGTGGCAGAACAATATTAAAAGAGGCTCCACTAGATCTATGTCCTATATATATTAAGGTTGGAAGTATTATTCCTAACTATCCAGTGCAAAACTATGTTGGTGAGAAGGAAATAGAAGAACTAACCATTGATATATATCCAGGTAATGGACACTATACACATTACTTAGACGATGGAGAAAGCTTCAATTATAAAAGTGGAAAGTATAATTTATATGATTTTACAATGAAGGAAGGTAACGGAGTAACTCTAGAGATAAAGACACCACACTTAGAATATGAAAAGGGCTATAGCACTTTTAGAATACTAATAAATAGCACTGAAATAAAGGATGTAAAATTCAACGGTAAAGATATAGCATATGAAACAAAGAAACATGTAGTTGAGTTCTCAATTAAAGCAGAAGAGGGGATATTAGTTATAAAATAAAACTTGGATTAGATAGGAGGAAGAAAAGTGGAGCTTGCATACAAGTTAGGTAGAGGAAATTGGAGGACAATTGAAGAAGGAAATGAAAAAGAGTGGCTGATAGGAAATGGTATTGGTGGATATTCTGGACATACCATCGTAGGTGGGGGATTCAGATCCTTTCACGGATATTTAATTGCAGCAATGAATCCTCCAGTTGAAAGATATGTAGTGCTTACAAGAACACAAGAGCAAATAATTGTTGATGACAGGGAATATGATTTAACTTCACAACAGTATGTTAATTATGCTAAAAATGGTCAACAATATCTCCAAAGATTTATTTTTGATTCTGTTCCTCAGTATATTTATCAGGTAGAAGATATTAATATTAAGAAAACTATATCCATGGAATATGGTCATAATACAGTGGTTGTATGTTATGAAGTTAAGAATGGTAACAAACCATCAAAATTAAATGTAGTACCTTTGCTAAACTTTAGATATGCAGGCGAAACAACAGAAAGAAGTAAGTTAAATTTTGATTTAGATCTTAACGACAATGTATTGAAACTAGTTCCACATTTCAAAAAGGATATAACTATAAATCTTTTTGCATCTGAAGGGGAATTTGTTGATAGGGCACTTCGTCCAACTAGCATGGCAACACCTAATTATTTGATAGAAGATAATCATTATTATGGTTTTGATAATAGAAATGGATCTTTAGGATTAGATAATCATTATACTCCTTATGACATACAAATAGAGTTACAATCCTTTGAAAGAAAGAAGTTTTATATTAAATGTACAGTGGAAGAACTTAATGAAAAGGATGGATTTGCAATTATTGAGGAGTATAAAAACAGGGCTAATAAGCTTATGGAACAATCAGGTTATAAAAATCCTTTAGCATTAAACTTAGCAAAAGCAGCAGATCATTTTATCGTAAATCGTAAAAGTACTGGTTTAAAGACAGTACTTGCAGGTTTTCCTTGGTTTACTGATTGGGGACGTGATACAATGATTGCTTTTGAAGGGTTAACCCTATGCACTAAGAGGTTTGATGATGCAAGAGAGATATTAGAGTCATTCGTTAAATACATTAAGAAGGGTCTTGTTCCTAATGTATTTCCAGATAAGGGTTCAGAGCCACAATATAATACTGTGGATGCTTCTCTTTGGTATATACATGCAGTATACCAATATCTTAAGTACACTGGTCAGCAAGAAGATTATAGTTTTGTTGAAGAAAAGTTATATGAAAAGATGATTGAAATCATAAAAGCTTATGCAACAAGTACTGATTTCTCAATAGGTATGGATGAAGATGGATTAGTACATGCAGGTGGAGGATTAGATCAAGTAACTTGGATGGATGTTAGGGTAGGAGATTTTGTAGTTACTCCAAGACATGGAAAACCTGTTGAGGTAAATGCGTTATGGTATAATGCACTTTGTATTATGAAGGACTTATCAAAGAAATTTAGTAAGGATTATAGCCTCTATGAAGAATTATCTATTAAGGTTAAGAAGTCTTTTAATAATAAGTTTTGGAATGAAAAAGAGGAATGTTTATTTGATGTAGTTGATGAAAATGATTCTAAAATAAGACCTAATCAGATTTGGGCTGTTTCTCTTCCATTTACAATGTTAGATAGACTTAAGGAAAAAAAGATAGTAGATAAAGTGTATAAGGAACTATATTCTACTTATGGATTAAGGTCATTAACATTTAAAGATATAGGTTTCAAGAAACAATATATAGGTAAGCTATTTGATAGAGATTGTGCATACCATATGGGAACAACTTGGGTGTATCCAATAGGAGCATTTATATCAGCATATTGTAAAGTAAATGACCATTCAACTGAAGCTATAGCTAGGGCAAAAGAAATGTGTGAAGTTTTTGAAGACCATATGAGTGATGGATGTATAAATGGTATAGCTGAGATTTTTGATGGAGAATTTACTTCAACAAGTAGAGGGTGCTTTACTCAGGCTTGGAGTGTTGCTGAGGTATTAAGAGCTTATACTGTAGATGTCCTACCATATTGTGAGTAGTTTTTTGAGCTCAATATATATATCTTTTTATTTTCATAATAAAAACCATTGGGAGGAGTAAAACAATGAATTTGAGAGAAAAAATGTGTGCAAGTAAAATGTATAATGATTATTCAAAAGAATTGATTGAAGCAAGAAAACGCGCACTTTTATTAACTAATCAGTATAATCAAAGTTTTGGACAACCAACGGAAGAACGAATAAAAATCTTAGACCAACTTTTAGAGAATCATGGTAAAAGTACACATTTTGAGCCAAACTTTCGCTGTGAATTTGGCTTTAATATCACCATAGGAGATAATTTTTTTGCAAACTTTGACTGTATTATTTTAGATTGTGCTAAAGTGATTATTGGTGATAATGTATTGTTCGGACCAAGAGTTGGTATTTATCTAGCTAACCATGCGACTATAGCTGAGGAACGTGCTGCTGGTGGATGTTATGCAAAACCTGTAACCATTGGAAATAATGTTTGGATCGGTGGTGGAGTTAATATAAACCAAGGCGTAACAATAGGAAATAATACTATCATTGGTTCTGGTAGTGTTGTTACAAAAGATATTCCAGATAATGTTGTTGCAGCAGGTAATCCATGTAGAGTATTAAGAGCCATTACTGAAGCAGATAGAACTGGTTTTTTAGGGTAAAGTTATGGATATAAACAAATTGATAGCAGGTATAAACAATATTAATCACTAGAATAAGATGGAAGCAGAAATTAACAAAAATAATAGTATTTTAGTTCCAGCATCACTAGGGAAGTATACACTAATAACTAATTGGGCTGTCCCAAAAGCATGAAATGCTTTTGGGACAGCCCTTGTGTTACTCTTTCGGAATATTGTGTATTAACAAAATTAAAATTTAAATAACAAAAAAATGTAATATATTAAACTTATGTATAAAATTATAATTTTTGAAAATAATACTAGGATGAATTTCCAGTCATAAATATGGAAAAATTTCAATTAACTGCATAATGAGTTGCTGGCATAATACATTTATACAAAGATGATTATTTTTCTTAGTATGGAGGTTTATATGGAACTTATCATTCAACAAATTATAAATATTGATAATTGTGCGGAAAGTTATAGAAAAGATACTAAAAGATTACTAAATGAAAAGGAAAAAGAGTTAGAGGATGAGATAAATGAGCTTTGGATGCACTGGTATAGTGAAAAAAAAGTAATAAGCACTGATACATTGAAAAGAATGGAGGAAGAGGGCGAAGAAATGGCCAAAAAGATAAGAGCGGAAGGGGAACAGAAGCTTAGTATTATTAAGAATGAATTTAACAATAGAAAGATGATTATTGTGGATGAAGTAGTTTCGAGGATAACAAAATTAAACACTTAATTAATTAAAAAGTATCGTCAGTTATTAATATTTTTTAAAAATCCTAAGTTAAGATATAAGCAAATATATGTATTACTGTTATTACGCTTATGGTGGTGATTAGATGGGAGATATAGTAAAGTATGGGGCTATTAATGCAAAGGTAAAGGCTCTGACGGGAAGAATGATTAAAAAAGATCAATATAAAAAGTTATTAAATGCTGTAAATTTTATGGAATGTATTAAGATACTAAAGGAAGAAACTTCTTATGTATCACTTTTAAATGCACTAGATCTGGATAATATTCACAGAATAGAACTAGAAGTGGCTATAAATAAATATTATACATTCATATATGAAAAATTAGTACATTACTTTAATGGGGAATATAGAAGATTCTTTAAGGAGTTTTTTCGTAGGTTGGAGATAGAGGATTTAAAGATAATATTAAGAGGGAAAGCCATTAATAAGAATAGTGAAGAGATTTTTAGAATGCTTACCTCCAGTAGTAAGCTTAGTTCAATGGATCTTAAAGAACTCATAACTTCAAAAAAATTAGAAGTGTTTGTAGAAAAACTAAGAGATACTCCATACTATAACTCACTTAAAATTTTAATTAAAAATATAGGGCATAAGGATTTATATAGAATAGAAACTGAGTTAGATCTACTATATTTCGAAAGAATACAGCGATCTCTTAAGTTATTAGATACCAAGGATAGAGAAGTTATTTTAAAGTTCATTGGTATAGAGGGAGATATTTTAAACTTATCGTGGATTTTTAGAGGAAGATTAATATATAACATTTCACCAGAGGTGTTGTTTAATCTTACTACACCTTTTACATTTAACATAAGAAAAAGTCTCATTAAAGAGTTATGCTACATAAGAAGTTTTGAGGAGTTTAGAGATAAGATTAGGATATCTCCTTATGATAAGATTTATGCAAATCAAAATTCAGAAGAAATTGAAATAAGAGAAAGGGCTTTTAAATATAAATTATATAAAAGGTTCTTAAGAGAAAATAAAAATGACATTTCTGTAGTTATTAGTTATTTATTGCTTATGAAACTTGAAATCATGAATATAATTACCATTGCTGAAAGTAAAAGATATAATATGACTTTTGATGAGATATATAAGTATATTTCTTTTTCGTTGTGAAAGAGGTGATCCTTTATGGCTATAGAAAAGATGTATTTAATTAATATTGTAGGACCTATGAAAAATTTTGATGGAACTTCGAGGCGATTAGCTGTAAATAGTTGTTTTCACCCTATTAATGCTGTTCAGGAAATAAATTCATCTAATTTTCTTTTGAAAACCTCACAGGAGAATATGGAAGCATTAGTTGATATATGTTATATTAGACCTTTTATTAAAAAAGAGAGTTATGAACAATCAGAAAAGAAATGTAAAGAACTTATTAAGGAACTTAAGGTGATAGAAGATAAAAAAGTGAATGTACGGAAAATAAATTACGATATCCAAGAAGCAGATCATAGACTTGAAGAAGTTTATAAGGGATATGATAATTTGCATATGACTCTTTTAAAAAAGAAAGAAGAGTTAGATGAGAGTAGACAGCTTTTAGATACCATGAGTTTTCTAAAGGAGATAAGAGCAGAAGTAAAGGACTTTGTTAATCTAAGTAATTTTACTGTTGGGTTATATAAAACAAAGAAAAGTTCAATGAAGAAGCTTGAAGAGAATTATGAGAATATACCATCTATTATTAAAGAGGTATATAGTGAAAAGGAATTTAGTATTTTTTTATCTTTTACACCTAACTTATTATACTCAGAGGTAGAAAAAATTTTTATTGCTGCTAATTGTGAAAGTATAACGCTATCTTCAAGTTTTAATGGTACCCCTGAAGAGGTTTGTGTGTACTTAAAGGGGAAAATAGAAGTAATAAATAGTAAAATTAATGATATTAATATTGAAATAAGAAAATATTTACTTTTAAATAATGATCTAATATATGATCTTGAAAACATTTTTATTATAGAAAGTAAAGCTGAAGATATAAAGAGGAATGCTGCATGTACTAACGAATTCTACTTTATTTCTGGATGGGTGCCAGAAGGTTTTATTGAGGGTGTTAATGATTCAGTTGATCCATATAAAAGTCAAACTATAATTATAGCAAAAAAGCCTGAACAAATAGTTAACAATTTGTTGATACCTCCAACAAAACTAAAAAACAACTGGTTTTTTAGGCCCTTTGAAGCACTAGTAAAAATGTATGGTATTCCAACTTATGGTGAGATTGATCCTACACCATTTTTGGCTATAACCTATACATTAATGTTTGGAGCAATGTTTGGTGATATAGGTCAAGGGGCCATAATATTTGCTTTTGGTATATTGTTAAAATACGTAAAAAATCAACCAAGTTTGGGTGGTATTCTTTCAAGACTAGGAGTTAGTTCTATAATTTTTGGCTTTTTATTTGGAAGTATTTTTGGATTTGAGGATATCATACCAGCTGTTCTAGTAAGACCTATGGAAAACATTCCACTAATACTTTTATGGGCTGTTGTTTTTGGATGTGTTTTTTTGATGCAGGGTTTTATTTTAGGGATAATAAACAGGTTAAGAAAACGAGATATTGAGTGTGGAGTTTTTGGGAAAGAGGGAATTGCAGGTTTTTTATTTTATATTAGTGCTTTATTAATTGTGATAGATAAATTACTAAATTTAGATTTTTTACAATTACCACAATTAATTGTAATTTTACTTGTTATGCTCGTACTAATACTATTAAGGGAACCTCTAGCTAACCTAATAATAGGTAAAAGACCATTGTTTAGGGATGGAGCAAAAGATTATTTCATAGAGGGAATATTTGAAATATTTGAAGTAGTTCTCTCTATGTTTTCAAATACCTTATCCTTTATAAGAGTGGGTGCTTTTGCACTAAATCATGTGGGGCTCTTCATAGCTTTTTCAGCTTTAGCTAGTATGATGAGAAACTTTGTAGGTTCTATAATCATTCTTGTTATTGGAAATGTAATAATAATAGGGTTAGAAGGGCTGATAGTATTTATTCAAGGTTTAAGACTACAGTACTACGAATTATTTTCAAAATACTATGATGGTGAGGGTATTCCTTTTCAGCCAGTAAGCACAAATATTTTAAATAAAAGTGAAAGTAGATAAAGGGGTAGTTATATGATTATTATTTTATTTTTAATTTTTTGCGCTGTAATACTGTATATCTTTAATAAAAGTAATTAAAGGGGTGGTTATATGGTTATTATTTTACTTCTAGTCTTTTGTGTTGTAATATCGACTCTTACTTATGGAGTTATACAAAGAGTGAAAGATGATATTAATGGTAAAGAGAAAATGAAAAAAGCATTGAAAATAAATCTATCTATATTTATACCAATAATAACAGTAGCATTAATCCTTAATATTCCTACAGTAGTTCTTGCTGCTGAAGACTCATTATCATCATCATCAGGATTAGGGTATTTAGCAGCTGCGCTTTCTACAGGATTAGCAACAATAGGTGCAGGATATGCTGTAGGGGCTGTTGGTTCCTCTGCGTTAGGAGCGGTTTCAGAAGATCCTAAAATATTAGGTAAAACTTTAATCTATGTTGGGCTAGGTGAAGGAATAGCTATATATGGATTAATAATATCAATTATGATTCTTTCAAGGCTTTAGAAAGGAAGATTAAAATGAGAAGTTTTCTTATAAGTGATAATTTGGATTCTTTTATTGGTATGAGAATGGCAGGAATAGATGGAATAGTACTTCATGATAAAGAAGAGATTCTAGAAAAGTTAAATGAACTTACACAAAGAGAAGACTTAGGAATTATTCTAATAACTGAGAAGGCAGCTTCTTTATTACCTGAAAAAATAAAAAAAATGAAGTTGAAAAAAGGAACTCCACTTATTATTGAAATCCCTGACCGGCATGGATTCTTCAAGGATAGGGATTATATTGAGGGATATGTAAAGGAAGCTGTTGGATTAAAAATCTAGGGGGAATATTCATGACTACTATAGATGATAAACTAAGTCTTTTCTCAAAAATAATTTATGAAAAACTTGATGCGGAAATAGAAAATAGTATATTGGAGTTTGAGAAGAAAAAGAATGAAAAACTTAATGTCCAATATAAAAAGATTGCTGTATTAAGGGAAGAAGTATTAAAGGACATAGAAAAAAAAGGAAGGTTTAAGCGAAATGAAATTGTTTCTAATGAGAAACTTAAATTTAAAAAAGAAAATATGCTTCTTAGAAAGCAGTTAATTAAAGAAGTTGTTATAGAAGTTTACAAAAAAATAGATCAATTTACTAAAAGTCCACAATATAAAGATTATCTTTTAAAAAGTATAGAAGAGATTTTAGATAAAGTAAAGCAGGGAAGTTATGAGTTAATGCTAACTAAACAAGACATAGAAAAGTATAAAGATGAGATAATTGATATATTGAAGAGATTCCATGATGTTAGAGTGAAGCTTTCTTATAGTAATGAGGATATGTTAGGTGGAATGTTATTGATAGATGAGGATAAAAGCTTTGTTTTAGATAATACGCTAAATTCAAAAATACATGATAACAAGGAACTAATTGGAAAGAGAGTTATGGAGCTTTTCACCCAGGAGGTAAACGAATGGAAGGAAGTATAATTGGTGTAAATGGTCCAGTGGTCAAGGCTATAGGTATGAATGGATTTAAAATGAGAGAGATGGTATTAGTTGGAGAAAATAGTCTTATAGGAGAAATAATAATCTTAGAAGAAACTTATGCTACAATTCAGGTTTATGAGGAAACCACTGGACTAAAAATTGGTGAAAAGGTAGTTTCTACTGGAAATCCTTTTTCTTTGAAGCTTGGGCCAGGAATATTAGGAAATATATTTGATGGCATTGAGAGGCCATTAACTACAATAAATAATATGTATTATGGATTTATACCAGAAGGTATTGGTCTGATTTCCTTAGACAAAGAAAAGATTTGGAAAGTAAGTGTTAAAGTTTCTATAGGACAAGAGTTAAGGGAAGGAGATGTGTATGGAGAAATACAGGAAACTCCTTCTGTTATTCATAAGCTTATGGTTCCTCCTAAAGTAAGGGGTAGGGTTATAGGTATAAAAGAGACTGGAGAGTACGCTTTAGAGGAAGTTATAGTTAAGCTTCAAGATGAAAAAAAAGTTCATGAGTTAAAGCTTTATCAAGAATGGCCTGTGCGTACGCCGAGACCTGTTTCATTTAGAAAAAGAATTTTTAAACCTTTAATAACAGGTCAAAGAATCATAGATATATTTTTCCCATTAGGTAAAGGAGGAACCTGTGCAATACCTGGGGGGTTTGGAACAGGAAAAACAATGACTCAACATCAACTTGCTAAGTGGTCAGATGCAGATATTATTGTATATATTGGTTGTGGTGAGCGGGGAAATGAGATGACTGAGGTATTAGAAGATTTTCCAAAAC
This sequence comes from Clostridium polyendosporum, assembly GCF_018332455.1. GTDB lineage: Bacteria > Bacillota > Clostridia > Clostridiales > Clostridiaceae > Clostridium_AY > Clostridium_AY polyendosporum. Next base: position 152,429 of record NZ_BOPZ01000001.1, read on the forward strand.
TTATTGACCCTCGTACTAACCTTCCTCTTATGAACAGAACAGTATTGATAGCCAATACTTCTAATATGCCCGTAGCTGCGAGAGAAGCAAGCATATACACTGGTATTACTATTGCAGAATATTATAGAGATATGGGTTATCATGTTGCTATAATGGCTGATTCAACTTCAAGATGGGCAGAAGCCTTAAGAGAAATTTCTGGTAGGCTTGAAGAAATGCCTGCAGAGGAAGGGTATCCAGCCTATCTTCCATCAAGGCTTGCTGAATTTTATGAGAGAGCTGGGTATGTGGAAAATTTAAATGGAACTGAAGGGTCCGTAACTGTCATAGGAGCTGTATCTCCCGCAGGTGGAGATTTTTCTGAGCCAGTAACCTTAAATACAAAAAGGTTTGTATCTTCATTTTTAAGTTTAGATAAAAAGTTAGCGTATAGTCGGCATTATCCCGCAATTAATTGGCTTTCAAGTTATAGTGGTTATCTTGGACTACTTAAGGATTGGTATGAAGAATTTGTTTCTCCAGAGGTCATAGATTTAAGAGGGAAAATGTTAAAGATTCTTCATGAAGAAAATAAACTTATGGAGGTTGTAAAGTTGGTAGGAGAAGATGTACTTCCAGATGATCAAAGATTAATTATGGATATATCTAGAGTGCTTAAAATAGCTTTCCTACAACAAAATGCCTATAATGATGTAGATACTTATGTTCCACTAGAAAAGCAATATTCAATGCTTAAGGTTATAGAGAAATTCTATGATCAAAGCTTAGAGGCCGTAAAAAGAGCAATCCCCATATCCTTAATTATGGATAAAAGGTTAATGGAACAGCTATATAAAATGAAATATAATGTCTCTAATGATGACTTTTCTTCGTTAAGAAAACTAGAAGAAGAAATCAATAATCATTTTTGTAGACTTAAAGATAAATATAAAGATTAGGAGGGGGTACCATGAAAAAAAGATATTTAAAGCTTAACAGTGTTCAGGGACCTCTTATAATTCTGTCCAATGTTGAGGGTGTAAGCTATGATGAAGTTGTGGATATAGAGGTAGAAGGGCAACATAAAAAAAAAGGTAAAGTAGTTCAAATATATGAGGATAAAGCTATAATTCAAGTGTTTGAGTCAACTGTTGGTATATCAGTTATCAATGCTTCTGTCACTTTTACCGGAGAATCCTTTAAACTATCATTATCTAAAGAGATTATAGGAAGAGAATTTAATGGGATTGGTGAACCAATAGATGGAGGAACACCTATTTACTCGGATAATAGATTTAGTATTAACGGAAGACCTATGAATCCTGTAGCAAGAAGATATCCTAGAAATTTAATTGAAACTGGAATATCCTCAATAGATTGTTTAACTACCTTAATAAGGGGGCAAAAGCTTCCTGTGTTCTCAGGAAACGGAATATCTCATAACGAGTTAGCAGCACAAATCATAAGACAGGCAAAGATTGGAGATGATGAAAAATCATCATTTTGTATAGTTTTTGCAGCTATGGGGATAAAGCATGATGATGCACATTTTTTTAAAAAAAGTTTTGAAGAGGCAGGAGTTATGGAGAAGGTTGTAATGTTTACAAATCTTGCAGATGATCCTATTGTTGAAAGAGTAATAACTCCAAGATGTGCATTAACTGCCGCAGAGTATCTTGCTTTTGAAGAAAATATGCATGTGCTTGTAATACTTACTGACATAACAAATTACTGTGAAGCTTTAAGAGAATTATCTTCCTTAAGAGAAGAGGTGCCAAGTAGAAAGGGATATCCAGGTTATCTTTATTCAGATTTAGCATCTCTTTATGAGAGGGCAGGAATGATGGAAGGAAAATCAGGAAGTATAACACAAATTCCTATGCTTACAATGCCAAATGATGATATTACTCACCCAATACCAGATTTAACAGGTTTTATAACGGAGGGACAGATCGTTTTAAGCAGAAGTATAGAGCAGAGAGAAATCTATCCACCAGTAAATATATTACCTTCACTTTCTAGGTTGATGAAAGATGGTATAGGAAAGGGTTATACCAGAGAAGATCATAGTGAAGTGGCAAATCAAATTTTCTCAGCCTATTCAAGAGTTGAAGAAGTTACAGCTCTAGCTCAAGTAATTGGAGAAGAGGAACTCTCAGATATTGATAAGCTTTATATGAATTTTGGAAGAGTATTCGAAGAGAAATTTCTTAAACAGAAATTTGATGAAAGTAGAAATATGGAAGAAACTCTTAATTTAGCATGGAGCGTACTTTCGATACTACCAAAAAGTGAACTGGATAGGGTATCTCCTGAAATTTTAAATAAATACTATGGAAATGTGGTGAGTTAAATTGGAAAATTTAGCGCCAACTAAGGCTAATCTAATGGCTTCAAAAAGTTCCTTGGAATTTTCTAAAAAAGGATATGAACTTTTAGATAAAAAGCGAAATGTACTTATTAAGGAAATGTTATTATATTTAGAAAGGGTAAAAACTCTTCAAGAAGAAATGAACACCGCTTTTGCTAATGCTTATCAAGTTCTTCAAAGAGCAAGTATAACTTCTGGTATGTCTACTGTGGAGGATATATCACTTTCTGTAGGTGAAGCAGATGATTACTTTATTAGATTTAGAAGTGTAATGGGAGTTGAGCTTCCTGAAATTGTGTATAAGTCAGTACCTGTTAAACCAACTTATAGTTTTTTTACAAGTAATGGAACAATTGATGAAGCAATACTAATATTTAATAGAGTTAAATATATTATATATGAACTTAGTGAAGTTGAAAATTCTATTTATAGATTAGCAGTAGAAGTTAAAAAAACTCAGAGAAGAGCAAATGCTTTAGAAAATATATCTATTCCTAAATACATGGAAATTGTAAAATTTATAAGCGAAGTACTTGAGGAGAAAGAGAGAGAAGACTTATTTAGGTTAAAAAAAGTTAAAAAGAGAAGGTTAGTAAAAATTTAGGAAGATGTCGGATATAATCACAAATTTGGTATTCCCTTCATAATATGTAGGAGAAGGATGAAAGGAGGGATACCATGGATAAAAATTTCAACGAAATTTTTGATAATATTTCTTTTGATAGCTTCAAATTTGAGGATGATTTCACAGCTAGGGAAGAAACATCAAAATCTCATAGTAAGTCTAGTAGGAAGCATGATTGTGATGATATATCAAAATCTCATAGTAAGTCTAGTAGGAAGCATGATTGTGATGATATGAGTAGTAAGTCATGTTCTAAATCCCATAAAAGAAGGGGAAGAATAGCTGTAACATCAGTACTTGGATGCAGCGAACGTGAACCCATAAGTGGTGTTACAATAGTGTTATTCAGGGTTGTGGGATGTTCATTAGAGTTTGTAGATGCTGAGGTTACAAACGCTAATGGAAGAGTAGTTTTTAACAATCTCAGAGATGGTATTTATAAGGTTGTTCAACTAATAAGAAGATGTATTTTTGAGGAACCTATATTTTTACCAACCGACCAAGTTACAATTGATGAAGATAACAGAGAATTTGACATAATAATTATTAATAAAATAAAAGAATTTAGGAGTAGGAGTAGAAGTATGAGTAGAAGTAGTAGAATTAGATGTAGAAGAAGACGTCGTGTCGATGATTTTGATGATGAGATATTGATCCTTATAATACTATTCTTCTTCTTTGGATGTGGATTCTTCCCATTTGGATTTGGAGGATTTTTCTTTTAATCAATAGGAGATGAGGCATAGGAGCTTCATCTCTTTTTTTACTCTTTAGGAAATTATAAAATTCAAGAATTATGGATAACTTGAAAATGTAATTTAGGACGGCCAGTTTAATTACGACATCTAAAGAGTAAAAAATAAAATATAATTCGACTGTCAATTTTTCCTCACATGTGTTCGGAAAGGCAGATGCATAAAAAAAATCGACAGCTCCACAGTCGCCTTGGCGATTTTTTACTTTCTTATAATTTCAAAATAGGCTCTATATAAATTTGTAGGGAAAAACTATATATGATAATATAAACTTAGAAATAAAGATACATAAGGTGCTATCCATATCCTCCTAGGAGAGTGAAGAATGTCCCCAAAAATATATTAAATAAATTTTAGAATTAATTTTTTTAAAAAGAATTCTAACTTTAATTATAAATTTGTATATCTATATTTATTGGAAAGGTGAGAATTATATGGAAAGATTTTTACTTAAGGTACATAGAATTCATGAAGATGCGATTCTTCCAAACTATGCCCATGAAGGTGATGCTGGATTAGACTTATATTCAGTGGAAGAATTACTTCTAGAATCAGGTGAAACTAAGCTTGTTAAGACAGGTATAAGAATAGAATTACCTAAGAATACAGAAGCTCAGGTAAGACCAAGAAGCGGTCTTGCTTTAAAGCACTCCGTAACTCTTTTGAATACTCCTGGCACTATAGATGAAGGCTATAGAGGTGAAGTAGGAGTTATAATGATTAACCATGGAAAAAAACCATTCAAGGTAGAAAAAGGAATGAAGATTGCTCAATTAGTAGTTAAACCAATATGGAGAGTTGGCGTTGAAGAAGTTTCTAATCTTTCAGATACTGAAAGAGGAAAGGGTGGCTTTGGTTCTACTGGATTGAGATAATAATTTTATATTTAGTATTGTAAGGAAATATTTCTTTAATAAGTATTATTAATAGATATATAAGGATTGCATTTCTAGTTTGTAGAAAAAATAACTTAACCAAAAAGGAGTTGCTTTAATCTAACAGCTTAATGGTTAAGTTAATTTTTTTACTTGCTATTATTTTATAGATAAATGACTTCGCAACTGAATTGATTTGCTGTCATTTTACGAAGTTAAATCTGACTAAAGCTCAGCACGGGCGATGCTTAGTTAATTTTACTGAGCTAAATCTTCCCATTCCATATAAAGAGAATCTATTTTTTCCTGAAGGAAAGTTATTTCCTTATTTACTCGTTCACTTTCTTGAGGGTTCGAATAAATATCTTCAAGACAGAGCATTTCTTGAAGTTTTATAAGTTCTTCCTCTTTGGTGCTTATTTCCTTCTCTATGTTTTTAAGCCTTTGAGCAGCTTCTTTTAAAGATTTTTCAGCTTCTCTTTTTTTTCTTTTTTCTTCTTTAAGTTGGGTTTTAGTTTTTCCAGCTTGTTCTTCTTCTAAACCTTCATATCTATTCGGATTTCTTTTTTTCTCAGTATAGTAGCTATAGTTTCCTAGATATTGCTTAACGCCGTTCTCTTCTAGTTCATATATTTTATCTATAACTTTGTTTAAGAAGTATCTATCGTGAGAAATTACTATTAGTGTGCCATCATAGCTTAATATGGCTTCTTCAAGTGCTTCTCTAGACATTATATCCAAATGGTTTGTAGGTTCGTCAAGAAGAAGAAAATTGGATTTTGAGAGCATAAGCTTTAATAGATTGATTCTGCATTTTTCTCCACCACTTAAAAGAGAGATCTTTTTAAAAACTTCATCTCCATTAAAAAGGAAAGATGCTAAAGTTGTTCTTATGTCGGTGGTAGTCATCTTAGGGAATTGATCCCATATCTCGTCTAAAATAGTATTTTCTAGATTTAGATTTGATTGCTCTTGATCATAATATCCTAGAAATACGTTTCTTCCTAGTACAACTGAACCACTATCTTGTTGTATTTGATTTAGTATAATTTTAAAAAGAGTAGTCTTCCCTCTTCCATTTTCTCCAATAAGAGCAACCTTATTCCCTCTTTTAAGGTCAAAATTTACGTCTTTAAACAGTATCTTATCTCCGTATGCCTTAGAAAGATTTTCTATATGAATTACATCATTACCACTTTTTATTTGAGTTTCAAACTTTATTTTTGAAGCTCCTTTATCTCTATCAGGTGTATCAATTTTCTCCATCTTAGCAAGGACTTTTTCCCTGCTTTCAGCAGCCTTTATACTTTTTTCTCTGTTAAATGAACGGAAACGTTCAATTATTTCCTCTTGACGCTTAATCTCCGCCTGTTGAAGATTATATGCCTTCAATTGAGCTTCATAACTTTTTTGTCGTAGCTCAAGAAATTTTGTGTATGGTGCATTATAACAGTTAATATGACCGTTTATGAGTTCAAAGGTGTGAGTGGTTATACTGTCTAAGAAAAATCTATCATGAGATATTACAAGTACAGTACCTTTATAGCTTTTTAAGTATTCTTCTAACCATTCGATTGCTTCTAGATCAAGATGGTTCGTAGGCTCGTCTAGTAGTAGTATGTCAGGTTTTATAAGTAATAGCTTACAAAGAGCAACTCTTGTTTTTTGCCCACCACTAAGTACTTTTATTTCCTTATAAAAATCCTCTTCAGTAAATCCTAGTCCTTTTAACACTCTGGATATTTCGCCTCTAAAGGTATATCCCCCTCTGTTCTCATAAAGTTCTTGACTAGTAGTATAATCTTTTATTAATTTATTATGGTAATCTTCCTTAGCGTGATCGTAAGGTTCATTCATTTTTATTTCAAGGTCTTTAATCTTATTTTCAAGTCTTAAAATATCCTCAAAAACATTAAGTAATTCATCATAAATTGTCTTACAACTTTCTAAAGCAAGATGTTGAGAAAGATATCCTATGGTTTTGTTTTTATCAATAAACAAATCACCATTATCTTGGGAAAGTTCCCTTGTTAAGATCCTAAACAGTGTAGATTTACCTTCTCCATTTGCACCAATAAGACCTACTTTTTCTCCTTCATTTATATTAAAAGTCACATTTTTTAAAACTTCATCTATTCCAAAGCTTTTCTTAACATCCTTACAGCCAATGACAATCATTTCTAAAACTCCTTTATTTCTTAATTTGACTATTACTTATTATACTATCTCACAGACCGCATGACAATTAAAGCAAATATTTTACATAAAGGTAATGGATAGTATATTTTAAATGATGTACTACAATAATATTGCAATATATTTCTGGAAATATTTATAAAATTCCCTTTAGTGTATTATATTTTTTACGGTATAATAAATTTAATATAGTTAACTAATATACTACATAGGAAAGGATGTGACCCTAAAAATGAGTAGGGGAAAAAAGATAGCATTAGTTACTGGAGTTTTTGTTGTTATAATAGCAGGATTATCGTTAACCACGTTTTTAAAGAAAAATCCTAAGGTTATTACTGTAAAAACGTCAGTGGCGCAAAAAGGAGGTATTAAGTCATACTTAAATACTACTGGAATCATTAAATCAAAAAATATTAAGGACTATTATGGTTCACAACTTAAAGTCTCCAAAGTGAAAGTAAAGGTTGGAGATAGTGTTAAAAAAGGCGATGTTCTTGTAACTTTTGATAACTCAGATCTTCAAAGTGCAGTACAGCAGGCTCAATTACAGTATGATAATGCAGTGCTTAGCAGAGATGATTTATTAAATCAGAAGAACAATATTCAGGATACAATTGCGTCTTTAGATAATCAGATAAAAGATTTGCAAAATAAGATAAAGACAACACAAAATACAGTGCAAAATGAAACCATTCTTACAAAATATGAAACAGACCTTGAAAAAGCTAAGGTAAAAATTGCATCTTTAGACAGTCAGATAAAAGATTTGCAAAATATAATAAAAATAACACAAAATACACTACAAAATGAAAATATTCTTACAAAATATCAGACAGAACTTGAAAAAGCGAAGGCAAAAAGAGAAAATCTTCAACCTATATCTAATGATAAAGTTAAACAATCTGATAATGCAGTATCTCTTGCAAAGCTAAGCCTTGATAATGCAAAATTAAAAGCATCATCAGGTGGAAGCATAGTTGCTGATTTCGATGGTGTAATAACAGCAGTTAATGTTTCTGAAGGTGGAGTAGCAAATCCTTCAATACCTGTGGTTGAACTTAAAGATCTTGGTTCTTTAAAGGTTGTAGTATCTCTTAGTAAATCAGATGTTGAAAGAGTAAAGCTTGATCAATCTGCTGTGGTTAAGGCTGGGGGAAAGAGCTACAATGGAAAAGTATCCTTCTTAAGTCCAGCAGGAAAAAAAAGTGGATTGCCAGCAGCAGCAGCAGGTGCTTCTTCAGATGTTACATTAGATGCTGATATTGATTTATTAGAGATTGGAGATACTTTAAAAGTAGAATTTGATGCTGATATAGATATACTTCTAGGAGAAAAGAATGGAGTTGTAAATGTTCCTACAGAAGCATTAAAATCAGCTAAGGGTGGCAAAACACTAGTATATATTGTTGACTCAAATGGAAAAGTAACAGAAAAAGAAGTAAAAGTTGGACTTCAATCAGATTTAAATGCTGAAATTCTAAGTGGAGTAAATGAAGGAGAAAAAGTAATATTAAATCCAAATACTTCAATAGAAAATGGAATAATTGTTAAAGAAAGTGGTGAAGGTGAGAAATAGATGATTGAAATTATAGATGTCTTTAAAACCTATAGAACTGGTCATATAACCTATACCGCTTTAAAGGGTGTTAATTTAAGTGTTCAAAAAGGTGAATTTACAGCTATAATGGGACCTTCTGGGTCAGGAAAGAGTACCTTAATGAATATTTTAGGATGCTTAGATAGATTAGATAAAGGCAAATATATTCTAAATGAAAAAGATGTATCTAATATGAGCGAAAATGAACTTGCAAGAGTTAGAAATAAGGAAATAGGTTTTGTATTTCAAAACTTTAATTTACTTCCAAGAATGTCTATACTTGAAAATGTAGAACTTCCTATGATATATGCAGGTATACCTTATAAGGAAAGAAGAGAAAAATCATTGATAGCTTTAGAAAAGGTAGGACTTACAAATTGGATAAAGCATAAACCTAATGAGATTTCAGGTGGTCAGAAGCAGAGAGTAGCAATTGCTAGAGCGATAGTAAATAGTCCATCTGTTATAATGGCAGACGAGCCTACAGGGAACTTAGACTCAAAGGTTAGTGAAGATGTGATGGGGATTTTTCAAGAACTTAATAATGATGGAGCTACAATAATTATGGTAACTCATGAGCCAGATATAGCTCAGTACACAAAAAGGCTTGTAAAGGTTAAGGATGGACTAATTATATCAGATGAAATAGTTAAAAACAGAAAAATATTAACGAAAAAAAGAGATGAAGAATTAGCATAGGAGGGGAACTAAATGCAGTTTTTTGAAAACTTTAAGATGTCCATTGATAGTATAAAGTCAAATAAACTTCGATCTTTCTTAACTATGCTTGGTATTATTATAGGAATAAGTTCTGTTATAACAATATTAGCTTTAGGTACAGGAGGGAAGGAAAGTATAACAGGAGAATTTGAAAAAATAGGGTCATCTACTGCTGAATTAAAGATAAACCCTCAAAGTGCTACAAAATCAGATTATTTTACATTAAGTGATGTTAAGGCAATAAAAGATAAAAGTTCATCAGTAAAATATGCTTCTCCATCTCTTCAAAAGCAGGGAATAGCTAAGAATGATAATAAAAATAAGAGGGCTGTAATAAGTGGAGGAAATACTGATATAAATTATATTCAAAATAATGAATTTCTCTATGGAAGATTCTTTAATGATAAGGAAGTTGAAGAAGCAAAAAATGTTGGGGTTATAGATGAATTTACTGCAGAATATTTTTTTGGTTATAAGGACGCTGTAGGAGAAAGTCTTCTAATAGGAAGGAATACAACACCTAAAAAGATAACAATTATAGGAATCACAAAGACAAGTAGGTTCATGGCTGATGTTCGTAGAGATCAAGTACCAGCTATAATAACAATACCTGTTACATCTTTGAATAATCTTTATGATGGAGATGGAACTATAGATAATATTTATGTATTGGCAGAATCCAAGGATAAGGTAGAAGATGCTGCTTCAGAAGCAGTAAATATAATAGAAACAAGGCATAACAATAAGGGCAAAGAGTTATATTATGCAGAGCAATTAATGAAACAAATTGATGAAATAAATAAAGTTTTAGATATATTTACTTCCTTTATTAGTGCAGTGGCAGCAATATCATTGTTAGTCGGCGGAATAGGTGTTATGAATATAATGCTTGTTTCTGTTACCGAAAGAACAAGGGAAATTGGTATAAGAAAGGCTATAGGTGCAACTACTAGTTCAATATTAATACAGTTTCTTATGGAGTCTGTAATTATATCTCTAATAGGTGGGTTTATAGGACTAATAATAGGAGTATTAGGAGCTTTTGGGTTAGGAAGTTTTGCGGGAGTAACTCCTGTACTTTCAATGAAACATATAATCCTTGTAATACTTTTCTCTAGTAGTGTGGGTATATTCTTTGGTATATACCCTGCAAGAAAGGCAGCAAAGTTAAATCCTATTGATGCACTTAGATATGAATAAAATGTAGCTTACTTAAGGTAAAAAGATGGCATAAGCCATCTTTTTTAATGCCTATAACATTTTATTTTCTATTATTTCACAAAGTGAAATCTGACAATAGATTATTCAATTTTGTTACTATTATTATCGTATTCCATCTTGTATAAGTACAGATTGAATACTAGGAGTTCCTCCTACAATCCCTATAGCATAAATTGTATAAAATTTATTTGGTCTTAGATTTACATCGGGAATCCGTAAAGTCAAGGCACTTACACCTGATGGGGCTAAGTCAAAGGTATAAATTCCAGGGGATAAGGGATAATACCCTGTGATTTCTTTGTATTCAACCATTTTAAATAATTTGTTTGTGCCTATAGATAAGTCAAGCAATGGTGCATTTGTTGAAAGAGAAATAAATCTTAAAAAGGATATATTGGGATTTACAGCTCCACTAGCATCTTTTATTACCAAGAGATCTAAATTTGCTGGAAGATTAACAGCAGCTACTGTAAAAATACTATTAGGAGCAACCTCTAGAGTTTTTGTTATAACTAGATTTTCTTTAGTGCCGGTTGGAAATATTTCAATTTTATATTCCCCAGGAGAAACTTCAATATAGTTTGTGAATTTTGAAAAAGCAAGATCTTTAGCTATAAGGTTACCATTAGCATAAACATCTACTGATGGTGCTGTTGGTGATGCATGAAATAATCTGATTAGACTTTTAAGGTTTGGCATAGCATTTCTAAAGGTGTTTATGTTTCTATAACTATAATAGTCATTATCCCAGTACATATAAAGTGACTCCTTTATTAATTAATATCTTAACGTAATAGATATGATTTTTCTTATTATTTTTTTAGTCATAGAATATGGGATTTTATATACTCCAAATATTTTAAATACAGTTGGATGTTCTTTTTCGATTCTAGATACGATCATATCTACTCTTTCTTTATCAAATCTCTCATTCTCTGAATCTAAGTCTGAGTCCAAATCCTCAAATATGTTCATTGAGGTCATCATTTCGTCCATTGGTGGGCTAAAAAGAGCATTCATCCAGTAAAATTGGGGAGGAGTTGTTCTAGCGTAAAAGTCATCCATAACATTAAAAGGCATATAATCTACTGGTGGCGTATTGTAGAAATACGGACAAAAGTCGTTTGGATTAGGGTTTTCAAAGGAAAACGGCTCAAATCCTAAGTCAGAAGATTCTATATTATCCTCTCGATATTTCTTGTCTGAATACATTGGTATACCTCCAAAATCACACTATTTATACTTATAACTATGATAAAGATAATGATAATATTCAACCTTAAGTATAGATAAGCGACTTCATAACTAAATTGATTGAGGATTTAAGTTGTTTATCTTTAATCAAGTTAAGTACTTAATAATCAAAAAATAGTTAGAATTTAATATTTTATATTAAATTGAAAATTTAGCTATGAGTTGATTTTAAACTTCATATAAATGTAGCTTAGAAATCCTATATAAATAATAATGCTTCATGGACAATTAAAAAGATAGTGAATAGAATATAGTGGAGGTAGTTGATATGGATGAAAGGAAAGAAATGAATTTCAGAGAGTTGTTTTACGGAATTGATAACTTTATACCGACAAAGTTTGGAAAGAAAGTTACAGGTATTAATTTTGATAATGCAGCCACAACTCCACCACTTAAAAGTGTCGTAAGTTGTGTAGATAGCTTTTTACCATGGTATGGTTCCATAGGAAGAGGTAAAGGTTATAAGTCTACTGTTAGTACTAAAGTTTATAATGAAGGAAGGGCGGAAATTTTAAAGTTTTTTAATCTTAAAAGAAGAAAAGATTATACAGTAGTGTTTGTTAAAAATGCAACAGAAGGATTGAACCTTTTAGCTAGTGTTTTAGTAGATAGCAAGGATGATGTAGTAATAACCTCAAGAATGGAACATCACTCTAATGATTTACCATGGAGAGCTATTTGTAGGGTAGAATATATAGAGGTAGATAGATGGGGAAGGCTTAAGCTTAAGGAACTGGAGGAAAAACTTTATAAAAATAGAGGTAAAGTAAAATTTGTTTCTATTACAGGAGCTTCAAACGTTACAGGATATGTGAATGATATCCATAGAATTAGTTATTTAGCTCACAAATATGGTGCAAAGATTATTGTGGATGGAGCACAGCTAGTACCTCATAACAAAGTTAATATGTGCGGATATCAAGGAAATGATTGTATTGATTTTTTAGTATTTTCTGCTCATAAAATGTATGCCCCCTATGGAGTTGGTGCTGTAGTTGGTTTAAGGGAATATTTTGAAAATAATGGACCTTTTATGCTAGGGGGAGGCACTGTAGATGCTGTTATGGATGATGATGTATATTGGGCAGAAGCTCCAGAAAAAGATGAAGGAGGTACACCTAACGTATTAGGCGTACTCGCTCTTATTACAGCGATAAAAGAAATAAATAAAATTGGATATAACAGCATAGAGAAACATGAGAGGATGTTAAGCGATTATTTGATTGAAGGTTTAGAAAGTATACCTAAAGTTATTATGTATGGTGATAATCGCGATAGAACTAGGCTTGGTATTGTTGTATTAAATGTAGAAGGGATCTATCATGAAGATTTAGCACAAATGCTTTCAGACTATAGAGGAATATCTGTACGAAATGGATGCTTCTGTGCTCAACCTTATGCTAAAAGGCTTTTAAATATAAGTGAGAGAGACGCTCTGAAATATGTTCTAAATCCTAAAGAACCTAAGCCTGGAATGGTAAGAGTTAGCTTTGGATTATATAATACAATTTATGAAGTGAATGAATTTTTGAATGTTATGGAATATATAATAATGAAATATAAAAAATAAGGTGCAGCAAAAGACTGCACCTTAAAATTTATTTAGGTTATTTAAAACATACTAAATGTACGTTATATGCTGAAGTGTGATATACTATACTTTGTGCTATATAATGGAATATCAGGAATATGAAGTTTTTATAAAGAAAAAGAGCATACTTTTTATTTGTTAGTTATAAAATATTTTATATTTATTTAGCTTGACACTCCACATGCATAAATGGATGAGATTCTTTGGTGGTAGTCGTTAGTTTATTTCTGATAGTCGTAGTTCCTCAAGGTTTAGGGTGCGCCATCACCATTCCTAAACCAGTATATATAGCAGTTTAGGCACACACTTTATTATCAAATGTGTCTGATTTTTTTTCTCTAAATGTTTTAGCATGTTTGACTTCACGAAATATAAAATTTTACACACAAAATGAATTAGTTTGTGCAACCTTGTATTTTATCTGATTATCAATGAGGAGTTAGCGTTTTAAAGTCTTCTACTTGCTATTTGTATTATAAAAAAGTCACTATAATTTACATTAAAGTTCTATAAAATAACCTTTCATTCCACGCTTGAAGGACATGGGGTTTTGGATAAATATTGTAATGCTGATACAGTATAGGCAAAGTGTCATAAATTGTGATATATAGGCTATACTAAAAGATAATTATTTAAATAAGGAGGATATTATGGATTTTAAGAGCTTAATAATAATAGCAATAGCCCTTGCTATGGATGCATCAGCGATTGCACTTAGTATAGGTATCAATTGTGGAGTACAAAAGTCAAATAAGTTATTTTTTGCTCTTTCATTTGGTTTTTTCCAGTTTTTATTTTCTTTTTTAGGAGCCTTTGCAGGCCTTTTGTTTGAAACCTATATTGCTACAATACCTAATATAGCAGGAGGAATTATAATTGCTTTTGTAGGTGTGTTGATGATTAAGGAAGGGATGGAACAGAAAGATGAGTGTTTCCTGATAAGACCTAAAATGTATTTAATACTTGGTATATCGGTTAGTATAGATGCTTTAGTTGTTGGCTTTACTGCTTTCCATGACATTAAAGATTTTTTGCTAATTCTTTCAAATACCTTAATTATAGGTTTAGTAACTTTAATTCTAAGTATAGCTGCATTTTTATTGTCAAGATATGCTCGAAAAATAAGTTTTATATCAAAGTACGCAGATTATATAGGTGGAATTATATTAGTTATATTTGGACTAAAAATGATATTTTCATAACCTTTCTTAAGATATTAATGTTACTCATTAGAAGAGAATTAATATATATTTTATTAAGAAAAATCAATCTAAGTAGAGAAGCTGGTTTATTTCATTCAAGACTTTACATAATAAAATAAAAGCTTTTTTACTATAGTCATAAGATGTTAAATATATTTTTCTTTATTAATATAGGGATATTTGATGAATTTTGAAATGTGATATAATTAAAGAAAAAAGATTTAGGAGTAAGTTATGAGGGCATTAGAGGCTTTAAAGGAAAAAGGCATAAAGATAACTAAAGCAAGAATAGCAATTTATGAAATTTTAACAAAAAATGAGTCCAGTGTTACTGTAGATTTTTTATATGATGAATGCAGGAGATTGGGATTAAATTTAAATATTTCTACAGTCTATCGAACTTTGGAAATATTTGAAGAAAAAAAATTTGTAGAAAAATTTTATTTAGGAGAAGGAAGATATTCTTTTGCTATAAAGAAAAATCACCATGTTCATAAGCTCGAGTGCTCTCTTTGTCATAAAGAAATAGAGGTTTCGTGTCCAATGCAGCATATAGGGGAGTTACTTAAAACTCAGACAGGCTTTACTTTAACAGAACATAAACTGGATTTAAAGGGAATTTGTGAGGAGTGTAAGCACAAGGATAAGGAATAAATATATTATAAATTAATTGTAATAAAATGTTGAAATTTAGGGAAATTAAGGAAGTTTTTACAAAAAACGAAGCTGTACTAAGATTGGTAGAGTTATAGTGAAAAAAGTATAGCTTTTTTGTTTTATTGGTCAGTATTTCAAATAATTATGTGAATTAAAGGGAAAACTATATATTGACGTAGTGGGAGATATTAAATATACTTTGATTATAAAAATGTTTGATAATCAAAGTAATTTTAGGAGGTAAGTGATGAATAACACCCACAACGTTATTAACGACCTTCTAGTAAATATTTTCAATGAGATTCTTGTTATTGAGCAAAATGCATTAAAAATGGGTGTGTTTAGTGATGTAACAATAACAGAAGTGCATACAATAGAAGCTATTGGACTGTATGACTCAAAAAGTATGGGTGAAGTTGCAAAAATGCTAGGGATTACTGTAGGCACACTCACTGCTGCCATAAATAATCTTGTTAAAAAAGGATACGTAGAAAGAATTCGTTCACAAGAAGACAGAAGAGTGGTAAAGATAAGTCTTACAAGAAGAGGCAAACTTTTATATAGAATTCACAAAAAATTTCATGGTGATATGGTTAAGGCCACAGTAACCGGTTTAGATGAGAAGGAGGAAGCTGTATTGGTGCACTCTTTAGAAAGACTGGAAGAATTTTTAAAAGAAAAATACACTTTGTTAAGTAAGGGAAATAAGGAGTAATTATGAGTTGTATTAGAATTGTAGGAACAGGAAGTGGTGTTCCTGAAAGCGTAGTTACAAATGATGATTTGTCAAAAATAGTAGAAACTGATGATCAATGGATAAGTTCCAGAACTGGTATCAAGGAAAGAAGAATAAGTCAAGGAGAAAATACATCTGAACTTGGTGCTAAAGCTGCTATGAATGCATTAGAAGATGCTGGGTTAACTGCTATGGATATAGATATCATAATAGTAGCAACAACTACTCCAGATAGTTTTACTCCATCAACTGCCTGCATCGTGCAAGATATAATAGGAGCTAAGAAAGCTTATGCTTTTGATGTAAGTGCTGCATGTTCAGGTTTCATATATGGAGTAAATATTGCAACAAAAATGCTTAAAGCAGGAGATGAAAAGAGAGCACTTATCATTGGAGCAGAGACATTATCAAAAGTTTTAGACTGGAATGATAGAAGTACTTGTGTACTTTTTGGAGATGGAGCAGGAGCAGTTGTTCTTGAAAAGGGAGAAGAGGAAGGAATATTAGCCTCAACTATTGGATCAGATGGAACCTTAGGAAGAGCATCTCTATCTTGTGGTATATTTAATGTGCATAATCCTTTTGTAAAAGATGATATAGAAGATAAAATCAACATGGCAATGAATGGTAGAGAAATATTTAGGTTTGCAGTAAACATAGTTCCGCAAGCTGTAGAAGAAGTTTTACAACTTGCAGGGAAAAAACTTGAGGATGTAAAATATATTATTCCTCATCAAGCAAATCTCAGAATAGTAGAAGGTGCTGCAAAGAAATTAGACCTTCCACTAGAAAGATTTTATATGAATCTTCATAAATATGGTAATACTTCAGCAGCTAGCATTCCACTAGCCTTAGATGAAATGAATAAGAATGGGTTACTTCAAAAAGGAGATAACCTTGTACTTGTAGGCTTTGGTGGAGGGCTTACCTGGGGTTCATTATTAATAAAATGGTAAAAGCAATAAGAAATGGTAAAACCAAAATTTAAGGAGGAATTAATCATGATATTTGAAAAAATTAAAGAGGTAATAGCAAATCAATTAGGAGTAGACGAAGAAAGCATAGCTATGGAAACAACATTCCAAGAAGATTTAGGAGCAGATTCACTAGATTTATTCCAAATAGTTATGGATTTAGAAGAAGAGTTTAACGTAAAGATTGAAAATGTAGAAGAAATTAAGTCTGTTTCAGATGCTGTTAAGTATATTGAAGAAAGAACAGAGTAAGCCCACAGGGGGGAGAATTAATGTATAAAACTGAAATTTGTGACTTATTAGGTATAAAATATCCTCTACTTCAAGGGGGAATGGCTTGGGTAGCAGATGCATCTTTAGCATCTGCTGTATCCAATGCAGGTGGTCTTGGAATAATTGCAGGAGCTAATGCGCCTGTGGAATATGTAAGAGAACAAATAAGAAAAGCAAAACAAATGACAGATAAGCCTTTTGGTGTAAATATAATGCTTCTTAGCTCTAATGCAGAAGAACTTGCAAAGGTTGTTTGCGAAGAGGGAGTTAAGGTAGTAACTACAGGAGCAGGGAACCCAGGAAAATATGTTGAAATGTGGAAACAACATGGAGTAAAGGTTATTCCAGTAGTACCTTCTGTGGCACTTGCAAAAAGAATGGAAAGATGTGGTGCTGATGCAATTATAGCTGAAGGATGCGAATCCGGCGGACATGTTGGAAAGCTTACTACAATGGCATTAGTTCCTCAGGTTGTTGATGCAGTAAATATTCCTGTAATTGCAGCAGGCGGAATTGGTGATGGCAGAGGAATAGGTGCTGCTTTTATGTTAGGTGCTAAGGGTGTTCAGGTTGGAACAAGATTCCTTGTAGCTGAAGAATGTACAATACATGAAAACTACAAGAACATGGTAATAAAGGCTAAGGATATTGATACTATAGTTACAGGTAGACCAACAGGTCATCCAGTACAAGTTCTGAAGAATAAATTATCTAAGAAATTTGAACAGCTAGAGAAGGAAGGAGCATCTCCAGAGGTATATGAAGAGCTAGGAAAAGGTACACTACCTAAAGCTGTAAGAGAAGGAGACATAGAACATGGTTCCTTCATGGCTGGACAGATAGCTGGTATGATAAGTAAAGAACAAACTTGTGAAGAAATAATTAAAGAAATGTTTTCACAATATGAGGAGTTAAGAAGTAGCTTTAAATAGGAGGATGGCATGAAAACAGCATTAATTTTTGCAGGTCAGGGAGCACAGTATGTTGGAATGGGAAAAGAGCTTTATGATAACTTTCAATGTGCTAAAGAAGTGTTTGAAAGAGCTGATGAAGCACTTAAAATGAATTTATCATCACTGTGTTTTGAAGGACCATCAGATGAGCTTAATAAAACAGAAAATACACAACCTGCCATTTTAACTACTTCAGTTGCAGCACTAAGAGTACTTGAGAGTCAAGGTATAAACTTTGACGTTACTGCTGGATTAAGTCTTGGAGAATATTCAGCACATATATGTGCTGGAACCTTTTCCTTTGAGGATGGAGTAAAGCTTGTTAAAAATAGGGGACGCTTCATGCAAGAGGCAGTGCCTCAAGGTGTAGGTGGTATGTCTGCAGTACTTGGTCTTGATAGAGGTTTATTGGATGAAGCTGTAAAGGAAGCAGCACAATTTGGAATAGTTGAAGTTGCTAATTATAACTGTCCAGATCAAATTGTTATTGCAGGTGAAGTGGAAGCAGTTAAAATTGCTGGAGAAAAAGCACAAGAAAAAGGTGCAAAAAGAGTTATTACTCTAACAGTTAGTGGTCCTTTTCATACTTCAATGTTAAAAGGAGCCGCAGAAAAACTGAAAGAGGAGCTTAATAATATAGAAATAAAACAGTTTACTACTCCAATAATAACTAATGTTACTGGAGATTATATAAAATCTTTAGAAGAGGTAAAACCATTCTTAGTAAAACAAGTTATGTCTTCTGTAAAATGGGAAGATTCAGTAAGAACTATGCTTAACGATGGAATAGATACATTTATAGAGCTTGGACCTGGAAGAGTACTAAGTGGTTTTAGTAAGAAGATAGATAGAAATGTCAAAGTATTCAATATTGAAGACTTAAAGTCTTTAAATAAGACTCTAGATAGTTTAAAATAAGGAAAACTTCTAAAAGGGTGTGAATTAATGTTAAAGGGAAAAACTGCTATAGTTACAGGAGCAAGTAGAGGAATTGGTAAGGCTATTGCACTTAAGCTTGCTGAAAATGGAGCAAATATAGTTTTAAACTATAGAAGCAGTTCTATAGATGATATTATAGATGAAATTGAAGCAAAAGGTGTTAAAGTCGTTGCAGTACAAGGTGATGTATCTATATCAGAAGATGCAGATAAGCTTATAAAGGCTGCTGTAGATAACTTTGGTTCAGTGGATATACTTGTAAATAATGCAGGTATAACAAAGGACGGCCTTCTTATGAGAATGAAGGACGAAGATTTCGATAAGGTTATAGATGTAAATCTTAAAGGTGCATTTAATACTATAAGAGCAGCTTCAACTATAATGATGAAACAAAGAAGTGGAAAAATCGTTAATTTATCATCTGTTGTTGGTTTAACTGGAAATGCAGGTCAGGCTAATTATTCAGCTTCTAAGGCTGGACTTTTAGGACTAACAAAATCTGTTGCAAGGGAACTTTCAGCAAGAGGTATAACTTGTAATGCAGTAGCACCAGGATTTATTGAGACTGATATGACAGATGTTCTTTCAGATAGAGTAAAAGAAGGTCTTATAAACAACATACCGCTAAAGAGATTAGGTAAACCAGAAGATGTCGCTAATCTTGTATGCTTTTTAGCATCACAAAATGCTGATTACATCACTGGTCAAGTTATGAATGTCGATGGCGGCATGGTAATGTAAGGAAAGGTGAGAAGATGAAAAGAGTTGTAATAACAGGTATGGGAGCGATAACTCCGTTAGGAAATGATTTAGCTTCCTTCTGGAATGGAATAAAAGAAGGTAAAAGTGGAGTTGACTTTATAAAGCAATTTGACACAACAGACCAAAAGGTTAAGGTTGCAGCTGAAGTTAAGGATTTTAAACCAGAAGAATATATAGATAAAAAAGAAGCAAGAAGAATGGATAAATATTGTCAATTTGCTATGGCAGCAGCTCATCAGGCAATTTTAGATTCTTCTCTTGATCTTGAAAAAATAAATAAAGAAAGACTAGGTGTAATTGTAGGATCAGGAATTGGTGGCTTGTATACTATTGAAGAACAGGTATCAAAGCTAAATTCAAGAGGACCATCAAAGGTTTCACCATTCTTTATACCTATGTCTATTGGTAACATGGCAGCAGGAAATATTGCTATTCGTTATGGAGCTAGAGGAATATGTACATCTGTTGTAACTGCTTGTGCCACAGCAACTAACTGTATAGGGGAAGCTTTTAGAAACATTAAGTTTGGCTTTAGTGATATGATGATTGCTGGGGGAGCAGAAAGCTCTATAACACCAATGGGTATAGCAGGCTTTGCTTCTTTAAATGCTCTTTCAAAGAATGAAGATGTAACTAGAGCATCTATTCCTTTTGATAAGGAAAGAGAAGGCTTTGTTATGGGAGAAGGAGCTGGAGTAGTAATATTAGAGGAACTTGAGCATGCACTAAATAGAGGAGCGAAAATCTACGGAGAAGTTGTAGGTTATGGTGCTACTTGTGATGCTTATCACATGACATCTCCATCACCAGATGGAGAGGGAGCAGCAAGAGCTATGGAATTTGCTATTGAAGAAGCCGGAATAAAGAAAGCAGAAGTAAGCTATATCAATGCACATGGAACTAGTACACCTCTAAATGATAAGTTTGAAACAATAGCTATAAAGAGAGTATTTGGTGAAAGCGCATATAATATTCCAGTTAGTTCAACTAAGTCTATGACAGGACATCTTTTAGGTGCAGCGGGTGCTATAGAAGCTATAGTATGTGCTAAGGCAACAGAAGAGAATTTTATACCGCCAACAATTGGTTATAAAATAAAGGATGAAGACTGTGATTTAGATTATGTACCAACAAAGGGAAGAGATGCAGTAGTTAACTACGCAATGTCAAACTCTTTAGGTTTTGGAGGACATAACGCAGTAGTTCTATTTAAGAAGTGGACTGGGAGGTAGGTAATATGGATTATGCTTCAATAAAAGAGCTCATAAAAATAATTAATGATTCTGAGCTTACTACCTTCGAGATGGAGTTTGATGGTGTGATTTTAAAGATGGGAAAAGGTGGAGTTCAACCTTCAGCTATTACCCAAGAAAAGGTTAAACCTACAACGATAAGTAAACCTTCAAAGATAGAAGATATCAAAGAAGAAGTAGTTCTAGAAGAAGAAAAGGGAGGAACTTTTGTTACTTCTCCAATAGTTGGGACTTTTTATACCGCACCTTCAACAGAAAAGCCACCTTTTGTAAAAGTTGGAGATAAGGTAAAGAAAGGTGACGTACTTTGCATCATAGAAGCTATGAAAATAATGAACGAAATACAAAGTGATGCAGATGGAGAGATAGCAGAAATACTTGTAGCTAATGAGCAAATGGTAGAATACGGCCAAAAGCTATTTAGAATAAAATAGATTCAGGAGCTGATAGATATGCTTGATATAAAACAAATACAGGAAATCATACCGCATAGATATCCTTTTCTTTTAATTGATAAAGTTACTGAGCTTGAAGAAGGAAAAAGAATTGTTGCTATAAAAAATGTAACTATGAATGAGTACTTCTTTCAAGGACACTTTCCACAGGAACCTGTTATGCCTGGCGTTTTAATAGTAGAAGCGCTTGCTCAAGCAGGGGCTGTGGCACTTTTATCAATGGAGCAATATAAGGGTAAAATTGCGTTCTTTGGAGGAATAGATAAGGTTAAATTTAGAAAAAAGGTTGTACCTGGTGATACTTTAAGACTTGAAGTGGAAATAATAAAGCTTAGGGGGCCAGCAGGTGTAGGAAAGGCAACAGCTTATGTAGATGATAAAAAGGCTGTTGAAGGAGAGCTTATGTTCATGATAGGATAATAAGCTACTTGAGAGGTGATTTGATGATAAGAAAAGTACTTGTAGCAAATCGTGGAGAAATAGCAGTTAGAATAATAAGAGCTTGTAGAGAATTAGGAATAAAAACTGTTGCGGTGTATTCTGAAGCTGATAAAGAAGCACTACATACTCAATTGGCAGATGAAGCAGTTTGTATAGGACCTGCTAAACCTAAGGATAGCTATTTAAACATGGGAAATATCATAAGCGCTGCATATGTTACTGGAGCTCAAGCTATACATCCAGGGTTTGGATTTCTTTCTGAAAATTCTACATTTGCTAGAATGTGTGAGGAATGTAACATAAAATTCATAGGACCAGATCCTTCAACTATTGATCTTATGGGAGATAAATCAACAGCTAGAGAAGTTATGACCAATGCTGGAGTTCCAGTTGTTCCTGGAACAGAGGGTACGGTATCTTCATTTGAAGAGGTAAAGAAAAATGCAGAAATAATAGGATTTCCTTTAATGATAAAGGCTTCTTCTGGTGGTGGCGGAAAAGGCATAAGAATAGTTAAGGAATTCAATGAACTAGAAAAAGCTTTTGAAACTGCTAGGAGTGAAGCAAAAGCCAACTTTGGTGATGACAGAGTTTACATGGAAAGGTTCATCGAAAACCCAAGACATATTGAGTTTCAAATCATAGCTGATGAACATGGAAATGTAGTTCATTTAGGAGAACGTGATTGCTCACTTCAAAGAAGAAACCAGAAGGTGTTAGAAGAAGCACCATCAATGGTCTTAGATGATGATTTAAGAACAAGAATGGGAGATACTGCAGTAAGAGCTGCTAAAGCAGTGAATTATAAAAATGCAGGAACCATTGAATTTTTACTAGATAAATATGGTAAATTCTATTTTATGGAGATGAATACAAGAATTCAGGTAGAACACCCAGTAACAGAGCTGGTTACAGGCATAGATTTAGTTAAGGAACAGCTTACCATAGCTTCAGGAGAACGTCTTTCATTTACTCAAGATGAGGTGAAGATAAGTGGTCATGCTATTGAATGCAGGATAAATGCAGAAAATCCTGGGAATAACTTCGCACCTTCACCGGGAAAGATAGACTTTTTATTCTTACCAGGTGGAAATGGAGTGAGAATTGATAGTGCTGTTTACGGCGGATATGTTATTCCACCTTACTACGATTCTATGATAGCAAAGCTTATTGTGCACGGTAAGAATAGGGATGAGGCTATAACAAAGATGAAAAGAGCATTGTGGGAATTTACTATAGAAGGAATAAACAACAATATAGATTTTCAATTAGAGATATTAAATCATTCTAAATACTTAGAAGGCGAATTTGATACTGGCTTTATTGCTAGAGAAATATTAAAATTATAGGTGAAGGCTTATGGGATTATTTAAGAAAAAAAAGTATTTTACCATAACCATAAATGAAAATAAAACAGAAGAAAAAAATATAAGTGAGAATATTCCCAATATCCCTAGCGGTATGTGGATAAAGTGTACTTCCTGCAGTAAAATACTATATAAAAAAGAAGTTGAAGATAATAATAAGATATGCACAAACTGCGGAGCCTACTTTAGGCTTTCAGCTAAGGAGAGAATATCTTCTATAGTTGATGAAGGAACGTTTGAAGAATTTAATGAAAACATGACAGCCAAAAATCCATTGAATTATCCGGGATATATGGATAAAATAGCTGAAAATCAAGAAAAATCAGGTATTAGAGATGCTGTTGTCACTGGTCTAGGAAAAATTAATGGAAGAAATGCTGTAATTGCTGTTATGGATAGTAATTTTATGATGGGAAGCATGGGTTCAGTAGTAGGGGAAAAAATAACTCAGGCGATAGAAATTGCCACATCTAGAAAAGAATCAATAATAATTTTTACCTGTTCTGGTGGAGCAAGAATGCAGGAAGGTATTATCTCACTTATGCAAATGGCGAAAACAAGTGCTGCTTTAAAGAGACATAGTGAAGCAGGTTTATTATATATAACAGTTTTAACAGATCCTACAACTGGTGGGGTTACAGCATCATTTGCAATGTTGGGAGATATTATTTTAGCAGAGCCAAAGGCATTGGTTGGTTTTGCTGGAAGAAGAGTTATTGAACAAACCATAAAACAACAACTACCAGAAGAATTTCAAAAATCAGAATTCTTATTGGAGCATGGTTTTATAGACAGGATTGTAAAAAGAGAAGAGATGAAGAGCGTACTCTCAGATCTCCTTATGCTTCACGGATATTAACCTTAAGGATGTGATACTATGGGTGAAGTTTTAACTGCATGGGAAAGAGTTTTGATAGCGCGTATGGTGAATAGACCAACGGCTTTAGATTACATTGATAGAATATTTACTTCCTTTACTGAGCTCCATGGTGATAGACTGTATGGAGATGATAAGTCAATAGTTGGAGGGATAGCTCTCTTCAATAATAAACCTGTTACAGTGATAGGAATCCAAAGAGGAAGAGATATTAAAGAAAACATCGAAAGAAACTTTGGAAGTCCAAACCCAGAAGGATATAGAAAAGCACTGAAACTTATGAAGCAGGCAGAGAAATTTAATAGACCTGTAGTATGCTTCATTGATACTAAAGGAGCTTTCCCTGGAGCAGGAGCTGAAGAAAGAGGACAGGGAGAAGCCATAGCAAGAAATCTTATGGAAATGGCTGGACTTAAAGTACCTATAATTTCTATAATTATTGGAGAAGGTGGAAGTGGAGGAGCGTTAGCGCTTGGAGTAGCTGATAGGGTATGGATGCTTGAAAACTCAATTTACTCTATATTGTCACCAGAAGGCTTCGCATCTATACTTTGGAAAGATTCTTCTAGATCAAAGGAAGCTGCTGAAGTTATGAAGATAACTTCAAAGGATTTATATGAACTCGGAGTTATAGATCAAATTATTAGTGAGCCTGAGGGAGGAGCACATAATAATGTTGATATGGTAGCAGAAGAAATAAAGAATAGTCTTCAGGAAGAATTGAAAAACCTAAAGAAGCATTCAGTAGAAGAACTTTTAGAATTAAGATATAGAAGATTTAGAAATTATGGAGAGTCTGAGTGTTAATAAAGATTAAAAGAACTTCTCTATAAAATAAAGGTGACCTTATGGCCACCTTTATTTTGCTTTATAAGAATTTATATTAACTCATATAAATCCCTACTAAAGATAAACAACCTCAATCCTTAATCAATTCATGTTAAATAAAATTTAATATGCATCGAGCCTATTAAATTTAAGCCGGATTTCACTTCGTGAAATGGCAGCAAATAGCCTCGACACGCAATGCTTTTCCCTGAATTATAAATTTAACTAACTATGAAGTTATGTATCTATACAGATAGACAACTGAGTTATATGTATCCATTCAGTCCTCTTACTGAAACTTCTCCTGAAAAAATTTTTTTTATTTTTCCATCATTATATTTAACTACAAGATTACCGTCTGGTGCTATGTCTAGAGCTACTCCAATTTCTTCTTTTTCTCTATTTATTATTTTTATTTCTTTTCCTAAAATAGCAGAATTGTCCTTACAAAGTTGTAGAGTCGTAGGCATTTCTTCTGTTTCTATAAATTCATCATAAAGTTTTTCAAAATAGTTTAAAAAATCTCCAAGAAGCTGTTTTCTATTAATTGATTCCTCTTTTTCAATTTTTAATGAAGTTGCTTTTTCTTGTAATTCATTAGAAAAATCTTCTTTATCTAGATTTACATTTATTCCAACTCCAACTACTACATATTTTATTTCAGATAACTCACAGTTTAATTCTATTAAAACTCCTGCTACTTTTTTTCCATTAACAACTATATCATTAGGCCACTTTATTTGTGATATAATATTTTGTTCTTTTATTGCAAGATGTAGAGCGGCAGCAGCTATTTGAGTAAGTCTTCCTGCCATAATTGGTTCTAATGATGGTCTTACAATTATTGATGTCCATATGCCTTTGTACTTTGGTGAGAGAAAATTTCTTTCTAATCTTCCTCTGCCTGAAGTTTGCTCTTCTGAAACAATTACTGTACCATCAGGTGCACCGTCTAAGGCAATAATTTTTCCATAATTATTAGTAGAGTCTACTGTATCAAGATATAATACTTTCTTTCCTATTAATTTTGTCTTTAGATAAGGTGAAAGTTCTGCAAAAGAAAGAGTATCAGGTGCAGATTTTAATTTATAACCTTTTTTTGTTGAGGATTCTATTTCATAACCTTCTTCTTTAAGTGTTTTTATATGTTTCCATATTGCAGATCGTGTTATTCCAAAGACTTCACACATTACTTCCCCAGAAATAAAATCATTAGTTTCTCTAAGAATTTTTAATATTTGTTCTTTCATTTTTATCACCATCTTTAAATTATAATAGTTTAATTATAATTATATTTTTATAAAATTAAAAGAAAAAGGATATCTATATTATTGATATCCTAAGTATTTCTTGAAAATATTATAGTTATAATTAACGTGATAACAGAAATAATAGCAATTGTTCCTCCTGGAGCACTATCTATATAGTAGGAAGCTACAAGACCTAAAGTAATATCTAAGAATCCAAAGATCATTGACAGTATAAGGGTTGCAGTGAATCCTTTTTTAAGTTGCATAGCTGCTGCTACAGGTACAACAATTATTGAGGATACAACAAGTATTCCAAGTACTCTTATAGAAACAGATATGGTTGCACCAACTATAAGAGTAAAAATGTAATTTATAATGTTAACATTTATACCAGCAACTCTTGCTCCATCTTCATCAAAGGTTACATATATAAGTTTTTTATAAAGAAAAGCAATAGCTAGAAAGCATAATATTCCAACTGAAGTTATAAGTATTAAATCCTGTTTTGAAACAGTCAGGATACTTCCAAATAAATACGAATTAACTTTTGCTGATGATTTGCCGCTGCTAATTAAGATTATGGCAATACCTAAACTAAAAGTAAGTATTATAGACATTACAAGTTCAGCATACCTTTTAAAATAATTTCTTAAAAGTTCAATTATAAGAGCACAAATGAATGTAAAAATAAACGCTGTTATTAAAGGGTTAAATCCTAAAACGAGACCTATTGCTACTCCTGCAAAAGAAGAGTGGGAAAGAGTATCTCCAATCATAGAATATCTTTTTAATACGATAAAAAGCCCTATGCAGGGACATAAAAGAGATATTATAAAGCCGGCCAGAAAGGCATTTTTCATAAACTCTAGCTCAAACATTTTATTCTACCTTTCTATTTTTAAATAATGTTCCATTATTTATAATCTTGCTATACTCATCAACAGTATAGAGGGTTGCTTTTCCTTCATGCAATTGTAGAATGTGAGTGGAATAATCTAAAGCAAGTTTCAAATTATGTTCTACAGAAAGTATAGTAATTCCTTTTCTTTTATTTAAGTCCTTTATTAAACCATATATCTCCTTTTGAGAGCTATGATCCACTCCTGCACTTAACTCATCAAGAACTAAAAGTTCAGGATTTCCCATTAAGGCTCGTGCTATAAATATCTTTTGTTGCTGGCCACCAGAAAGAGTTCCTATAAGTTTATTCTTAAATTCTTTCATATTTACTCTTTCTATGAATTTATCTATTTGTTTTTTATCATGAAGATTTAATGCATTTGCATGACAACTTAATACCTCTTTTACTGTTATAGTAAATTGTGAGTTAAAGCTTTCTACTTTTTGAGGTACATATCCAATCTTATTTGTAGTTACTTCAATAGAACCATTAATAGGTTTAAGTTGTTTAAGCATTAATTTAACTAAGGTGGTTTTTGAACTTCCATTAGGCCCAATTATAGAAACATATGCTCCTTTAGGAATATTAATATTTATATTATTTAAGATAAATGGTGGCTTAGAGGTATATGAAAAGCAAAGATTATTAATTGATATCAAACTCATCAACTCCGTCTAAAGATACACAAATTCAAGTATTAATGAATTATAAATTAGTATAGGTTTTAAATACTTTTTTATAATTTTAGGATTAATTATGAACTTGTGAATGTATATAAAAATCTAACTATATTATACAACTTATTGCAAATGGTTTGCAATAAGTTAGAGTTAATGATACGAAATTAATTTTCAGAAGTTTCTGAAAATTCTTTAGTTGGAGTATCATAGATTTTATCTAGTTTCCAACTATCAGCAGTATTATTTCTTTTAAAGTATGCTTTATATGTTTTGTTATCATGGGGTGTTTTACCCTGCATACCATAAACTTCTACTATAGCAGTTTTCCCATCAGAGAAAAGAAGTTTCATCGTTTTAACTCTAAGAAGTTTTTGAGAATTAGAAATCTTAGAGGTCATATAGTAATCAGTAGCATAATAAAGATCCTTACATTTTGAGTTAATATAGCTTGCTCTAATAAGTATAAATAAAAGAGCTAGGGAAAGAGTAATAATAAAAAGTCTTCTTATTCTTTGTTTTCTTCTCTTTCTTCTTTTTAATTTTAGTGAAGTCTCTCTTTTTTCGCTCATATACTGATCCCCTCCTTTAAGATTTAATTATATATTACCAAAAAATGTAAAAATATTAAAGGATATAATTGATTATTTTTTGGAGTTAATGTTTAATAGGAGATACGGAGTATTTTTTTTGCTGTAATATGATTTAAATGCTTGAATGAATACTTCTGGGAACAATATAATATAAAGAGAAAGATTAGCAAAAGAAAGGAAGAATAATTATGGATTTTTCATCATTAGTTTTAATGGAAAAAGATGGAGCAACTGGAATGATAATAAAGGAGCTTGGTAGTTATACTGTAAATGAAGGAGCGGCATATGTAACTAAGCTTTATTGTATAGATGGAGATGTATCATTATTTTTTGATACTAAAAAGGATGTTGAAGAATGGGAATATTCAGCAATCTTTGATCTTTTTGAAAAAGAAGCTTTTAACGAACTTGCATATGACATAGAAGAAAAGGATGACGAGTATAATCCGACATGGGTTGTAAAGTTTAAGTATGATGAAGAGCATGAAGAAATGAGAGCTGTAATAAATGAAGTATGTAATCTTATAAAAGAAAAGATAGAAAAGGTTTTTCAGGACATAATCGGTAAGGAAGAAGAATATCAGTAGTAAAAACCAGTGTTAAGGTACTAGAAAGGAGAGATGTATATGAATGAAGCAAAGATGGTAAAAAAAAGAGAGGAAATTCAACAGGAAGATAAGTGGAAAATTGAAAGCGTATATGATTCGGTGGATTCATGGGAAAGTGGTTTTAAAGAACTTAAGAAAAAAGCTCCTGTTTTAAAAGAATTTGAAGGAAAATTAAATAGTGGCAGAGAAGTTCTAGCCTTCTTACAATTAAATGAAGAAGTTTCTAGAAAGGCAGAAAAATTGATGGTTTATGCGCATTTAAGAGCAGATGAAGATACATCTAATCCACAGTTTCAAACCTTGAGAAATAAAATTGATCCATATCTTGCTGAACTAGCAAGCTATACAGCATTCTTTGAACCGGAAATATTATCTTTACCAGAAGGTTCAGTAGAAAAAATGATGCAAGAAGTTAGTGAACTTAAGATGTATGATTTTTTTCTAAATAACATATTAAAGGAAAAGCCTCATATACTTTCCAAGCAAGTGGAAGAACTTATGGCTTCAGTTTCAGATTGTTTGGATGCTCCATCAAATATTCATAGTATGCTTACTAATGCAGATATGAAATTTCCTGTTATTAAAGATGAAAAAGGAAATGATGTAGAATTAACAGAGGGTAATTACTCAAGCTTTATAAGAAGTAAGAACAGGAAAGTAAGAGAAACTGCATTTAAAGCTCTTTTTGGAGAATATAAAAAACTTGAAAATACGTTAGCATCATCACTGACATCTTCTGTTAAAAATTTTATATTCAATTCTAAGACAAGAAAATATACCAGTGCATTAGAAGCATCTCTAAAGCCTAACAACATTCCATTAGAGGTCTATTATAATTCAATAGATACTATAAATAAGAATATTAAGTCTCTTCATAAATATGTGGCTTTAAAGAAAAAGCTTCTTGGTTTAGATGACATACACATGTACGATCTTTATGTTCCTGTAGTAGATGTAGAAAAAGATCATATAGAGTTTGAAAAAGCAATAGAAATAGTTACAGAAGGGCTAAATCTTTTAGGTGATGAGTATCTGGATATTTTTAAAGAAGGTATAGAATCTGGATGGATAGATATTTATGAGAATAAAGGGAAAAGAGGCGGTGCTTATTCTTGGGGCTCCTATGATACTATGCCTTATGTACTGCTAAATTATAACTTTGATTTAAATGATGTTTCAACTCTGGCACATGAAATGGGCCATTCAATTCATTCGTATTATTCAATTAAAGAACAGCCATATATTTATTCTCATTATACACTTTTTTGTGCAGAAGTTGCCTCTACAACAAATGAGATACTTTTAATACATCATTTAATAAGTAAAGAAGAGGATAAACAGAAGAAGCTCTACTTAATAAATCAGGAACTTGAGCAAATCAGAACTACTGTATTTAGACAGCTGATGTTTGCAGAGTTTGAGCTTAAAACTCATGAAAGTCTTGAAAAAGGAGAACCTTTAACTCCGAAGGACTTAAATCAAATTTGGCATGATTTGAATGTGAAATACTTTGGTGAAGAAATGATAGTAGATGAAGAAGTAGATAGTGAATGGGCAAGAATTCCTCATTTTTATAGAGATTTTTATGTATACCAATATGCTACAGGTTATGCAGCAGCTTCTGCTTTTGCAAAGTCCATAATGGAGCAAGAGGAAAAGGCTGTTGAGAAATACAAGGGATTCTTAAAAGCTGGTGGAGCGGATTATCCAGTAAATATTTTAAAAAAGGCTGGAGTAGATATGACTACATCAAAACCTCTTGAAGCAACTATTGAGAGATTTAATGAGCTTTTAGATATGCTAGAAAAACTTATATAGAGTATAAAGTTACCCTGCAGAATCTGCAGGGTATTATATTAATTAATATTTAATATAACTTTTAAAGGAGTTTTTTATGAAAATAAGTGAAAAGAATTTGTTTGATGCTTTAATAAAGGAACATGGATTTGTTATCGAACAATACTACTGTAAGGAATTAAATGAAAATAGGTGGATTGCTTTAAAATATACCGAGAGTGGAATATATGCAGTTATTTGTTCCGAAGAAGAGGAGGAGTTTTATAATGCTAAAGGAGCAGATGACTTTCTTAGAAATAAAGGAAAAAATTATGAGCTTAATAATATAATAGCTGTTAGTCATGAATATAGAGACCTAACCAATAGTGGATCTTATAAAAGGATAATATTTGATAAAATTTCCAATAGAGTATTACAATATGAATCTTCTACTGAATTTATAGTTAAAGTGATAAGTAGTTTAGGTGAAGAAAAAAGAAGTACAAATTCCTATGAGGCATCTTCAAAAATTACATTAATATTGATATTAGTAAATGCAATTATTTTTATAACTTCAGTTTTTTTATCCGGCAGTCTTTTTGATATAGATTTAGGAGTATTAGTATTTTTGGGAGCTAAGGTTAATTTTTTAATTGAAAGAGGACAATATTATAGGCTTTTAACTGCTATGTTCCTTCATGGTGGATTATTACATATAGCCTTTAACATGTATGCACTCTATTCATTAGGAAATTTGACTGAACAGATATATGGTAAAATTAAATATTTAAGCATTTACTTTATATCTGGTATATTTTCAACCTATGTAAGTTATCTTTTTTCAAGTGCAGTATCAGTAGGAGCGTCTGGTGCTATCTTTGGACTTTTAGGAGCTACCTTGGTATTTGGTTTAAAGGAAAAGAATAGAATTGGAAAAGGATTTTTAACTAATATTATTTCGGTGGTAGTATTGAATATAATGATAGGTCTTACAACTCCTAATATAGATAACTTTGGACATTTCGGAGGGTTAATAGGAGGAATAGTAATGGCAATTTTTTTAAGAAGAGAATAATAAGTACAAGTTAATAATTGTAAAACAAAAAAAGATGGCTTTTATTGCCATCTTTTTTGTTTAATGTCTTGAAGATCATCATAATAAAGAACTTCTACATCTAGTAAGTCTTTTGCTAGCTTATGTAAAGTGTCAATATTATCTAATAGAAGCTCTTTAGTATCATTATAAAGCTCATCTATAGTTTCCTTACATTCATTAATTACTGAAGCACCACAAGTTGATGAAAGGCTACCAAGAGTTGATAGTTTTAAAAGTCCTAAAGTTTTACCCATTCCATACTCAGTAACCATATTTGTAACTAAGCCAGTTGAATGGTTTATGTCACTGTAAGCACCAGTTGTTATATTTTCTTTTCCAAATATAATTTCTTCAGCGGCACGTCCGCCTAAAAGCACCATGATTCTTTTTCTTAAGTAATCTACGGTCTTATATGCTGAATCTTCTGGAATAGTTAACGTATAGCCACCTGCTCCTTTTGTAGTTGGTATTATTGTAACCTTTGAAATTTTCTCTTCCGGTAGTTTTATCATTGAAACTAAAGCATGTCCAGCTTCGTGATAAGCTGTGATTTCCCTATCTTTTTGTTTGATTGAACTTCTATCACTTTTTTCATGTCCAGCTACTACTATAGAAAAAGCTTTATCGATATGTTCCTCCGTAATAGAAGATGAACTATCTTTAGCAGCAAGTATAGCAGCTTCGTTAACTAAGTTTTCAAGCTTAGCACCAGAAAAATAAGTTGTTTTGTGTGCCAAATCAGTTATATTAATACCAGTATAAGGCTTGTCTTTTAGATATAATTTTAATATTTGTTGTCTTGCGCTAAAGTCTGGAAGAATTACTTCCACATGCCTATCAAATCTACCTGGTCTTAAAAGAGCAGAATCTAGAACGTCTAATCTGTTTGTAGCAGCCATAACTACAATACCTTCTTGCTCGCTGAAGCCTGACATTTCTGTTAATAGAGCGTTAAGGGTTTGATCTCTTTCATCAGATCCACCAGACGCTTTACCACCATCTCTTTTTTTACCTATGGCATCAATTTCATCTATGAAAATAACAGCTTTTCCGTGGGCTTTAGCTTTTTTAAATAAGTTTCTTATTCTCGCAGCACCAACTCCTACATACATTTGAACGAAGTCAGAACCACTCACGGCATAGAATGGAACTCCAGCTTCACCAGCAACAGCTTTTGCTAAAAGTGTTTTACCAGTACCAGGTTCCCCGTAAAGCATAATTCCCTTTGGCATTCTTGCGCCGTACTTTTGATACTTTTCTGGATTCTGTAAAAAGTCTATAATATCTTTAACGCTTTCCTTAGCTTCATCATTTCCAGCCATTGAACTAAAACCAAAGTTTTTCTTAGCTTTATCCTTTATATCTGAAGCATCAACTGCAGAAATTGAAGATGAAGAGAATCTACCTTTAGACATAGTCATAAAAACTATCGCAATTACTGATAAGGTCAAAACTCCAGACGGTATAGTCTTCTCAGGTGGAGCACCTGCACTTTCTTTAACTGTGATTCCCTTAAGAAGTAACTCTTCTTTAAAATTTGGTGTTTTTGGATTGTCTGTTGAGTATATAGAGCCATCCTTTAGTTCTACCTTAATTTTAGAAGTATCATTTATTTCAACTTTAGAAATATTTCCTTTAGTTAAATCCATATTAAACTCACTATATTGTTTTAAATTCTTTATAGGTGATGAATAAGTGAAGAAAATCATAGCACCTAGAGAAAGTATAGCAGTTATTATAGGAATTATAACAAATTTATTCTTTATCTTATTCATTACATCCTCCTTATTTTACACAAATATAGATAAATAACCTCATAACTGAATTTATAACTCGGCACATACAGGTTCATATTCAATTAAGAATTTTTAATAGAATTTTTTAAACCAATTGACGTTATGATAATTATTATACTAGTTTTAAATTTTATGTCTAACGAAAACCATAACTTTTACCAATGTAAGTTATGGTTTATTTCCCTTTCAAAGAAACGGTAAATAATGTATACTGTATGAAGAAGAAAGCTAATGTAGAGAGCGTTTAGGGAGGAGAGACCCCATATGAAAATTTCTGAGATAAAAGCTAAAATAGATGGTAATGATATATTGACGATAATTAGTGATTTTCTTAAATTAGATGGATTATCATTTAGTGTTATAAATATAGATGACGATATTGAAGCAGAAGGAAACTTTAAAAAAATTATTAATCTAAACTTTAAGGGAAGAGTAGATTTATTAGGTGTACAAGCTGATAAGCTTTTTCTAAGAGTTAAGTCCATTAAGGTGATGAAGTTAAGAATATTTGGTTTTATGAAAAATTTTGGTGTGAAGGTAGCTCTTAGGTCTCTTAAGAAACAGGGCATAACGGTAGAAAAGGATATAATAATTGTTGATATAGGAAAGATTATAAAAGTTGTTCCTTTTATAAAGTTTAATATAAAAAGTATGGGTATTGAAGAAAGATATGTAGTCCTTGAGTTAAATGACATAGATATAGCATTAAATAATATTGGACAGAAAGTGCAAGAAGAAGTGGTAGAAGAAAAGAAAGATGAGATAGATCTTCAACGTATAGAAATTCAAAAGGTTGAAGATCAGTATACGAAGGGAAGGAATCATATTGAAGAAAAACTTCCTAAGAAGTTGAGAATATACTCTGATTACGTATTTATGATTCCTGATATTATAGCGTTTATGTATAGACTTTTAAAAGATAAGAGAGTAAATAAAAAGACAAAGACTGCTTTAATTGCTTCAATAATGTATGTTTCGCTTCCTATTGATATACTTCCAGATAAGATTCCTTTTATAGGTTCCATTGATGATTTGGGGGTAATATTTTTTACTTTAAATAGAATAATAAATGATGTGCCAATAGAAGTTATATTAGAAAATTGGCAAGGTAAAAATGAGTTTGTAGTGGTTTTAAAAAAATCTCTAGAATATCTTACAAAATATACGGGAGCAAAGAATGTAGATAAGCTTTATGACATGATAAATGAACTGGTAAAAGTATAGAAAGGAAGAGAGATATGGCTAAGTTTTATGCAGTTGCGAAGGGAAAGTCTGGTATTCCGTTGATATTAGAAAGCTGGGACGCATGCAAGGCTGAGGTTATTGGCTTTAAAGGTGCTATATATAAGAGTTTTGGTAAGAGAGAAGATGCAGCAGATTTTATTAGGCTTCACGGATTAGGATTTGAAGGTAGTAGTTCTACGAATACGAATGTGTCTAAAGGACTTTCTATATATGTAGATGGAAGTTTTATGTCTCATAAGAATAATTTTTCGTATGGAATAGTGGTGGTGGATAACGGGGAGGTTATTCACACTGATAAGGGCGTAGGATTTGATGAAGAGGCTATTTCTTTAAGAAATGTTTCTGGTGAGGTACTTGGTGCAATGAAGGCTGTGGATTATGCTATTTCAAAGGGGTATGAGGCTGTATCTATATTCTTTGATTATCAAGGTATAGAATCTTGGGCGTTAGGAACATGGAAAAGAAATAACAAAATTACTCAAGGATATCATAGATTTATGCAAGAAAAGATGAAAGAAATAAAAATAAACTTTAAAAAAGTTAAAGGGCACAGCGGCGACATCTTTAATGATATGGCAGATAAGCTGGCTAAAGAAGCACTAGAAGCTTTAAAATAACCATTTTTTATATATTATAAAAAATAAAAAAGTGCATAAGCTAACACTAGTATAAAATAAAGAAGAGGTGTTAGATATGGGAAGATTCCTAACTGGAATAACTACAGGAGCAATTGTTGGTGCTGCAGTAGGTATGATTATGATGCCACGATTAGATAGAAAAACCCAAAGAAACATCAGAAGAATGGGGAAAAGAGTTATGCATGTGGCAGAAGACACCTACGGTAATGTAATAGACAGAATGAGATAATAAAAACTCGAGAAATTGTTTCTCGGGTTTAATTTTTTAATGAAAAAATTCCAAATTAGTGTAATTATATGAGAAAAAGATAAAAATTAATAGAAATATGGGAATAATTATATTTTACAAGAACAGATATATGCTATAATTTAATTATAATTAATTAAATGAATAATTAAGTTAAATAGAAAAAGGAAGAGTAGATATGGAAATTCTGTCATTAGGTGAAAAAATAAAGAGAACAAGAAAAAAATTAAATATGACTTTAAAGGACTTAGCTGGTGATAGAATAACGCCAGGGCAGATTAGTCTTGTTGAATCAGGAAGATCAAATCCATCAATGGATTTATTGGAATATTTAGCCACCACACTAAAAACTTCTGTAGAGTATCTTATGGAGTCAGAGGAAACTCAAGCAGAAAAAATATGTACATATTTTGAGCAGCTTGCTGAATCATATATTTTATCTGGAGATAGCTTAACGGGAGAAAAATATATAGAACAATCATTATATTATGCAGAAAAGTATAACCTTGCCTATAGAAAAGCAAAAAATCTTTACTTAAGGGCACAGATTTATATGTCAAAGGAAGAGTATGTTTCAGCTCAACAGTTTTTTCTTTCTGCAAATGTAATATTTATTAAAAATAATAATTATGAAGAAATTGTCCGTACATTTTTAAGTTTAGGAAAGATTACTTTACAGCTTAGAGCGTATCATTCTGCTAGTTCCTATTTAAAGCAAGCAGAGAAAGTTTATATAGATAATAATATTGGAGATGATTTCCTAATTGGAGATATATATTTTAATATGGCAAAGACTTATTTTAAGATAGAAGATACTAAAAATTCTATGAACTACTCCTTATTAGCAAAGCAAAAGTTTGAACAGATTTATAATAAGAAAGAATATGCTAAAACGCTGTTGCTTCTTTCTGAGGAGTATAGTAAAAAAGGTGATTTGTCTAATGCTATAAAATATTCAAAGAAAACCTTGGAGATTTATAAAGATTTAGAGGATACTAACAATGTTTCTAATATTGAGAATAATTTAGGGAAATTATTCTGTGAGTTTAATAATATAGAAGAATCTTTTAAGCATTATGAAATTGCAAAAGAGATTAGGATAAAAAATAAAGATGAGAAACTTATAGATACTCTTGTGAACATATGTGAAAATTATATTAAGCTTAAGGATATATCCAAATGTAACTTAGTATTAAATGAAATAGAGAATCTTATAGATTTTCAAAATACTGATGCTATTATTGATTATAATTTACTAAAATATAGGGTTAGTTTAATTAAGGAAAACTATACTGAAGCAGAGAATATACTTATAGATGTATTTAATATATCTATTAATTGTAACAACTTAAAAAAAGCTGGAGAAATTGCTGTAATGATAGGTAAGTTTTATTTAGATCAAAAGAATGATAGTGAAGCAGCAAAGTATTTAGATAAAGGAGTTAGTATTTTTAAACAATTAGGAGTGATTAAAAATTAGATTATATTGATAGGTGATTAGTATGGAAATATTATCAACAGGTGAAAAAATAAAAAGATCAAGGATTTACAAAGGAGTAACATTAAAAGAGCTCTGTGATGACAAGATTTCAATTTCAAAGATGAGTTGTATTGAAAATGGTAAGGTAAAGCCAGATCGTTGGATATTAGATATTGTAGCACAAAAGTTAGATTTAGATATTAAGTATCTCCTTAAGGACGTAAGAGAACAATTAGTGAATAATTTAAGTCAGTTTGAAGAGGGAAGTAGACATAGAGATTTTGAAAAGGACGTCAAAATAAATTTAAACTATGCTTTAGATTACAAATATTATGACTTAGCGTTTAAATTAATGCATATCTTGTTTGAGTTCTATATCGAGCAGGGAAAAGATAATAAGATTCAGAATATAGTTACTGATTATTATGAAGTTGCTCAAAAGAATGAACAAGTTATAGAAGTGTTTTATAGAGATATGGCCACATATTTTTATAGAAATAGAGAATATGTAGAGGCATTAACTTATTATAATAGATTAAGGTTAAATGCAAAATGGTTAAATGTAAATTTAGAATGTGAACTTTTATATAGCGAGGCTAGCTGTTACACAAAAATGGGTTATCATAATAAAGCCTATGATATGTTAGAACAAGCACAACATCTTTATTCTGATATAGAGAATAATATTATAAAAGGGAAGATATTAACACTTTTCTTTAATTTATCAATTAAATTAAAGAAGAGTATAAATGAGAGCTTAATAGATAGGATATATGAGTTATTAGTAGGTAATTCTAAAGTACTAGCAACTTCTAGATTTTCATTAGGAGAAAGTTTTTTTGTTATAGGTGATAGAGTTAGAGCAATAAAAGAAATAAAAGAAGCCATTTACTTATTCTCTAAAGAGAGTAGGGAACTATATGGTGATTTTCTTAATAAGTGTACAGGGCTTCTTATCAAAAATAATGAATTAGAAGAAGCTGAAAGCTGCTCAGATAATGCTTTAAATATTGCCATTAATTGTGATAATATAAAACTTATTGAAAGAGCGTATTATTTAAAGGCTATAATTTTTCAAAAAAGGAATCTTTATTCACAATCAGAAATGTATATGAATCTCTCTATGGATGCACTTATGAAATTTGGTAATTATGAACAGAGATATAAAAGATACTTAGAAATGGCAA
Organism: Clostridium polyendosporum; assembly: GCF_018332455.1. GTDB lineage: Bacteria > Bacillota > Clostridia > Clostridiales > Clostridiaceae > Clostridium_AY > Clostridium_AY polyendosporum. The sequence continues at coordinate 190,824 of NZ_BOPZ01000001.1, forward strand.
ATATGTATTATGAACTTAAAGAGATACGGGAATCCCTTAAATATTTTACTTTAGCAATGAATTTAGAAAAGAAATTATAGATTGTATTAAAAGAATTATATTTTAGAAATAATAGAAAAAACATTAAGCTGTAACTATATTTATAGTTACAGCTTAATGTTTTAATTTGCTGTCATTTGACGAAGTGAAATCTGACTTAAGTTAAGTAGACTTTATGCCTGGTGAGTTGAGTTGTATTGTATGTATAATTAATTTCACCCTCTGAGCTTGTAATCCTGTTGCAAGCTGTCTAATGATAATACCTTTGTAGCTGTCCTATCATCTGTAATAAGAACATTAATATATTTTCCACGTAATGCTCCAAGAATAGCTTCAGCCTTAAATTTTCCAGCAGCTATACCTACTTTGTATTCAACTTGTCGCAATGTATCCAAATCTACACCTATAACTTTTTTATTTATATCAACATTCGCTTCTTTACCGTTAATATCAAAAACATGAGCAAAAATGCAGCCAATAGCTTTTTGTTTGCTTAACTCACTACGTTGAGCTAAGTAGTTTGACCACAAAGTTGAAGATGTTAACGCATCCATAGTTCCTATTCCTGTAATTATTATGTCAGCCTTATTAGCTAGGAAAAGAGTATCGTTAATAAAAGGTTCCTGGATTAATGCTTTTCGTGCATAATCGTTATCGATATATAAAGGAGCATATAAATATTTATATTTTCCTCCATAAGCACTTGCGATTTGACGTATAAGTTCTGGTGCATCAACTATTGGATCATCTTTAGCAGCTGCACCTAGAATTTGAACTGCCGTTATAGGAAGCTTTTTTCTAGGTTTAAGGTTTTTTACTAAATTAAACATTGTTGTTCCCCACAAAACACCTATAATAGAGTTTTCAGTTATTATATTGTCTAAGTATTCAGCACCAAGTTTACCTAGTGTATATAGTGTTTCTTCATATGGAAGTACTTTATTATCTAAGACAATAGCTTGTTTTAAATTGAAGCGTTTTTTCAGCTCACTTTCGATATCGTATACTCTTTCTCTGGGTTGATTTATAGTGATTTGTACAACATTTTTATCACGGGATTCTTGTAAAAGTTTCGAAACTTTAAAACGAGTAGTTGATAACTTAGCAGCAATTTCTGCTTGAGTCATATTTAGTTCATAATACATGGTAGATAGTTCTGCAAGAAAACTCAACTTCTCAGATTCATTCATAACTTCGTATTCTTTCATAATCGAAGCTCCTTAAATACATATAATATAAAAATATATAACATTATAACTTATATAATATCCCTTTTCAAGCTACCTAATAGTTAACATGGATTTAACTCTTAGCAACAATATGTATTTATAACATTCTAGCAGTATAAGATTAAATTTTTAATAATCAACATATACATGAGTTGATGAAATAAACATTTGTTAAATTAATAATATATATTGATTACTAGGTAGAGTTCGATAAAGGTGTTAGGTGGTTGATAGATAAAGCAGTATCTCTTTCTATTGGTGCAGTTGTCTTCTTTACGAGGTTAGCAGAATGAACTTTTAGTAAAGTAGATAAAGGGTTTTTGATTTTATTCTATAAAGTTGATGGAAATAAAATTATTAGTTACCAAACAAATGATAAAAAAAATAACAAATGTTTTGACAACTATAAAAAGATTTGCTATTATAATGACAAATAAAATCTCTAAGAAACCCAATAATATTGGTAAGATGAACTGAAAATAGAAAAGAGTTGTCCAATAAAAGTGGACAACTCGTTTTATGTTTTTTTTACTATAATTAGGTAATAAATCCTAGACTTTTAACTTAGTTATAGATTAAAGATAAGATTACTTTTCCTAGGTCTCAAGCTATAATATGATTTTTTAGTTGAATTACGTTAATGAATAATATATTCAAAGGATAAATTGCTTTTTATTAGAATAAACTATATCTGTATGGGAAAAAAGTAGTATATATTATAGTAGTTTATGAAGTGAATTAGTAAAGCAAATAGTCTTTAGTATAATTAAGGTATATATTTTTCTTAAATAAAATTATGAAATATTGTTGTGGTAAACTTTCGTTAATTAATAATGAAATTTTTTTCATGTTTATAAATATGTGTTGAGTTTTTTGTGCGAATATGATAATATAAATTAGCATAAATTGATAAATTATTATTAATTTATGTCATTCTTTAATGATTTCCTTTCGATATTTCTTGTTTTCTATTGCTATATATAAAATATAGTTTAGGGTATTTTTCTCTAACAAGTTACAAGAATGCATGTTTATACATGAATGTGCATAAATATACATAAAATATAAGTTTACAGTTTTGATTAATTGTGCGACAATTAATTTATTTAAAGAAATAGCATTCATTTTCAAAAGGAAAAAGGGGGAAAATTCATGGCTGTTTATGAAAGAGCGACAGGAAAAAAGATTTATGTCGTTGATACTACTTTAAGAGATGGAGAGCAAACAGCAGGAGTTGTTTTTGCAAACCATGAGAAAATAATAATAGCAGAAATGCTTAGTGAATTAGGAGTAGATCAACTTGAGGTTGGAATACCAGCAATGGGTGGAGATGAAAAAGAAGCAATTAAGGCTATAGTAAAAAGAGGATTAAAATCCAGTATTATGGCTTGGAACAGAGGTGTTATAAGTGACATCGAACAATCCATTGATTGTGGCGCTGATGCTGTAGCAATATCTATGTCAGTTTCAGATATTCATATACAGCACAAGTTGCAAAAATCTAGAGAATGGGTTTTAGAAAATATGGTAAAAGCAGTTGAGTTTGCAAAGAAGAATGGACTTTATGTTTCTGTTAATGGGGAAGATGCTTCTAGAGCAGATAATGAGTTCTTAGTGCAATTTATAAACACTGCAAAGCAGGCTGGTGCTGATAGATTTAGATACTGCGATACTATAGGAATAATGCACCCTTTAAAAATTCAAGAAGAGATAAAATATTTAAAAGATAATACTAATTTTGATATAGAAATGCATACCCATAATGATTTCGGTATGGCAACAGCTAATGCTCTTGCTGGACTTATGGGAGGAGCTACACATCTTGGGGTTACAGTAAATGGACTTGGAGAAAGAGCTGGAAATGCTGCTCTTGAAGAAGTTTTAATGGCTCTTAAATACGTTTATGATTATAATGTAACTGTGGATACAAGGAAGTTTAAAGAAGTTTCTGAATATGTATCAAAGGCTTCAGGAAGAGAGCTTCCAGCATGGAAGGCAATTGTAGGATCAAACATGTTTGCTCATGAATCAGGAATTCATGCTGATGGAGCAATCAAGAATCCTTTAAATTACGAAGTTTATGATCCAAGTGAGGTTGGACTTGAAAGACAAATAGTAATAGGTAAGCATTCAGGTAAGGCAGCTATAGTAAACAAATTCCTTGAATATAATGTTGATTTAAGTCCAAAGGATGCTGATGAGCTATTAGTTAAGGTAAGAGAACTTGCTGTAAAGCTAAAGAGAACTCTATTTGATAAAGAACTTGTTCAACTTTACAATGAACACGAAAAAAATAAAAGCGTTTAAAATATAAACTATAGGAAAGCGGGGAATAAACTTGGGGTTAAATTTGGTTTACAAAATATTAAAAGAACATTTAGTAGAAGGAGAACTTAGAGGTGGGGAAACTATTGGTATAAAGATAGATCAAACCTTAACTCAGGATTCTACAGGTACTATGGCATATCTTCAATTAGAAGCTATGGGTATAGATAGAGTAAAGACAAAGAGATCAGTAGCTTTTATTGATCACAATATGCTTCAACAAGGTTTTGAAAATGCTGATGATCATAAATATATTCAAACTGTAGCATCAAAATATGGAGTATTATTTTCAAAGCCAGGAAATGGTATATGTCACCAAGTATTTCTTGAAAGATTTTCTTGTCCAGGAGATACTTTAATAGGTTCAGATAGCCATACTCCAACAGCTGGCGGAGTTGGAATGATAGCTATTGGTGCAGGTGGATTAGACGTAGCACTTGCCATGGGAGGCGGCGCTTACTACATAACTGCTCCTAAGGTATGTAAAGTTAATCTAGTAGGAAAGCTAAGATCAATGGTTTCTGCTAAAGATATAATTTTAGAAGTTTTAAGAAACCAAACTGTAAAAGGTGGAGTTGGAAAGGTATATGAATACGCTGGAGAAGGTGTAAAATATCTTTCTGTACCTCAAAGAGCTACTATCACAAATATGGGAGCAGAATTAGGAGCTACAACTTCTATATTCCCTAGTGATGATAAGACAAGAGAGTTCTTAAAAGCTCAAGGAAGAGAAAATGAGTGGAAAGAACTAGCTCCAGATGCAGATGCAATTTATGATGAAGAAATCACAATTGATTTAAGTACATTAGAAGCTTTAGCAGCTAAGCCTCATAGCCCTGATAACGTAGAAGAAGTAAATAAGATAGGAAAAATTAAGGTTGATCAGGTAGCTATAGGAAGCTGTACTAATTCTTCATATGAAGACTTAATGAAGGTTGCTAAAATTCTAAAGGGTAAGAAGGTTAATCCAGAAGTATCTTTAGTTATCGCACCAGGTTCAAGACAGGTTATGGAGATGTTAGCTAGAAACGGTGCTTTAGGAGATATTATCAGTGCTGGTGCTAGAATTCTAGAAAATTCTTGTGGACCATGTATTGGTATGGGTCAGGCGCCAGGTACAGATGCAGTATCATTAAGAACTTTCAATAGAAACTTCTACGGAAGAAGTGGAACACTTTCAGCACAAGTATATCTTGTAAGCCCAGAAACTGGAGCTGTAAGTGCTATTGCTGGATATTTAACAGATCCAAGAGAACTTGATTTAGACTTAAACATAGAAGTTCCTAAAAACTTTTTAATAGATGATAGTATGATAATTAAGCCAGCAGAATGTGGTAAAGAGGTTGAAGTAGTAAGAGGACCAAATATTAAGCCGTTCCCTACAAATACACCACTTTCAGATGAAGTATCTGGTAAAATAACAATAAAGGTTGAAGATAATATAACTACAGATCATATTATGCCTTCAAACTCAAAGCTTCTACCATTTAGATCAAATATACCTTATCTTGCAGAATACTGCTTCAACACTGTTGATGTAGATTTTCCAAAGAGAGCACAAGAAAATGGTGGCGGTTTTATTATCGGAGGACAAAACTATGGTCAGGGTTCAAGTAGAGAGCATGCGGCTTTAGCTCCACTTTACCTAGGTATTAAGGGAGTTATAACTAAGTCATTTGCAAGAATCCACAAAGCTAATCTAATAAACAATGGAATTATTCCATTAGTTTTCGAAAATGAAAGTGATTACGATAAGATTTCATTATTAGATGAGCTTAAGATAGAAGATGTTAAGACTGCTTTAACAACAGGAGAAGTTGAAGTAAAGAACGTAACTCAAAACTACTCCTTTAAGGTAAAGGCTGAACTTTCACAAAAAGATATAGATGTTATTTTAGCTGGTGGTAAGCTAAGCTATACTAAGTTAATGGCAGAGAAGGAGGACAAAAATGCATAAGATTACTTTAATACCTGGAGATGGAATTGGACCAGAAGTAAGCAAGGCCATGCAAATGGTAGTTGAAGCTTCAGGTGCTCAAATTGAATGGGAAGAAGTTGAGGCTGGTGCTCATCAAATAGAAAAGTACGGTACTCCACTGCCAGATCATGTTATAGAAGCAGTAAAGAAAAATAAAATTGCTATAAAGGGACCTATTACTACACCAGTAGGAAAGGGCTTCAAGAGTGTAAATGTTACACTTAGACAGACTCTAGATCTTTATGTAAATCTTAGACCAATAAAGAGCTTCAAGGGTATTCCTTCAAGATACGAAAACATTGACTTGGTTATTGTAAGAGAAAATACTGAAGATTTATACGCTGGAATAGAGCATAAAATTGGAGATTATGGTGCAGAAAGCATAAAGCTTATCACTAAGCCAGCTTGCGAAAGAATAGTAGAGTTTGCTATGGATTATGCAGAAAAGAATGGCAGAAAGTTAGTTACAGCAATTCATAAGGCAAATATTATGAAACTTTCAGATGGTCTGTTCTTAGAGACAGCAAGAGAAGTAGCAGAAGCACATAAAGATGTAGATTTTAGTGATTTAATTGTTGATGCTGCAGCTATGAACTTAGTTATGTATCCAGAACGTTATGACGTAATGGTTATGCCTAACCTTTATGGAGATATACTTTCAGACCTTGGTGCAGGACTTGTAGGTGGCCTTGGTATGATACCAGGAGCAAATATAGGAAAAGACTATGCAGTATTTGAAGCTGTTCATGGTAGTGCACCACAAATAGCTGGTCTTCAGAAGGCAAATCCTACTGCATTAATCCAATCAGCAGTGATGATGTTAAGACACATTGGAGAAAAGGAATGTGCTGAGAAGATTGAAAAGGCATTAGCAGTAGTTTTTGAAAAGGGCGAATGTTTAACAGAAGACTTAGGAGGAAAGGCAACAACCTTCCAGTTTGCTGAAGCACTTTGTAACGCAATGTAATAATATATAAAAGATGGATAGCGTAATGCTATCCATTTTTTTGTTGTCATTTCACGAAGTAAAATCTGACTCAAGCTATAAATACGCAAATTATAATTCAGTTATGTAAGTTCATAACTGAATAAACCTTATGTCTATTTAATTTTAGTTGTAAGTTAGATTAATTTTTTAAGTAACTTTTATATTTTATTTCTAGCTTTCAACATAATTTGATATTGTGTTTTGTACTTGACTAAGAGCAGTTTCTACAGATGTAAGAGAGCTTTGAATATTTTTTTTGTTAGCTTCTTTTTCAACTGTTGATAAAGCCTGTTGAAGACGTTGTTTAGCACTTCTTAAATCATTAATTGTTGATTCAACATTTTGCTTTCCATCATTCATACAACAATCCTCCTTTATTTTTTACGATTATATTATCTGCAGAATTTTTTTTGTGATTCTTATTTTTTATAGAAAAAACTTTTACCTAATAAATATAGAACAGTATTTTTAGTTTTTTTTTAGTATAATTTAAGTGTATAAAAGGTATATCATAAAGGTATAAAATAGAATTTATATAGATGTTAGGAAGGAACAGGAATGAAAAAAGTTAGCATAGAAGAACTCAAGGAACTTCAAATATTTAATGGTGTACAAGAGGAAACTTTAAATAAATTATCATCAGAATCTATAGTAAAAAGCTTTAAAAAAGGAGAAATAGTTTTTTTTGATAAACAGATAGTAGATACTATTTATATCGTACTTAGTGGAAAATACTCTTTATATAAAATAGGTGAAGGAGCACAAAAGAGAGTTATTTTTATACTTGGACCAGACAAAATAATAAATGAAGTTATTTTAGATAATTTACCATCTTCTATTTATTGTGAAACCTTTGAAGAGGGAGAATTATTGATGATAAATAGATTTAAATTCATTGAATTTATGAAGAAAGATTTTGTTTTAACTACCAATGTATTTAAATCAGTTGCGAAAAAAGTAAGAAGGCTTTATAGACAAATAAAGAATTCTACTCCATTAAAAATTGAAAAAAAGTTAGCTGCAAAATTTTGGAAGCTATCTAAAGATTACGGAATAGAAACAGAAGATGGAGTAGCAATTAACCTTAAAATATCTGTTACATATCTTGCAGATATGTTTGGAAGTCAGAGAGAGACTATTTCTAGGGCTTTAAAAAAACTTGAAGAACTTGATATTGTTAAAATAAAAGATAAAACAATTATAATACCTGATAAAGAAAAACTTTTAAAATATTTTAAGGAATCCAAGTAAAAGAGAGAATTGTTTAAATATTTTTAAAGATTGTGATAATTATCACAGTCTTTTATTTTTTTTTATAATATACTTAGCTTGTAATGGGGGAGGGTTGAAATGTTTGGTGAAGAAATTAACAAAGTAGCCTCAACGGCTCAAATGAAAACTAATCTATTAAAGAAGAGTAAATTAAGGTATTTATTAGCATCAGTTTTAGCAGGTCTTTATGTTGGATTTGGTATAATGCTAATATTTACAATTGGAGGATTATTAAGTTCAACTAACTCACCATCAACAAGAATTGTTATGGGAGCTGCCTTTGGAGTAGCACTTTCTCTAGTTGTGTTTGCAGGCTCAGAGTTGTTTACAGGAAATAATTTTATAATGACTATAGGAGTGCTTAAGAAAACTGTATCCTGGAAAGATGCTGTTTTAATTTGGGTATTTAGTTTTATAGGAAACCTTATAGGTTCAGTTTTTGGAGCATGGCTTTATTACTCTACTGGACTAGCTATCGGACCAGTAGGTAAATTTATGGGCAGTATTTCTGCTGTAAAAATGAGTGCACCAGCCCATGAATTATTTGCAAGAGCTGTACTATGTAATATATTAGTTTGTTTAGCTACATGGTGTACTTTTAGAATGAAAGAAGAAGTAGGCAAGCTTATAATGATTTTTTGGTGTTTATTTGTGTTTATAACTGCTGGATTTGAACACAGTGTTGCAAATATGACACTACTTGCCATTGGAATGTTAATACCACATCCTTCAGCAGTAACGCTAGGAGGATATGTATACAATATAGGAATAGTTACACTTGGTAACTTAATAGGAGGAGCTGTGTTATTAGCTCTACCATATTTTCTTATCTCAAAAGAAAAGTAGAGAGGTGTTTATTATGGGATTTAAGCTAACGGTAGAAGATTTTAACCAATTTCTATCATCAGTATCAAAGGATTACAAGGTTTATGCACCTAAGGTTCTTGAAGGAAAAGGAACTTTTTCTGATACGGATGTTGTAAGGTATTCAGAAATTGAAGATGTTAGAGAGATTGAATTTAAAACTAAATCAGCATTTTCATACAAGGAAGTACTTCTTCCTATAACTCAAACATTATTCTATTTCACAGAAGATCAATGGATCGAGCCAAAGAAGGAAGAAAAAGGAGCGTTGATATTATTAAGAAGCTGTGATATGCACTCATTAAGAAGAATTGATGATATCTACTTAAGAAATGGATTTGAAGATCCATATTACAAAGCTCTTAGAGAAAAGGTAAAGTTTGTTTTAATAGGTTGTGAAAAGAGTTTTGATAATTGCTTCTGTGTAAGCATGGGAACAAATAAAACTGATGAACACGATGCATACATAAAGGTAGATGGAGATATGGTATACTTTGATGTTAAAGATGCAGCAATAGAACAATATTTCGCAGATCTTTCAAAAGAAGAAGTGGAGATAACTCTAGATTTTGTTGAAGAAAATCAAACAAAAGTTAATATTCCTGCTAATCTTGATTTAAAGGTTATGAATTCCTCAATGTGGAAAGAATACTCAGAAAGATGTATCGCTTGTGGAAGATGTAACTTTGTTTGCCCAACATGTACATGTTTTACAATGCAGGATATATTCTACAAAGACAATGAGAAGTCAGGGGAAAGAAGGAGAGTATGGGCTTCCTGTCAGGTTGATGGATACACTAATATGGCTGGAGGACACAGTTTTAGATTAGACAAGGGACAAAGAATGAGATTCAAGGTTCTACATAAAGTTTATGATTATAAGAAGAGATGGGGATATCATATGTGTGTTGGATGTGGAAGATGTGATGATATATGTCCAGAGTATATATCTTTCTCAAACTGTATTAATAAACTAGAAAAAGGCATGGAAGAGGTGGAATAAATGAGTAATATATATATGCCATTTCAATCAGAGATTTTAGATGTAAAACAGCATACTGAAATAGAGTACACTTTTAGAATGTCTTTTAAGGGTGATGTAAAACCAGGACAATTCTTTGAAGTTTCTATTCCAAAATACGGAGAAGCTCCTATTTCAGTAAGTGGAATTGGTAAAGATTATGTAGAACTTACTATTAGAAGAGTTGGTGTGGTTACAAACGAAATATTTAGCTACTATGTTGGACAAAAGTTGTTTATAAGGGGACCATACGGCAATGGTTTCGATATACAAAATTATAGGGATAAGGAAATTATAGTAGTAGCTGGTGGTACTGGTCTTTCACCAGTTAGAGGAATCGTAGAATACTTCTCAAAAAATCCTGGTGATGCTAACAGATTTACTTTAATTTCAGGATTTAAGTCACCTAATGATATGCTGTTTAAAGACGACATAAAGCAGTGGGAAAAAAACATGGATCTTATTTTAACAGTAGACACTGCACCGGAAGGTTATAATGGAAATGTGGGACTTGTAACAAAATATGTTTCTACATTAAGAATTGATGATATTGATAGTGTACAAGTTATTGTTGTAGGACCTCCAATGATGATGAAGTTTACAGTGCAAGAATTCCTAAAGAGAGGAATTAAAGAAGAAAACATTTGGATCTCCCAAGAGAGAAAGATGTGCTGTGGAGTTGGTAAGTGTGGTCATTGTAAGATTGATGATACATATATATGTTTAGATGGACCTGTATTTAACTACACAAAAGGCAAGTTATTAATAGACTAGAAGGGGGGAGAAGTTATGGATATAAATACTAAATACCTTAAGAAAAATGCTTTTAGAGTAACTAAACATAGAGGAGTAACAGCTTCAAGAATAAGAATTCCTGGTGGGCATATGGATGCTAAGTACCTTTCTCTTATTCAGGAAATAGCTGATAAGTATGGTAATGGTACAGTGCATATAACTACAAGACAAGGGTTTGAAGTTCCAGGGATAGATATGAAGAACATTCCTGAAGTAAACAAACTTCTTCAACCTATCATAGAAGGCCTTGAAATAAATCAAGAAGTTCCTGGGCAAGGATATACGGCAGCAGGAACAAGAAATGTATCTGCATGTATAGGGAATAGGGTATGTCCTTTTGCTAATTATGATACGTCTACTTTTGCGCAAAGAATTGAAAAAGCAATATTTCCTAATGATCTTCACTTTAAGATTGCTCTTACAGGATGTCCAAATGACTGTATGAAAGTAAGAATGCACGACTTTGGAATTATAGGAATGACTGAACCTCAATATGAGTCTTATAGATGTATAAGCTGTCAGGCTTGTGTTAAGAGTTGTAAAAAGAGAGCTAAAGGTGCCTTGAAGTTTGAAAACTTTAAAGTAGTAAGAGATCATGAAAAATGTATAGGTTGTGGTGAATGTGTAGCAAAATGTCCAACAGGTGCATGGTCAAGAAGCAGGGAAAAGTACTATAGGTTTGCTATCATGGGTAGAACAGGTAAGAAAAACCCAAGACTTGCAGAGGACTTCATTGTTTGGGTGGATGAAGATAGCATATTAAAGATAATATTAAATACTTACGGTTATGTTACTGAATATATAGATAAAGAAGCACCACACGGAAAAGAACACATTGGTTATATAGTTGACCGAACGGGCTTTGAAGAGTTTAAAAAGTGGGTTCTTAAGGATGTAGAACTTGGACCGAAGGCAGTAATGAAAGAGAATATTTACTGGAGTGGAATTCGTTACTAATTTTGTGATACATTAAATAATTAATAAGTTTTGATAAAAGCTTTAATTAATGTATGGTATATAATATATAAGTAATAAAAATGGTGAATAAGTTACAATATAATTAAATATTAATATTATATTAAAATTCATTAAAAATATGCAAAAAATTCCCATAAATACTTTTAAAATATACCAATAATATGGTATACTAATTGTAAGATTTTACAAAGGGGTGTGGGAAAATGGGTTTTACAAAAAAAGATATATTAAGTGTAAAGAATGAGATGGAAAATGCTATTAATAGTGTGTTTAGTTCAACGGGGATAACTTCTTATCCTAGTAAATTGAAGAGTTTAATTAACTTATTACAAAACAATAGAGTATTAAATGTGTTAACTACCCCATACTTTAAAGCTAATATAAATTTTAAGGATATAGAGATTGAGCGCGGAGATAACCAACTAGAATTAGTATTACCTGAAGATACTAATAAAAAGATTGCATTTGTCCTACAAAAGTTAAAGGCTATAATTGAGTCTAATAATTCTGATGAGATATATGATTATACATATAATATTTATTCTCATCGAAGTTATGTTGAAAACATATATAAGTGGAATATGGAAATATTAAAACCTTCTTTAGATGAAATCTTAAATAGTATTGATCGCTTAATAAAAACTGACAGTAAAGAAAAGGTATATATTGATATTAGAGTTTCAAGTATAGTTAATAAAAATAATGTATATATTAATAATAGTTCAAATGTAGCAATATGATTAGATATTAAACGACATTTTCCTTTAGATAAAAAGTCTTAACTTTAAAAAATTGAGCTGTATGAAATTATTTAAAAAGCTGTGTTATAATAATATAGTAAACAAATACGTTTTGATAGAAGATATAATATAATAACATAGTCTAAATTAGTCTAAACAGCCAATTAAGAAGTTAGTATACTAGAGATAAATTGATTTGATTTGTATTGAATTTGAGAAGGTGTCCTATTTGTGAGATACTTTCTGAAGTGTAAGTTTAATTATAAATTTATTATCTGTGAACTAACAGCCTTTGCCTCTGATTGGTAAAGGCTTTATTTGTATTTTTAGTAATTAATTCAGTTTACTATAGAGATAAATAATTTAATAAATTTTACCGTTGGTAGGGATAAATGCAATGGAGTGATAAAATGATTCAATTGATCGGATTAAAAAAAGGATTAGACTTATCCATAAGAGAAAAACTCTCAACAAGAAAAAGTCATTATGAATATTATTTAAAAAATTTGTTGGAGTTTTGCGCAGAGGCAGTAATTATAAGCACATGCAATAGAACAGAAATATATTTTAATTGTGAAAGATATGACGATACTATAGTTCATAACATATTTAAGGTATTCGGATGGGATAATGATTTAAAGGAATACACATTTCATTCAAAGGGACATGATGTTATAAAGCATCTTATGGAAGTAGTTTCGGGCTTCCATTCAAAAATTTTAGGAGAGGATCAGATTTTAGGGCAGGTTAAGGAAGCATATAGCTATTCACTAAAGGAAAGTGCAGTTTCTGCAGAACTTCATAGACTTTTTCAAGAAGCAATTACCTGTGGGAAGGAATTTAGAACGGAAGCAAGGATGTATGACATACCAGTATCATCTTCTTCTATAGTGGTTAACTATGGTTTACAGCATGGAATCAAAAACTTTATGGTTATTGGATATGGGGAAATCGGAAGTCTTGCAGTTAAGTATCTATTATCTAGTAATGTTTCAAAAGTGTATATTGTAGTAAGAGACCCTAAAAAAATTGTTGATTTACATGATAAGAGAGTACATATTATAGGATTTAAGGATAAGAATGAGATTATTGAAGAAGTAGAGTGTATTATTTCTTGTACTTCTGCACCACATTATGTTATAAAAAGGGAAGATATACCTAAGGAGAAGAAACTATTGATTTTTGACTTAGCAGTTCCAAGAGATGTAGAAGAATCTCTTGCAAAATATCCTAATATTGAATTATTAGACATAGATACAATAAGTAAAATAGATGATAAAAATAAAAAACTTAGAGCTGAGAGAATGGACAGTTGTAGGGGAATCATTAAAAATCATATAGATGCTTATGAAGAATGGAGAAAATTAAGGGAGATTACACCTTATATAAAAAAACTTAAGATGGTGAGTGCTGAGGTAAGTAAAGACAGAATAAATACTTTTATACATAAAAGCTCATCAAAAAATCATCAGGAGTTAGCAAAAAAGTTAATTAAGAGTACTTCTGATTTTTATATAAATAGAGCAATAGAGACATTAAAGGAAGCTAAGCTTGAAGGAAGTGAAGAGCAGTGCTTAAGGATAATAGAGAAAATATTCAGGATCAATTAAACTTTATCTTTCTTTCGCTTATTTCTAATAAGATTAATGTTGGATTAATAGGAGGAGGGAAAGGTGGTTTAATTAAAGCTAGAACCTTCATTACTAAGGGGTGTAATCTTTGGGTTCTTTCAAGAGAGTTTATAGATGAGTTTCATGAACTTGAAGACTTAGGTGCAAAACTTATAAAAGGAGATTATTATGAGGATTTTATAAGAGATAAGCACATAATAATAATTGCGGTAGATGATTCTAAATTGAAAGAAAAAATAAAACAAAAGTGTGAAATTGAGTATAAGATTTTTATAGATTCAACAGATTTTAAAAGTGGAATGGGGGTAGTACCAGCTCAGAGGGAGATTGAAAGTATTTCCTTTAGTATTCATACAAAGGGAGGAAATCCTAAAGCTTCTATTCTACTTTTAAATAAGATAGAGAAAGAACTTATTGGTTATGATGAGTTTGTTAAAGTTATAAATCCTATAAGGAATAGAGCTAAATCTTTAAATAAAAAGTTAGAGATAATAAGTTTCATTACCACTGAAGATTTTAAATTTTTTTATGAAAAGGGATATATGCATGAGGTTTTGCTTCTCTTTTTTAAAGAAAAGGAAGTAAACTGCTTGTTGCAAAAATAAAAACCCTTTGTTTATCTATATTACTTAATAAGATGGACTTTTTAGTAATGATTTTTGGAGGAGATTTTTGTGAATCTAATTATAGCAACGAGAAAAAGTAAACTGGCTCAAGCGCAGACTGAGCTTGTTATGAGTATGATTAAAGAGAATTTTGGATTTGAAAGTGAGAAACTCTTAGTTGTCACTGAAGGTGACAAGAGGTTGGATGTAACCTTAGATAAGATAGGAGGAAAGGGACTTTTTGTTAAGGAGATTGAAATTGCACTTATGGAAAGAAAAGCTCATTGTGCAGTTCACAGCATGAAGGATGTTCCATTCTTTTTAGAGCATTGTTTTGAGATTGCGGCTATGCCTTCAAGAGAAGATGTGAGAGATGCCTTCGTTTCTATGAATGGTTTAAGTTTTTTTGATTTGCCAAAAGGGGCAAGGATTGGAACAAGCAGTATAAGAAGAAGTGCTCAACTTAAGTCTTTAAGAAAAGATATAGATATAGTTCCGATAAGAGGTAACGTACAGACAAGAATAGAAAAGATAGAAAAGGAGAATTTGGATGGAATAATTCTAGCAGCAGCTGGACTTAAAAGAATGGGCATGGAAGGCATAATTACAAATTATTTTAATCCCTCTGATTTTATACCAGCAGTTGGTCAAGGAGCACTAGGAATTGAAATACTAAAGGATAATGAAGAAGGACAAATTCTAAGAGGGATTGATAATATTGATGTAAGGCATTGTGTAGAAGCTGAGAGAAGCTTTATGAGGGCGCTAAATGGAGGGTGCCATTCACCTATTGGAGCTTACGGGGAACTGCACGGAGATGATATTTATTTAATAGGAACATTCCAAATAGGAGATAAGCTTGTTAAAAAAGATATAACTGGTAATAGGGAAGATAGAATTAAGCTTGGAGAGACTTTAGCACAAAAGGTACTGAAGAAATAGATCTTTTATTTTTAGGAGGATATAATGGGTAAGGTATATATAATAGGTGCAGGTCCAGGAGATGAAGAACTTTTAACCTTAAAAGCAATAAAATCCATGGAAAAGTGTACTGTAGTTTTATATGATAGATTAGCAGGAAATAACGTTCTTAATTATTTAAAGGAAGACTGTGAGATTTATTATTGTGGCAAGGAACCAGGATGTCACTATAAAAGCCAGGAAGAAATTAATGAAATGCTCGTAAGACTTGCTAAGGAAGGGCATGTAGCTGGTAGAATAAAAGGTGGAGATCCTTACGTTTTTGGAAGAGGGGGAGAAGAAGCGCTTGCACTACTAGATGAAGGTATTGAGTTTGAAGTTATTCCAGGAGTAACTTCAGCTATTTCAGTAATGAGCTATGCAGGTATACCTGCAACTCATAGGGGAATATCTCAAAGCTTTCATGTTATAACAGGTATGAGTGGTTCATCTTTAAAAATAAAATGGGAAAGTGTCGCAAAAGAAGAAGGAACTCTTATATTCTTAATGGGCCTAGAGAATATAGATTATATATGTTCATCTCTTATTTCTCATGGAAAGGATATAAACACTCCTTGTGGAGTAATAATGAGAGGAACTACATCAAAGCAAAAAAAAGTAGTAGGAACTCTTCAAAATATATCTCAAAAAGCAAAGGAAGCGGCTCTAAAATCACCTTGTATTATAGTGGTTGGAGATGTGGTATCTTTACATGATAAGTTAAATTGGTTTGAGCAAAGACCTTTATTTGGACTAAATATTTGTGTTACTAGATCAAAGGAACAGTCCTTTAGATTAAAGACTAAGTTTAGAGAACTTGGTGCTGAAGTAACGGAGATAAACGCTATAAAAATAAAAGATACATCAAAGGAGCTTGAAGGTTATAAAGATAAATTGGGAGAGTATGACTTTATAGTATTAACCTCTGTTAATGGAGTAAATATTTTCTTTGATTATTTAAAGAAGAAAGAAATAGATATTAGAAATATAAAGGCTAAGTTTGGAGTTATAGGAAATGCTACTTCAGAAGCATTAAAGGATAGAGGTGTAATTCCTTCCATCATGGCTAAAGAGTTTGTCACAGAAAGCTTGTTTGAAGCTATTAAGCCTCTTGTAAAAGAAAGAGATAAGATATTAATTCCTTGCTCAAAGGAGTCAAGAAGTTATTTAATAGATGAACTTGCTAAGTTAAACTGCATTGTAGATAGAGTTCATATATACGAGCCTATTTGCGGAGAATTAAGAAATACTAATAGCTTTAAGGATGTAGACATCGTAACTTTTACTAGCCCTTCGATAGTAAGGAATATGATAAAGTTAGTTGGTATAGAAGCTATTAAAGATAAAATTTCTATAGCTATAGGACCGATAACCTATACAGAGCTTGAAAGGAACGGAATTTTTGCTATAGAGTGTAAGGAGCATAGTGAAGAGGGGATTATTAGAGAAATTGAAAGAGTATGGAGGGAAAGAAATAATGTATAGAAGACATAGAAGATTAAGAAAAACCTCTGCTATAAGAGATTTAGTTAGAGAAACTATTCTCTCTCCTAAAGACTTTGTTTATCCAATTTTTGTTATAGAAGGGGAAAATGTTAAGAAGGAAATTTCATCACTGCCTGGTAACTATCATGTTTCAGTGGATAGAGTACATGAAATAGTAAAAGAGGTACTAGAGTGTGGTATAAAAGGAGTAATTATTTTTGGTCTTCCTTCTCATAAGGATGAATGTGGTTCATCTGCCTTTGCAGAAAATGGCATAGTTCAAAAAGCAGTTAGGAAGGTAAAGGAGTTATCTCCAGAGATTTGGGTTATCACAGATGTATGTATGTGTCAGTATACTAGTCATGGGCATTGTGGTATTCTACATGGTCAAGAGGTTCATAATGATGAAACTCTTGAAATGTTAGGAAAAGTTGCACTTTCACATGCAAAGGCTGGAGCGGATATGGTAGCTCCTTCTGATATGATGGATGGGAGAGTAGCAGTTATAAGAGATGTTTTGGATCAAAATGGATATGAGCATGTATCAATCATGTCCTATAGTGCAAAATATAGTTCTGCATTTTATGGGCCATTTAGAGAGGCAGCAGATTCAGCTCCTCAATTTGGTGATAGAAAAAGCTATCAAATGGATCCTGCTAACTTAAGAGAGGCTATGAGAGAAATAGAATCAGACATTGAAGAAGGTGCTGATATAATAATGGTTAAGCCTGCTTTATCTTATTTAGATGTTATTAGGTGGGCAAAGGATAGATATGACTATCCAGTGGCAGCATACAGTGTAAGTGGAGAATTCTCAATGATAAAGGCTGGAGCAAAGCTAGGATACATAAATGAAAAAGCTATTGCTTTAGAAATGCTTCTTTCTATTAAAAGGGCAGGAGCAGATATGATAATAACTTATTATGCTTTAGAAGCGTCAAGATGGCTTATGGAACGCTAGAATTAATATTTCCGTTATAGAATTAGAGAAATATATAAGGAATGCAGTAATTGATAATTGCTGCGTGCAGTATAAGGAATACCAGGAGCGCAGTAATTGATAATTGCTGCGTGCAGTATAAGGAATACCAGGAGGAATTATATTATGACAAACCTTGAGATTTTTGAGGAATCAAAAAAATACATGCCTGGAGGAGTAAATTCGCCAGTAAGAGCTTTCAAGGATGTAGAACTTACTCCACCAGTAATTAACAGGGGAGAGGGAGTTTATATATACGATAAAGAAGAAAACAAGTATATTGATTTTGTAGGGGCATGGGGACCTATGATTTTAGGTCATTGTGATGAGGATGTGGTTAATGCAATTAAGGAAACCTGTGAAACTGCTATTGCTTTTGGAGCACCTACAGAGCTAGAACTTCAGTTAGCAAAGCATATGTGCACAACTCTTGATAATGTGGAAATGATAAGAATGGTTAATTCAGGAACGGAAGCTACCATGAGTGCAGTAAAGCTTGCTAGAGGCTATACAGGAAAAGATAAAGTATTAAAGTTTGCTGGATGCTATCATGGTCATTTTGAGGGATTTTTAGTAAGTGCAGGGTCAGGGTTATTAACTGAAGGAATTCCAGGAAGTGCTGGTGTACCTCAAGAGAGCATTAAAAATACATTGATAGGACAGTACAATGATATAGAAAATATTAGAGAAGTTTTTAGAAAGTACGGAAAAGATTTAGCAGCAGTAATAATAGAGCCAGTAGCAGGAAATATGGGTGTCGTAAAGGCAGAAGATAGCTTTATGAAAGAGCTTAGAGCTCTATGTGATGAGTATAGTACCTTATTAATATTTGATGAGGTAATGAGCGGTTTTAGAGTGAATTATAAAGGAGCTCAAAGTTTATTTAAAGTGAAGCCTGACTTAGTAACCTATGCAAAGATCATGGGGGGAGGATTACCTTGTGGTGCTTATTGTGGAAGAAAAGATATAATGGAAAAGCTTTCACCACTAGGACCAGTATATCAAGCTGGTACAATGTCAGGAAATCCTATAGTTATGGCAGCAGGATTAGCTACTCTAAAGAAGCTTCATAACAATCCTCAATATTATGAAAAAATAGAAAAACTAGGAGCGATGCTTCAAAGTGGTATTGAATCTATATCAAAAGAAAAAAACATACCTGTAGTAGTAAACAGATGTGGCGGAATGATGACTATTTTTTTCACAAATAGAGATAAAGTACGATGCTATGATGATGTTATGAGCTGTGATGTTAAGGTGTTTAAGAAATTCTTTACCCATATGCTAAAGAATGGTTTTAATATTCCACCTTCACAATATGAAGCTATGTTTCTTTCTGTAAAGCATAGTGAAGAAGATATTGAAAAGTTTCTAGAGATATTTAGAAGTTTTCAATATAATTAGATTGAATAAGTTTACCTATAGAGAATTTCAGGAAATAGTTTACGTTATAAAAAGCTTTTTCTGAAATTCTAATTTTATAATTTTTTAAATAGGGGTGGAAGTGTGAAAAAAGCCATATTGATAGTTAGTAATGGTACTTCAGATATAGAAGCATTAAGAACTTCTATTGATAAAATAGAAGAGAAGGTTAGAGAAGA
Organism: Clostridium polyendosporum; assembly: GCF_018332455.1. Taxonomy (GTDB): domain Bacteria; phylum Bacillota; class Clostridia; order Clostridiales; family Clostridiaceae; genus Clostridium_AY; species Clostridium_AY polyendosporum. Next base: position 210,314 of record NZ_BOPZ01000001.1, read on the forward strand.
ATTTAAAGATTATCAATTATTTAGAGCCTTTTCTTCATCTAGAATTATCTCAAAGCTTAAAGAGAAGTATAACATTGTAGTTTCTACACCAGAGGAGACCCTTGATTATATTGAACAGCAAGGTTTTGAGGAGCTTATAGTACAGCCATTGTATATACTGTGCGGAATTGAGTATGAAATGCTTAAAAATACTGTAGAAAGTTTTAAAACAAAAAGCAATCTAAAAAAAATAGTATTAGGAAAATCAGCACTGGTATTTGGTGATGAAAAAAGAACTTTTAATTTTATTGAAAGCATAAAAGAAGTAATACCAACAGATAAACCATTGGTTTTTATGGCGCATGGAACAAGAAGTTTATCAGGTATCTGTTATGAAGATTTATCTGCTTCATTTAAAGCCTTTGGATTAAACAATATATATATTGGAGCAGTAGAAGGAACTCCTTCAATTTATGAAATCATTAAGAATTTAAAAAAGGATAAGATTAAGGAACTTATACTTGCACCACTTCTTATTGTAGCAGGTTACCATGCAAAAAGAGATATGGCATCTTCCATAGATACCTCATGGAAAAGTATTTTACAACTTGAAGGATTTAAGGTAGAGGTTAAGCTTAGGGGACTTGGAGAGATTGATGACTTTCATGACTTTTTAATAAATAGTATAAGAGAAAGTATCAAAAATAAATGATAAATAGGTCGTTAGTAATTTGCTTATAATAACTATTTTTTCTATGTAATAATGATAATACTAAAGTCTCACTTATTATTTGAGTATATGTATATTTTAGGGAGGTATAATATGAAACAGTACGAAGAAAAACTTAGAGATTTCATAGAACATAATTGTATAGAAGCACAACAGTTATTGTTTAATGTATCATGCCATTCCGTACGGGAAGCAGCAAGTGCTGTTGGAGCTCTACCAGAAGATTTTGTGAAAAATATATGTATGATAGATGAACGTAATAACTTAATTGTTGCAATAGTAAAAGGTGAAGATAGAGCTAGTACATCAAGAGTTGGCAAAGTATTAAACATTGGAACTCTAAGGATTGCAACTGAAACAGAGGTTCTTGAAAAAACAGGATATCCGTGTGGAGGAGTTCCTTCGTTTGGATATGATGCTGTCTTTATAATAGACTCAAAAGTTATGGAAAAAGAAGTTGTGTTTACTGGTGGTGGTTCTCCTAATTCACTAGTAAAAATATCAACAAAGGAATTGCAAAGAGTAAACAATGCACTAATTTTGAGGGTAAGGAAATAGCAGGGATATAGGAGATAAAATTTAATAGGCATCGAGCCTATTAAACTTGAGCCAGATTTCACTTTGGAAAATGGTAGCAGATAAGAAACTTGTCATTAAAGTACAGTTTGAAAATTTGTATAATTTATATTTATGTAGACAAATAATAACTTTGTTATTACTGTTATAAATCACTAATTATTCAACTAAATGCTGTATTATATTTGCTAAAATTAGGTGGTGAGAACTTGTTTAAAAAGATTGTACTATTATGTTGTTTGTGTCTTAGTATACTTTGTACGAAAAATATAAATTCATATGGAAATACTCTGTATAATTTACAACATTCTAAAGAAAAATCAAATATAAGTATTCTTGTAGATTTGACAGAGCAAAAATTATACCTTATAGATACAGATAAGAATATAATATTGAAGCAATACTGGATAGCCAGTGGAAAAAGCGATACTCCTTCACCAATAGGATGTTGGCGTGTGATTAGCAAAGGTGAATGGAGTGGTGGATTTGGTACGAGATGGTTAGGATTAAATGTTCCTTGGGGACATTATGGTATACATGGGACGAATAAGCCTCATTCTATAGGAAAAGAAGAATCCCATGGATGTATCAGGATGCTTAATGATGATATTGAAGAATTATATCAAATGGTGAACTATGGAACAAGGGTAGTTATATATGCGGGACCTAATGGACCTTTTCATAGAGGATGTCGTAGTTTAAAGCCTGGTGATCGTGGAGCAGACGTTTATTATATACAGCGAAAACTTAAAGAATTAAATTATTATACTGGTGCATTAGATGGGGTATACGGTGAAGAAATGAAAAAGTCAGTCATAAAGTTTAGAGAAGATAAAAGACTGAAGTTAACCCATGATGTAGATAAAGAGTTTTGCTTAGCACTTGAAATTCAATTTTTTGAATAAACTTTAAATCTTTTGTAATGTCTATAAATGAGTTTTGAATAGTTTAAAAGCATATGTCACGCTATCTTTAAAGTTAGCGTAATTTTTTTAAAATAGACTTTGACTTTCTTTGACTTTTGTATTATCATAAAAACAAAGAAAAAAGCTAAAGTGAGGTAATGTGTATGAATATTGATAAAATGACTTTGAGAGTACAACAGAGTTTAAATGATGCACAACTTACGGCAGTTAAATATAATCATCAGCAGGTGGATGTAATTCATTTATTTTCATCTCTCGTAAATCAAGATGATGGATTAATTCCTAATATATTTCAAAAAATGGCAGTAGATTTAAAGAGATTAAGAAATGAAATACATGTTGAGCTTGATAAAATGCCAAAGGTTTTAGGTGAAGGTGCTCAGTCTTCAGGTGTGTATGCAACTAGAAGAATAGAAGAAGTTTTAGTAAAAGCTGAGGGTGTTTCCAAGGAGTATAAGGATTCTTTTATAAGCGTCGAGCATGTGATGCTTGCTATTATGGAAGTTGATTATAGTGGAGTAGCTGGAAAAATATTAACAAAGTTTAATATAAATAAAAAAGACTTTCTAAAAGTATTATCGCAGGTTAGAGGAAATCAAAGAGTGGAAACACAGGATCCAGAAGGCACTTATGATGCTTTAACAAAGTATGGTACAAATCTTGTGGAATTGGCTAAGAAGCATAAGTTAGATCCTGTTATAGGAAGAGATGATGAAATAAGAAGAGCTGTAAGAATTCTTTCAAGAAGAACAAAGAATAACCCTCTACTTATAGGGGAACCTGGTGTTGGTAAAACGGCTATAGTTGAAGGGTTAGCTGAAAGAATTGTAAGAGGAGATGTACCTGAAGGTCTTAAGGATAAGATAATATTCTCTTTAGATATGGGTGCTTTAATAGCTGGTGCTAAATATAGAGGAGAATTTGAGGAGAGACTTAAGGCCGTATTAAAGGAAGTACAAAATAGTGATGGAAGGATAATTTTATTTATAGATGAGATTCATACCATTGTTGGAGCAGGGAAAACTGATGGAGCAATGGATGCTGGAAACTTAATTAAGCCTCTTTTAGCAAGAGGAGAGTTACACTGTATTGGAGCAACAACTTTTGATGAATATAGAAAGTATATAGAAAAGGATAAAGCTCTAGAGAGAAGATTTCAACCAATAATAGTAGATGAACCTACAGTAGATGATACTATTTCTATCTTAAGAGGACTTAAGGAGAGGTTTGAAATACACCATGGAATCAGAATTCACGATTCTGCCATAGTAGCTTCTGCAAAACTTTCTCATAGGTATATCCAAGATAGGTACCTTCCAGATAAGGCTATAGATCTTATCGATGAAGCTGGAGCAATGATTAGGAGTGAAATAGATTCACTTCCAACAGAATTAGATATGGTAAGGAGAAAGATGTTCCAGCTTGAAACAGAAAAAGAAGCTCTTTCAAAGGAAAAGGATGAAGCATCAAAAGCTAGACTAAGTATTATTGAAAAGGAATTAGCTGAACTTAAGAGTAATAATGATGAGATGACAGCAAAATATGAAAAAGAAAAAGCTCAAATCTTAGAAATCAGAAATCTGAAAACACAACTTGATGAAGCAAGAGGAATGATAGAGAAATATGAAAGAGAGTATGATTTAAATAAGGTAGCTGAACTTAAATATGGATTAATTCCAAATCTTGAAGTTAAGATTAAAGAAAAAGAAGAGCTTATGAAGGAAAACTATAAAGGAGCCCTTCTAAAGGAAGAAGTTACAGAAAATGAAATATCAGAAATTGTTTCTAAATGGACAGGAATACCTGTATCTAAGCTTGTAGAAGGAGAAAGACAAAAACTTTTACGATTAGAATATGAGCTTGAGAAAAGAGTTATAGGACAGAAGGATGCAGTAACAAGTGTTTCAAATGCTGTAATAAGAGCAAGAGCAGGTCTAAAGGATGCAAGAAGACCTATAGGTTCTTTTATATTCCTAGGGCCTACTGGAGTAGGTAAGACTGAACTTGCAAAGACATTATCAAAAACATTATTTGATAGTGAAGAGAATATTATTAGAATCGACATGAGTGAATATATGGAAAAATATTCAGTATCTAGGTTAATAGGTGCTCCTCCAGGATATGTAGGTTATGAGGAAGGAGGACAATTAACAGAAGCAGTTAGAAGAAAACCATACTCAGTAATATTGTTTGATGAGATAGAAAAAGCTCATGAAGATGTATTTAATGTATTCCTTCAAATATTAGATGATGGAAGACTTACAGATAATAAAGGTAAAACTGTTGATTTTAAGAATTGTATTATAATAATGACATCTAATATAGGGAGTAGTTATCTTCTTGAAAATAAATCACACCAAGGAATAGATGAGAACATTAGGGAAGATGTAATGGCAGAAATGAAAAGAAGATTTAAGCCGGAGTTCCTAAATAGGTTAGATGATATAATTATGTTCAGACCTCTTACTAATGAGGGTATAAAACAAATAATTGATATCTTCCTTGAAGAGGTACAGAAGCGATTAAGTGATAGAAACATAAAGATGAATGTTACAGAAAGTGCAAAGGAATTATTAGCTCAGGAAGGTTATGACCCAATTTATGGAGCTAGACCTCTGAAAAGATATATAGAAAATATCCTTGAAACCAACATAGCAAGAAAGATTATCGCTGGTGAGATTTATGATGGCTGCACTATAGAGGTTAGCGGAAAAGATGAGCATATTACAATAGAGAGAATATGATAAAGAGTGTGTAGGATTGCCTACACACTCTTTTATTTTTAATCATTAATTCAGTCTACATATAGTCATTTTATTCTTGTGGACTGTATCCAAAAATCTGAGAAGTTCTAAGGAATTTTTCTGCCTTTTCGTTATTTCCTCTTAGGGATTCAAGTTTACTTATTAGAAAGTATACTTCTGCACAATCATCTTTAAGAACAAGAGTTTTCTTCAATACTTCCTCTGCTTTTTCAAGTTCCCCTTCTCCAAGAAGTTTCTTAGCAAGAGTTATATGAATTGAAATATTATTTTTAAGAGAATCCTTTTTTATAATTTCGTCAAGTACTGCCTTAACTCTTTTAATAGTAAAAGGTTTTTGAAGATAGACAGCAGCGCCTAGTTTAGTACATTCTACAGCATTTTTAATTGTGCCAAAAGCAGTCATTACTATAACAGTTATACTTTTATTATGTTTTTTTATTAATCTAAGAAGCTCTGTTCCACTAACTTCAGGCATTTTTATATCTGTAAAAACTATAGAAATATCTTCGTTTTTAATTATATCTAATGCTTCATTAGCATTTATAGCTTGGAAAACCTTATATCCTTCCATATTCAAATAAGTTACAAGCATTTCTCTAATATTTTTTGTATCATCAACAACTAATACCTTTCTCAAATTTATCCCCCCTATTTATTGGTAGTAAAACTGTAAATGTGCTTCCAATACCATATTCACTCTCACAATATATTTGTCCGTTATGCAGCTCAACTATTTGTTTTGAAAGTGCTAGCCCTAATCCCGTACCTTCTTCTTCATTATTTGCTCTAAAGAACTTATTAAAGATTTTAGATATGTTCTCTGAGGAAATTCCTATACCATTGTCCTTAATACTAATTTCTATATTGTTACCATATTTATGAGCTAATATTTGTATTGTTCCATTAGTTTTAGTGTATTTTATAGAATTAGATAGTAAATTATTTAACACCCAGCATATCTTTTCTAGATCAATAAATATTTTAGGAAGCTTTTCTTCGATGTTTACTAAAAGAGTTATATTCTTTTTCTCAATTAATGTGGTAAAATCTTCTATGCTTCTTTCAATGGCATAAGATATATGCCACTCATTTATGGTTAATATTGCTTTGTCAGACTCTATTTGAGCGATTCTTAAAAAATTATTTATTAAATTAAGAAGTTTGACACTATCTTCACTTATGGTTGAAATAATTTTATTATAATTTTTATTTTCCATTAAAGAAGAATCTTCCAAAAGGCTTGCTCCCATCATTATTGATGTTAGAGGAGTTTTTATTTCATGAGATAGTGAGGAAACAAAATCATGTTTAAGTTTCTCAATTTTTTTTATCTCAGTTATATTTTGGAGATATACAATAATGCCGTTTATTACTTCTTTATTATCTCTTATTAATGAAAGGTTTATATTAAATGTTATTGAATCATTTTTAAAGCTCATTATTTTATTATCTTTTTCTACACTATTATCCATAATCGTTGAAATAAAATCAAAGAGGTTTCCATTAGGTATAGCCTCTAATATATGTCTATTAATAACTTCATGCTGCTTTATTTCAAAGAAGTCCTCACATGCATCGTTTAGTAGCATTATTCTATAGTTAATATCTAGAACTATAACAGGATCTGAAATACTTTTTACTATAGCAAGAGACTTATTTTTTTCATCCATTAATTTCCCAAGAGTGCTGTGTTGAAATTCACTTATTTTTTCACTCATTTTATTAAATTCTTCAGCTAAAGTTCCTATTTCATCATTTGAGGTTATTTGTGCTATATTATCAAAGTTTCCTTCTTTTGCTTTTATTATATTGTTGTGGAGTAGGTAAATAGGTTTTAAAAATTTATTTATATATCTAATAGATAGTATTAAGCTTAATAGAGTTAAAGAGGTACAAAGTAAAAAAATAATATTTGTAGAATATTGTACCGTGTTCTTTATGGCATCTCTTTTTTCTAACATTGCTTTTTCATTAATAGTTGATATAGTTTTTACCGTATTTCTTAGTTGTAAGTAAATTGGATGAAGTTCATTAACATAAATTGAAAGTGCACTTTCTTTTCCTTTACTCTCTCTAACCTCTACCAAATGAGTAAAAGCATTAAGGAAAGCTATATAGTTATCTCCTATTTTTTTATTTACATCAAATTCACCTTGTTCTGTTACATTATTAAGTTGAAAATTATAATATTTATAAAAATTATCATTTGTCTTATAAAAATTCTCTAGAGTATCTTTTTCGGGATAATCAATATAAGTAATAATATCTAAATTTTGACTTTCTATTGCTTCAAGCATTTTATTTGATGCATTTATACTTTCATAGTTGTGGCTCATTAAGGTATCAACAGATGTTCTAATATTCCGTAGATTAATTAAAGAAGTCACGCCTATTATAGCATTAACTAAAATTAACATAAAAAATAAATTAAAGAATTTATATCTTAAGCTTTTTTTCATATTTTTTCTCTCCATTTCAAAGCTAGTATATTAATTATTACGTATATATTCAATTAAAGAAGTCTAAGAAAGAATAAGGATGATTTAGAAAAAGGGAGATATTTTTTAATAGTTTATTATAATTAGTTATATTTATAAAGATAAGATTCTTTTTCAAGTAGACATTTTAGATTAATATAAGTTAATTTAAAAAGACCCAAGCCTAAGCTTGAGTCATATACTATCTATTTAAGACCTTGTTCATATTGTTGAACCATTCTTTTAACCATTTCGCCACCAACGCTTCCGCATTGTCTTGAAGTAAGATTTCCGTTGTAATCAGTAAATGGAACCCCTAATGCTCCTGCAACTTCATTCTTAAATCTTGCTAAACCTTGTTTTGCTTCTGGAACTAATTTTTGTGCCATACAATTTTCCTCCTTTGTAAGTTAATTATTTTTAGTTTGCTAAGCATTTCTTGCTTTGCATTATTATTTTGTGCATATAAAATTTTAATACACTATAGAAAAGTAGTTAATGGAGGAAAAAGGTATAAATATTACTAAATTAAGGACAATAATTATTACTTAATAAAAAGCTCGCTTTAATAGTTTTACTCTAAAGAGTATTTTTATGAGTAGTTTTTAATTTTTTTCAATATGCTTATAACCTAATTAGCTACATCTTTATTTGCTATCATTTCACGAAGTGAAGTCTGACTCAAGCTATAGATACACAACTTTAATAGGATTGATGCCTATTAAATCTTATTTTCTGATTTTTAAGACTGCAATAACTACAGGCATTGTTATTATAGCAGAGATTAATGCCTCTGGAATTCCATTGGTTATACCTATACCAATTATAAATTTCCCAGCTTTATCTGGAGAAATCTTAATTACATTTGCAAATCTCTCTATATAAATTAAATGTACTAAGCTTAATACTCCAATAGTATTAGCTAAAGTACCGAAAATTGACGCAGTTCCTATAGTAAGTACCCAATTTTTTTCACTAACATTAAATTTAAAGAATAATCCTAATAATATTATAAAAACTAATGCTCCAATAATAGTACTCTGTACAGTTCCAAAGAATGTTCTAAATACAAGATATAGCATAAAGCTAAATAGTAGAATAACAGTTATTCCAGATACTTTAGCATTTTTATTTATTGCTTTTTTCATAAATATATAACTATAATAGCTTACAACACCTATAAGAATTCTTGGAAGCAATGCAATTATTGGATTCCAAAATATAAAACTTGTTGGCGTAGGTGCAGTAAAAGCTTGATACATACTAAATAAACCAAAACATAATCCAATAAATGCTCCCACAATTGGGCCTTCAATTATAGCACCGATAATTACTGGAATATGCATAATTGTTGCTTGTACTGGAGGTATTTTAATAAAACCTAATCCAGTTAATCCTAAAAAAATAGAAATAGCAGATAGCATACCAGTAATCACTAGTTGTCTTACTTTTAATTTAGTTGATTGAATTTCTCTTTCCATTCTAATTCCTCCGTTCTTATTCCATACTAGGATATAATTCGGTTTTATTGAAATAAAAACCATAATTTTTTAGTTCAGTTTCAAATGAATACTGACATCTGTATTGTAGCACGTCCATAATTTTTATCAATAGGTTTTAACTAAATAATTATTTGAGATTTACAATATAAGATTATATATAATGTTTATGACTAGATTTTTATAAAAGAAAAAAATATTCTAAAAAGTATATAGATACACAACTTCATAACTAATTATATATGCTTAGAAAAATCATTGCATGTCGAGGCTATTTTCATGAATTATTTAATGAGTTAAGTTGTGTATCTTTGTTAATACTATCAATTATTTGATATAAAAAATGTGTCTAATAAAATACCTTTGTAATAAGGCATTTAGTAGACACACTGTTAGGTAATATTTAATTTTATTATAATAAATAATTTCATAAATTAAATTTTAAGTTTTCAGAATCTATCTTATAAAGTTTATTTAATATACATTTTTATATTCACTAATAAAAATTATTGTTATCAATAACATCAGTTTTCTTTGGTATAACTATTGCACATATAATATATGCTAGAATTCCTGAACCACCTATAAAGGTTGCCAAAACCCATAATAATCTAACTATTGTAACATCCATATCAAAGTATTCAGATAATCCAGCACATACGCCTGAGACCATGCCTTGCTCAGGAATTTTATAGAGCTTTTTTGATTGAGTCATAGGTAAACCTCCTAAATAATATCTTATTTTATTTATAGTAGAATAATAATAAAAATATATCCTTTATACTTAAAATAATATAAATTTTAGATTGAAGAAGATTTTTAATAAAATAAATTATTGGATAGTGAATTGAGTATATTGGGGGAATAATAAATTATATTATATTTTGTTGAGGTGAAACTATGGATAAAAAGGAGCTTTTTAAAGATATAGAAGAGCATTTATTAAAAGATGAAAGACCATCAACGTATTTAAATAAGTTAAAGAATGAAGGAGTGCTAGATCAAGAACCCTTTAATATTATTGGAGATCTACAGAATATTCCTCAGGAAAAGAAGTTTCATCCAGAAGGAAGTGTTTGGAACCATGTTATGATGGTCGTTGATGAAGCCGCAAAAAGAAGGTCATTAAGCGAAGATGCAAAAAGTTTCATGTGGGCATCACTACTTCATGATGTTGGTAAAGGAACAACTACTGTAAAAAGGAATGGCAGATGGACGTCTTACGATCACGATTCAGTAGGAGCAGAGATGGCGAGAAAATTCTTAGGAGAGTTTTCAGAGGAGCAGAACTTTAATGAAAAAGTAGAAGGATTGGTAAGATGGCATATGCAGAGTCTTTATGTTACAAAGAAATTACCATTTGCACAGATTTCCAGAATGGCAGAAAACTCCTCGGTACAGGAAGTTGGATTACTTTCTCTCTGTGATAAACTTGCGAGAGGGGAAATGAATGAAGATAAAACAAAAGAAGTATATGAAAAGATAAATTTATTTTTAGATAAAGTGTCTTCATCAACAAAGTATAAGTATAACCACTATTCTTATAAAAGTTAATACTATAAAAGATTGAAACAGAAGGGTGTCTAACCTTTCTGTTTTTTACGTAGAAACTGTTCATAAGGGGTTACAGTAGTATTTCGTAGAAAGTATTGAAAGTTAGGATGTTTTCTTCTAAAATTTATTAAGGATTAAATTTTTTATTTATAAATATACTATACAAAGTTGAAAGATAGGAAAATATTGTGTAAAATTGATTTGCTTTGAGAATTATATGCCCTCTTGGTGACGTTTGTATTATTAATTCTCTAAGTGTGAATAATAATTATGCAGATATACACGTTCATAATTGGATTTATAACTTTATAAAACGCATTAAAAGTCTAGATTATTTTCTAAAGTTTTTTAAAATTGAATTTGTATATCTTTATACCGAAAGGGTGAGAAAAGTGAATGTATATTTTGATAATAGTGCTACTACAATACCTTTAGATGAGGTTATAAATGAAGTAGCGGAAGGGATGAAAGAGTATTATGCAAATCCATCATCTCTTCATAAATTAGGCATAAAATGCGAAAAAAAGCTTTTACATAGTAGAGAGCTGCTAGCAGGTACTATTAATTGTACTAGGGAAGAAATCTTTTTTACTTCAGGAGGAAGTGAAAGTAATAACTTAATAATTAGAGGAATAACTAAGGTAGGAAATCATATCATAACTTCAAGATTTGAACATCCAAGTGTTTTAAACACCTGTAAAGAACTTGAAAAGGTTGGTATTAAAATAACTTATCTAGATGTAGATGAATTTGGTCAAATAGATATGGAACAGCTTGAGGAAAGTATCTCAAAGAATACGGTGCTTGTTTCTATTATGCACGTAAATAATGAAATGGGTGCTATACAGGATATAGAAAAAATAGGTAAGATGATAAAAGAAAAAAGTCATAGAGCTAAGTTTCATGTAGATGCCGTTCAGAGTTATGGAAAGATAAAAATTGATGTAAAAAAGAGCAATATAGATATGCTTTCTGTAAGTGGTCATAAAATTCATGGGCCTAAGGGAATAGGTTTTTTATATTTAAGAAAAGGACTTTCTCTTACTCCTATAATCACTGGTGGAGGGCAAGAAAAAGGGTTAAGATCAGGTACAGAAAATCTTCCAGCAATAATGGGTATGATAAAGGCTGCAGAAGTTACTTGTAACAACCTTCAGCAGAACTTAGATATAGTTAAAAGATTGAAAGAGTATTTTATAAAAAAATTAAGTGATATAAAGGATATAAGAATAAATAGTCCTTTAGATGAACGAATATCTCCATATATTTTAAATATATCTTTTTTGGGAATAAGAGCAGAAGTACTTCTTCATCTGTTAGAGGAAAAGGATATTTACGTTTCGCCAGGGTCAGCATGTTCTTCAAAGCAAGTAGTATCAAAGGGAAGTCATGTATTAAATGCTTTAGGTTTATGTGAAAAAGAGATTAGTGGAGCTATAAGATTTAGTCTTTCTCCATATAACACCATACAGGAAGTAGATTATGTAATAGAAAACTTAAAGCAATCATTATTATTTTTAAGGAGAGTAAAGATATGAATAAATTGATATTAGTTAAATATGCTCCAGAAATATTTCTAAAGGGATTAAATAGGGGGAAGTTTGAAAGAAAGCTTAAGAACAATATTATTAAAAAGCTTGAAGGAATAGAATTCGATATTCTTGAGGATCAGGGAAGATGGTTTATTAAGACTGCTGATTTGGATGAAGTCTGTGAGAGAATTAAGAAAGTTTTTGGCGTTATGGAAATATGTATAGTAACTCAAGTTAAAAAAGACTTAAATACCATAAAGGAAGAAGCTTTAAAAAAGGTAACAGAAAGTGGAGCAAAAACTTTTAAAATTGAAACAAATAGAGCTAATAAGAAGTTCCCTATGAATTCAATGGAAGTTTCAAGAGATTTAGGTGGATACATACTTCATCATTTAAGTGATATTTCTGTAGATATACATAATCCTGAGTGCATGGTTGTTGTGGAAATCAGAGATAATGCTGCTTATGTATTTACTAATAAGGATAAGATTAAAGCTGTAGGAGGCCTTCCATATGGAATGAATGGAAGTACAATGCTTATGTTATCAGGAGGTATAGATTCACCGGTAGCAGGGTATCTTATGGCAAGAAGAGGGGTGGAGTTAAACTGTGTTTATTATCACAGTCATCCATATACTTCAGAAAGAGCAAAGGACAAGGTAAAAGACCTGGCTAAAATTCTTGGGAAATACACTGAAAAGATTAATCTTTTTGTGGTACCTTTTACAGATATTCAGATGGCAATTATAGAAAATTGCAGAGAAGATGAACTTACCATAATAATGAGAAGATTTATGATGAGAGTAGCATGTAAGCTTTCTGAATTAAAGGGTATACAGTCAGTATCTACAGGAGAAAGTATTGGTCAAGTTGCTTCACAGACAATGGAAGGATTGATAGTTAGCACAGATGTAGCAGATAGACCTGTGTTTAGACCTTTGATAGCTATGGATAAAGTAGATATCATGGATATTTCAAGGGAAATTGGAACTTACGAGACATCAATTCTTCCTTATGAGGATTGCTGCACTATATTTGTACCCAAGCATCCTAAAACTAAACCGAGGTTAGAGGAAATAAGAAAATCAGAAAGCAATTTAAATATAGATGAATTAGTGGATAAAGCTATCGAAACTATGGAATTTTATAAATTTTAATTAATCGAAAATACTATTGTAATTTGCTGTCATTTTACGAAGTAAAATCTGATTTAATCTGTGTATCTTTAATAGGCTCGATACCTGCTAAGGTTTATTTAATATAATCAATTTCAGTAGAGTGGTAAGGGAAAGAGTTTCAACCTCAATAATAAAGAAGTAAAATTTAATAAATATTAAAGCTCATAGATACAATACTATGAGCTTCTTTTATGTTTAAAAATATAAAATTTGTTTATTGCAAATCCAATTATTCCAGTAGCCATGGCACCTAAAAGAACGCAAATATTACCCCATATACGTCTGTCTAATCCAAAAGGTCTGTGAATGGTAAGATTAGCTATCATTACCGCATCTAAAAAAGATAGAAATGCCAAAAGAGTAATATATTGAAAATATGAGGATGGTTTTCCTTTTGTTTTAAAGGTAAAATTCTTGTTTAATAAATAACCAGTAGTTGAGTAAATTGCAAAGGAAACTATTTTAAATAAATAATTAATTTTCCCAGCATAGTGTCCTGTTATTGCCCAAAACAAATTGAAAACTATTATATCAATAAGTACATTGCTAGTGCCGATCATTGTATAGGTAATGAATTGTACTAATGAATTAATAGAGTACTTTTTTTCTGTAATCATTTGTAACACTCCTAGTAATAATCTTATGTTAAATATACCTTTTTTTTCATTATAATGCAAGTTTACTATAATTATAAATGAACTCATTGATTAGAGGGGATAACTGAAGGAGGTATATATAGTTGTTTTTATAGGTTGGTACGGAAAAACAATATAGAAATTATAGTATAAAAATAGATGGTATTTATTATCCCGAGGGGGAAATCATATTAAAAGAAATGTAAATAAGTTATTTTTTAAGGAACTATTAATAGAATAAATAGATTTAATTATTAATATGTTTAGAAAAGATTGTAAAGTTTTATGGAATTTCTTACTATATTAATAAGAACTTTTAAATTATACAAAAGGAGTGAAGTTAATGAAGCTAGATATTAATAATATTTATAATGGATTTAAGTTAATAGAAGAAAGAGAACTTAAGGAGATAAATGCTAAGGGGTATGTTTTTGAACATGAAAAAAATGGAGCAAGACTTATAAAAATTCTAAATGATGATGATAATAAGGTATTTTCAATAGGTTTTAGAACACCACCTACTGATAGTACTGGACTTCCTCATATTTTAGAGCATTCAGTTTTATGTGGATCAAGGAAGTTTGATACTAAAGAGCCTTTTGTTGAGCTCTTGAAAGGATCGCTAAACACCTTTTTAAATGCAATGACTTTTCCGGATAAAACCATATATCCAGTAGCGTCAAGAAATGAAAAGGACTTTTTTAACCTTATGGATGTTTATCTTGATGCAGTTCTATATCCAAACATATATAAGTACCCAGAAATTTTCATGCAGGAAGGTTGGTATTATAACTTAGAGAGTAAAAATGAGGAGTTAACCTATAATGGAGTTGTTTATAATGAAATGAAGGGTGCATATTCTTCTCCAGACTCATTGCTTTATAGAAATGTACCAAAAACATTGTTTCCAAATACAGCATATAGAGAATCTTCTGGTGGAGATCCAGAGGTAATTCCAGAGTTGACTTATGAAAATTTTATTGCATTTCATAAAAAATATTATCATCCTTCTAACAGTTATATCCTTCTATACGGTAATGGTGATTTAACTAAAGAACTTCAATTTATAAATGATAACTATTTAAAGGATTTTGATAGGATAAATGTAGATTCAGCAATAAAAACTGAAAAGCCCTTTAGTGCTATTAAAGAGCATGAATTCGTTTATGGAATTTCTGAAGATGATAGTTTAGAAAATAAGACTTATTTGAATCTAAACTTTGTTGTAGGGGAAGCAAAAGATAGTGAGCTTTACTTGGCATTTGAGATTCTTACTCATCTTCTTTTAAAGACACCTGCTGCCCCTATAAAGAAAGCTCTTTTAGATAAGGGAATTGGAAAAGCAATAAGTGGCGAGTTTAACTGTTCAATAAAGCAGCCTATCTTTACTATCATAGCTAAAAACTGCAATCTGGAGCAAAAGGAAGAGTTCAAGGAGGTTGTATTTTCAACCTTTAGGGATCTCGTAGAAAAGGGAATAAATAAGGAGCTTATAGAGGCTTCTATAAATAAAACTGAATTTGAACTAAGAGAAGGAGACTTTGAAGGCTATCCAAAGGGATTGGTTTACTATATAAGAATGATGGATAGTTGGCTATATGAAGGAGATCCATTTAGTAACCTTCAATATAATAAGTTATTTGATAAGATTAAGGAAGCTTTAAAAACTAACTATTTTGAACAGCTGATTGAAAAGTATATATTAAATAATTCACATTCGTCTTTAGTAGTGCTAAAACCAGAAAAAGGGGCAAATGAAAAGAAAGCAGCTCAATTAAAAGAAAAACTTAACAGTATAAAAGCCTCACTTTCGGAAAAAGAACTTGAAGAAATTATAGAAAAGGGTAAAAAGCTTAAAGAAAGACAGAGTACACCAGATTCACCAGAAAAGTTAGCTGTAATACCGCTACTTTCTTTAAGTGATATAGATAAAAAAGCAGAGGTGCTTCCACTTGAGGTAAAAGAAGAAGATAGAGTAAAAATACTATATCATCAGCTAGCTACTAACAAAATAGGTTATTTAAATTTATATTTTAATACAAAGGCTGTACCACAATCTTTAATTCATTATATCAGATTGTTGTCAGATGTTCTTGGAAAGATTAGTACTTCAAGCTATAACTATGGAACTTTATCAAACCAGATCAATATACACACTGGAGGTATAAATTATAATCCCATGAGTTACTCAATAAGTGGAAAACAAGGAGAATTTAATCCTTATTTCATTGTTAATGCGAAAGCTCTTATGAGTAATCTAAAAAAGGCTGGAGAGCTTATAGCGGAAATAATTAAAAATTCTAATTTTGATGATGATAAGAGATTGTTCCAACTTATAAAAGAAATAAAAGCAAGGATAGAAGGAAGACTTATCGATAACGGACATAGAATAGCATTAAGAAAGGTTTTATCCTATAGCTCATCTAAGGGTGCATATGATGAAGAGTTATTAGGATTAAGTTATTATAATTTCTTGAGCAAGCTAGAAATGGAATTTGAAGAAAAGAAAGAAGAAGTAATTTCTAATTTAAAGAATACAGTTCAATGTATTTTTAATAAGAATAATATAATAGTAAGTTTCTCTTGTGATAAAGAGGAATATATGAATATTAAAGAAGTTCTTCCTATAATACTTAGTTCATTAGGTAGCGATAAGGTAAGCTATAAACAGTATAACTTTAACCTTGGGCATAAAAATGAAGGACTTTTAACTCAAGGAAATGTACAGTATGTAGCTAAGGGCGGAAACTATTTAGATGATGGCTATAAATATAGTGGAGGATTAAATATCCTTGAAAGTATTTTGGGCTTTGACTATCTATGGAACAATGTAAGAGTTAAGGGTGGAGCTTATGGAGTATTTGCAAACTTCAGGAGAGACGGAGGAGCCTATATTGTGTCCTACAGAGATCCTAATATTAAAGAAACACTAAAAGTTTATGATGGAGTAGAAAATTACCTAAATCAGTTTGAAGCTGATGAAAGAGAAATGAGTAAATATATAATAGGTACAATAAGAAAGCTTGACCATCCACTAACCAATAGCATGAAAGGTGAAGTATCTGCAAGTTACTATTTAAGTAATATCACTCAAGATGACTTACAAAAAGAGAGAGAAGAAGTGCTTTCTGTAGAGGTTAATACTATAAAAGCTTTTGCTCCGTTGGCAAGAGATTTGATGAAGCAGAATTATATCTGTGTTCTTGGCAATGAAGGTAAGCTTAAGGAAAATACTGATGTATTTAATGAGTTAAAGAAGGTTATAGAATAAACGAATCAAAAAGCTATAGATGCTGTCCATAAAGTTATTTGGACAGCTCTTTTTATTATGCTCATTTATAATAAGGTACATTTTCCAGAAAGATAGATACTTGACACCACAATTTAACAAGAGTTATAATTATTTCGTACACGAAATATATGTATACGAAATATAATTTATTGTTATTTTACCAAGTAAATTATTTTAAGAAGGTGAACAAATGAAGGAAGTGAAGAAAAGTTTAGAGGTAGCAAAACTTCTTAGCGAAGTTGCTATGCTTTTAAAACAAAGTATGACTAAGGGATTTGAGGAGTTTGGTATTACTGCCCCTCAGGGCATGGTGATTGGAACCTTAAGTCGGTTTGGAAAGATGAAAATAAGTGAATTAAGTGACAAACTTAGTTTATCAAACAGTACTATATCAGGCATTGTTGACAGATTAGAGAATCAGGAAATTGTTGAGAGGATAAGAAGTAAGGAAGATAGAAGAGTTGTATATGTAAGTCTATCTCCTAAATTTGAAGAAATGCATAATGGCTTTCATAGGAGAGCAGAAGAAAAGATTGAAAAAATAATGAGTAAGGGTACTCCAGAGGACCTTAATAAAATAATGGATGGACTTAATACTCTCAAAAGACTTTTGAGTGATTAAAGATATATAAGTTCAATCCTTAATTCAATATGGATTTATATATTTTTTAATAAATTAATAAATTAATTTTAACAGCATTAACTAACAGGAGAGGATAATTTATGTTTAAATTAGCTAAATATTTGAAGCCATTTATTGGTTTGATTTTTGTCTCAATAATACTGTTATTTGTTCAGGCGATGTGCGACCTTTCATTACCTGACTATATGTCTAATATAGTAAATAAGGGTATCCAACAAAACGGTATTATAAATTCTGTACCAGAGGCAGTAAGGCAAAGTCAAATGGATAAATTAACATTATTTATGAATTCAGAGGATAAAGAAGAGGTTATTAACAATTATACATTGATTAATAAATCAAGTGAAAATTATAATAAGTACGTTAAAGATTATCCAACTCTAGAGAAAGAGCCTATTTACGTATTAAATGATGTTGATAAATCAGAAATTGATAAGATGAATCCTGTAATGGGCAAAGCTTTCCTTGCGGTTTCTGGAATTGAAAAGATGAAAGCTGATGCAAAGGATGGAGTAATTTCTTTAAATGGGATGAAAGTTCCAGCTAATACAGATCTATTTGCTATTTTAGCAAAGCTACCTATGGAACAGCGTTCAAAGATAACTGAGGATATAGACAAGAAATTTACTGCTTTAGGTGACAACATGATTAATCAGGCTGCTGCCAATTCAATTAAAGCTGAGTATGCTACATTAGGAATGGATACAGATAAAATACAAAGTAATTATATACTTAAAGCGGGAGCGGTTATGCTTCTTTTGTCATTAGTAAGTGCAGTAGCTACTGTTTTTGTGGGCTTTTTAGCATCAAAAACTGCTGCAGGCATGTCTCGAAATTTGCGTAGAGATGTATTTACAAAGGTTGAGAGCTTCTCAAGTACAGAATTTGATAAATTCTCTACTGCTTCACTGATAACAAGAACTACTAATGATATTACGCAAATTCAGACTACTATTGTTATGATGATAAGAATGGTAATATATGCACCAATTATGGGGGTAGGTGGAGTTCTTAAGGCTATTAACAAGAGTTCATCTATGTCTTGGATTATTGCGCTGGCTGTAATAGTTCTTTTAGTTTTGATTGGAACTATATTTTGGGTTGCACTTCCAAAATTTAAGTTGATTCAGAAACTTGTTGACAGATTAAATTTGGTTACTCGTGAAAATCTTTCAGGAATGATGGTAATAAGAGCTTTCAATACTCAGAAGTTCGAAGAAGAGAGATTCGATAAGGCAAACAATGAGCTCACAGGGACAAATCTCTTTGTAAATAGAGTAATGTCAGTAATGTTCCCATTAATGATGCTCATAATGAATGGTGTTACAGTGCTAATTGTTTGGGTGGGTGCACATAGAATTGCAGATTCAAGCATGCAAGTAGGAGATATGATGGCATTTATGCAATATGCTATGCAAATTATATTCGCATTTTTAATGATGTCTATGATGTTTATTATGATACCAAGAGCCTCTGTATCAGCACAGAGAATTGCTGAGGTTTTAGAGATAAGTCCTACTATTTTAGACCCAGAACAGCCTAAGCATTTTAATAAAGATGTTAAAGGTGTAGTTGAATTTAGGGATGTATCCTTTAGATATCCTGGTGCAGAGGAAGATGTGCTTAAGGAGATAAGCTTTAAAGCTTTACCAGGTCAAACAACGGCATTTATTGGTTCTACTGGTGCTGGTAAGTCAACCATTATAAACTTGCTTCCACGCTTTTATGATGTAACAAATGGACAAATTCTTATTGATGGAGTTGATATAAGAGAAGTTACACAGCATGAGTTGAGAACTCAAATTGGCTATGTGCCTCAGAAAGGTTCCCTATTTAAAGGTACTATTGAATCTAATTTAAAATATGCTGATGAAAATGTAGCAGATGATGATATAAAGAAAGCGGCAGAAATTGCACAAGCCATGGAGTTTATCAATGAAAAGCCAGAGGGTTTTAGAAGTGAAATTTCACAGGGCGGGACAAATGTTTCAGGAGGACAGAAACAGAGGTTATCAATTGCCCGCGCTATTGTGAAGAAACCTAAGATTTATATATTTGATGATAGTTTCTCTGCTCTCGACTTTAAGACAGATGCAGTATTAAGAAAAGAACTTAAAGACCAAACAGCCTCAAGTACAGTTCTCATCGTTGCTCAGCGTATTTCAACAATTAGGAATGCTGAGCAGATAATAGTTCTTGATGAAGGAAGGATAGTTGGAATGGGAACTCATGAGGAACTTATGAAAGATTGCTCAACTTATCAGGAAATTGCTTTATCACAGCTCTCAAAGGAGGAATTAGCATGAGTGAAAATAATAAAAGATTAACACCTTCTCCTAAGAGGGACAGAGGAGGATTCATGGGTGGCCATAGTGGTCCAGGTGGTATGATACATGGTGGTGAAAGGGCACGTGACTTCAAAGGCACCATGAAAAAGCTTATCGAGTATCTAAGTGTTTATAAATTATCAATAAGTATTGTATTCATATTTGCTGCTGCTAGTGCCGTATTTTCTATAGTAGGACCTAAAATTTTAGGTAAAGCTACAACAAAGTTATTTGAAGGTGTTATGGCAAAAATCGCTGGTACAGGCAATATAGATTTTGATTATATTGAAAAAATAATTCTTATAATTGCAGGTTTATATATAATCAGTGCATTATTTGGCTACATTCAAGGTTGGATAATGTCTGGTGTATCAATGAAAGTAAGTTATAACTTACGAAAGGAGATTTCAGAAAAGATTAACCGTATGCCACTTAGGTATTTTGATGGCACAAATCACGGTGAGGTATTATCACGTGTTACTAATGACGTTGATACTCTTAGCCAGACACTTAACCAAAGCTTAGGTCAAATCATTACATCAGTTACAACTGTAATCGGTGTTTTAGTTATGATGGTCAGCATAAGCGGATTGATGACTCTGGTTGCACTGTGTATGCTGCCTGTGTCCATGATGTTTATCATATTTATAGCAAAGAAATCTCAGAAATACTTTAAAGAGCAGCAGGATTATTTAGGACACCTAAATGGCCATGTGGAAGAGATGTATGGAGGCCATATTGTAATGAAAGCCTTTAACGGTGAGAAAAAGAGTGTTAATCAGTTTGATGAACTGAACAATAAACTTTTTGGTGTGGCATGGAAGTCACAGTTTTTAACAAGTATTATGATGCCTGTGATGTTCTTTGTAGGTAATTTAGGCTATGTGGCAGTATGTATTTTAGGAGGATGGCTTGCCGCTAAAAAAACTATTGAAGTTGGTGATATTCAGGCCTTTATTCAATATGTACGTTCTTTTACACAGCCGATTTCACAGCTTGCTAATATATCTAATATACTACAACAAACTGCTGCTTCAGCAGAACGTGTATTTGAGTTTTTAGCAGAGGAAGAGGAAGTCATTGAAGCTTCTAATCCTGTGAAACTTGAAAGAGTTGAGGGGAAGGTTGAATTTAAGAATGTTCACTTTGGATATAAACCTGATAAAATAATTGTAAATGACTTTTCAGCTTCTATTAAAACAGGACAAAAGGTTGCAATTGTTGGTCCTACTGGGGCAGGTAAAACTACCATGGTTAAACTCTTAATGCGTTTCTACGATGTAAACCAGGGTACAATCATGATTGATGATAATGATATAAGAGGATTTACTCGTAGTGATTTACGTTCAATGTTCGGTATGGTTTTACAAGATACTTGGCTTTATAATGATTCTATTATGGAAAATATTCGATATGGCCGTCTTGATGCAACTGATGAAGAGGTTATTGCTGCAGCAAAGGCAGCGCATGTTGATAGTTTTGTGCATACTTTACCAGATGGTTATAATATGATGCTGAATGAGGAATCTTCAAACATATCACAAGGACAAAAGCAGCTTATAACTATTGCTCGTGCAATACTTGCAGATCCTTCAATCTTAATTCTTGATGAAGCTACAAGCAGTGTTGACACAAGAACAGAGGTTTATATACAAAAGGCTATGACCAACCTTATGAAAGGAAGAACAAGTTTTGTTATAGCTCATAGATTATCTACAATTCGTGATGCTGATTTAATACTTGTTATGAATCACGGAGATATTGTTGAACAGGGGAGTCATAAGGAACTTCTTGAAAAAGGCGGTTTCTATGCAGAACTTTATAACAGTCAGTTTACTCACGCTGTATAATGGAATAACTATTGATTTGAACAAATAGAATAGTAATATGGATTAAAAGTTTTAATTTTGTCAGTCTGCTGGTAAGGATATCTTGCCAGCATTCCTTATGTATTAATATGGATTTATTATTAATATAGTGATAAAATATAAAGCATTAATGCGGTTTTAGAGGTAGACAGGATCATATTTTTACTTATTTCAGATCTAAATTATTGGTTTTCGGAGGTAATTGGATTTGTTATTATTGCATATTATTTTATAAAGCTAATTAAAAATAAAAAATGAAGTGTTTTATTAAATAAGAAAATTATAGACTGGATGTATCTTATGGGGGGAAATAAAATGGAAAATACAAGTATAAACAAAGCTGTAAAAGCTTCTCTTTTTCTAGCAATTGCAATAATATTTCAGATTTTAGGTAGAAATATTCCTCAAATAAATCAATTTCTTGTTGGACCTGTAGTTAATGCAGTTTTAATTCTAACAGTGTATATATGTGATACAAAGTGGGGAGTATTAACAGGGATTTTAACACCGGTATTAGCTTGGTTTGTAGGACAACTTCTTACTCCGCTGGCACCATTTATTCCGTTCATAGCTATAGGTAATGCTATATATGTTATATTTTTTGGAGGTCTAAAAAAATACAAGTTTGGAATATATATATCAATTATCAGTGGTTCATTTGCTAAGTTTATATTTTTATCTTTTGCATCATCTAATTTAGTACACTTATTTAAATTAAATATTCCAGAAAAATATTTAGATAAGTTAGTTATATCTATGGGAGTTCCTCAGCTTATAACTGGGATAATAGGCGGAATAATATCAGCAATCTTAATACAAATTTTGCTAAAGAGAAAAATAATACATACATTTTAATATAAAAATAAAAAAAATTTTAATCTAAAATTAAAGCTATATTAGTTTTTATAACTTTTATAGTTTTTTTTATTTGGAAACACTTTATAAAATGAAATAAGACTAAAACTGAGTAGGTTCCGTGTCAGTTTAGTTTTAGCTTGATTTGGGTATTTGTACAAACTGATTAAAATATAAATGTTAGAGATATAATTGATTTATTTTAATGAACATACAATGTGTAGTAAGGTTACTGTACTTTGATATTAATAATGGGTTAAACAATTTACCATACTAGTAGGAGAGACTTATTCTATTTTTATAATATCATATCTATTTATAAGTATTTTCCAATAGGTAAGAATAATTTCATAGAGTGCTATTTTTTCACTCTAAATATTAGAATATTTTTAATTGTCGAATGAAAAATTATAAATATTTATATATAATTAAATAGTATTGCATTATAGTGTGTTATTATTTAGGAGGCATAATCATGACAAAAAGAATATATATATTTGATACTACTTTAAGAGACGGAGAACAAACCCCAGGGGTGAGTTTAAATATAAGTGAAAAATTAGAGATTGCAAAGCAGCTTAAAATACTAGGTGTAGATATTATTGAGGCAGGTTTTCCATTTGCTTCTAAGGGTGACTTTAATTCAGTAAAATCCATTGCTCAAAACGTTAAAGGGCCCGTTATTGTAGCCTTAGCTAGAGCTACGAAAGAGGATATAGAAGCAGCTTGGAAAGCTGTTAAATATGCTGAAAATCCTAGAATACATGTTTTTATAGCTACGTCAGATATTCATATGAGGAATAATTTAAAAATGAAGCCTAAAGTAGTGTTAGAAACAGCTTATAATATGGTTAAGTATGCTAAAGATTTATGTACAAGTGTTGAATTTTCTCCTGAGGATGCAACAAGAACCAGACCGGATTTTTTATATAAGGTACTTGAAGCAGTTATAGATGCAGGAGCAGATGTAGTAAATATACCTGACACTGTAGGATATTCGACACCTGGAGAATTTGGAGCGTTTATTAAGAAGATTAAAGAAAATGTACCTAATATAGAAAAAGCAATTTTAAGTGTTCATTGTCACAATGATTTGGGATTGGCAGTAGCTAATTCCTTAGCGGCAATTGAAAATGGAGCTCAACAGGTAGAATGTTCAATAAATGGTTTAGGAGAAAGAGCTGGTAATGCTGCACTAGAAGAAATAGTTATGACGCTTAAAACTCGTGGTGATCATTTTAAATGTCATACAGATATTGCTACCGAACATATAGCAAGAACCAGTAATATGGTAAGTCATCTAACGGGTGTGAAAGTTCAAAGTAATAAGGCTATTGTAGGAACAAATGCTTTTGCTCAAGAGTTAAGTATTCATAAGGAGGAGGTTATAAATTATAAGGAAACTTATGAGATTATGACTTCAGAATCTATAGGTTTGAAGAAGGATTCGATAATTCTTAGTAAATATTCAGATAGACATGATTTTGAACAGCGTTTAAAAGAGCTTGGCTATGATAATATGGAAATAAGCAAGATAAATGAAGCTTATGGAAAATTTAAGGCTCTAGCAGATAAGAAAAACGCTATTTCTGATGAAGACATAGAAGCTTTAGTTAATGAAGAAATGTTTCAAGTGCCACAAACATTTAAGCTTGAATATCTTCAGGTTACCAGTGGGAATAGCATAATTTCTACTTCAACGGTTAAAGTTCGTACTAAGCAAATTACTATTGATGAAGCTGCTTGTGGGGATGGACCTGTAGATGCTACCTTTAAAGCTATTGAAAAAGCTACAGGTATAAGTGTTAATTTAAAAGATTATTTCTTAGATGCAATAGGTAGTGGGAAGGATGCTTTAGGAGAAGTTACTGTTAAGATAGAAAAGGATAATAGGGTGTTTTCTGCCAAAGGAATAAGTACAGATGTTGTTGAAGCTAGTGCAAAAGCTTTTATGAATGCTATAAATAAAATGTATTATTATATTAATCTTATAGATAATTAAAAATTAATATCGTTATAATGGATAAACTAAACCTATATCTTAAATTATTAGGATATAGGTTTAGTTTTTACATATATTCTATTTTACCTTTAATAAAATAAACTGGTTTTAAAGAGAGTTTTTCAGCTATGAATTTTGCTTGTTCAAAGTTTATTCCTATATCCTCAGGTTTATGGGCATCAGAACCAATGGTAATATATTTTCCACCTAGTTCCTTATATCTTGAATATATAGTTATCATACTGTCAAAAGCCATTTTGTCATGTAACCTTCGGGTGTTAAGCTCTAGAACTATATCTTTTTTTATTAATGCTTTAAAAACTTCATCAAAGTAATCAGGAAAATCATTATAATAAAGTTCTTTATCCTCAAAGGGTGCATAACGACAAATATAATCTATATGTCCTAAGGAATGAAAACAATCATATAGTTTTATATTTGACAGCATAGCTTTTAAATATTTTTCATAAGATTGTTTTTTATCTTTTTCAAAGGCAAAAAATTCTGCATAGATATCTTTTCCTTCAACAGCATGAATTGAACCTATTATGTAATCTAGTTTAGTATAATTCTCAGCAGTTTCTACATTTTCATTAAAGCAAGATTCACTAAGTCCCATCTCAAGACCTATAAAGTAATTTTCACTTCTATATTGAGTATAGGCTTCTATGTAAGATGATATATCAACACGGAACAGATTCTCATCAGGGTATTCATAATCAAGGTGTTCTGTAGTTAGTAAACCTAATCCTAAGTGTTTAGTTTTTTTTAGGGCTTCCTTTATATTCATTTTGCTGTCTGAAGAAAAGGATGTATGAACATGAGTATCAAAGTACATAAAAAATCCCTCCTTTTTCGTAAAAAATTATATCATAGTTTAATGTGTTTCAGTAAGTGAAATCTGGCTCAAATTTAGAAAAAGTATTAAAAGATGAGCATATCTTATTTTTAATCAAAGAGGTGTTAAGAATGGAACGTTACGTTATAGTTTGTCTTATAAATGGAGAAGCTTTAAAGTTTCATGAGCAATTAGTTAATACTGTGTGTGATAAGTTCAAGGTTATGCCTCAAAGACTACCAGGACATTTTACTATAAAAGCTCCGTTTGAAATAGAAGATGTTAGTGAAATTGAAGAACTAACAAATAGTTTTTGTAGTCAACATTTAAAATCAACAATAAAGTTAGAAGGATACGGACATTTTAGAGAAGATGTTATTTTTATGGATATAATTCCCTCAGAAGAAGCAATTAAGATACATGATGAATATATAGAACTACTTGATACGATTAATGGTCTCACCTGGAGTAAAAATGAGGGTAAGGGAAGAAAGTTTCATTGCACAGTAGTATCAAAACGAATAAGAGAGAAATATAATGATATTTGGAATTATGTAAAAAGATATCCTTATTCATTTAATTGTTATTTTGATAATATATCTATTTTAATTTGGGAGAAGAATAAACGAATATGGGTAACTTATAGAAGCTATAAACTTAAATAAATTTACGATTACAAAAATAAAACATATTAAAAGATCTGTTTCATAACGAACCAGATCTTTTATTTTTTAAAAATTTTTTTATTTTTTTGCAACCTTTTGGGGTTTATTTCGTCTAATATATGAAGACATTTTTTAACAATTATTTATTTTGCATATATAAGTATAGGAGGGGTTATTATCACAGAACATATGTTTTACAAAATTACAAGCAGATATAAAATGGGAGGGGTAAAGATGATTAATGAATTAATAATTAAAGCAAAAGATGGAGATAAAGCTGCACAGGAGGATATTATAATAAAATTTACTCCACTTGTTTATAAACTTTCATTAAGTTATTATATTGCTGGTTTTGATGAGGAAGATTTAAGGCAGTTTGGGTATCTATCTATAATAAAAGCTATAAAAAGTTTTGATATAAATAGAAAGGTTAACTTTACAGCTTATGTGAAGTGGGCTATAACTAAGAATTTTTATTATGAAATTAGAAAAGCTGCTAAGAGGAATGGTGAGGGGAGTTTAAATAATGCTAATGAAGAGGGAATAGAGTATATTGAGATGATTTCCTCAGATTTTGATCTCGAGAATTGCTGTATAGAAAACCTTATGGTTAACAAGCTTAGAAAAGTTATTAATATATTAACTGCTGAGGAAAAAGAGTTAATTTACTATGTTTATAGAGAAAAAAGTGGAGGGCTTACCCAGTACTCTAAAGAAAAGAATATTAAATATTCAAAATGTCTACAGTTTCGTAATGAAATATTAGCCAAGCTAAAAAAAGAACTGATTTCTAAATGAACTAATTTTGCAAAAAATCACAATTGTAAATTATATGTAGTAAGTTTTTAGTTTAGAATAAATACTGAGACTACTCAATTGTTGATTATTTGTTTATTTAATACTACAATAAGGATAAAGTTTTCAAATAAATATTTATTATGTTTGAAGAAGCTTTAGTTATTGATTGTAAAACCCTTATTTTTATCAAGCTAAAAATAACAATAAATTGAAAGTAGTTACACATAACAAAGGAGTGAATTAATTGAATAAACTTTTTAGCATATCAGGAGTAGTATTTTATTCAGAGGATTTTCAGGATAACATAAATGAGTATAGTGATTTAATTACTATAATACAAGATGTTGAAAATAAGTTGCATTTAGAAGAGATTCAATGTGTTGATCCAAATGATTGTTGTGAGAAGACAAAGATGAATCTTTTTTCAGAGATAGTTGGATATGTAAATCAGGAAGATGAATTTTTCCTACAAGATGAACTTGAGGGAATAAAAGATAAGAACAATCAACTTGAGCTTTTTGTAATAAGAATTTATAAATGTTTAAGCTGTGGTAAATGGTTAATTGATATATTAGAGTAAAGATAATATGTTTCACAAATTTGAAATATTATGAATAATAATAGTAATAAGAGGAGGCTTGTATTGATTTTACATTAACAAGCCACCTTGTTGCTTATTACAATTGCATAGCATATTACTAAGGAAAGATTATAAAATACATAAACTTTAAAAATCAGGAGTAGGATGTGGGACTATGGTTAAGATGCTTTCAAAAGAGGACTATGCCAGGTTACCTATTTATGAAAAAAGTGATTTAGGTGTTAATTATTCTAAAAAAAATACTATATTTAAGCTTTGGGCACCGACTGCTGATGAAGTAAAATTATGTCTTTTTGATAATGGAGAAAAAGGAGAGCCGTTTAAAGTTTTAGAGTGTAGTAAGAAGGAAAAAGGGGTTTGGGAAGTAGAGGTCAAAGAAGACATAGAAAACTTATTCTATACCTATAGGGTAAGATTTGAAAATATAATAAATGAAGCCGTGGATCCGTATGCAAAGGCAGTTGGAGTTAATGGTATGAGAGGAATGGTGGTTGATCTTTCTAAAACTAATATAGAAGGTTGGGAAGATGATAAAAGGATATTGCCTTCGTATTCAACGGACGCCATTATCTATGAAATGCATATTAGAGATATGACTATTAGTGAAAATTCAGGAGTAAAAAATAAAGGTAAGTTTTTAGGGCTTACAGAAGAGAATACCACAACACCAGCAGGTGTAAAAACAGCTATTTCTCATCTTAAGGATTTAGGAGTAACCCATGTTCATTTAATGCCCGTTTTTGATTTTGCTACAGTAGATGAAACTAGGTTAGATGAACCACAATATAACTGGGGATATGATCCACTGAATTATAATGTACCAGAAGGTTCATACTCTACAAATCCTTATGATGGTACTGTGAGAATAAAAGAATTCAAGAAGATGATCAAAGCTTTTCATGATAATGGTATAGGAGTAATAATGGACGTAGTTTATAATCATACTGCTCTTTTGAAAGAATCATGGTTTAATTTAATTGTACCAGGGTATTATTATCGGCAATTTGATAATGAAAACTTTTCCAATGGTTCAGGATGTGGCAATGAAACAGCCTCAGAGAGGCCTATGGTTAGGAAGTATATAATAGATTCAGTGGTTTATTGGACTAAGGAATATCATATAGACGGATTTAGATTTGATCTTATGGGAGTTCATGATATTAAAACTATGAATGAAATAAGAAAAGCCTTAGATGAGATAGATTCTAGAATAATTATTTACGGAGAAGGTTGGAAAGGCGGACCTTCAGCTTTAAAAGATGAAGAAAGTGCTTTAAAGAAAAATATATTTATGATGAATTCTAGGATAGCTGTTTTTAGCAACGATATAAGAGATGGTGTTAAGGGTGATGTATTTATAGACAAAATGGGGGGCTTTGTAAACGGGGAGGAAAACCTTGAAGAAACTATTAAGTTTGGTGTAGTGGCATCTACTAGACATCCTCAGATAGACTATTCAAAGATTATTTATTCAGATATGCCCTGGGCTAATGAACCTATACAAACTATAACTTATGTTTCTGCACATGACAATCTAACTCTTTGGGATAAGATTTTAGCGACTTACAAATGTGAGTGTGAAGACGCCTTAATAAGAATGGATAAGCTAAGTAATGCCATAGTTCTAACCTCTCAGGGAATTTCGTTCTTACATTCAGGAGAAGAATTTTTAAGAACAAAGGGTGGAGATCATAATAGTTATAAGTCTCCAGATAATATAAATATGATTGATTGGAGCAGAAAGGAAAAATATTATCATGTTTTTGAATATTATAAAGGTTTAATAAAATTACGAAAGGAGCATCCAGCTTTTAGAATGCATAAGGCTGAAGATATCCGAAAACATCTTGAATTTTTAGAAATACCGCAAAAGAATGTGGTAGGATTTGTTATAAAAGAAAATGCAAATGGAGACTCTTGGAGAAAAATAATTGTTATATATAATGCTAATAAGACAGATATAGAGATGAAATTACCGGAATCAGGTTGGAGTGTAGTAGTAGATAGTTATAATTCAGGATGCAAAAAGCTTTATGATATAGATGGATCTTTCGTAAAAATTAATGCAATTTCAGCCATGGTTCTTGTAAAGTAATATTTCATGTGCTAAAAAATAAAGTGGTTTACCTATTTTTAATTAGTAAATAAAAAAAGGGGCTATGCTTATATAAGCATAGCTTTTTGAGTTAAATAAAATAGTTTTTGGTATAGTAAATAGAAAAAATTATATATAAAGGTTTATTTTTGTGATAAATATATAATACTGAAATAAAATTAAGAATTTATTATGAATAGCTTAAGTTTATGTTAAAATTTATGAAATAAGTAGTTAACTAGTAAAAGATAAGTATTAGTGTTAATAAGTTTGTTTATCTCTATTAAGAATTATTTCTATGTAAGTTTGTATTAAGTTTAAATAAAATGTCAATATATTAGAAGAGGTGGTAATTATGACATTTTTTCAGCAAATAAAGTTAGTTATTGGTATGTTAATTTTACTTATGTTAATTAACAGAATTGTACAAGTGCTTATTGAGTTTGCTACAAAATCTATAAAAAATAAACTTACAAAAACATTTATGATTAGTATTAAGTATTTAAAAAGTATTACTGAAGAAAAATTTATTGTATATATTTTTATGCTTCTTGAAGAAAAAGGATATAAGAATCCGGTAATTAATGATGGTGATAATCATTTAATATGTTACAAAGATAGTGGTGGAGTTTTTGTTTATGCAAGATCTAATAATGATGATTTTAAACCAATAACGAAAATAGAGGTTCTATCTTTCTTAGGAAAGATGAAATTGTTAGGTATGAATAGCGGGATATATGCTACTACTGGTGAATTTGAAAAAGAATGCTTTGACATTATAGAATTGGCTAAACATAGTGGAATCGAGTTAATACTTTGGAACGGTGCTGAATTGGTTAGAGAGCTAAGAATAATAAATGAAAAAAAACTTATTTGGGGTTAGGAGGATTTTATGTTTACACGAACAATTATTGGCATATTTGTTATTTTATGTAGTTTTCAAGTTTTTAGTCTTATAAAGAAAGTTATTTATTTTATTCTTTTTATAAAAGATAGAGTAAGTGAAAATACCTTGGCTTCAGAGTTGGATAATCTTACAAAGTGTGAATTTACAGAATGGTGCATGGAATATGTTAAAAGTAAAGGTTATAAAGAGATTGAGAAAGTAGGCGAAGACAATTTTAAATGTACCTTACAAGAAAAGATATACTTTGTTTATTGTTTTAGAAGAGAGGAACTAGATGAAAACTGGATTTATAAAATAAACGGATTAAAATATATTAAATCCATAGAGAACATGTTAATAATAACTACACATTTAACTAATGAAGAAGAAAAAAATACTTTTTTAAAGCTCAAAGAAAATGGAATATCTGTTCTAGATAGATATACATTCAATATGACCTATGAAGAATTTATTAGAAATAAAGTCTATGTTATAAATAACTGATTTAATATGGATTAGTATTTCCATGAAAGAATGTGTCGGGATTTAGTACAGTAGAAGTGCGTACGGTTCGAACTCAAATCCTGTAATCCCGACCATGGATTCATATCATAAAGTGACAATAAATCTTTTATTATAGTATAATATGGTTTTATTAAATGTAAAAAAAATGTTACATATTAGAAAATGTGATGAAATATAAGGTTATATTGTTGTATAATAAGAAAGATAAGAAAAAGTAAGGAATAGGAGAAAATTATGATAAAAAAGAAAGTTTTTTCATTATTACTTTGTTTTGCATTATTCTCTGGAAATTATGTACAAGCTAATGCTATCTCAAAGGAATCTTTGCAAAATCAAATAAACTCCAATAATGAAAAAATTGATGATTTAAAGGATAAGCAACAGCAAATTAGTAAAGAAAAAGAAAATCAGAAGGACGAGCTTGACAAAATACAAGAACAATTAGATCAAAAAAGTAATGTTGTTAAGGATTCACAGAGTAAAATAGATAATTATCAAACTCAGATTAATAGCTTACAAAGTAAAATAACTCAAGTGCAAGACCAAATTAATAAAGTAACTAATCAAATAAGGCTTACAGAAGATGAAATTAAGGAAAAGCAGCAAGAAGAAAAGGAAAAGAAAGAATTACTTGGAAGAAGACTTAGAACTGCATATAAAAATAATATAGGAGAGCAATTTATTTCTGTTATATTAGAGAGTAATGATATTACTGATTTTATAACTAAGGTGGCTAATATAGCAAAGATAGTTGAAAAGGATAACGAACTTATAAATGAAGTTCAAAAGATTCAAGACGAACTTAATAATAAGCAGAAGCAATTAAATGAACAAAAAAAGAGTCTAGATACGCAGAAACAACAAGTAGTAGATGAACAAAATAAATTAAAAGTTACTACTAAGCAATTGCTTGAAGAAAGGGATAAACACAAGATACAGATAGCTGAACTAGAAGCTTTAGAATCTAAGAAAACTGTTATTATTGGTGGCTTAAATGCAAAGGAAAAAGAACTTAAAGAACAAATTGGTGATTTAGGTTCATATAATGATGATCTACAAAATCAAATTAATGATATGTTTAAACAAATAAATTCTAGTAATAACTCTAACTCTAATTCTAATTCTAGTTCTAAATCAAATGATGGTGGACAAACAGTTGTCAGTGAAAGTGGTTTCATTAGACCTTCAGCAGGTGCTGTAACATGTCCTTTTGGTCCTAGGATACATCCGGTTACTAAGAAATCAGGATTCCATACGGGAGTAGATTTAGGAGCTCCTTATGGTTCTTCTATTAAAGCTGCAAAGAGTGGAGTTGTTGTAAGAGCTGAATTTAATACAGCATATGGAAATATGATAATAATTGATCATGGTAATGGTTATCAAACTTTATATGCACATGCAAGTCAGAATGTTGCTTCCGTTGGGCAACAGGTAACGCAAGGACAAACTGTTGCATATGTAGGTTCAACAGGTTGGAGTACTGGACCACATCTTCACTTCGAGGTTAGAATAAATGGAAATCCAGTAAATCCAATGAATTATATTTAATAAAAAAATATTAAATTTATCTAATTTATCTATAATAACAAAAAGTAGCTCTAAAAGCTACTTTTTGTTATATATTAGAGTTTTAAAGATACATCTAAAGCAATTTCCATCATCTTGGTAAAGGTTGTTTGCCTTTCGTCAGCAGTAGTTAGTTCACCAGAAATCAGATGGTCACTTATTGTTAGAATAGAAAGAGCATTTACTTCGTATTTTGCTGCTAAAGTGTAAAGTGCAGCAGTTTCCATTTCAATCGCTAAACAACCAAATTTTGCCCACAACATCCAAGTGTTTGGATCGTCATTGTAGAAGGTATCTGAAGTAAAAACATTACCTACTTGTGGAGTTATTCCCTTTTCTACCGCTACA
This sequence comes from Clostridium polyendosporum, assembly GCF_018332455.1. GTDB lineage: Bacteria > Bacillota > Clostridia > Clostridiales > Clostridiaceae > Clostridium_AY > Clostridium_AY polyendosporum. The sequence goes on from NZ_BOPZ01000001.1 coordinate 243,474, forward strand.
TCATACGCAGTTTTTAATAAGTTAAAAGAAGCTGTTGGAGCATAATCTTTTCCACTAAATCTTATTTTATTTATATTAGAATCTGTAGAAGTACTCATTGCTAGTATTAGATCTCTTACTTTTATACTCTCATGCATTGCGCCAGCGGTACCTATTCTAATTAAGTTTTTAACATTGTATTCTGTTATGAGCTCATTAACGTATATAGAAATAGAAGGAATACCCATTCCTGTACCTTGAACAGAAATTTTCTTTCCTTTATAGGTTCCAGTAAAGCCCAACATTCCTCTCACTTCATTGTGACACTCGACATTCTCAAGAAAGTTTTCTGCTATAAATTTTGCTCTAAGGGGATCACCAGGAAGAAGCACAGTTTCTGCAATTTGTCCTTTTTTAGCTTCTAAATGTATACTCACTTAAATCTCTCCTTTCAAAGGTTACTAACATTATTATAACTCAATTATAAAATGTTACATATATTTTCAATTTGAACCTTACCAAAGCGTGGCATTCTACAATCTCTAAGGTGGGGGTTAGACGTTAAATATTAATATACAATATGGTTAAACTACTATAAAAAGGAGGTTATTATGAGTTTTTATAATACCTTAAGTAAATACTATGATGTTGTTTTTAAACAAGAGGAAAAAACTACTGAGTTTTTATTAGAAAGCTTACAGAAGGGAGATAAAGTTTTAGATGTAGCTTGTGGTACTGGAATTTATTCTATTTCACTCAGTAAAAAAGGAGCCAATGTTATAGGTGTGGATTTAGATTCCACAATGATAGAAAAGGCAAAGGCTAAGGCTAAGAGGGGTAATTTTAATATAGAATTTCTTCAAGAAAATATGATAGATCTTAAAGAGCGATTTGGTGAAGAAAGTTTTAATATAATTTTCTGTATAGGAAATTCAATAGTACACTTAGAATGTAAAGAACAAATTGAAACTGTAATAAAAGATTATTATGAAATGCTTAAGGAAGATGGTACTTTAATTATTCAAATAATTAATTACGACAGGATAATAGAACATGGTATAACAGAACTGCCTTTAATTGACAGAAAAGAAGAAGGAGTAAAGTTTATAAGAAAGTATGAATATTCACCATCTAAAGAAGAGATATATTTCAAAACTAAAATTATTGTAAATGAAAATGGAAGTAGAGAGACTATAGAAGAAGATAATGTTATTACACTTATTCCATTACTAAAAGATGAAATGTATAATATGTTTGTAAAAGCTGGTTTTAAGAAAATAGATATATTTGGAGGATTTAATAAGGCATCATATAATTTAAACTCATATGCTTTAGTAGTTAGAGCAAGAAAGTAGAATAAGGAGAGGGGTGTTATGGTGATTAAGATAGAAAAAAAGTCTTTTCTTAAAGAAACTCCAGATTATGAGGAGTATAGCGAAAATGTAGTAAATCTTACTATAGAGGAGATGGAAGAGCTAGGATTAAAAGTTGGATGTTGCAAAACAAAAGGGGAAAATAGGTGTTGTAAAACAAAAGATGAACATGGATGTGGATGTTCTTCAAGTAAAGGGTGCTGTGGTAGAAAGTAACAATTTTAATAAACAAGTTAAAGAATTGGCGGGCTTAGAAATGCAGATAATTTTTATAAGTTAAAAAATGAATTGGTAGAAAATACTTAAGGTAGCTTGATTTTTAATAAGCTACCTCTCAAAGTTTTTATTAACTGTTAATTTTCTAGTGGAACTAAATCAATTACATCTAAGTCATCGGGGACAATAATATTTCCTTGATAGAAATATCTTGCCTCTGCAGTATAGTATTCTTTTCTATTTCTAATGTTTTTATCTTCTGTGTGAATTAATATTAAATTTTTATTTTCTAATAGAGTACTATTTTCACATGCTTCTTTAACAGTAGTATGATGTTTTTCATAAGGATTAAAAAAATCTCTTTCTTCATATAGACAGAAAGCTTCATGAATTAAATAATCACTACCAGTGCAGTAGTTATTTAAAACTTCTTTATAAGGTTCATCCCCTATAAATGAAAGCACTATACCTTCTTTGGTAGTTAACCTAAAACCATACTGTAACAATTTTTCACTGTGTATATCAAAAAAGGTTATATCAAAATCTAAAATATTTTTTCTTTCTCCATCTTTAATAGGAACAAAAAGTATTCTTTCATTAAATAACTTTGTGAATTTATCCTGTAAAACCAAATTGCATAGAGTTTTTCCTACTTTTAATACATCTTCATGACCATAAATTGTAAAGTTGCCATCATATTTATTATTAATCATAGCTTGAGCAATGGCTCTTACTATCCAGCTTATTCCATTTATATGATCATTATGTGTATGAGATATAAATAGATTATTTATTTTAGAAATCGGTATATTAAGTTTTTCAAGGTTTGATAGAAGAGTGTTACCTCCTCCTGTATCAATTAAAAAATGTTCACCTTCATCATTTGAAATAGTAAAACAAGTGTTATAACAATTCGTAACCATTGCATTTCCAGTGCCAAGAATGTACAGTTTTGCCATGATGACCTCCAATTATATTCTTAAAACATAAATGTTTAATTAAATAAATTTTTATTTATATAGTGATTTATGAATATTACTCTTTCGTATGTATAACATATTTATGGAATATTTTAAACATAAATTATGTAATATGCTAAAGTTATAGATATTATACATTAAAACAATGTTTTTTACAAAAATTATTATTAATTTCCTTTTTTATAAGGTATAATATATATGGTTATTACAACAATTAGGCTAGGAGGGAGTTATATTGGGTAAACCTAGTATTTTTAGTAAAGAATATGAAAAAAGAATGAAAAAAAGAAAAAAAAGAATTTTAGTAATTTTACTAATAATATTGTGTATGAGTGGAGTAATTACTACGCTTAATTTTAAATTTTTTTCTTTAACAAATATTAGGCAGAAAGTAGAAACAACGCTTAATAACAAAAATAAAGATAATGTGTTGAGTGATACAGCTATACAGGATAATGGAACAAATCAAGTGCAGGAGAATAAAAATATATCACAAGAAAGTAAAGAAGTATCTCAAGAAAATACAGCAGGAGAAAACGAAAACAAAGATGAAGATAATGAAGAAAAATATATTGAAGTTACTCTATCATCTGGTAATATTGCAAGAGCTATATACGATGAGGAATCTGGTAAGAGAAAGTTTAAGGCATTAATTCCAATAGAAGAGGGAACAACTTTTGACATAAGTCCTAACAAAGATTTTTTGATAATAAATGACGGTGGGACTCAACAGATAAAGTTTGTCGACACTAGGGGAACCCAAAAGAATATAACCTATCCTTCATATACTACTAAGAATAAAGAGGTTATTGTAAGAGAGACAATGCTAAATGATTATCCAGGATATACTTGGTCAAAAAATGCTAAATTTATTGATGATACTCATGTAGTTTATTTAAGCCAACTTCCGTATTTTGGGAAAAACCAACTACTTACTTATATGTGGAGTATAGATATTAATACTGGAGTTCATACAACGTTATGGAATGTTAAAGGTAGTAATATTAAGATTGGTAACTTAACTGATAATGGATTAGAAGTTGAAATTGATGGTAATAAAAAAATATTGACTCCTAATGCAACTTTAATACAATAGGAGATAAAAAATGAAAGTAGGAATTTCTTCAGCTAACTTTTACCCTCATATTAATACAGAAGATAGTATAAAATTAATGAAAGAAATGGGATTTAATTGTGGAGAAATCTTTTTAAATACCTTAAGTGAGTATGAGGAAGATTTTGTTAAAAAGTTAACAGAGGAAAAAGAGAAGTACTCTTTTTCAGTACACTCAGTTCATGTGTATAGTTCTATGTTTGAACCCTTTCTTTTTGATGCTTATAAAAGAAGAAGAGAAGATATGTTTAAAGTTTTTACTAAGGTATGTAAAGCAATAAAATTATTGGGCTCAGATATCTACACATTTCATGGTATGAGAGCTGTAGATATGAAATATATAAATTATGACCTAATAAGAGAAATATATAATAATCTAGCATATATTTCTTCAGAGTATGGAATTAAACTAGCACAAGAAAATGTGTCATGGTGTATGTCTTCAAACTTAGATTTTTTAAAATTTTTAAACAACGAAATAAAGTATCCTTTATATTATACTATAGATCTGAAGCAGGCTTATAAAGCAGGTATTTCACCGATAAGCTATATTGATATCATGGGAGATAAAATCTGTAATTTTCATATAAATGATAGAAATAAAGAGCAATTTTGCCTTTTGCCAGGAAAAGGGGAAGTTGATTATAAAAAAATCTTAAATAAATTATATGATAATAATTATGATGATGTGGCAATAATTGAAGTGTATAGTGAAAATTATAAAAATTATGATGAAATAAAAAGTTCTAAACGGCATCTTGATAAAATATTCCAAGAAAACATAAAAGTGTAACCCTTGATAAGTCAATGGTGCTTTTAGTTATTTATATAAATAAACATTTGAAAATAAAAGAAACTATGTGTTATAATATCCTAGTCTATAAACCATTAGAATTTAACGCTAATTTAGGAGGAATAATACAATGGAAGTTAAAATGGAGAAAATAGAAACAAATGTTGTTAAATTTGAAGTTAAAGTTGAAGCAGAAAAATTTAATAATGCTTTAAACAAAGCATATAAAAAAAATGTAAGTAAGTTCAGTGTTCCAGGATTTAGAAAAGGAAAGGTTCCAATGAATATGGTTAAGCAGTACTATGGAGTTGGAGTTCTATTGGAAGATGCTGTAAACTTTGTAATTGATGAAACATATCCAGTGGCTTTAAAGGATAATGATATAAGACCTGTAGATTATCCAGAAATAGACGTTATAGAAGTAGGCGAAGGCAAAGATTTAGTATATACTGCTAAAGTAACTGTTTACCCTGAAGTTGAGCTTGGAAAATACAAGGCTGTAGAAGCGAAGAAAGTAGCATACGAAGTGTCAGAAGAAGAAGTTGAGAAGCAATTAAAGAGTATGCAAGAAAAAAATGCTAGAGTAGAAACTAAGACAGAAGGAACTGTTGAAAATGGTAATATAGCTGTTATAGATTTTAAAGGATACATAGATGGTGTTGCTTTTGAAGGTGGAGAAGGTACTGACTATTCACTTGAAATAGGATCAGGTTCATTCATTGATAATTTTGAAGACCAATTAGTAGGAGCTGCAGTTGGTGACAAGAAAGAAATAAATGTAACATTCCCAGAAAATTATGGTAGAGAAGAATTCAATGGAAAGCCAGCTACATTTGAAGTAACTGTAAAAGAAATAAAGGTTAAAGAACTTCCAGTATTAGATGACGAGTTTGCAAAGGAAGTTTCAGAATTTGATACAATAGAAGAAGTTAAGGAAGATATAAAAAAGAAAGCTCAAGAATCAAATGATGTAAGAGCTAAAAGAGAATTTGAAGAAGCAGTAATTAACTTAGTAGTTAATAATGCTAAAGTTGAAGTTCCTGAAGTAATGATAAATAAAGAAGTTGAGGCAATGGTTAAGGATCTTGAAAATAGATTATCATACCAAGGCTTAAATCTTGCTCAATACTATGAATTTACTGGAAGCAGCGAAGATAAGATGAAAACTTTCATGAAAGAAAGAGCAGAGATAAAAGTTAAGACTGATTTAGTTCTTGAAAAGATTGCAAAGGTTGAAAATATAGATGCTACTGAAGAAGAGCTAAAGACTAAGGCTGCTGAAATCGCTAAGATGTATAGTTCTGCTGATGATAGTGAGAAAATGGCTGAGCTTATATTAAAAGCTCAAGAGTCAATAATTAGAACTGAAGTTGTAACTGAAAACACAGTTAAATTTTTAGTTGAAAACACTAAAGTAATAGAATAGCATGTATTTTGTAATTGCCAGAAGAAATTCTGGCAATTATTTTAAATATATTAATTAACAAACTAAGAAAAATTTTATATAATTGAAGTATAATTACTTTAGTAAATTAGGATATATTATAATTATGATATTTAATTATAAGGAGGGTTATTTATGAGTTTAGTTCCAATTGTAGTTGAACAAACAAACCGAGGAGAAAGAAGTTATGATATTTTTTCCAGGCTGTTAAAAGATAGAATAATAATGCTTAACGGAGAAGTAAACGATGTTTCTGCAAATTTAGTAGTTGCTCAGCTTTTATTTTTAGAGAGTGAGGATCCAGATAAAGATATTTATTTATACATAAATAGCCCAGGAGGTTCAATAACTTCTGGAATGGCTATCTATGATACAATGCAGTATATTAAACCAGATGTATCTACAATTTGTATAGGGATGGCAGCATCTATGGGTGCATTTTTACTCTCATCAGGTGCAAAAGGAAAAAGATATGCGCTACCAAATGCTGAGATAATGATACATCAACCTCTTGGAGGATTCCAAGGTCAAGCAACTGATATTGATATACATGCAAGAAGAATATTAAAGATTAAAGAAAATTTAAACAAGATTTTAAGTGAAAATACAGGTCAGCCATTAGAAAAAATTAATAATGATGTTGAAAGAGATTACTTCATGGCTGCAGATGAAGCTGAACAATATGGGTTGATAGATAAGGTTATAAGAAAAAATGAAGTGATTAAAGATAAGGAATAGTTATCCTTATTTTAATCTTTAGCGAGGTGTAGTAAATGGCCAAATATGAAGATAAAAAGCAGTTAAGGTGCTCCTTCTGCGGTAAAAATCAGGATCAAGTAAAGAGACTAATTGCAGGTCCAGGAGTATACATTTGTGATGAATGTATTGAACTTTGCTCAGAAATTATAGCAGATGAATTTGAGGAAAGTGTACAATTTGATTCTTCAAGTCTTCCAAAGCCTGCAGAAATAAAATCATATTTAGACCAATATGTAATTGGTCAAGATGGTGCTAAGAAGGCACTATCTGTTGCAGTTTATAACCACTATAAAAGAATAAATTCAAATGAAGCTGATGATGATGTTGAATTACAAAAGAGTAATATACTATTATTAGGACCTACTGGTTCAGGTAAGACATTACTTGCTCAAACTTTAGCTAAGTTCTTAAATGTTCCATTTGCGATAGCAGATGCGACAACATTAACAGAAGCTGGGTATGTTGGAGAAGATGTTGAGAATATACTATTAAAACTTATTCAAAATGCTGATTATGATGTAGAAAGAGCTGAAAAAGGCATAATATACATCGATGAAGTAGATAAAATTGCTAGAAAATCTGAAAATCCTTCAATTACAAGGGATGTTTCAGGAGAAGGAGTTCAACAAGCACTTCTTAAAATACTTGAAGGAACTGTTGCTTCAGTACCACCTCAAGGTGGAAGAAAGCATCCTCATCAGGAATTTATTCAAATAAATACTACAAATATCTTATTTATATGTGGTGGGGCATTTGATGGAATTGAAAAGATCATAGAAAAGAGAACAACTAAAAGCTCCATAGGATTTGGTGCTAATGTTCAATCAAAGGAACAAAAGGATATAGGAAAACTTCTAAAGGATATTATGCCTGGAGATTTATTAAAGTTTGGCTTAATACCAGAATTTGTTGGAAGACTTCCAATTGTAGTTACATTATCTTCTCTTGATAGGGAAGCTTTGGTAAATATCTTAAGTAAGCCTAAGAATGCTCTAGTTAAACAGTATAAAAAGTTATTTGAACTTGATAATGTTGAATTAGAATTCGATAATGGGGCTTTAGAGTCTATTGCAGATGAAGCTATTAAGAGAAATACTGGTGCAAGAGGTTTGAGAGCTATTGTTGAAGAATTAATGACAGAAATAATGTTTGATATTCCTTCTAATGATAGTATAGTAAAAGTAACAGTTACTGAAGAGACTGTTAAAGAAAAAAATAATCCAATTGTTAATTATATAGCTGAGGGAGAAACACGTCCCGTATTAAAAGCTAAAAAATCAAAACCTAAAAAAGGCATCGAAAGTGCATAATTTTATTAAAGATATATTTAAAATAAAATAAGATACTATAAAAGCAGCTTATATTTAAGATTGATTACTCAATTCTAATAAGCTGCTTTTATTTATTCCTATTTCACAAAATGAAAAAGTAAATAAAATGTACATAATAATAATGTTTTGTAGGGAATAATATGGAATTTTAATGTACATAATAAAGAATAGTAAATATAGATATATAAGTGCATAATCAAATTTAGAGTTTGGGAAAAGTATTAAAACCAAAGTTGGTAACTTTTATTTTTCCAAATTAATTAACGATTAAACCTATATATCTTTAGAAGGGAGGTAGCCTTCTTTAAGGTGTGATTATTATGTCCAATATATTAATTGTTTTACAGGTTTTAATGTTAATTTTTTTATTAGTATTTATAATGAATAACACAACGACTCAGAGAAATAATAAAGTAGTTATTGATAAAGAAAATAATAAAGAGATGGAAAGATTGAACAAGATGAGAGCTGTAAAGCTTACTCAACCACTAACAGAGAGAAGCAGACCTGCTACTTTTGATGAAATAATTGGTCAGGAAAAAGGAATTAAAGCATTAAAAGCTGCACTATGTGGTCCTAATCCTCAGCATGTAATTATTTATGGCCCTCCAGGAGTAGGAAAGACTGCTGCCGCAAGATTAGTATTGGAGGAAGCAAAAAAAAGTACAACATCTCCTTTTAAGGAAGGAGCAAAGTTTGTGGAGATAGACGCGACAACATTAAGATTTGATGAAAGAGGTATTGCTGATCCACTTATTGGTTCTGTACATGATCCTATATATCAAGGTGCAGGAACTTTAGGAATTGCAGGTATACCACAACCTAAGCCAGGTGCTGTAACAAAGGCACACGGAGGTATACTTTTTATTGATGAAATAGGAGAACTTCATTCTATTCAGTTAAATAAGCTTTTAAAAGTGTTAGAAGATAGAAAGGTTTTTTTAGATAGTGCTTATTATAGTTCTGAAGATCCTAATATGCCAATGTATATCAAGGAAATTTTTGAAAATGGACTTCCAGCAGATTTTAGACTTATAGGAGCTACAACTAGAAGCCCAGAGGAAATAGTTCCTGCTATTCGTTCAAGATGTGTTGAAATCTTTTTCAGGGCTTTACTTCCAGATGAAATACGTCAGATTGCTGAAAATGCAGTAAAAAAGGTAGGATTTACAATAAGTGAAAAAGGTTTAGATATAGTAAGTAAATATTGCTCTAATGGAAGAGAAGTAGTTAATTTGATTCAGCTCTGTGCAGGACTTGCAACAAATGAAGAACGTAGCAATATAACAGAAGAAGAAATTGAATGGGTTATCGAAAATGGCCAATATTCGTTAAGACCTGAGAAAAAGGTTGGAGAAAAACCTCAAATTGGTTTAGTAAATGGGCTAGCTGTTTATGGAGCTAACATGGGTACTGTTATGGAAATAGAAGTTACTGCAAAAAAAGTTTTAGGAAGAAAGGGTATACTTAAAGTTACAGGAATTGTAGAAGAAGAAGAGATATCATCTTCTAATAGAAAAATTAGGAGAAAGAGTACTGTATATTGTTCTATAGAAAATGTTCTTACTGTATTAAATAGTGTGTTTGAACTAAATTGTGAGGAGTATGACATACATATAAATTTCCCTGGAGGAGTACCGGTAGACGGATCTTCTGCTGGAATAAGTATAGCTACAGCTATTTACAGTGCAATTAGTGGTATACCTGTAAATAACAATGTAACTATGACAGGAGAAATATCTCTTCAAGGCTTGGTTAAGCCAATAGGAGGAGTAAGTGCAAAAATTTCTGCAGCAAAAAAAGCAGGAGCAAAATTGGTTATTTTACCTGAGGAAAACTATAGTCAATCTTTTAGTTTAATTGAAGGAATTAAGATTAAACCAGTGTCAAATATTAGGGAAGTAATTAGCTTGGCATTAATTAACATGTGTGATACAATAGAAAATAATATACAGTCAGAACAGTCAGTAGAGGTATTATCAGCTAAGTCGTTAAGAAACTAAAATAAAGGTTGCTGTTAATCTCAGCAACCTTTAATGTACTCTTTAGGAATTTATAAAATTCAAGAATTGTGGATAACTTGAAAATGTAATTTACGATGGTGAGTTTAATTACGACACATAAAGAGTAAAAAAATATAGTTCGTCTGACAATTTTTCCTAACATGTGTTCGGAAAGGCATATGCGTAAAAAAATCGACAACTCCACAGTCGCCTTGGCGATTTTTTATAAGCAATCTTTGGTTTTATACCATTGAAAATTCACCATATTATGTGTATACTAGATAAGTCTAGTAGATAATTATTGCAGATGGAGGGGAGAAATATGGATTTAGAAAAATTAGTTCTTCCTTTAATTCCTCTTAGAGGAATAACCATTTTTCCCAATATGGTTATTCATTTTGATGTAGGTAGAGAGAAGTCAATCGCAGCTTTAGAAGAAGCGATGTTAAATAATCAAGAAATCTTCCTCACGACTCAAAAGGATGCTAAGATGGAGGAACCAGGTGAAGAAGATATTTTTACGGTAGGTACAATTTGTGTTATTAAGCAACTGCTAAAAATGCCTGGTGAAACCATAAGAGTATTAGTAGAAGGAATAGATAGAGGGAAGATTGTTTCTTATAAGGAAAGTGATAAATTCTTTGTAGTAGAAATAGATAGATACGAAGATGAAATATATGATAGTAGTTCTAATGAGTTAGAAGCTCATATAAGAAAATTGAAAGAAGAATTTACTGAGTATGCTAATGTCTCAGGGACTGCATCAAGTGAATTATTCATTACATTAGATGAAGTGGATAACCCTGGAAGATTAGCAGATATTATTGCATCCTATCTTTTCTTAAAACAGGAAATAAGGCAAGAGATTTTAGAAGCTTTTAATATAAGAGAAAGAATAGAAAAATTATTAGTAGTTATTAAGAATGAAATTGAAGTCCAAAATATTGAAAAGAAAATTGGATATAAAGTGAAGCGTAAAATGGATAAGCTTCAAAAAGAATATTATTTAAGAGAACAACTTAAAGTTATACAAGAGGAATTAGGAGAAGAAGACGAAGATAAGAAAGAAATTGAAAGTTATGAAAGTAAGATTAAGAAAGCAAAACTTCCAAAGGAAGTGAAAGAAAGAGCTCTATATGAACTTGTAAGATTAAAGAGTGCTGGCAGCTACTCAGCAGAAGGAAATGTTATAAGAACTTATTTAGATTGGGTTTTAGAACTTCCTTGGAATAAACAAACTAAAGACAATTTAGATATTAAGAAAGCAAGAGAGGTTTTAGAAGAAGACCATTATGGTTTAGAAGATGTTAAGGATAGAATAATTGAGTATCTTGCTGTAAAGAAAATGAGTAAGAGTTTGAAAGGTCCTATATTATGTCTTGTGGGGCCCCCAGGAGTAGGTAAAACCTCTATAGCAAGAAGCGTAGCAAGAGCATTAAATAGAAATTTTGTGAGAATGTCATTAGGTGGAGTAAGGGATGAAGCTGAAATAAGAGGACATAGAAGAACATATGTAGGTGCTATACCTGGAAGAATAGTATACGGAATGAAACAGGCAAAGTCAAATAATCCTCTTTTTCTATTAGATGAAATAGATAAAATGGCAAGTGATTTTAAAGGTGATCCTGCAGATGCACTTCTTGAAGTTTTAGATGCAGAACAGAATACAACCTTTAGGGATAACTATCTTGAACTTGCAGTTGACTTATCAAACGTTATGTTTATAACTACTGCTAATAGTCTCGATACAATTCCAAGGCCACTTCTTGATAGAATGGAAGTAATTGAAGTATCAGGTTATACTTATGAAGAGAAATATTATATAGTAAGAAAGTATTTAATTCCGAAACAACTTAAGGAACATGAAATTTCTGAAGAGCAAATAAAGATAACTGACAACGCAGTAAAGACATTAATAGAGAATTATACTAGGGAATCTGGTGTTAGAAGCCTTGAGAGAAAAGTTGGAAGTGTAGTAAGAAAAGCCATAAAGGATATGATTGAAAAAGATATAACATCAGTTACCGTTAATTCGTTAATAGTAGAAAAATATCTTGGACCTAAACTATTTACCTATGACAGAATAGACAAAGATGATAAGTTAGGTATAGTTACAGGACTTGCATGGACAGCATATGGTGGTGATACCCTTCCAGTAGAAGTTATGATCATGGATGGAAGTGGTAAGCTTGAACTTACAGGACAACTTGGAGATGTAATGAAGGAGTCAGCAAGAGCTGGATATACCTATGTAAGAGCAAATGCAAATAGATATGGTATTGAGGATAAGTTTTATAAAGATAAGGATATACACATCCATGTTCCAGAAGGAGCTGTACCAAAGGATGGTCCATCTGCTGGAGTAACAATGGTTACAGCAATGGTGTCTGCCTTATCTAAGAAGAAAGTTAAGTATAATATTGCAATGACTGGAGAAATAACCTTAAGTGGGAGAGTATTACCTATAGGTGGAGTTAAGGAAAAGAGTCTTGCGGCTTATAGGGCAGGAATAAATACTGTGATACTTCCTAAAGATAATGAAAAGGATATAATAAAAATTCCTCAAACAATAAAGAGTAAGTTGAATTTTATACTAGCAGAAAAAATAGATGAAGTACTAGAGAATGCATTAGTTGGAGTTGATAATAATGATAATTAAATCATCTGAATTTATAATATCAGCAGTTGGTAGGGATCAATATCCAAGCGACGATAGAGTTGAGGTAGCTTTCGTAGGAAGATCCAATGTAGGTAAATCTTCTATTATAAATTCTATAACTAATAGAAGACATTTAGCAAAGGTAAGCCAAACTCCAGGGAAAACAAGGCTTATAAACTTTTTTCTTATAAATAATGAGTTTTACCTTGTTGATTTACCGGGATATGGGTACGCTAAAGTATCAAAAGTTGAGAAGGCTAGCTGGGGAAAAACAGTAGAAACATACCTTACAGACAGAGAACCTTTAAAGAGAGTAGTTTTACTTGTAGATTGTAGGCATAAGCCAACAGGTGACGATGTCATAATGCATGATTGGATAAAACACTACGGATATGATGTCGTAGTAGTAGCAACAAAAAGTGATAAGCTCTCAAACAATGATCTTAAAAAAAGTGAGAAGATAATAAAGGAAACCTTAAAACTTAAACCAGAAGATAAGTTTGTTTTCTTTTCTTCTCTAAATAAAAAAGGAAAAGATACACTAATAGATACTGTTTTTGGTGATTTATTGGATGAAAATATAACTGTTGATGAATAGTGAAAAAGCGTGGATTTAATCCACGCTTTTTTCAGACTGCTGACAAAGTGTCAGCAGTCTTTGTTTTTACTGAATTATGAAGTAAAATTAAAAGTATAGAATTTTATTTCATAGGAGTTATTCAAATGATACGAGAAAGAA
>NZ_BOPZ01000002.1 GCF_018332455.1 Clostridium polyendosporum
CTTCTATAGATTTATATAAAATTTTATTCAAATTAATAGAAAAACCCTGTTTTAAAATTTATCCACAAGTTTGCTAGAAAAACCCTCTGTTTTTTAAACAGGGGGTTTTTCAGCAAACTGAAGCCATCAGGATAATTTTATCCTGATGGCTTTTATGTATGAAAATTTTAATTCTGAAACTCTGTTCGTTTATTGATAATTATGGAGCATAATACACTTATTGCAAGTATTGAAACGATAATAAAAATTGATGTTGCTACAGGTATATGATATTTAAATGAAATTCCAAGTTTTATACCAGTAAATAGAAGTATTACGCCAACTCCGTATTTAACATATTCAAAGCTGCTATGAAGTTTTTCAAGAAGAAAATATAGATTTCTAAGACCTAATATTGCAAAAATGTTAGATATATATATAATAAATGGGTCTGTTGTTATTGCAAAAATTGCTGGAATTGAATCTATTGCGAATATTACATCTGACCCCTCTATTAAAAATAATATTGCGAATAATGGTGTTGCATAGAGTACATTATGTATTCTTACAAAGAATTTTTCATTATGAAGTTCTTCGGTAACAGGTATAAATTTTTTCAGAAGTTTAAGTAGTTTACTATCCTCAAAGGAGACATCTTCCTCTTTATTTGCCAATATTTTAATACCACTTAAAATAAGAAGTATTCCAAATACATATATTATCCATTTGAATTTATTTACAACAGCAACACCTAATAGGACAAATATTAGTCTTAAAAAAATTGCACCTATTATTCCATATTTTAAAACCCTTTTTTGATATTTAGGTTCAATTTTAAAGCTTGAAAAAATTAATAGAAATAGGAAGAGATTGTCTACACTAAGACTAAGCTCAATAATATATCCTCCAAGGAATTGTAAAGCCTTTTCAGATCCCATGTAGTACCATATACCACCATTTACAATAATAGCCATAAAAACTATTAATAAGAATTTTGATAAAACTTTTTTAGTCGTCATTTGCTAACCTCCTTAAGTAAAAAATAAACTCTAAAACTAGTATATGCATGCATATACTAGTTTCAGAGTCTCACAATTTAAGAGCAAAACCGGGATTATCTCCGTGTTGTCGGTTTACCACTGAATTTCAGCCTGCTACTCCCTCTGAGTAAAATTTCTTAAAATCATTCTATAATAGATAGATGATTCATGTCAAGTTCGAATGTGTACAGGGCTGCTATTAGATCATTCATAACACAACGACATATTAAGCTTGAAATGTATTAAGACAAAATTAAAGTTTAAATAATAATAAAAATATTTTTGGGGGGGAAAATAGCAATAAATGATATAAAAATATTTTTGCTTTGGTAATAAATATTAAGATAATATAGCAGTTGTAGGTTTGTAGTAATTTTAATCATATATACGTGAGAGGAGATTATATGAAAAAGATACCAATTAGTGAATTACTAATATTCATTTTAATTGTTTCTCTTATTAGTTGTTTTGGTGAAACTAAAGGTAGAGTTAATAAAATAGATTTAGAGAAAGTTAATAATGCAGAGATAGTAAGAATTACTCCGAATGGTCGGAGTTCGGTAACAACTACCAAGAAAGAATCATTAGAAAGTATAGTTAGATTTATTAATTCACTAGAGCTTAAATCTACTAAAAAAATAATAGATGAACCTAAAGCAGACCATAAGTATGAGATTATAATGTTAGGTAAAGAAAGACATTATATAAATTTTTACGGAAAATTTATTAAGTATAATGGCACCTGGTATGAGATTAAAGAAAACATAGATGTTAAGTTGAATTCCCTAATAAATTCTCTGTGATAAGATATGTAATTCAAATTATAAATTTTCATCTTTTTATTTTTTTTGTTTTCATATGTTAAGAAAATGGTTTATTTTATAAGAAGTTTTTAAATAATAATAATAGTATATTGTATTTGTTTAATTAACGTTCTAAAGAATAATTGCATAGATAGGGAGTGGTATTATCAAACATAAGATGAGCAGTAATAAGATGAGCAATAAAATGAAATTTAAAATTCCTAATAAAGTTATCACACCTTTTAGAGATTTTTTTAAACACGAAGCCGCTAGTGGTATAATACTATTAATTTGTGCCATTGTTGCAATTGGTATTGCAAATTCTAGATTTGCTTTAGCCTACGACAAAATACTCCACCACTATATAACTATTGGATATGGAAGATTATCACTATCAATGTCAGTTCTTCATTGGATTAATGATGGATTAATGGGTATATTTTTCTTTGTTATTGGTATGGAGATAAAGCGAGAACTACTAGTTGGCGAGCTAAAATCTATAAAAAAAACTATACTACCTGTTGCTGCTGCTTTGGGTGGAATGGTTGTCCCGGCTATGATTTATATACTATTCAATTACAAAGAACCAACTATTACTGGCTGGGGTATTCCTATGGCTACTGATATTGCATTTGCTTTAGCAGTACTTTCTTTGGTAGGCAGTAAAAAAGCACCCAAAGGGATTGTGGTTTTCCTTACAGCTCTAGCGATAGTTGATGACTTAGGAGCTATTCTTGTAATTGCTATATTTTATACTAATCAAATTTTTTTCAGTGCCATTTTTATAGCAGTAATAGCTCTAATAATTCTTATACTAGGAAATAGATTTAAAATCAATTATATTCTTTTTTACGCTGTTTTAGGGATTATACTATGGATTAGTGTTTTGAAGTCAGGTATACATGCAACTATTGCCGGAGTATTGCTGGGAATGACAATACCTGCTTCCAAAGATAATGAAACATTTAAAGATTCAATGTTATATAAGCTTGAACATGCTTTAACACCATGGTCTGCTTTTGTTATTATGCCAATATTTGCTCTAGCAAATTCAGGAGTAACTATTGATTTTAAGAACTTTTTAACATTAATAGTAAGTCCTATTAATCTAGGAATTCTTTTAGGGCTTTTTTTAGGAAAGCAGATAGGGATATTTGGAGCATCATATTTATTGATAAGATTTAAAATTGCTAAACTTTCTTCTCGAGTGACAATAAAGCACATATATGCCGCAAGTTTGCTTGGTGGAATTGGATTCACAATGTCATTGTTTATTTCATCATTATCCTTTTCAGACAACACTTTTATATCTATAGCAAAAGTCAGTATAATATCTGCCTCAATCCTATCAGCAGTGTTAGGCAGTTTAATTTTTAAATCTATAAAACCGCAAACACAAAAATAGAAAAGTTTAGTAGTTCTATAGTTGATTTTCTATATGTAAACATAATATGAATTAATGTAGAAATTTTAAGAGAAAGGTACTAGAGCTAATCAATGTAATAATTACTACATAAATGTATGCTTATCCTGTGAAGATTATATATCTAAATAAAAATATCAATCTAAAGGACTCTAGACTCCATTCATATTATTAAAGTATAAAATGTTTGTTTTATTACGTATATATTTATGATATATTAATTATGGTAATAAGCTTTATAATAATTAAATTATGATAAACTTAATGCTAATTTAACATACAAAGAATAATATTATCTTTTTTGTAATTATAAATTGTGGAGGATAAAATGGAGCACAGGGTACAGATACCAACCTATGAGAGAATAGCTATTGATATTGCTAATAGAATATATGATGGTAAATTTAAGGTTGGAGAGAAAATACATGGAAGATCAACTTTAGCAAGTGAATACAATGTATCTCCAGAAACTGTAAGAAGATCAATAAAGATATTAGAAGATGTAGAGATTGTTCAATCAACTAAGGGCAGTGGAATAGTGGTTTTATCTAGGGAAAACGCCTTTAAATATATAAATAGATTTTCTAACTTGGAAAGCATAAAGGATTTAGAGAAGCAGATGGAATCTCTTATTAAAGAAAAGAATAGAATTGATGAAACGTTAGTAGATACTTTAAGGAAAGTTATAGATTATTCGGGAAGGCTAAGAAATATAAATCCATTAGCACCAATTGAGGTAGAAATACCACCTTTTTGTAGTCATATTGGAAAAACAGTATCTGAAGTTAAGTTTTGGCAGAACACAGGGGGAACCGTTATTGGTATAAAGAGAAATAGAGAACTTATAATCTCTCCAGGACCTTATGTACTTATTTTAGAAGGAGATGTGTTTCTTATAATTGGTGATGATAAGACATATGATAGAGTTATTAGTTTTTTAAATGATTAAAAGAAGAGAGAAATCTCTTCTTTTAATCTAATAATCCTTCTTTCTTCAGGAAATCCTTTGAAACTTCAGCTGGAGATTCCTTAAGGCTATCAACTCTGTAGTTTAGCTCTCTCATTTTTTCATCTGTAAGCTTATCTGCAAGTGTATTTATTACATCTTCTAGTTCAGGATGTTTTTTCAATGTATCCTCTCTTATAAGAGGTACAGCATAATATGGTGGAAAGAAACTTTTATCATCCTTTAAGACTTTAAGATTGAATGCTTTTAATAATCCATCAGTAGAAAAAGCATCAATGACATCGCTTTTATTGTTGTTTAAGGCTGTGTATCTTAATCCACCATCAACAGCATTTACTTCCTTAAAGTTCATATTATATGTTTTAGAAAGTCCTATTAATCCATCAGGTCTATTAGGAAACTCTATTGTTGGTCCTAAAGTTAATTCATTGCTTATCTTTGCAAGATCGGAGATGGTGTTTAGATTGTACTTATTAGCAGTGTCTTGTCTTACTGCTAGAGCATAAGTGTTATTAAATCCAAGTGGCTTGAGCCATTTTAAACTGTAATTTTCATTAAATTCTTTTTGTACTATATCATAAACTTTATCAGGATCATTAACAGCATCTTTTTTTAATATATTAACTAATCCAGTACCAGTATATTCAACATACATATCTAACTCCCCAGAATTCAGAGCACTGAAAGCAACCTGAGTTCCGCCAAGATTTAGCTTTCTTTCAACTTTGATATCAGTTTTATTCTCAATAAGATCTGCTAACATATTCCCTAAAATTAGTTATTCACTGAAGTTTTTTGATCCAATAACTATCTTATCATCTCTATTAACTAGAGCATGAATGGATGTTGTACCTATTATTAACAACGCTAAAACTGCTGTTGAAACAATTATTCTTTTAGATTTTTTGTTTAACGTTTTAGACTCTTTTCTTCTATTTGTATAAGATAGTATCTTCTCAAGTTTGCCTACAATTGAATCTATTAATAAAGCTAATATACATGCAGGTATGGCACCAGCTAAAATCATATTATTGTCAACAGTTTGAACTCCTGAGAATACTAGATATCCTAGACCACCTGCTCCTATAAATGCAGCAATTGTCATTAATCCTACAGCGGTTACTGCAGAAATTCTAATTCCAGCCATTATTACTGGAAGTGCTAAAGGTAATTGCACCTTTCTTAAAACTTGGCTTTTAGTAAGACCTATACCTCTTGCAGCTTCTAAAATATCATTATCAATATTAGTTAAGCCTGTATAAGTATTCTTAATTATTGGCAGAAGAGAATATAATACAACCATTATAACAGCAGGTTTACTTCCTATCCCTACAATAGGTATTAAAAATCCAAGTAAAGCTAAGCTTGGTATTGCTTGAACTAAATTAGCAAAACTGATTATTGGTTTTGAAAGTCTTTTTACTCTTGTAATAGCTATTCCCAAAGGGATTCCAATTACTACTGCTATAATAACTGCAACTATGCTCAAGTATAGATGCTGTGTCAATAGATTGAGGATTTGGTCATTTCTATTAATAATAAAGTTTAAAAATTCTTTCATTAGAAGTTCACCTCCAAGTCAATTAATTGGCTGCTTAACACTGAGAGAATACTGCTTCTAGTAATCAACCCAGATAATTGGTTGCTTTTGTTTACTACAGGTACATATCCAATATTATTTCCGTTCATAGTCTTTAGCACAGATAGTAGGTTGTAATCCTCATCAACCGTTACTAAATTATGCTCCATTATATCTTCTATGATGAAATTTCTATCGGTTAATTTTATTGATTTCAAGGTAACTAACCCTAAAAGAGTATTAGATTTATCTGTTATCATCAAACTATCAACCTTATGGTCTTTCATTATTTCTATTGCTTGTAGCACATTTCTCTTAGGTGTTATCATTACAGGGTCTTGAATCATGATATCTTTTGCTTTTAAGAATTCAGGGTTATTCCAAATTCTTTTTTTACCAATGAAGTTTTCAACAAAATCACCAGCAGGATTCTTTAATATTTTTTCAGGTGTATCAAATTGAAGTATATTACCATCTTTTAATAAACAGATTTTATCTCCAAGCTTAATAGCTTCATCCATGTCGTGTGTTACGAAAACAATAGTCTTATTTAGCTCTTTCTGCATTTGGAACAATTCTTCCTGTAGGCTATTTCTTGTAACAGGATCTAGAGCACTAAAGGGTTCATCCATTAAAATTATATCTGAATTTGTTGCAAAAGCTCTCGCAACACCAATTCTCTGTTGCTGCCCTCCACTTAGTTCCGTAGGTAATCTATGCATATATTCCTTAGAATCTAATCCAACAAGGTTTAGCAAATCCTCCGTTCTTTTTGATATTTCATTAGGATTTTCTTCTTTAAGTTTTGGAATAAGCTCTATATTTTCTTTTACTGACATATGAGGGAATAGCCCAGTATGCTGAATAACATACCCAATATTCCTTCTGAGTTCTATAGTATTAACCGTTGAAATATCTGTTCCGTTAACGAAGATTTTACCGGAGTTTGGTTGCACAAGTTTATTTATCATTTTAAGTAATGTTGTTTTACCACAACCACTTGGGCCAATGAAAACTATAAATTCTCCTTTATTAATATTAAGTGAGAAGTCATTGATTATTGTTTTACTTTGGTACTTTTTTTGAATATTTTTAAATTGTATCATTCTAAAACCCCCTTAAATACAACTTGTGTTAAAAAACAACTTGATTATAACAATAAAGTTGTTACTTCGTCAAATTAATGGGTTAGGTGTATATAAGCTAGAAATAAATGGACACTACGATGGTTTTAGCATGATTTCTTCATATACTTAAAAAGTAAATAAACTGTAAGTTATACAGTAAAAAGAGGGTGTTGTAGTTTAGCATCTAACTTATTATTTTATTAATAAATTTAATGAGAAATATTTTTTTGTATGAAAAAATACTTGCTACAAAACATAGCTAAAATGTATAATTCTATTTGTTATAGCGGAACCGACTTCCATAAGGTGGAAGTAATTTAAAATTTAATAGAAAGAGGTGTTGTTTTGAAACAAAGATTAAAACAAGAATGGTTTGCGAATATTCGTGGAGATGTATTATCAGGTATTGTAGTTGCATTAGCACTTATTCCAGAAGCTATCGGTTTTTCTATTATTGCAGGAGTTGATCCAATGATTGGATTGTATGCTTCCTTCTGTATGGCTATTATCATTGCTTTTGTAGGGGGACGCCCAGGAATGATTTCAGCAGCAACTGGGGCAATGGCACTTGTATTAACAGGTTTGGTTAAAGAACATGGTATACAGTATATGTTTGCAGCAACTATATTAACTGGAATTATCCAAGTTTTGTTATCAATCTTGAAGGTAGGGAACTTAGTAAAGTTTATTCCACGTTCTGTTATGATTGGTTTTGTTAACTCTTTGGCTATCTTAATTTTCATGGCACAATTACCTGCTTTTTCTGGTGAATCATGGCCAATGTATGCAATGGTAATTGGTGGACTAGCAATCATTTATCTTTTCCCACGTATTACTAAAGCTATTCCATCACCGTTGGTAGCTATTATTGTAATAAGTTCTATTGCTATTTTTACAGGAAGTGATGTAAAAACAGTAGGAGATATGGGACATATTTCAAGTACTCTTCCAAACTTTTTAATTCCTAATGTTCCATTTAATTTAGAAACATTACTTATTATATTGCCATATTCTGTTTCACTTGCGTTTGTAGGATTAATTGAGTCTTTACTAACAGCTCAAATTGTAGATGACATTACTGAAACAAACAGCAGTAAAAATGTTGAATGTTGTGGACAAGGTATAGGTAATATTCTAGTAGGATTTTTTGGTGGCATGGCTTCATGTGCAATGATCGGACAATCAGTTATTAATGTTAAATCAGGTGGAAGGGGCCGTCTTTCTACTTTTACCGCCGGATCATTTTTAATTGTGTTAATTATTACGTTAGACAAATTAGTAGTTAAAATTCCACTAGCAGCTTTAGTTGCCGTAATGATTATGGTATCAATAGGTACTTTTGATTGGCAATCATTAAGAAAGTTACATAAATCACCAAAGTCTGATTCACTTGTTATGCTAATAACGGTTGCTGTTGTTATTGCTACACATAACCTTGCAGTTGGAGTTTTATTAGGAGTAGTTCTAAGTGCACTATTCTTTGCATCTAAAATTTCTAAAGTAAAAGTAACTTCTGTAGTAAATGAAGCAAATAAAAAGAAAACTTATAAAGTAGAAGGTCAATTGTTTTTTGCTTCAGTAACGGATTTTATCCATGCATTTAATTTTAATGACGAAGTAGAATTAATAGAAGTTGATTTATCAAAAACTCATATTTGGGATGAGTCAGGTGTGGGGGCTATTGATAAAGTTGTCATTAAATATCATCAAAATGGAATAAAAACAAATTTAATTGGTCTAAATGAAGCTAGTACAACTCTAATTGATAGAGTTGCAGTTTTCAATAAACCAGGTGGTCTGCAACAACAAAGTGGCCATTAAAGAAAATTCATTAAAAAAATATTTTACAATGAAAGTTTTATAATCTAACTTTTATAAAATATGAAAATCGCTACGAATTTTTAATAAAATTCGTAGCGATTTCTTTTTCTACCATTTTACAAAGTGAAATCTGCCTAAAATCTAACAGGCTCGATGCCTATTAAATTTTATTAGTAAAACAAACTGTAGCTGTAGTTTATTAACTATATAGGAGGAGATAATTATCTTTCTGACTATAATTTCTTAATTACGTAAATATATAATATAGTACTAAAGAATAAACATAAAAAGTTCAATTTAACAAAATATTTGCAATGTACAACAGTTTTATATTACAATTATGTTGAGGTGATAAAATGGAAAGACAAGATAGCCACTTGTTGAGGGAATTGATTAGATTTTTGGTAAAAAGTTTAGGTGTATTGGAGAAGGGAGAGGCTACATGTTGCGGCACTACTGTTTCTCAATGTCATGCTATAGTGGAAATAGAAAGAGCTAAGGAGATATCTTTGAATAAACTTGCTGAAGTACTATCTTTAGATAAGAGTACAATGAGCAGAACTATAAATAATCTTGTGGAGAGCAATTTAGTATTTAGAGATTTGCATCCAGAAGATAGAAGATACGTAAGTATTAAATTAACAGATAGCGGAAAGAGAGTTTTTAATAATATTGAAAGCAGTATGGATCAGTACTATAAAAGTATTCTAGATTCTATTCCTGAGAATAAAAGAGAACAAGTTCTTGAAAGTTTAGAACTGCTTATAGATGCAGTTAAGAATAATAAATGTTGTTAATAAAAAGGAGTGTATGAAATGGGTAATGGTATTAAAGGACAAATTAAGTCTTACTATGGTGGTATAGCAAAAAAAGTAAACAGTGAAACAAAAGTTTCTTGTGGGTGTGGAACATCTTGTTGTGGTGATATCACAAATGATTCATTGCTTTATAATAAGGAATACATTGATGGGCTTCCAGAGGAAGCTGTGAATGCATCTCTTGGTTGTGCAAACCCAGTAGTCTTAGCAAATCCACAAAAAGGAGAAATAGCTCTAGATTTAGGCAGTGGTGGAGGAATAGATGTATTTATAACCTCAAAGTATGTTGGAGAAACAGGCAGAGTTTATGGTTTAGATATGACTGATGAGATGCTAGAATTAGCAAATGCAAATAAAGAGAAAATGGGTGTGAAAAATGTAGAATTTATAAAAGGATACATTGAGGATATTCCACTTGACGATGAGTCAGTAGACTTAATATTATCTAACTGCGTTATTAATCTTTGTGAGAGTAAGAAAGATGCTCTAAGAGAAGCATTTAGAGTTTTAAAGAATGGTGGAAGATTAGCAATTGCTGATGTAGTAATGCTTAAAGATGTTCCAGAGGAAGTTAAAACTAATGTTGAGATGTGGATTGGATGTATAGCAGGAGCTTTGAGTATTGAAGAATATAAAGATATATTAAATCAAGTTGGATTTAAAGATATACAGATTACCCCTGTTAATATTTATACAAAAGAAATTATTGAAGAGATTGCAAAACAAAAAAACTTAGGAGATATATATAGTAAACTGAACTCTGAATTACTTGATGGCGCTTTTGCTGGTGCTCATGTCAAAGCATATAAATAATAGGAGTAATTTTAGAAATAAGAACAAGAAATAAGAACAAGAAATAAAGATCAAATGAAAGAGTGAGTTGATCTAGAAGAGAAAGACATATTAAATACGGTATGTTTAATAAACATTTGTTAAATGTATGCTAAATTACTGTCTAATCTGTTGTATGTTAATAAGTCTTGTTATATGATTATAAATGAATATAATCATGTAAATACTTTAAAATCATAAATTTTAAATAAATAGTTCAAAATATACTTAATATTTCGGAGGATTATAATTATGAAACCAAAAGTAGCATTTGTTTGTGTACACAATTCATGCAGATCACAGATGGCAGAAGCACTAGGAAAGTTGTTTGCTTCAGACGTTTTTGATTCATATTCAGCTGGAACAGAGACAAAACCACAGATAAATCAAGATGCTGTAAGAATAATAAGAGATTTATATAAGGTTGATATGAATGAAACTCAAAGTTCTAAATTACTTACAGATATCCCAGAAGTTGATATTGTTATAAAAATGGGTTGCAATGTTGTTTGTCCATTTTTACCAGCAAAGCATGTAGAGGATTGGGGATTGGAAGATCCAACTGGTAAAGATGATGAAGAATTTAAAAAGATAGCACTGACGATTGAAGAAAAAATTAAGGATTTATCTAATAGAATCAATAACAAAGAGATTGTTTTATAGAATAGTATTTTGTAAAAATATAAGCAAAAATAAATAATCATAATAAATGAGAAAAGGGCAGTATTTACTGTCCTTTTTGTTTTAAAAAATAAAAGATAAGTAGTTGACAAATATAAGAGTTAGGAATAATATGTATATATACCTATATGAGTATATTCGTATATACGGATATAATATAAGTTTATAAAATTTTTATGAAAGGAAGTGCTGTCAATGGATAAATTGACTAATTTCTTTAAGATACTATCAGATGAAACACGTTTAAGAATTTTGATTCTACTATACCATAAGAAGCTTTGTGTTTGTGAAATGTGTGGAATAACAGGAGAGTCACAGCCTAAAATATCAAAGCATCTTGCTAAACTTAGGGATATGGGACTTGTAAAGGATGAAAGACGTGAACAGTTTATATTTTATTATCTTAATATTGATGACAAGGTTTTTAAAGATATATTAAAAAACATTGTAGATAAATTAGAAAATTATCCAGTTATAAAAAGTGATGTTGAGAAAAGCAAAGATGCAGAAAAGTATCTTGAAACATGTAAAAATTAAATGGCTATACAGTATTAGTAATGGAGGGAGTGATGTTGATGGATAGTTATATTTTTTATGGCGTCACCATTGTATTATTAATAGCATCATTTTTAAAAGATAAGAGAAAGACTACGAAAGCATTAAAGAAAGCATGGAAAGCCTTTGAAAATATTTTGCCTGAATTTCTTGGAGTAATTATTTTGGTGGGAATATTGCTGGCCATACTTAACCCTCAAGTTATCTCTAACATCATAGGAGGAGAATCAGGGTGGGGAGGAGTTGTATTATCAGCTGTAGTTGGAGCAGTTACGCTTATTCCAGGATTTGTAGCATTTCCTACAGCAGCTATGTTACTTCAAAATGGCGCGGGATATATGCAGATTGGAGCCTTTGTTTCTACGTTAATGATGGTGGGTGTAGTATCAGCACCAGTAGAAATTAAATACTTTGGTAAAAAACTTACTGTATTAAGAAACTTACTTGCATTTCTATTTTCTTTTGTAGTTGCATATATTATCGAAATGGTGGTGAGAGGTTAGTATGAATTTTATAAAGAGGTA
The DNA here is from genome assembly GCF_018332455.1 of Clostridium polyendosporum. Lineage (GTDB taxonomy): Bacteria > Bacillota > Clostridia > Clostridiales > Clostridiaceae > Clostridium_AY > Clostridium_AY polyendosporum. Next base: position 12,149 of record NZ_BOPZ01000002.1, read on the forward strand.
TAAGTTTTTTATTGTTACTATTTGTATATTAGGTATTATCACTATAGTAAATAGAAATCTAGGATTAAAGGCTCTTAGTATTGCAGGATATAGTTTTAAGGAAATGGCACTTGTAATTCCCCCAGTGTTTATTTTATTAGGGCTACTGGATGTATGGGTTCCGAGAGAGTTAATGGTAAAGTATATGGGTGAAGGGTCTGGAATAAAGGGAATACTTCTTTCAATTTTTATAGGGTCAGCGGCGGCAGGCCCTTTATACGGAGCTTTTCCAGTAGCAGCAGTTTTTATGAAAAAAGGTGTAAAGTTTAGTAATATTCTTATATTTATTGGAGCATGGTCTACTACAAAGATTCCAATGTTTTTATTTGAAATATCATCACTAGGCTCACGTTTTGCTATTACGAGATTATTAATTGATATTCCAGGCATTATAATTATTGCATATATTTTATATTATATTGTTTCAAAAGATGAGGTGCGTAAGATATATAATAATGCTGAAAATTTATAGAGGTAAAGAAATCTATTAGGTTAAATATTTTATATGGCAAGTATAAATATATTACTTATAAGTATTTAAAGGAGGTTGGGGAGATGTCAACGACTTGGTATCCGGTATTAAATTATGAAAAATGTAAGGAGTGTGGTGCATGTTTTAATAAGTGTAAACATGGTGTATATGAAATGAAAGGATCAATGCCTGTGGTTGTGTACCCAGAAGGATGTGTTCAAGGATGTCATAGTTGTGGCAATTTATGTCCAACAGGTGCTATAGAATATGTAGGTGATAACAATAATAATAAATGTAGTGGGGGCTCTTGTTGTTGCTAATAAGAATATTCTATTTGGTAACGATATAGAGAGTAAATATATTAGGAGCATTTAGAATGTAGTAATCTTACTATTAAAAATGTACTAAATTAGGTAGGTGATTTTTTATGAACGTAGTGACTCAGGTGTTTAGTTGGTTAAATGATCAATTATTAAAAATGACTTGGCTTTCAGAACTTATACGACTACTTGTAGAAAAAGTGTTTGGATTATCTATTAAAGATAAAGTGGGAGGCAGTTTGCACTTCTTTATCTATGATATAATAAAGATTTTTATACTATTATCAGTACTAATTTTCATTATATCCTATATCCAAAGTTACTTTCCACCAGAAAAGACAAAGAAAATTCTTGGTGGAATTAAAGGGATAAAGGGTAATATACTTGGAGCATTACTTGGTACAGTAACACCATTTTGCAGCTGCTCTAGCATACCTATTTTTATAGGATTTACATCAGCTGGGCTTCCTTTAGGAGTTACTTTTTCATTTTTGATATCATCACCATTAGTAGATTTAGCATCAGTACTAATTTTAATGTCTTTCTTTGGTGCTAAAATTGCTATAGCATATGTAGTTGTTGGTTTGGTTCTAGCAGTGCTAGGAGGAACACTTATCGACAAGTTAAATATGGAGAAATATATTCAAGAGTATGTAATGGATATACAAAATACTGATGTTGAAATAATTGAAATGACTCGTAAAGAAAGAATATCTTATGCAAAGAGTCAGGTTGCAGACATAATCAAAAGAGTATGGCTATATATTTTAATTGGTGTTGGTATAGGAGCTGCAATTCATAATTGGATTCCTCAATCAGTTATAGAAACAGTGATAGGAGGTAACAATCCATTTGCTGTTTTACTGGCAACTGTTGTTGGTATACCAATGTATGCTGATATATTTGGTACTATACCTATAGCAGAAGCTTTATTTGGAAAGGGAGTAGGAGTTGGTACGGTACTATCGTTTATGATGGCTGTCACTGCACTTTCTCTTCCATCTATGATTATGCTTAGTAAAGTTGTAAAACCTAAGCTTTTAGCGATATTTGTATCAATAGTATCAATAGGTATAATTATCATTGGTTATTTGTTTAATGCATTTTCATATATTTTTATATAATTAAAGGAGAGATTTAGTATGGTAATTAAAGTTTTAGGTTCAGGATGTGCAAATTGCAAGAAATTAGAAGAGAATACAAGAAAGGCTGTGGAAGCATTAGGTATTGATGCTACTATTGAAAAAGTAACTGATTTTAAAGACATAATGGCATATGGAGTAATGAAAACCCCTGCCCTTGTGGTAGATGGCAAGGTTAAGATAATGGGAAGAGTACCATCGCCAGATGAAATTAAAAAGTATCTATAAGATTAAACTAAAGCCCTTACTTCAAAGGGCTTTAGTTTAGTGGTGTATATCGTAATATTTAAATAAATAAATATATAAGGAGTAATAATATGAATAAAGAAAAAAGAAATTTAATGATAATGGTATTAAGTGTACTTGCGTTCTTCGCAAATGGTGATAACTATGCAGTTGCTCCGCTTCTTATTAATATCTCTAAAGACTTAAATATTAGTATAGGAAGTGCTGCATTATCTGTAACGGCATATATGCTTGCTTTTGGACTATTTACAATCATTTTTGGACCTTTAGGTGATAGATATGGTAAAACAAGAGTTATAAACATTGCAGCCTTTGGAACGGCAATATTTAGTATGTTAGGAGCAGTATCATTTAATTTACAATCTCTGATTGTATTTCGTGCCATAAATGGTGCTTTCGCAGCAGGTATTTTTCCAGTTACTATGGCACTGGTAGGAGAAAGTTTTGAATCTAGTAACAGACAAAAGGCGATTGGAAAAGTAATGGGTGTGATGTTTTTAGGTGGAGCATCTGCTACTGCTATTGGAGGAGCACTTGCATACTTCGGTTCTTGGAGAATAGTATATTTCATTTATGGATTAGCAGAATTAATTATAGCTTTCGTTATGTTAAAAGTATTACCAAGCAGCTCAAGCGTTATTGATACTCTTAATTTTACAAAGGTTTATAAGGCAGCATTTTCAAATAAGAATTTGGTTAAAATAGTAGCAACTATTTTTCTAATGGGCTTTAGTGTTTTTGGAAGTTTTACTTATTCAGGAAAATTAGTTGAAAGTAGAACAGGATATTCAGTATTGGTTGTTGGATTAATATTAACGGTATATGGAATAGCAACTGTTATAGGTGGACGTAAGGCTCCTGTATTGAGAGAAAAGTTAAAGAATAAATTCTTACTTTTTGCAGGAATTATTGGAAGTTTTAGTCTATTTATAATTGCATATATGAATAATTTTATTTATATTACAATTGGATTGTTTGGATTTGGTTTATCCTTCGTATTCTTACAATCTACATTAGTAACAACAGCTCAAGAGACTATGCCAAAACTTAGAGGAACAGCAATGTCTCTTGCATCTTTTAACATGTTCGTTGGAGGTGGTATAGGAACCTTTGTGAATGGTAAAATCATAAATATTACAAGTATTGGTCAAATTTTTGCAATTGCAGGAGTAATAATGCTTATTGTTGGAATTATTGCAACGAAGGTTGTCTTTAAACAGAAAGATAGTGGTGAAAGTTTCCAAGCATAATAAGTGTGTTATGGGCGGATGTTTAGTATTGTACTTGTTTTTATATAATTATATTAAGATTAATTTCAGCAGATGAAAAATGCACAATAAAAGTGTAATAAAATAATCTTGCTGATCAGCAAACCATTAATAAAGCATTAGGAATATAATTTAAAAGATTTAATTTAATGAGAATAAAGGTAGTTCAAATACCATGCAGTAGCTACAGTGTAAGATTGTACTATTGCATGGTATTTTTGTTGGTGGTGATAGCATGTTTTATTTTATTGTAAACTTATACAAAATTGGTAGTTAAATCTGCATTGTGCTATATTAATGTATAATAATGTTTCAAAGAGGGGGATATATTATGGAGAAAAGGAAATCTATGTATTTGGCCTTTGTAACGGGCACTCCTATAGGGTTTTTAGGTGGATTAATTGGATTAGGCGGTGCTGAGTTTAGATTACCTATTTTAGTAGGTACATTTAAGTATTCAGTTCATAAAGCTGTTGCACTTAACTTGGCTGTTAGTTCGGTAACTATAATATCTTCGATAATCTTTAGATTACCTAATACTAATATAAAGAATATATTGCCTTTATGGTCGTTAATACTAACATTCATAATTGGCTCGATGACAGGAGCATATTTAGGTGGAGATTTTTCTAAAAAGATTACAGAAAAATCATTAAAAAGAGGAATGCTTATTATATTAATTTTTATTGGAATATTACTGGTTGTAGAAGGATTGCACCCTCTTGTTTCAAGTGGAATCAAATACCATTTTTCATTACTATCTTTAATTCTTTCTATATTTTTAGGCAGTATAATAGGTCTTGTTAGCAGTTTATTAGGGGTTGCTGGCGGAGAATTAACTATACCAGCTCTTATGCTTGTTTTTGGTATTGATATTAAGATTGCTGGAACAGTAAGTCTTTTAATTAATATACCAGCTTTAATAATTGGAATATATAAACATGCTTCAAATGGATTATATGCTTCAAAACAGGATATTACTCATTTAGTTTTTCCTATGGGAATAGGCTCTATTATTGGTGCTTTTTTAGGTACATACCTTATTGCTTATATATCTAGTAGTATTATTAAGATATTGCTTGGCTTTATTCTAATAATTTCTGTAATAAAACTATTCTTAAAGATAAAATAACATATTAAATATCAGCCATAATATAATGAAGATGATAATATTTAAAATCATGTATAGTTATATAAAAGATATATATTGAGAGATAAAAAATATGTCCTATAAGGAAAAAAATTTGTTCACGGGCGTTCGAGCATAGATGTAATGTTTACTATGAAAATTTAGATTTTGCAGTAAAGAAAAAATCTTTTTAATCGGGAAGGCTATAAAATAATACAAATAAGTTGAGGTGGAAGGGTAAAACTATACCTAACCGCCTTATTTTTTAAAATGTTCACACTAATATATTATTTGCATAATATAGGATTATATAGACAACAATATATATTGGCGTTAATTTAATGTTAAAAAATATAGGTTGTATTGACAATGTGAAAATGAAAGTTTATATTATATATAGATGATTATCTATATAAGAGGTGATTAAGTGAACTTAAATTATGATAAAAATGCAAAAGTTATTAAGGCACTTTCAGATGCCAGTAGATTAAAGATAATTGATATTTTATCTTGTGGAGAAAAGTGTGCCTGTGATGTTTTAGAACATTTTGATTTCACCCAACCCACACTTTCACATCATATGAAGGTATTAATAGATTGTGGAATAGTGAATTGCAGAAAAGAAGGTTTATGGAGTTACTATTCCTTGAATAGCTCTAATTGTAATAAATTAATTTTATTTATTATGAATCTTGTAACAGATACTGATGACTGTATTTGTAAAGAAAAATCTAAATGTCAATGTAAATAAAAAAGGAGGCTAAATAAATCAATAAAGGATAGATAGGATAATTGTTTATAACACAATAAAATAATGGAGGAGGATTTTAAAATGTCAGAAAATAAAGAAGTTAAAGGGAAAGGATTAGGGATATTTGAAAGATACTTAACGCTGTGGGTTGCAGCATGTATTATTGTAGGGATATTAATAGGTCAAGTATTGCCTGCAATTCCAAGTACCTTAAGTAAATTTGAATATTACAATGTTTCTATTCCAGTAGCTATACTTATATGGCTAATGATTTATCCAATGATGTTAAAAATTGATTTTACAAGTATAGTTAATGCTACAAAAAAGCCGAAGGGACTTATTGTTACATGTACAACAAATTGGCTTATTAAGCCATTTACAATGTATGCAATAGCAGCATTCTTTTTCTTCGTAGTGTTTAAAGGGTTTATTGCACCAGATTTAGCAAAGGAATATGTAGCAGGGGCAGTACTTCTTGGAGCGGCACCATGTACAGCAATGGTATTTGTATGGAGTTATTTAACTAAAGGAGATTCTGCATATACACTAGTTCAAGTTGCAGTTAATGACTTAATAATATTAGTAGCCTTTGCACCGATTGTAGCATTCTTATTAGGTGTTGGGGATGTTTCAATTCCAATGAATACATTAATATTGTCAACAGTATTATTCGTTGTTATTCCACTTACATTAGGATATTCAACTAGAACATTAGTTATTAAGAATAAGGGAATAGAGTATTTTGAAAATACCTTTCTCAAGAAGTTTGATAATATAACTATAATAGGATTGCTTTTAACCTTGGTAATTATATTTTCTTTCCAAGGAGATACTATATTAAACAATCCATTGCATATACTTTTAATTGCAATTCCATTGACACTACAAACCTTCTTAATATTTGGAGTTGCATACGGATGGGCTAAGCTTTGGAAATTACCACATAACATTGCAGCACCAGCTGGAATGATTGGTGCAAGTAACTTTTTCGAACTTTCAGTGGCAGTTGCTATATCATTGTTTGGATTGCAGTCAGGAGCAGCATTAGCAACAGTTGTTGGCGTATTAGTTGAAGTACCAGTTATGCTTACACTTGTTAAAATTGCTAATAAAACTAAAGGTTGGTTTGAAAAAAATTAAAATTATTAAATAACCTATTTCTTTTGGTAGAATTGAATTACACCATATATAAATAATAGGATAAAATAGTTATTAAGTAAAAGTATAAACCCAAAGAATCTTGAACCCCCTTTACATTTAGGGGGTTCAAAATTCATAATTATGTATATAAGCTATCTATAACTATTTATAATAGAATTTGATTATTTATAATTTATGGTATATAATAACATAAGTTATAGTATAAAAAGGAAAATTTTAGAGGGGTATTTTTCACCTGAATAAGGACAAAATATAAGAAATTTTAATTAATTTATACAATAGTAAATGACAGTTATGAAAGAAGATGAATGAATATAAATTGCTCCAATTATTAAACCAAGGACATTATATTTATTCAAGTTTTTTCATATACAGTAAACAATAAAAATTACTTTGTATTATTCTGTAATGAAAATGTATTGTAGCTACTAAAAGGTTGTTTCATTATAGAATAGATACTGTTAAAGAAAAAAATGCGTTGAGATATATTAATATTAAATGAAATTTATTATTGGTACAGTAACACTAAATTAAATTTTACTCTTTTGCAACATTGAATAATTATTCTCAATTTCTGTAAAAATAAAATTGGTAAATCAGGGTATATGTAGACCCTAATAATTATTAATGAACTGCATAGAGAAAAATATTTCTAGAGAAGTTTTTTGTTTTAGTGATACTATTCATCGGGTTTTAGTAGAAAGTATTCATATTTAATAAGATGTGTGGATAAAAGAAATTATATAAAATTTTAAAAGTAACAATAACTATTGTTCCTTGCTATAAAGGGACTTATTTCGTGATGTTGTTAATGAAATAAACTTAAGAATTTATTAGAAAAAAACGTAAATTGTAATAAAAGTTAATGATAAAGAAACTTTAAGTAACGGAAGTTTCTTTGTCAGATAGGAGATTAAATGATCACAAAAAATAAAAACAAAGTAAAAGTTATACCTTTAGGTGGGTTGGGAGAAATAGGGAAAAATATTACAGCTATAGAATATGATAATGAAATAATTGTCATTGACTGTGGTTTAGCTTTTCCTGATGCGGAAATGTATGGTGTTGATTTGGTTATACCGGATATAACATATTTATTGAATAATAGTGAGAAGGTAAAAGGCTTTGTGTTAACTCATGGACATGAAGATCATATAGGTGCTCTTCCATATGTGTTGAATCGACTAAATATACCGGTTTATGGCACAAGGTTGACCTTAGGCTTAGTAAAAAGTAAGCTAGAAGAACATAATATGCTTTCTGACTGTACTCTTCATGAAGTTAAAATAGGAGAAGAGATTAAAACTGAAAACTTTAGAGTAGAATTTATAAGAACCTGTCATAGTATTGCAGATGCTTGCGCACTAGCTATATATACTCCAGAAGGTGTTATAGTTCATACAGGAGATTTTAAAATAGACTATACTCCTATAGATGGAGAAGTGGTAAATATTCAACGTTTTGCAAAACTAGGAAGTCAAAGAGTATTACTATTAATGGCAGATAGTACTAATGTTGAACGTCCAGGGTATACAGTTTCAGAGACTGTTATAGGAGAAAATTTAACAAATATTTTTGGAAATGCAAAGGGTAGAGTAATCGTGGCTTCCTTCGCATCAAATATTCATAGAATTCAACAGATTATTAACTCATCTTTGTACTATGGTAGAAAAGTTGCTTTTAGTGGAAGAAGTATGGAGAAAATCTCTAGTATAGCTATGGAGCTAGGTTATATGCATTTACCTAAAGAACATCTTATAACTGTAGATGATATTAATAAATATCCTTGTGATAAAATAACTATTATTACAACAGGAAGTCAAGGGGAACCAATGGCTGCTCTTTCAAGAATTGCGTCTTCAACCCATAAAAAAATTTCAATTCAAAATGGAGATTTGGTAATTATTTCTGCATCACCTATTCCTGGAAATGAAAAGTTTATATCAAAACTTATAGATGAACTTTTTAAGAAGGGTGCAGAGGTAATTTATGATGCTATAGAAGAAGTACATGTTTCAGGGCATGCTTGTCAAGAAGAACTTAAATTAATGCATACTTTGCTTAAACCTAAGTTTTTTATGCCAGTTCATGGTGAATATAGGCATCTTAGACAACATGGGTTGCTAGCTGAAAGTCTTGGAATGGATTCTAAAAATATATTTGTATTAGAAACTGGTCAGTCACTAGAGTTAAGTCGAAATAGAGCTAGAAAGTCAGCAATAGTTCATTCAGGGGCGGTTATGGTAGATGGTATTGGCATTGGTGATGTAGGCAGTATAGTAATTCGAGATAGAAAACATCTATCGCAGGATGGAGTATTAACAGTCGTAGTAACAATCGATAAACAATCATTTAGTATACTTTCAGGACCTGACATTATTACAAGAGGGTTTATTTATATGAGAGAGTCTGGGGATTTAATAAGAGAAGCAACAGAAGTAGTAAAATTAGAGTTAGATAAATGTATGGAAAGAAAAGTTAAAGATTGGTTTACAATAAAATCTAACATAAAAGATTCATTAGGACAATTCTTATATAATAAAACAAGAAGAAAACCTATTATTTTACCAATAATTATGGAGATATAAAATTTATTATAAAGACTATATCTTAGAGATTATAGCTTTGCTATATGGTACTGAGGTTCAATGTGAAATTGAATAGCATGAAAATTAGCCAGTTGAGGTGTTTTAAAGCACCTTTACTGGCTTTGTTTTACATTAAGCTTTATTTTATATCAGTATTTTTTAGATGAGAGTAATATTTTTCAGACCATTCTTCTATTGTTCTAAGAGCTTTAGTAAAATCTATGCCCATAGGGGTTAAAGAGTACTCAACTCTAGGGGGGATTTCAGGATATACTATTTTTGTTATTAGTTCGGCATCCTCTAACTCTTTTAAATTATCAGTTAGGACTTTCTGACTTACACTACATAAAAGTCTCTGAAGCTCTAGAAATCTTTTGGATCCATTATATAAGTTGCATAAAATAAGAGATTTCCATTTTCCTCTTACGAAGTCCATGCCAAAATCTAATAGACACAGATAGTTTTTACCTTTGTGTGTTATCATAGTATCACCTACCTTAGTAATTTATCTACCATTGTATATGTTAAATAATTCTAAAAACACTATTTAACTATTTAATTTTTTAAATAAATTTCAAAATTAAAACCAGCATACTCTATCATTTCAATGATAACGTATATTTTATCACATGTTTTTATAAAAATACATTACTTACATTAAAGTAACTTAACTTACAAAAAAGTGCGTACTGTTTATTAGAAAATAAATGTTATATAGTTTACTTATAGCTGTAACGAAAAAAATTAAGAGAGGAGACATGAAAGTAAAGAAAATTTTTGATAAAACTAAGATATTAAATATAGAGCTTAAAAATAGATTTTTCTAAAAAACCTAAATGTGGTTCATGTAATAGATAATACGCTAGGTAAGAGATGTATACTTAATATTAGATAAAATTAAGTATAAGGTTATTATATATAGAAGGATTTGGAAAAATATTTAAGTAGAGGTAATATTAATGGAGATAATAAATAAAAGAAGAAGTATAAGAGCATATAAAGATATACAAGTAGAAAAAGAAAAGATTGAAAAACTTTTAAGAGCTGCCATGCAAGCACCATCAGCATTCAATCAGCAAGCATGGGAGTTTATAGTTGTCGAAGATAAGGAAACATTAAAGAAGATTTCAGAGATGAGTCCTTATTCAAAGCCAGTTGAAAACTCTCCTTTAACATTTATTGTTTTAGGAAATAGAGATAATATGAAGGTACCTGAATGTTGGCAACAAGATTTAGGAGCAGCTACTGAAAACTTATTGCTTGAAGCAGTAGAACTTGGATTAGGAGGAGTATGGATGGCTATTGCTCCAATAGAGGAAAGAATGAATTATATCAAGGATATGTTCAATTTACCAGAAAATATAGTTCCTTATTCAGTAATTCCGGTAGGATATCCAGTAGATAAACCTAATTTTATAGATAGATATGATAGTAATAAAGTTCATCATGAAAAGTGGTAATGATAAATGATAGGAGAAACTCAGCCAGAAATTAATTTATATAAAATTCTTTAACATTATATCTAGCAAATGTATGTTGAATTAAAGTCATACTAAAGTGATAGAGAAATAATTTTGAAAAGTATATTTATAAGTGGAGGAAAAATAAATGAAAGTTGTAGCTTTTAATGGAAGTCCAAATAAAGAAGGAAATACTTATCATGCAATAAAAATAGTTACAAGTGAACTTGAAAAAGAAGGAATAGAAGTAGAAGTAGTTCATGTAGGTGACAAGTCAATTAGAGGATGTATTGCTTGTGGTCAATGCGCCAAGAATAAAAATGAAAGATGTGTAATTCCAAATGATGAGGTTAATGAATGGATTCAAAAAATGAAAGAAGCAGATGGAATAATTTTAGGATCTCCTGTGCATTATTCATCAATTGGTGCTACTATGAAAGCTTTTTTAGATAGAGCTTTTTATGTTACAAGTGTTAATGATGGAATGCTAAGACATAAGGTTGGTGCATCAGTTGTTGCAGTAAGACGTTCAGGTGGAGTTTCAACTTTTGATCAATTAAATAACTATATAAATTATTCTGAAATGCTAATACCAACTTCAAATTATTGGAATGTAATTCATGGTACACGTCCTGGTGAAGCTTTACAAGATGAAGAGGGTATGCAAATAATGAGAGTTCTTGGAAAAAATATGGCATGGCTCATAAAATTAGTTGAAAACGGAAAAGGAACGGTTAAAGAACCAGAAAGAGAAAATAAATTGTTTATGAATTTTATTCGTTAAACTTACTTTTATAGTTTTTTATATAAGAAAACTGACTTGTTTGAAGAATGCTATTGGTGGTTTTATTATAGATTAGTTAGAGCCAATATTTTGAGGTTTAAGCCTGATATGAAAATATATCAGGTATTTTTTTTAACACAAAATTAGTGCTCAAAGCATGTAGAATGTGTGAATAAATAAAGAGCAGTGAATTGTTTTGAATTAATTCTTTAGCAGGAAGTAGATTCCTGTTTTTATGCAATGTTTTAAAGAAGACCCTCAATAAATAATATTTGCGTATTTGTATTCAGATTTACTGTGTATCCAAAAGAAACAACTACATCTATAACCACGCCTTGATGAAAGCTTTCGCTTGTATAAGAATTCCTTTTTTACTTAAGAGTACATATATAGTAAACCAATGTTAACTACCTTGGTGGCAGTGAATAATTTGTGAATGGAAATTATTCTGCTAATTGTAAGAAAGAGCATTAACCTTAATGGGGAAGTGCTCTTTCTGATTATTAAGTTTATGTTAATTACTTTAAAAATCAAAAGATGGAGGGATACAAAACTTTACAAGTAACAACTTAGATGATAAAATAAAGTTGTTTGTAGAAAGATTTATACAATAAAATAACTTGAGAGGGGTATAATATGATTAGAGAAGCAGAATTAAAAAATATTAATAGAATTAATTGGGAGCAAAAATATCCAGACTGGAAAGATTGGAAATGGCAAGTAAGACATACTGTAAGAGATATAGAAACTATTGAGGAATTATTAGACATTAAAATAGATAATCAACACAAGAAACATATTAAGAGAACTATAGAGAAGTTTCCTATGGCTATAACTCCTTACTATTTATCCTTAATAGATATTAACAATTATAAAAATGATCCTATTTTTAAACAGGCAGTAGCAAGTGAAAAAGAATTAATAATAAGCAAATGTGACATGGTAGATCCTTTAGCTGAAGATGAAGATAGTCCAGTAGAAGGGATTACTCATAGATATCCAGATAGGGTTTTATTCCATGTAAGTAATGTATGTGCTATGTATTGTAGACATTGTACTAGGAAAAGAAAAGTAGGAGATAAGGATCATATTCCAAATAAAGAGATTATAGAAAAAGGTATTGAATATATAAGAAATAATTCTCAGGTAAGGGATGTATTATTGTCTGGAGGAGACCCGTTGTTATTATCAGACGAATACTTAGATTGGATTTTAACAGAAGTTAGTAATATATCACATGTTGAGGTTATAAGAATAGGAACAAGAGTGCCTGTAGTTCTACCTTATAGAATTACCGATAGATTAGTTAATGTTCTAAAAAAACATCATCCACTATGGATAAATACACATTTCAATCATCCAAAAGAAATTACAGCTTCATCAAGAGAGGCACTGAGAAAGTTAGCTGATGTAGGTATACCTCTTGGAAATCAATCTGTACTATTGGCCGGAGTTAACGATTGTGTCCATATAATGAAAAAGTTAGTCCAAAAATTAGTGCAAAATAGAGTAAGACCATATTATATATATCAATGTGATTTGTCAGAAGGACTGTCACATTTTAGAACATCAGTTGGTAAAGGTATTGAGATTATGGAGTCGCTTAGAGGGCATACCAGTGGTTTTGCAATTCCAACCTTTGTTGTTGATGCACCGGGAGGTGGCGGAAAAATTCCTGTAATGCCTAATTACTTAGTATCTTGGTCTAATGATAAAACTATACTAAGAAATTATGAAGGAGTAATAACAACCTATAAAGAACCAGATAGCTATAAAGCTACTTCATGTGATTTAAACTGTGATGAGTGTAAGTTAACATTAAACTTGGATGATGATAAAGAAATAAAAGCTTTAGGTGTTCAAAAGTTACTTTCAGATTATGATGAAACTATTTCATTTACTCCAAAGAATAATGAAAGAATAGCGAGAAGAGATAATGGATAACGTAACAAAAAAAATAAGTAAATCAATAATTCAGCACGATAAAGAAAATAACAGAATATATTTAATGAAAATGCATGAAGATGATAGCTATGGTATTATCGATATTTTAGAAGAAGTAGCTAAAGAAAAAAAATACACTAAAATAATTGGCAAAATACCTTTGGGAGCAAAAGTATTTTTTTTAGAACAAGGATACTCTATAGAGGCTGCAATTCCTGAATTTTATAAAGGTAAAGAAGATGGCGTTTTTGTAGTTAAATATTTTTCTAAAGATAGAAAAGAAGAAAAATATAAAGAAATTATTAATGATGTTTTAAGTGAGTCTATTAAAAAAAGTAATGAAAAAAAACAATGTACTTTATCAAAACAATTTATATTCAGAAAAGCAGGGGAAAATGATGCAGAGGCAATTGCAGAATTTTATAAAAAGATTTTTCAAACATATCCTTTTCCAATATATAATGCTAAATATATTTTAACAACTATGAAGGATAATGTTGTATACTTTACTATTTGGAAGGAAGATAAACTTATAGCTATATCTTCTTCAGAGATGGATAAAGAAAATTTAAATGTTGAAATGACAGACTTTGGTACATTACCTGAATATAGAAGAAAAGGTTTGGCAGTTTATTTGCTAGGAAAGATGGAAGAGGAAATGATAGCTAGAGGAATTAAAACAGCGTATACCATAGCTAGGGCTGTATCATATGGAATGAATACTACATTTTCTAAGAAGGGATATACATTTGCAGGAACCTTAATTAATAATACTAATATTTCGGGGAGAATAGAGAGTATGAATGTGTGGTATAAAAAACTTTAATGAATGAGTAAGTATATTAAGCCTAAATTTAACACATTAGGTTAATTCTTCAGTAGTAGAATATGTGTATATAATTTATATAAAAGAAAGTGTGTTGAAGAGTAATAGAGAAAACTATGATAATATATTTTTAAAATTATGAAAACATACGATATTATCCAAAGTAACAACTTGAAGGGGATGTGTGAGTTGTATATATGGGTATATGGATGGAGGGATAAAAATGAATAAGAGAAAAAAGAAGATTACAATATTAATTATGTTAGGAATGCTAAGCTTAATATTTACTGCTTGTGGAGAAAGTAAGAAGTCTAATTACCAAAAAATTTTAAATAAAAAAGAAATGACATTTGCAATGACAGCAGCATATCCTCCCTTCAATTTTAAAGATGAAAATGGAAATTTAGCAGGTTTTGATATTGACATTGCCAATGCCATTGCTGAGAAAATGGGAGTGAAAGCAAATCCAATAACTACAGAGTGGAATGGATTAATTCCTGGCTTAAAGGGAAATCGGTTTGATATGGTTATCGGAAGTATGGCAATTACTGAAGACCGATTAAAAGAAGTAGATTTTAGTAATCCATATTATTATGATGGAGCGCAATTTTTTTCTAAAAAAAATTCCGGATTTAAAAGTATTCAAGATATAAAAGATGGGAAAGTTGGAGTTGTAACAGGGACAACATTCCATAATAGTTTACAAAAAATGGATAATATTAAAGAGATATTACAATTTGAAAGTGATGTAGACAATATGAAAGCTTTAGAACAAGGAAGATCTGATGGATTGGTTACGGGAAAGTGGGTTGGTGTGTTTGGAGCGAAAAAGTTTGGTATTAATATTGAGCCTGTAGGGGGATTCATTTATAAGGAAACTATTGGAATTGCAATGAAAAAGGGGGAAAAAGATTTAGTAGAAGCAGTAAACAAAGCTTTAAAAGAGATTATTGAAGATGGTACTTATGAAGAGATAAGTGAAAAGTGGTTTAATACAAATCTCTTAAAAACCAATTAAATTAATGTAAAGGGAGAAGATTATTTCTCCCTTAGGCTAATTCTATAGAAATTTTTCACTAAAAGTGCTTAATTAGCTGGAACTAGCGAGTTTCTGGGAGGGAAGAGTATGGAAGTGGTTAATAGTATGTTCCAAGAAATAATAGAGTTTTTTGTAACGGTGATTAGATATACGCCTAAGTTTATACCTGGTGTAATTATGACTTTGAAGTTATCTGTTTTATCAATATTAATAGGCACTATATTCGGTCTAATAGGAACTTTACTTAAGTTTTCTCAACGTAAAATTTTGATGAAGATTATTGATGCTTATATAACGGTAGTTAGAGGAACTCCTCTGCTTTTGCAATTAATATTTATATTTTATGGGTTGCCGCAGATTGGAATAACATTTAGTGCATTTGTTTCCGCTGCTTTAGGGTTAGCTTTTCATAGTGGAGCATATATTATTGAAATCTTTAGAGGAGCTGTAGAATCTATTGACAATGGACAAAGAGAAGCATCAAGAGCGTTAGGGATGACAAAATGGCAATCCATGAGAAGGGTGATTTTGCCCCAAGCCTTTAAAAGATCTATTCCAGCATTGGGGAATCAGTTTATTATTGCTATTAAAGATTCTTCATTAGCAAGTGTGATTACAATGACGGAGCTGTTAATGCTTTCTAAACAGTTTGTGGCTGCTACATATAATGTATTTCCTATATTTTTTATAGCAGGATGTTATTACTTAATCATTACTGCTGTACTTTCTAAAGCATTGCAGTTGCTTGAGTATAAATTGAAAGTTAATGAAAGGGAGATGAAAGATGTTAAGAGTGAAAAAATTGTACAAGTACTTTGGAGAGTTAGAAGTACTAAAGGGAATTGATTTAACAGTAAGAAAAGGAGAAGTAGTTTGTCTTATAGGAGCCAGTGGTTCTGGAAAGAGCACATTACTTCGCTGTATTAATTTTCTAGAAAGAAAAAATGATGGACAAATTTGGATAGGTGGAAGGGAGATAACAGATTCAGAAAAGGAAATCAATGCAATGAGGCAAAAGGTAGGAATGGTATTTCAAAGATTTAATCTTTTTCCTCATATGACTGCTTTGGAAAATGTAATGGAAGGACCTGTGACCATAAAAAAGCAAAGTAAAGAAGATGTAAGGGAAAAGGCTCTGCAGCTATTAGATAAGGTAGGATTAATAGATAAAGCTACTCAGTATCCAGCTATGCTGTCAGGAGGACAACAGCAAAGGGTAGCCATTGCTAGAACGTTAGCAATGGAGCCTGAAGTTGTACTATTTGATGAACCTACATCTGCTTTAGACCCAGAATTGGTAGGGGAAGTTTTAAAAGTGATGAAGAAGTTAGCTAATGAAGGAATGACAATGGTAGTAGTTACCCATGAGATGGGTTTTGCTAAGGAAGTAGCCGATAAGGTGATTTTTTTACATGAGGGAAAGATTGCGGAGGAAGGGACTGCTGAACAAATATTTGAAAATCCAAAACATGAGCGGCTTAAAAACTTTTTGGAACAAATATATTAGCAATATAAGTTGAAAATAAAATAGATTTGTAAAATTTGTTTACAGTTATACTATTTAATAAACAAAATAAATCAGCAGTCAGTAACTTCATAATGTTACTGACTGCTGATTATAGACTACTGCATACCAGCCATTCTTCTACATTCGTCTGCGCAAGTACGACATTCTTGTGCACATTTTTGGCAATGGTCATCTTTGAACATTGTGCATTCTTGAGCACACTTATCACAAATAGAAGCACAAAGGTTACAATGGTCTTTTGCAAATTGAGCATCCATTGACATAAGAGCTGATGACATTTCACACATCCTAGCACATTCAACAAGAATGGATATGCAATTCTTTCTAGCAGTTACATCGGGTTCATTTAAACATGCTTTGAAGCATTCGTAACATGCCTGAGCACATCTGTTACACTCATCAATACATGTTTGATATTTACTTATGGTCATAGTTGCTATACTCATTTTAAACACTGCTTTTAATTAGATTTATCCCACAAAATCTATTATGTGAAAAAAGAATTATTTATATGCAGATGAAGTTAGTAAATCTAATCTATAAAAGCATCATTCAATGTTATAGAATGCTTAAGTATATGAAGTTATAAATATATATTTATAACTTCATATACTAATTAAGATTCACTATTAGTTCAAGATAAGTTCTATTTAATATTATTCTCTATATTGTGGTTCCTCTGATTTTACAAAATCAAGCCTACTTTGGAGTGTCTGTGCTATATTTTCAGTTGTTTGTGCTAGTTGTTTAAAAGTTTGTTTAGCTTGTTGATCGTTTGTATCTGTTGAAAATGTTTTTAATTCGGTAGCTAATCCTTGAGCACTTGTTAAAGCTTTTTCAAGTTTATTTACTGTAGTCATATTGGGTTCCTCCTTCAAATATGCAACTTTATAACGTTAGTATATGTATATTATAAAAACTTAATTATTTATAAATAAAACTTAACTATATACATAATGTGGAGAATTATTGACTAAAATATTCTAAAGAGGTTAGTTAATATGTAAATACAACTTAGTTTAAAAGAAAGAATGTTTTTGGAAGATGGAAAACTTCAAGAAGAAGTGTGCATTCAAAAATATAAAAATTATGCTCAAATGACTTATTATCTACAGAAAAATATGTTTCAGGTGCTTATGATATTGACATTTTTGAATCTGCTAATCCTATAGTTAGGCAGATTATGAAACATATTCAACAAGATGAACAAAGGCATGGGCAAGAACTTTTTAATTACATGAATAGTTATGGAATGTATAATGTAAAATAAAATTTTATGTAAAAAGATAAGTTCAATAAAAAATATTGAACTTATCTTTTTATAAAATTAATATAAAGGTGATTTTATGAATATATATGCTATTTTCTTTCAAGGAGAAAAGTTAAGTATACTTGAATTGTTTATTAGAACATCTATTTTATACTTTATGTTATTTGGTTCAGCTAAGGTAATGGGATTTCGTCAGCCTGGTATATTAACTTCATACAACTTTTTGATGGCCGCAGGCATTAGTCACATTGCAGCTTCCCGTATGGTCAACCCTAAAGCAAGATTAGTAGACGCAATAGCTATAATTATAGTATACACTTTAATTAATTTGTTTATTTCATACTTATATTTTAAAGTTCCATCTGTAGTTTCTCAAAAACCCATCATACTAGTTAAAAATGGAAAAGTGATAAAGAATAATCTTTCAAAAGCAAAACTAACAATTGATAACTTGATTTCAATATTAAGACAAAAAGATGCATCTAATCTTGAAAAAGTAGAGTATTTAATCGCTGAATCTACAGGGGATTTTAGTGTCGCTGTAAATAATAATAGTCTTCCTATAACTAAGCTAGATATGGCAATGACCTCTCCACAAGATATTTTATCTCAAATTCTTATTTATAAAGGAAAAGTAGATGAAAAAATTCTTAAAAAGAATAGACTCAGTTATGATTGGCTTGAGAAGGAGCTTAAATCTAATAATATTGATAATATAAATGATATTTATTTAGGAATTTTAACTTCGGATAAAAAATTATATATAAGTCCATAGGAGGCAGTTTATGCTGGGAGTTTTTGGTGTTATTAAAAACATTTCGCTATTAGGTTTTATCATAAGAACTTTTATAGTAGGTATAATAGCTTTTTTAGTAGGAAGGTATATATTAAAAAGAACTCTAAATCAACTTACTGCGTATGATTTTGTATTGGTATGGATACTTGGAGCACTTACAGTTGCGCCATTGCTAGATGGAGAGATATCCTTTACATACATAATTGTTCCATTATTAACTTTATTTTTTTGGCATTATATATTTAGTTTGATATCTTTAAAAAATAGAAAGTTATCTTTATTTTTTAATGGTAAGCCTATAATTTTAATAGATGATGGGAAGATAATAAGAAAGAATTTGAAAAAACATTTTATAAATGTTGATTTGCTTATGAGTGAATTAAGACTTAAGAATATTTTTGATATTTCAGAGGTTAAATATGTAATTCTAGAAACTAATGGTCATTTTAGTATAGTAAAAAAGGAACCTAATA
The DNA here is from genome assembly GCF_018332455.1 of Clostridium polyendosporum. Classification (GTDB taxonomy): domain Bacteria; phylum Bacillota; class Clostridia; order Clostridiales; family Clostridiaceae; genus Clostridium_AY; species Clostridium_AY polyendosporum. The sequence continues at coordinate 31,385 of NZ_BOPZ01000002.1, forward strand.
GACCAGTTACTCCAACGGATTTCAATTTATTTGCTAAGCCGGTGAATTTACCTTTAGTTATCATCAATGATGGTAAATTATTTGAAGAAAGTTTAGTTAAATCAGGAGTTGATAAAGACTGGCTTATGAATAATCTTGCTATGTACAATATAGATGATATAAAAAATATTTATCTTGCTACTATAGATAGCTCAAAGAAGCTATATGTTGCTAAAAAAGATTAACAAGATCTAAATAATAATAGAGTTTAGTCATAATTAATCCTTCTTTCTTCAGGAAGTCCTTTGAAACTTTAGCTGGAGATTCCTTAAGGATATCAACTCTAAAGTAAATAAACTGTAATTATAAATGTTCCAGTTGTTAGTAGAGATACAAATAGAATCAATTACAATAAGTAGTAGTTTAATGTAAATAATAAGGGCAATAAATCAGAATAGGAAAGAATATCTTAGTTTTAAAAGTTTACACTAATCGAAGGTATATATTACATTTATTGAATATGGATTTATTTATAATTATAATATAGAAGGACTTAAAATACTTATCTGTAACGATATGGAGATGATTAAAATTGAATAAAGTTAATAAACACAATACCTACAATACCATATATCATTGGCAGAGTTTTAGGCTAAAGCTTATTATAGAAGGTATTATTGTAGGCGCATTAACAGGATTACTAATTGTATCCTACAGAATTACTCTTGAAGAGGCAGATCAGTTGCGTCAAAAGATTTCTTTAGCACAATTACAAAATTATAAGCTTATACCTATATGGTTTATTATTTTAATTCTAGGTGCCTATATAGTTGGGCTTATGGTAAAGAAAGAACCAATGATAAAAGGTAGTGGAATCCCGCAGATAGAAGGGGTATTGCAAAGAAGGCTTAGTATGAACTGGTTATCAGTGATTATTTTAAAGTTTATTGGTGGAACAATAGCTTTAGGAGCAGGATTATCTTTAGGAAGGGAAGGTCCTTCTATACAATTAGGTGGGGCTGTTGGACAAGGTTTTAGTAAAGTACTTAAGAGAATTAAGATAGAAGAAAAATATCTTATTACCAGTGGAGCAAGTGCTGGATTAGCTGCTGCATTTAATGCACCTTTTGCTGGAGTAATGTTTGCCTTAGAGGAGGTTCATAAGCATTTTTCTCCATTAGTATTACTTTCTGCTATGGCTGCATCCTTAACATCAGATTTTATCTCAAAACATTTTTTTGGATTAAAACCAGTATTAAATATTCAGCATATATCCTCTCTACCATTAAATAGTTATGGATATATAATACTATTAGGAATTATTGTAGGAGTTTTTGGAGTTATATATAATAGTACACTATTAAGAACTCTAAATATTTATGATAAAAAGATGGGTATACCAGTTCAATATAAACTTATGATTCCTTTTGTAATGGCAGGAGTGCTATTATTTATATTACCACAAGTACTAGGTGGAGGACATGCACTTATAGACTTATTGATTGAAGGAAGTTTTACAATGAAAATGCTAATTATTATTTTGATTGTAAAGTTTACCTTTTCGATGATAAGCTTTGGTTCAGGGGCACCCGGAGGTATATTCTTCCCATTATTAGTTATAGGAGCATTAACTGGAGCTATTTATGGAAATGTTTTAGTGCATTTTTTTAGCTTTAGTCCTGAATTTATAAATAATTTTATTATATTAGCTATGGCAGGATATTTTACATCTATTGTAAGAGCACCTATTACAGGTATTATATTGATTACAGAAATGACAGGTTCTTTTACTCACTTACTTTCTTTAAGTATTGTATCCATTACTGCCTATATAGTTGCTGATTTACTAAAATCAGAGCCTATATATGAAGCGCTATTAAAAAGACAATTAAGAAAAGATAAATGTGAATTAACGGGAAGCAGTAAAAATAAGATAATACTAGAAATACCAGTTTTTTTGGGTTCTGAAATGGATGGCAAAATGATTAAGGATCTAAGTTTGTCAACGGATTGTTTACTTGTTGGAATTAGAAGAGGGGAAGATGAGATAATTCCTAAAGGAAATACTTTCATTTATTCAGGAGATTATCTGATTGTTCTTGTAGATGAAAATAAGGCAGCTACTATAAATAAAGAACTGCTGAAATTAGGAGGAACTTCTAGGAGTATATAAAGTTATATTAGAATTTTAAAAAGAAATTTTATTTAGTAGCTGGTGGAGAATTTGTTACTTTTTAATAACTTACATGAATAAAACCGTACGTTTAGGAAGTACGGTTTTTTTATATAAAAATATATTAATAATACATATAGTTCCAATTATGAAATAAGAAGGATATTCAATTTGATATAATGAAAGGTAAATGGTATAATATCTAAGTAATTAAATATCTAAAATAATCGCTGAGTCCATTTTGGAGCGGGAGAACCAACTTTTGGGGTGAGTCTAAGAATAACTTCTTAGAAGGGTTAAGCTCTTTTGACCCGAATCCGTCAGCTAATCTCGTAAGCGTTAAGGAGTGATGCGGTATGTTGTATTATATGTATTCCTTTCCATAACTTATTTTCCACTTTTCTTAAAGTAGTAAAAAGTAAGTTTGAGGAGGCTATATAATATGATAAAAGTATGTATTTCAGGATTGGGAAGAACAGGAATTGAAGTAGCAAAGGTATTACTACAAGAAAAAGATGTTAAAATAGTGTCTGCTTTATGCAGTCCTACAAGTAAAAAAGTTAATATGGATTTAGGCGATATTATAGGAACAAAACAACTAGGAGTGAAGGTTGGATCTTCTGACAATATCGAGAGTATCGTTTTTGAAACATCACCGGATGTAGTTGTTGATTTTTCTACACCAGAGGTTGTTGTAAGAAATGCTAAAATTCTTTCCAAAATGAAGGTAAATATGGTAGTGGGAACTACTGGATTAAAAGAAGAGAATATAGAAACTTTATATGGGTTAACTAAAAAACATAGTAATGCTATTGTTTATGCACCTAATATAACACTAGGAGTCAATGTTTTATTATTGTTAACCAATATAGCATCAAATATATTAAATGACTATGATTTTCACATTACTGAAGTTCACCATAAACTAAAAAAAGATGCACCATCAGGCACTGCAATAAAAATTTCCAGGGAAATAGAAGAGGGAGTAACTTTATCAGGGAATAGTAAACCAGAAATACCTATAGATGCAGTAAGAGCAGGTGGCGTAGTTGGTGTTCATAAGGTTATGATTGCAGGAGAGTATGATAGATTAGAAATAACCCATGAATCATTTTCAAGAAAAGTATTTGCTATCGGTGCATTAAAAGCTGTTAGGTTTATAAATAAAAAAGTTGGGTTCTATGAAATGGGAGATGTACTTGAATTAAGTAAAGTATTAAGTGGTTATTTAGATGAAAGAGAAGTTATATAAGTATAGTTAAACGCACTTGTTTATACTCAATGGAGCTAAGGGAAAAATAATAGTGCACTTTTTTTATTTTTATAGGAAATTATGAAATTTACAACCTTGAATAAATTTATTTAGAGTCCCCGCTAGGGGATTTTTTTATTGGATAGGAAAAAGTATAGATTTTAGGACTAGAAGAGACAAGGCGTGGCCTTGTCTCTTTGTTGCTGATTAAGTTAAAATTTCTTTTTAATATTATGCTATGTTATAGTTTTACTTATCCCAAGCTTTTATAGAAAAGGTATAGATAAATATCTCATGATGAAGACTAAACCTATTGATTTAGGGTAAACTTAATTAGGAAATTGGGTCAGAAATTTCTGATTCTTTTATTTGCTGCAATTTCATAAAGTAAAATTTGCTCAAATTTAATAGGCTTGATGCCTATTAAATTTTATTTGTTTTATACACCTTATTTTCATACAATCGTAACCTTTATAAGTAGTTATTGTATAATATATATTACATAATATATATTATTATAAGCAATACAAATGAGGTGAGCTTTTATGAGAAAATTAGCATTGTTTTCATATAATTATGGTAATGAAAAGATGAAGCAACTTGAGGAATTAGGTTATGAAATAATAATTAAAAAAGAGAGAGGGTTACGTTATACAGAAGAATTTAAGGATGTAGAAGTTTTGGTAACATATGACCCTTTTAATACATTGGATATTTCAAAAATGAAAAACTTAAAATGGATTCAGTTGTTAAGCATTGGGTTCGATCAAGTACCAAAGGATATAGTAAAAAATAATAATATTAAGGTCACTAACAATAAAAATGGTTATGTAATACCAATAGCAGAATGGATAGTTGGTAAGATTTTAGAGATATATAAAAACTCCTATAAGTTCAATGAAAATAAAAGGAGAAAAATATGGAGAATGGATTTTAGTTTAATGGAGCTATATGGTAAGACTGTAGGCATAGTGGGTACAGGAGCTATAGCAGTGGAAACAGCTAAGAGGTTAAGAGCATTCGACACTTGTGTATTAGGTGTAAATAGAGATGGAAGAGCCGTTGAATATTTTAATAAAACTTATAATAGTGATAACTTAAATGAAATGTTAAGAAGTTGCGACATCATTATTTCGCTTGTTCCCAGTACACCTGAAACCTATCATCTATTTGATGAAAGTAAATTCAATTCCATGAAAGAGGGGGCTGTATTCATCAACGCATCAAGAGGAGATGTAGTAGATGAAGAGAAATTGATTGAAAGTCTGAAAAGTAATAGAATTAAGGCCGCTGCTCTAGATGTTTTTGAAAAAGAGCCTTTGGATAAAGAAAGTGAATTATGGGATTTAGAAAATCTAATAATTAGTCCTCATAATTCATGGGTCTCTGAAAGTCGAGATGTAAGAATATATAATACCATATACGAAAATCTGCAAAGATATCTTAAAGGTGAAGAGCTTATAAATTTAGTGGATATAGAAAAAGGCTATTAAAGCATGCCTCAAGTACACTGGGAGGTGATAGGTATGAAGAAGAATTTTTTAGCAGATCGATTCACTAGAGAGGATTTAGTACCTTTAGAGGTTATAGAAGATTTAGCTAATCAGTATGAGGATTTAATCAATCTAAGTTTTGGTGATTCTGATATAACTACAAATAAGAATATAATTAAAGCAGCTTTCAAGGATGCAAAAAAAGGGCATACTCATTATACAAAAAGCTTAGGAGACAGGGAGTTGCACCAAGAAATAAGCAACTACTATAAAGAAGAGTACGATTATTCTGTAGACATCTCTGAGATGATAGTTGTAGTAGGGGCTTGCCATGGAATGTTTTTAGCATTAAGTGCTGTTATAAGTCCAGGAGATGAGGTTATTATTCATGAGCCCTACTTTACACCTTATAAATCTCAAGTTGAACTTGTAAGGGGAAAGGCTGTGGTTATTCCTACCTACGAAGAAGATAATTTTGAAATTAGTATAGATGCTTTGGAAAAAAGTATAACAACAAAGACGAAAGCAATAATAATAAACAGTCCTTGTAATCCAACAGGACATAATTTTTCAATAGAATCTATACTGTCAATTGCAGCACTAGCTAAAAAATATAATTTGCTAATTCTTTCTGATGAAGTATATTCCTCATTTTGTTTTAAAGAAAAATTTATCCCTATAACAACAATAGAAGATATGAAAGAAAGAACTATTACGATAAATAGTTTTTCTAAAAATTTTGCTATGACTGGATGGAGAGTAGGCTATGTATTAGCTCCAAAGTATATTATCCAATGCATGAATAGAATTAATGAAGGAGTTTGTTACACTGCTCCGTCTATATCACAAAGGGCTGCACTACATGCCTTGAGACTTAGAAAAAGTGCAGAAGCGGAAATAATAAAGGAATTTAAAAAACGTATGAGCTATTCCTATGAAAGGCTAAAAAATATTCCTGGAATTTCTGTTAGGGAGCCTGAAGGCACAATTTATTTATTCCCTAGCATAAAAGGTACAGGTTTAACTTCAGAAGAATTTTGTAAAAGACTAGCAAATGAGGCTCATGTGCTAGTTATGCCAGGAAATATGTTTGGGCACAGTGGAGAAGGCTACATTAGAATTGCCTGCACAGTAGAACAAAAGAAATTAAAGGTTGCCTTTGATAGAATAGAAAAGTTTATATACAGCAATATAAAAGCCCCTTTTATATAGTTCAAATGGAGGTTATGTTTATGAAAAAAACTTATGTAAAAAATGCTACAGGTATATTAAAGAAAGTGCTTCTTTGTCCTCCAGATAATTTTAAGCTTCAACCCATCAATGTTATTGCACAAAGATGGCTTTCAGAAGGAAAAATGGCAGATAAAGAAGCTTGTTTAAGGGAGCACGCTGAATTAGTCCAAGCTTATGAAGAAAACGGAGTAGAGGTTGTATTGATTAAACCTGCAGAAGGTTTAACAAACCAGGTTTTTGCAAGAGACTTTGGTGCGTGTATTGCAGAGGGATATATATTAGGAAACTTTAAAGAAGCCATAAGGAAGGCGGAGAGTGAAGTCTATGCAAAAAAGCTAGAAGAGCTAGGAATTCCATGTGTTGCTAAGTGTACAGAAGGGTATTTTGAAGGAGGAGATTTCTGGTTTTTAGATGATTGCACATTAGTGTTAGGTAATATTGCAAGAACAGATAGAAAAGGTTCAGATTGTATAAAAAAACAAGTAAATGAATTAGGTTATGGACTTATGACAGTGGAATGTGATAAGGAATATTTGCATTTAGATATGTGCTTTAATATAGTAGCTGAAAAGACAGCTGTAATATGCAGTGAAGCATTACCTTATTACTTTATAAAAATCCTTGAAAAGAGAGGATTTACGTTAATAGATGTACCAAGGGAATTGGTATTTAAGCATGCCTGTAATCTTCAAGGTTTAGGTGGAGAAAAAGTAATTTCAATAAAAAATAATAAGGATGTAAATGAGAGGCTGAAAACTTTAGGACTAGAGGTCATAGCTGTGGATTTAGTTGAAATATTAAAGAATGGCGGGGGACCTCACTGCATGACATTCCCCTTAGAAAGAGTTTAGGAGGGAGGCATCCATGAAAAAATATTATGACGAAGTTGAACAGCTAACTCTAGAGTTAGTTAAAATAAAAAGCATAAATAATAGTGAGGGTGAAAGAGAAATAGCTGAAAAAATATATGAATATATAAGTTCAATGGATTATTTTAAAACAAATAAAGATTTAGTTTGGTCTGTTCCTCTTAAAAACGATCCCTACGGAAGAATAAATGTTTTTGCATTAATAAAGGGTAAAAAAGGTATTTCAAAAAAGACTATTATTATTCATGGACATATGGATACTGTAGGAGTAGAGGATTTTGGAGAATTAGCACCTTATGCTTTTAATCCTTTAGAACTTCAAGAAAAGTTAAAGGAATTGAAGCTAGATGAAGAGGTAAGAAGAGATTTAGCCAGTGGAGATTGGATGTTTGGGCGGGGCGTTACAGATATGAAGAGTGGAGTAGCCGCACATTTAGCGGCACTTAAAGAGTTATCTACTATGGCAGAGGAATTAGAAGGAAATATCTTGTTTACCTCCAACCCAGTTGAGGAAAATCAACACACAGGTATTATAGAAGCCTTAGAGGTATTAACGGATCTAAAAAGTTCACAAGGTCTAGAGTATGCATTAACTATAAATAATGATTTTACGTCACCTTTATATGAGGGGGACAATAATAAATATGTATATGTAGGTGCAGCTGGGAAATTACTTCCTTGCTTCTTTATTTTTGGAAAAGAAACTCATGTTGGGCAGTGCTTCGAGGGCTTAGATCCTAATTTAATTGCTTCAGAGTTGTTTAAGTTGATTGATTTTAATACTGAACTTTGTGATGAATATGAAGGAGAATACACTGTACCTCCTACATCCCTTAAGCTTAAGGATTTAAAACTTTCTTATAATGTACAAACTCCTTGTGCAGCTTATATGTATTTTAATTATTTTGTTCATAATATTTCTGTAAAAGAAGTTGTGGAAATATTAAAACAAAAAGGCGAAGAAGCCTTTAATAATGCTATAAATTATTTAAATAGTGAATATGAAAAGTATTGTTATAAAGTAAAAAAACACTTTACAAAACTTCCATGGAAATCTAAAGTAATAACTTTTGATCAGCTTTATAATGAAGTGAAGATAAAGCTTGGAGATAAATTAGATGAAGAAATAAATACAATAACTAAAGAACTTAAAACAAAAGGAAATGATGCTAGAGAACTATGCTTAAAAATTGTTGAAAGAGTAAAGCAGCTTAGTGAGGATAAAGATCCTGTTATTATACTTTTCTTTTCTCCTCCATACTGCCCACACAACACTTTAAAGTCTAATAACATTGAAGAAGATATGCTATTAAAGTCGCTTGAAGCTGTTTTGAAGGATTTTGCAGCATTAGAAAATATGAAAGACTTTAAGATACTAAGATTTTTCCCAAGTTTATCTGACAGCAGTTATTTAAAGGTAGATGATGACTATGAATCCATAGATACGCTAGTTAACAACTTTCCTAACTGGGAAAAGATATATAACATCCCTATAAAAGAAATTAAGAATCTGAATATACCAGCTGTGAATTTTGGAACCTATGGGAAGGATGCTCACAAATGGATAGAACGTGTATACAAGCCATATACCTTTGAAACACTACCAAGGCTTACAGTATATACTATAAAGAGATTTCTGGAAAATTCCTTAGAGGAGTGAAAATTATGAGTAATCTATATGAAAGATGCAGTAAGGTTATGCCGCCTGCTGCAAATAGAGCTACAAAATTAGGTGTTACAAGTGGGAAGGGCTCTTATTTGTATACGGAAGAGGGGAAGAAGGTTTTAGATTTTGCTAGTGGTGTGGCGGTATGCAATGTAGGACATAATAATGATCTAGTAAACAAGGCAGCAATTGAGCAAATCAATAAATTAGTTCATGGTTGTCACAATGTAGTATATTATGAAAGTTATGTGGAGCTTGCTGAAAAGCTAGTAGAGATAACTGGAAATGATACTATGGTTTACTTTAGTAATAGTGGAGCAGAAGCAAATGAAGGAGCAATAAAATTAGCTAAATATGTAACGGGAAGACCAGCCCTCATAGCATTTAAAGGCTCCTTCCACGGAAGAACTATTGCTACTACTTCTATAACTAGCTCAATCTCTGCATATAGAAAAAATTACGAGGGCTTACTTCCAAGTGTATACTTTGCAGAGTATCCTAATTCCTTTAGAGGACGTTTTAAAGAAAAAGATGGAGGGTATAAGGGCTGTATTGATGAATTAGAAGATATGTTCAAAAAAATAATAGATCCTTTTAGTGTTGCAGCTATGATTCTTGAGTCAGTTCAAGGAGAAGGTGGATACATTGTACCACCAGTAGAGTTTATGCAAGAAATAAGAAACATTTGTGATAGATACGGAATTCTTTTAATACTTGATGAAATACAAACAGGGTTTGGACGAACAGGTAAGATGTTTGCTTATGAACATTTTGGTATTAAGCCAGATATAATTTCCTGTGCAAAGGCCATTGCATCAGGTTTTCCACTAAGTGCTGTCATTGCTAAGAAAGAAATAATGGAAAAATGGCAAGCTGGAGCACATGGAGTCACTTTTGGAGGTAATCCTGTTTCTTGTGCAGCAGCTCTAGCAACAATAGATATTTTAGAAAAAGGTGCCATTAAGAATGCAGAGGAAATGGGAAGTTACTTTAAGGAAAGATTATTAAAATTACAAGAAAAATATGACGCTATCGGTGAGGTTAGAGGATTAGGCTTAATGCTTGCAATAGAATTAGTAGACAAAAACTTTGAGCCTAATAGTAAGTTAGTAAAAAGCGTAATTGAGAATTGTTTAGATAAAGGTCTGCTGTTGCTATCCTGCGGAACAGACAAAAATGTAATAAGATTTATTCCTCCTACTACTGTTAGTAAGTATGAGATAGATGAAGCACTAGCGATTTTAGATGAAGCATTCAAAGCTTGTGTATAGCTTCCTTAGTATATTACAAGATTGGTTTATTAATACATCTATATTTTTATTATTATTCAGCAACGGGTGAAGGTGTAACAGCGTAGTAATGCTTGTACTCCGCAATGGACATGCGTTACCTATGCTAGTACACCTGAACTTGTTGCTGATTTTGTTTAAAAGCATCTTGGGTTTGGGGATATGGGTTCAGCTTCTTAGGTTTAATAAAATCTGTAGAGAGAATCAGACATGCTTTTTTATTGCTTCTAAACCTGCCGTTGCTACTGAATAATTTGTATTTTCTTTTTGAAGGTTCTGAAGGTTCCACGAGGACAAATTATTTAGGATCTTTTTTAAAAGATGATATCTCACTAAGTATTCATCCTTATTTATCACTATTAAAATATTAGAGTGATTTAAATATAAAAAAGGTACAGTAGACACTGTACCTAGTTACAAGCAAATAAAAAATCCACACTTTAGTAAAAGTGTGGATAACTATGGTGCCGAAGGCGGGAGTCGAACCCGCACGAGTGTTAGCTCGGCGGATTTTGAGTCCGCTGCGTCTGCCAATTCCACCACTCCGGCAAGTAACAAATTAATTTTAACATATCTTTCAAATTAATTCAATAGATTCTTATATAGTTTTTTAAAAAGAGCAATTTTTACATAGATGTATAACTATATAGTGTGAAAAAAATGTAAACTTTAGTAAATAAAACGCGTATATGGTTAAATTTTTAAAAAATTTGCATTTTTTTTAAGAAATATATTGTTACAATGGATTACTTTTGCTAGAATATACATAGGTTAGATAATTTCTAACCCAGAGGGAACAAAAATGACCCAGTAGCAATAAACTATAGTTCTTCTAATTTATTCAATATTAGATAGCTATAATTATAAATATTAGGGAGGAGACAAACAATTATGATGTATTCAAGAGAAGTTGAAGAAATGTGTATAGTTGCTAAAGGCCCAAATCATGGACCAGCTGCAATTCCTGTAGAAGGAAAATGGGTACAAGCTAAAGAAGTTAAGGACATATCAGGTTTAACTCACGGAGTAGGTTGGTGTGCACCACAACAAGGAGCTTGTAAGCTTACACTTAATGTTAAAGATGGACTTATAGAAGAGGCTTTAGTTGAAACAATAGGTTGTTCAGGAATGACTCACTCAGCTGCTATGGCTTCAGAAATATTACCAGGAAAAACTATATTAGAAGCTTTAAACACAGACTTAGTTTGTGATGCTATAAATACTGCAATGAGAGAACTATTCCTTCAAATCGTTTACGGAAGAACACAAACTGCTTTCTCAGAAGGCGGACTTCCAATAGGAGCAGGTCTTGAGGATTTAGGAAAGGGTTTAAGAAGCCAAGTTGGTACTATGTACGGAACTATAGCTAAGGGATCAAGATACTTAGAAATGGCTGAAGGATATATAACTAAGACTGCATTAGATGCTGATGATCAAATCATTGGATACAAATTCGTTCACCTTGGAAAGATGATGGAAATGGTAGCTAAGGGAATGGATGCTAATGAAGCATTAGAAAAAGCAACAGGACAATACGGAAGATTCGACGAAGCTGTAAAAGTTATAGACCCAAGACACGAATAATTTTGAAGGAGGAAATTTAAAATGGCATTATTTGAAAGTTATGAAAGAAGAATAGATAAGATTACACCAGTTCTTGAAAAATACGGAATGAAGTCATTAGAAGAAGCTAAGGAACTTTGTGCTTCATATGGAGTAGATCCATATACTATAACAAAGGAAACTCAACCAATAGCATTCGAAAATGCTGCTTGGGCATACGTTTTAGGTGCTGCTATAGCTATAAAGAAGGGTTGCGCTAAGGCTGCTGAAGCTGCTGAAGCAATCGGAGAAGGATTACAAGCTTTCTGTATTCCTGGATCAGTTGCAGAGGACAGAAAAGTTGGATTAGGACACGGAAACTTAGGTGGAATGCTTTTAAGAGAAGAAACTAAGTGTTTCGCATTCTTAGCAGGACATGAATCATTTGCTGCTGCTGAAGGTGCTATAAAGATAGCAGAAAAAGCTAACAAGGTTAGAAAAGAGCCATTAAGAGTAATACTTAACGGTCTTGGAAAAGATGCTGCTATGATAATATCAAGAATCAACGGATTCACATATGTTCAAACTAAGTTTGACTACTACACTGGAAAGCTTGAAATAGTTAAAGAAACAGCTTACTCAAACGGAGCAAGAGCAAAGGTTAAGTGCTACGGTTCTGATGACGTTAGAGAAGGTGTTGCTATAATGCACCATGAGGGAGTTGACGTATCAATCACTGGTAACTCAACTAACCCAACAAGATTCCAACATCCAGTTGCTGGTACTTATAAGAAAGAAATGATTGATCTAGGTAAGAAGTACTTCTCAGTTGCATCAGGTGGTGGTACTGGTAGAACACTTCACCCAGATAACATGGCTGCAGGTCCAGCTTCATACGGTATGACTGATACAATGGGAAGAATGCACTCAGATGCTCAATTCGCAGGATCATCATCAGTTCCAGCTCACGTTGAAATGATGGGATTCTTAGGAATGGGTAACAACCCAATGGTTGGTGCTACAGTTGCAGTAGCAGTTGCTATAGAAGAAGCAATGAGCAAGTAATTCTTGTCATAACCATTAATTATATTGTCTCAATAAAAAGGTCCTCATCTGTCACAAAGGTGGCAGGTGGGGACCTTTTTATTTGTTGCTATTTTATTGATTTAAATCTGACTAAAGCTGAACAGGCATCGAGCCTATCCAGCTTTAGTTTTTATATTCAACATCGTTATTTTAGTACATATTGAATTATTTTGTTATGTTCCAGAAGAATTAGTTCTAGGATCCATAAACAAAGGTATGCTAATTGGATTGAAAGTAAGAGATGAAAATACAACTACCAATAAGATAATAAATATTATCGCAATTACTGTGCAGTATATAGGACGTGGATAACTTAGAATAACTCTATAGCATATATATTCAGCTAAAATTATTGATACATAGAAGGTTAATATATCTACCAAAAGATAATGATGCCCTATTATACCGGTATAAGTATAAAAAATAGTAGTTATTAATAATGGAATGAGAAATAAAGATAAAGCCTTTCCTATAAAGAAGTTATTTGATTTATGCTTAATGAAAGGATATTCAATGATTGCAAATAAAAAGGTAGGCCAAAAACCAATTTTTAAATGTTCCCACACACTTTCATTTACTGCCGCAAATATTGCTAATGGCTTGTAAAACCCAGACCACTCATAAGCAAAGTGAAGAATACATCCAAGCGTTGTGGAAAAAATAACTCCGATTAACTGCCAATAGAATATTTTTTTACTCATTAAATCACCTCCTAAATAACATATGAGAGAAATATACTCATAATGCTTTTGGATTACGAAATAATTAATAATAGTATAATAAAATCTATGAAACAGTTGAGGTTGTTTTCCTCAACTGTTATGATAATAAATAACTTAACTTGAAATCAAAGCTAGTCCATCATTGCCATAGAGATATTGTAAATCACTCCTTGTTATATCCATTAAACTTCTATCAATTATGACACAACCTGAAATTTTATCTTTTTTATCAATACGACCATCTCCATCTTTGTCAAACCCCACAGCTTTTGCAAAGTTATTGTACTCACCAATGTCAACCAAAATACATCCAGAAGATATTGACCACGTGTCGCTTGGATTAACAGAAAAATATTCAATTCCACTTTCGTCGGGGTAGGGTCCCTTGTGAATGTTAATTGCATCTGATCGGCTCAGATACCATTTAGTTATGTCAAATCTCACTACATTGTTATCTTCTCCAACAACATGAAGTGCTGCATAGGCATTCTTACCCTGACCATGAGTAGCATATACCATTTTATATACTCCCGGCCTCAGAGTAGGAACATCTCTGCCTGCATTACATGCATTTCCCTTAGGCTGATCAGGGAGTGTAGTAGTATTGATGTATACACCTTTTATAGCACCACTTTGAATTGCTACCACCATTGCCCCGTAACGGTAACCTTGATAACTTATATCATCTAGAATTGAAGGTGTATCATCATAAAGGGAAACTGTTGGTATTTGTGATGAACCTGCTCCTTCAAAGAAAAATACTAAGGGATTATTCAAATTACTTTGAATTAATGGGTTATTGCTATAAGAATTAATTTTGTACAATGCTAGTCTTTGGTTTGATGTTAACAAAGGGTGGGTGTTAATATAGTCAGTTATGGTTTGTTCTAATAATATATCATAAGTTTGCATTGTAGATACCACCTTATAGTAATTAGATTATCTATAACTTAAGTAGTATAGTATATTATATAAACTGTATAGTGTTACTAAAGATAAACAACCTTATAATTGAAGTTATTTATTTTTATCATGAATCAGTTCACAATTGGTATATTAGTACAGTCTATTGGCTCAGCTTTGCTCCATGTAACAAGTTTAATAGATATAATAAAGAAACTAAGGCTTGAAACATTATCTTGATTCCTAATTACATATAAATATACTTGTAGAAAATTTTGGAGGTGTATATTGTAAATCGTTATTGTGTTACAATTTTATTTGAATAATAACACAGGAGGTAAAGAGTATGGAGGACAACTTTTATACTAAAAAAGAAGAGATAGTAAATGCCATAACACATGGGATAGGAGCTTGTTTGGCAATAGCTGCACTAGTAATATTGATAGTATTTGCAGTATTAAAAGGAACAATATGGCATATAGTGAGTTTTTCTATATATGGAGCAATGTTAGTGATTCTTTATATGGGATCAACACTATACCATAGCTTAACAAATAAAAAGGCTAAAAAATTGTTTAGAAAATTTGACCATATGTCTATATTTCTACTAATTGCAGGAACATACACTCCTTATTGTTTGACAGTACTTAGGGGATATCTTGGATGGACTATATTTGGAATAGTATGGGGCTGTACAATACTTGGAGTGTCCCTAAAAGCATTTTATATAGGAAAAAAAGAGATCCTTTCAACATTACTATATATAGTAATGGGGTGGCTAATAATTATAGCTATAAAACAATTATATTTACTTATGACATTTAGTGGGTTTATATTCTTAGTACTTGGAGGAGTATCATATACCCTTGGAACATATTTTTTTATAAAAGATAGAATGAGTTATAATCATGGTATATGGCATTTATTTGTAATGGCTGGAAGTATATTTCACTTCTTTTCAGTGATAAGCTTACTGTATGTAAGATAATATTTATAAATAAAACATATATAAATAGCAAGGGACAACTTACAAGTAGCCCCTTGCTTTGAATGTTTAATTATGTCATTTTATTTAATTTAGGCTAATTTATTTGTTATCATTTCACCAAGTGAAGACTAATTCAAATTTAATAGGCTCGATGCCTGCTTAGTTTTATTCTTCTAGTGATCTAGAAATATACTTATATATTTTTATTGTTTATAATTAAAAATGGCTTCTATTCTTGCGGTAATATTAATCTGGCCAGGAAGAATAGGGGTAGTTGGTGCAGCAAGCTTCATCATTGAAACCTCTTCAAAAGCAGATGAATAGCTTTCTTCTGTAATTTTAGAAGGGGTTTTATCTACATCCACTCCTAGAGAATTGCCTATCTCAACTGCTTTTTGTACAGCATTTTTTATAGCTAGATTTAAAGCTTGATTATAGTATATAGAAGTGTCTTCTACAGTAAAGATTATGTTATCTACACGGTTGACTCCACTAGATGTGGCGCGATCAATAACCTCACCTACTTTGGTTATATTTTTTATGGTTACAGATAAAGTGTTTGTAACTTTATATCCTCTAAATATTTGTTTTCCATCAACATAATCGTATTGAGGTTCAATATTATAAGAGGCTGTACGGATTTGTTTATTAGGAATACCCATTTGATGTAATTCGTTTATAACAGCAGTGGATTTTATTGCATTTTCTTCTTGAGCTACTTTTAAGTTAATGTTTTCTGTGATAACACTTAAATTAACAACTGCCACATTGGGTTCTACTTTTACCGTTCCTACTCCGTTAATTTTCATATTACCTTTTTTGGTAGTATATAAATCTGGATTGAAAAACATGTAATTCATCATAGAATTCATACCCTTTCTTTATTATAAGGCCTTTGCTATTATATATATATAAATAGCTTAAAAAAGTTGCCAAAGGAGAACTTAAACGAATGAATATTCAAATTTTTGGAATTAAGAAATGTTTTGATACAAAAAAGGCTGAACTTTATTTTAAGGAGAGAAAAATTAAATATCAATTTATTGATTTAACTAAGATTGGTCTAAGTAAAGGAGAGCTACAGAGTATTAAAACAGCAGTGGGATTAATGAACTTAATAAATAAAGAATCTAAGGAGTATGAAAGGCTAAATATTCAACATATTATTAGTAATAATATTAAGGAAGAGATATTATTAAATAATCCAAGGCTATATAAAACGCCTATAGTACGTAATGGAAGAAATGCAACAGTAGGATATGAACCAAGTATTTGGAAGACTTGGCAGTAGTATAAAACATGAAAAAAACTAAAATAAATGCCACATTAAATTTTTGCACTTTAATAAAGTTAATATGAATATAAAAGACTGTAAGATTAAAAAACTTTATGTGGCATTTATATATAAGTAGGATAGAATTATGTAATTATAACTATTTAATTCCTTTTATCTTACCTTTTAATGCTTTTATACGGCCATTTACATAGTTAGTAAGTTCCATTTTATTGTCTTTTATATTTGCTGGAGCATTAGAAACTATATTAATAATGTCTAATTTATTTCCTTTTATATCTTTTGCGACTTCAAAAGCTAAACATCTATTCTTTACACTCCAATAAGTATTGTTAAATTCCACTACTTGTCTTTTGTTATAGTATCCTTTTTCAATACCAAATTGAAATAAATCAGCGGCTGCTTCTAATTCTTCTAAGTCTTCAGCTTCTAAGGTCTCATTAATAAGAGTTTGAAATGTTTTCATTTATAACACCCCTTTTTAGTGAGATTAGTAATATTTTAAACTTATACTGTGTTTTATATACTGGACTATATTGGCCTATATACCAAGTAAAAAAGATATTTTATTGTTATATGAAGATGGTTTATAGATTTATTTGTTGTGATTTTACAAAGTAAAATCTGTCTAAAATCACATAGATTCTATACTTATCTACCTTACATAAAAACACAATCTTAATGCCAATATTTTCCATAAGAGTACAAGCAATTTAATAGTACAAACAGTACATTTATACCTTTTTTATTCACATTTGTCAATATGTATTTGTTTTTATTTGCTATGTTGCTAAAGATAAACCACTTCAATCTTTAAACAATTCATCAACATAGCCTCGACATGCAATGCTTTTTCATGAATTATAAGTTCAGTTATGAAGTTGTGTATCTATAAGAATAAATAACTTTAATTCTTAATGAATTCATGAAAATAGCCTCCGCACTCAAGGCTTTTTCTAAAATTTTTTATTCTATATGAAATTATATATCCTAAATTATGAATTCAGTTATGAGGTTATTTATCCATAGTTTATGTTAATGGTTTAATAATAAATGAGGGTGTTCTTGGGAACATTATTAATTAAAATATAACTTGAAAATTAATATGTATATAACTCTAAAAGGAGATAAAATAAATGGTTACCAAAGAATATTTGCTAGATACTAATATAGTTATAAGGGTATGGAACAAATATCCTAATTTATTTGATAATATAGAGAAGAGTGAGGGGATTGATTTTAAAATTTCTCAGGATATAGCTGAAGAGCTATCTAGAAAAGAATTTCGTGAGTATAATGGAGTTGCTATATTAACAGACAAGTTTATAAAGTTGCTTGGGCATATAATTAATAATAGTATTTATAGTCTTGAAGAAGATTACAAAACTAATGAGTATATCAAATATAAAAACAATAATAATATTTATTTAGTAAATGGTGATAAAATATCCGTGAATGACTATAATCTTATACATATATGCGAAATTTATAAACAATATATTTTAGTTACTGAGGATAAAAAATTGTTTAAAAGTGCAAAACTCTTATTAAATCCTTCTCAAGTTTTAACCTTTAACCAATTTATAGATGATTTAAAGAATTTAGAGATTTTATATAAATAAATTCTTAACTTTATTAAATATAGTATTTTTAAAATAATTTGGAAAAGGGGAATGTAGATGATTATAGGGATTAGTTTACTTTTAAAGTTAATTTTACTTACAGCAGTTATTCATTTAATAGATACCTTATCATACTCTGTTAGATTAAACTCAGTAAAAAGCGGAAATTTTGCATTATCACTTTCATTGTTTAATTTAATAGTTTTAATTTCAAGAACAGCTAATATGCTGCAAGGTCCGTTAATTGGAACGATGATTGATAACAGTATTCACAATAATTACAATCCAATCAATGAAGTAAGAGACGTTATTTTATCAACAACAATAGGTACATTACTGGGTGTTTTATTTATACCTACATTTTTAAAGTTATTTTCAAAAGCAGCTTTAAAATTTGAAGAAACAGGATCTATACCTAATTTAGTTATTCAATCTTTAAGCTTGGCTAATATAAAGGGTATAGCAAGAAATACTGTTAAACCATCTAAGTCTATGATTAAAAATCTTAGATATAAAAATATACCTAAACGGTTATTGTTATTAAATACAGTAATTACTGGTATATATACAATTGGTGTTTTATCAGCTTACTATGCTTCTATATATGTTCCAGATAAAAGATTAGCTGTATCGGCTTCTTCTGGTATGATTAATGGAATTGCAAGTATATTGTTAACAATATTTGTTGATCCTAAGGCTGCGATAATAACAGATGAAGCATATAGAGGGAAAAGAGAATATGGTGATGTAAAAGTCCTAGTTGTTATGCTTATAGGGACAAAGTTAATAGGAACATTATTAGGTCAATTATTACTAGTGCCATCAGCAAAATTTATAGCATTTTTTTATAGTTAAAAATGTTTATGAATTTGAAAATAGTTGAAAACTATTCAAGCGATTATAGATACATCTTTGTTTATTAATATAGTTAGCAAAGTAATAGTTGCCACAGAAGATGATGCTAGAGTAGTTTTAAGATGGTAGACAAGTTGTATATAAAATGTATCTCTAGTTAGCTGGCTTTTGTATAATATATTATTAATCCTATCACTTCAGTGTATTAGGTCTTAAGTAAGTGTTAATAATATAACTAAATATTTCCTAAATATTATTTATTCAAAACTATTTAGTATCTATACTATAGCATTTACACAAATTTGAGGTGATTGTGATGAGAATACCAAACCATATTGGAATTATTCCAGATGGGAACAGAAGATGGGCAGTGGGTAAAGGACTTTCTAAAGAAAAAGGATATGAAATAGGATTAGATCCAGGGTTAGTTCTTTTTAAACTATGTCAGCAGGTCGGTATTAAAGAGATAACATACTATGGATTTACTACAGATAATACAAAAAGACCAACTGAACAAAGAAAAGCTTTTACTGATGCCTGTATTAATGCAGTAAAGATGCTTTCAAAAGAAGATGCATCTTTGCTTGTAGTTGGGAATAAAGATTCTCCTATGTTCCCCAAAGAATTACTTCCCTTTACTAGTAGAAAAGCTTTTGGTAATGGAAGAATGAGAGTTAATTTTCTAGTGAATTACGGTTGGGAATGGGATCTAAACCACTTGAAGGTAGGGGATCCTACAAAAAAAAATATTATAAATTATATTAAATCTTATGATGTATCAAGAGTAGATTTAATTATACGTTGGGGAGGAAGGAGAAGGTTAAGTGGTTTTCTGCCAGTTCAATCAATCTATGCAGATTTTTATGTAGTAGACGATTATTGGCCAGATTTTGAACCAGAGCACTTTTTTCAAGCATTGAGATGGTATAATGAGCAGGATATTACTCTTGGAGGCTAATAATTGTCTTATGAGATTAAAATAATAAGTAGTTTTATATAAGCTCAACATAGTTTTCTTCCAAACAGTCCACTATAAAAGTCATTTCACCTCATTTAGAGGATGAAGTGGCTTTTTTATATGCTGTCATTTAATACTTTTCCTAAAATTCTTAATTCAATATTAACTTGTATATCTAGTTTTAGACAATTATTATTAAATTATGATAGAATAATATCTAAAATACATATGGAGGGTGTTAATTATGCCGATATTAAGATTAAGAGCAATAGAACCTAAAAAGATTTGTACTATAAGTACGGAGTTAATAGATGAGTTACAACAGCTAATAAAGTGTCCAAGAGAATCTTTCACTTTAGAAGTAGTACAGTCATTATTTATAAAGGATGGAGAATTTGTTGATGGAAATCCTTTGGTTGAGATTTCCTGGTTTGATAGAGGTCAAGAAATTCAAGATAAGACAGCACTAATAGTTACAAAGTATGTTAATTCTATGGGTTATAAGGATGTAGATGTAATTTTTAAAGCACTAGATAAAAATAAATATTATGAAAATGGTAAGCACTTTTAATATAATATAGGTGATAGAGCATAGTTGGTAAAATATTTAGGGGTATTAAATAAACTAATACCCCGATTGCTTTCCTATTATAATTACTTTAAATATTGCTTTTATAAATTGTCTTTTGATAAATAGTTTTTGGGGGAAGATAAATGCATAATAGAGTTGATAATATAATAAAAAAGTTTGTAAACAGATATTCTATATCCTACAATATTCAAACAAAGTGGAAACAACCACTTGTAGCGTATGCAAATGCAAGGGATAACATGTTTCTTGATCTTAAAGAAATTATTAGTCCATCCCACGCATTACCCCAAGATTTTTTACCGGATGCGGAAACAGTAATCACTTATTTTATACCTTTTGATGATGCTATAGTTAAAAGTAATATTGAAGGTAGGGAGTGTTCAAAATTATGGGCAGTTGCTTACATAGAAACTAACCAGCTAATATCAGACTTGAATATTTTTGTTAAGGACGAATTAAAGGAGTTAGGATATGATGCAACCAATATTCCTGCAACACATAATTTTGATAAGAAAAAGCTGATAAGTGACTGGTCTCATAGACATGTAGCGGTTATCGCTGGTCTGGGGAAGTTTGGGCTTAATAATATGTTAATTACAGATAAAGGATGTTGTGGTAGGGTAGGTAGTATAGTGACAAATTTGAAGATAGAGCCTACAGAAAGAAATAATATAGAATATTGTTTATACAAACATCAGAATATTTGTAAAAAGTGTGTAGATAGGTGCGTAAATGATGCTTTAAAAATTGATTATTTTAATAGAAATAGGTGTTATGAAATGTGCTTATATAATGACAAGAAGCATCCTGATATTGGGTTGTCAGATGTTTGTGGGAAGTGCTTAGTTGGTGTTCCTTGTTCACTGGGGAACCCTACAAAAGGTAGGTAACTAATTATCGGAATAATTAATTAAAGGGTATCTCTTTTTTAGAGGTACCCTTTGTTGCTCTTTATAGTATATTTACATTTAAGGCCTTATAGTAAACCGCTGATTTGTTAAATCTTCTTAATATTTAATCTATGCTTCTAAATCGTGCTCAAACTTAGTTTAATATAGATGCACAATTTATTATGCAAAATAATATGATAAAACGAGAATAGTAATAGTTTTTTATCTTTATTAGCTAAATAACTTACCATGATTTTAGTGGGATTGAGAATAATCTATTATTAGTACAAGCTTTGATTAATATTTGTAGCTAAATTATTTTATTAATATTGGGATGTGGTTTTTAGTGTCAGAACTAAATCAAGATACAACACCATTATTTGATGCCGTAAAAAAATATGTAGATGATATGGTAGTTCAATTTCATGTACCTGGTCACAAACAAGGTAAGGGTATAGAAGAACTAAAAGATTATGTAGGCGACAAGGTACTTCGTATGGATGCCAATGCAATGAAAGAGCTAGATTATCTTAATAACCCAACTGGAGCTATATTAGAGTCAGAAAAACTTTTTGCAGATGCATTTAATGCGGATAAAGCTTATTTTTTAGTAAATGGTACCACATCTGGAGTCCAAGCAATGATTATGAGTTCATGTAATCCTGGAGATGAAGTTATAATTCCTAGAAATGCACATAAATCAGCAATTGGAGGAATTATATTAAGCGGTGCAATACCTGTATATGTACAGCCAGAAATATCATCGAGATTAGCTATTCCGATGGGAGTAACTGTTGATAATATAAAAAAGGTAATAGAGGAACATCCACATGCAAAGGCGGTTTTTATAATTAACCCAACTTATTATGGTGCAGCCTCTGATATAAAATCAATAGTTGAAATTGCTCATAAGAAAGGTATGGCTGTGATTGTAGATGAAGCACATGGTGCACATATGGGCTTTAATAAGGACTTTCCAATTACAGCTATGGAGGCTGGAGCAGATATGAGCGCTGCAAGCATTCATAAAACGGCTGGCTCCATGACACAAAGTTCTATATTATTGCTAAAGAGTACAATAATATCTAGTGACAGAGTTGGACAAATATTAAATCTGCTTTACACGTCAAGTGCATCATATGTATTAATGTGTTCTTTAGATATAGCACGTAAACAGCTTGCAACAAAGGGATGTGCAATGCTTGATAGGGCCTTAGAATTGGCAAGATGGACAAGAAATGAAATAAATAAAATTAATGGGTTATATGCTTTTGGTAAGGAGCTTATTGGAACACCTGGTTGCTATGACTTTGATGAAACAAAGATTGGAGTTAATTTAAAAGATATAGGACTTACAGGCTATTACGTTGAATCTGTTCTTAGAAAAGATTATAATATACAAATTGAATTATCGGATCTGTACAATATCCTTGGTATAATAAGCATAGGAGATACAAAAAAGAGTGTACAAATTATTGTAGATGCTCTAGCTAATATAGCTTCAAAAGCAAATAATAAGGATGCCTTAGGAACTATAATAATACCTAATAATCCTAAAGTTGTAGTTTCACCAAGAAATGCATTCTATAGTCCTAAAAAAGTGGTGAAGCTTGAAGATGCAGTGGGAGAGATTTCGGGGGAAATGATAATGGCATATCCACCGGGTATACCTATTGTATGCCCTGGTGAACAGCTATCAAAAGATATAATTAAATATATTACAATCTTAAAAAATCAAAACTGCCAGATTCAAGGATCTTCAGATCCTTATACAAATTATATAAAAGTTTTAGATATTAAATAAATTTATAAAAAAGCTTATGTATATATAGATAAATGACTTCATGACTGAATTGATTTACTGCCATTTCATGAAGTGAAATCTGACTCAAGCTAAGTAGGTTCGATTCCTGCTTAGCTTTATTAAGGAGTGAGGCTGGTTATCTTTAGTACATAAGCTTTCTTGTATTATATTTTTTCAGAGCTTTTTGGATAATTATATATATATATTACAAATAATATTTTCGTAATATAAATTCTAAAAGAGATATATGAGATAAATAAATAGACCATCCCTTTATAAAAAAATTTAAAATATGAGGGATGGTTTTATTTTATTCCATTTACAAAGTGAAGTTTGGGTAAAAATGAGCAGGCTTGATAACTGATCATTTTTACTAGTGTAAATTTTAAATGCTAGAATTTTTACTAAGAAGGAGGTGAGCTTTAATGAAGGTTTGGTATTTATATATCTTCCTTCGTTAAAAATAAGTTATGTTGTTACCAGTAAAGTTAGGATTTAGAATGCCAGCAGAGTGGGAAAAACGATTAAGAACATTTATGGAGTGGCCTATAAGGGAAGAGATATGGTCTCATGGATTAGAAAATGCTAAAAAAGGATACTCACAGGTTGCAAAGGTTATTGCAGAATTTGAAGAAGTGATTATGATTGCGCGGGCGGACATGGTTGAAGAAGCAAAAAGAATGTGTGGTGAAAAGGTAAAAGTTGTACCAATGGAACATGATGATTCATGGATAAGGGATAACGGTCCTACTTTTATTATTAATAGCAAAGGTGAACTTGCAGGAGTTAATTGGAAATTTAATGCTTGGGGAGAAAAGTATACACCGTATGATAAGGATGATAAGGTAGCTGAAAAAGTACTAGAGCTTTATGAAATACCTAGATTTGATGCTCCAATTGTTCTTGAAGGAGGTTCAATACACGTAGATGGGGAAGGTACTCTTATTACTACAGAAGAATGTCTTTTGAATAGAAAAAGGAATCCTCACTTAACTAGGGGGCATATTGAGGAAGTTCTTACAGAATATTTAGCTGTAGAAAAAGTTATATGGCTTAAGAAAGGACTATATGGAGATGAAACAGATGGTCATGTTGATAATGTTGCATGTTTTGCAAAACCAGGCACTATAGTAATTCAGGTATGTAGGAATAGAGAAGATCCTAACTACATGATAACTATAGAAAACCTAAAACTCTTAGAAAATGCAAGAGATGCAAAAGACAGAATGTTTGAGATTATACAAATTGAACAACCACCTGCAAGGTATCTAAATGGTGAGAGACTTACATTAAGTTATATAAATTACTATCCTGTTGAGGGAGGAATCATCTTACCGGTGTTTGGTGGAGATGCAGAACATACAGATAAGGAAGCAATTAAAATATTACAAGATATTTATCCTTATAGAAAAATAGTACCCGTTGATGGGATGCCAATTATTAAGGGGGGAGGAAATGTGCACTGCATTACTCAACAGATGCCTTACGGAAGTCCTGCAAAACTTTAGTTATATAGGTAAGTAAACATAACCCATCTCTAAGTTGAATTTCTTAATTAATAAAAAGTAAATAGAGTACGTAATAAATTATCTTTAATCACTATAGATAATTTATTACCTAACAATAAAATAACAATATAATCGCTAATAAAAATATTTATGAATGAAAATTGTGATTGATTGTTAAAATATATCTTGTAGCAGTTTTTATGAAAAGAGGTGTTTATATGACTGTCAGTTCTAAAGTAAAAGGTACCCTTGCAAGCCTAAAGGGCACTCAGGGGATATTAAGGATATATTCTATACAAGAGCCAGTTATAGAGGCTAGATCTGTATATAAAGAAGCATTAAAGGTTACAGATAGAATTATTAACGATTTAGAAGAGAGAATAAAAACTCTAGAATTTGAGGAACCACAATATAAAGGTAATTAAGCGAGGTAAAACAATGAACAACTTGCTAATAATAGTATTGAGATCTATTTTTTTGTTTTTTTTAACTTTAGTTTTAACAAGAGTTATGGGGAAAAGAAGTTTATCTAATATGTTACCTTTTAATTTTATTTGTTATTTAGTTGTTGCTATCATAGCCTCTTTAATCTCATTAAATATTATTACTAATTTATTTTTTGGATTAATAGCACTAGCTATTTGGGGACTGTTTCCCATTGCATTAGATTATTTAAGTATGAAAAGTAAGTGGATACATGATGTAGTTACTGGAAAACAGTGGGTTTTGATGAAGAATGGTAAGGTTATGGAAGAAAATTTGAGCGAAGTAAGACTTACAGGAGAAGAACTTTTAAGAGAATTACGTTCAAAAAATGTTTTTAATTTAGCAGATGTAGAATTCGCTATAATGGAGTCAACGGGAGAAATAAATATATGCCTAAAATCAGATAAAAAACCAGTTACAGCTCATGATTTAGGGACAAAAGTTTCACCAAAAGTTGAGCCTCAAACAATAATATTAGATGGAAATATACTTAATGAAGGTCTTACAAATATGGGATTAAATCAAGAATGGCTTAAAACACAACTGGAGAATGCTGGAGTAGCACTAGAGAATGTCTTCATTGCTCAAGTAGATTCTTCAGGTGAGATATATATAGATCTTTTTGATGATAATATACAAGTTCCACAGCCAAAGGTCAAAGAGTTACTTTATGCTAATATAGAAAAAGTTCAATCCGATCTTATGTCTTTTGCATTAGAAACACAAAGTGAAAATGCTAAATCCATGTACTTATATCATGCTAAAAAATTAGAAGAAGTAATGAAAAAATTAAAACCTTATTTACTAAGATAGAAGGTGATTTAATGTCAGATAAAAAAAAGAAGAAATTAACTCCAACTCAACAGCAGTATCAAGAGTTCGCCCAGACTATAGAACCTAAAAGACCTGTTTTGAAAAACTGTATAAAGGCTTTTTGGGTAGGGGGAACAATATGTACTATAGGTCAAGGATTACAATGGGCATTTATTAATTACTTCAATTTTGATGAAAAGACAGCTGGAAACCCAACATCGGCAGTATTAATTATGATTTCAGTTTTACTAACGGGGTTAGGTCTTTATGATCATATTGGACAGTGGGCTGGAGCAGGAACAAGTATTCCAGTTACAGGCTTTGCTAATTCTATAGCTTCTGCTGCTATTGAGCATAAAACTGAAGGGTTTGTTTTAGGAACAGCAGGAAATATGTTTAAGATAGGTGGAGCAGTTATTGTTTATGGTGTATTTGCAGCTTTTGTAGTTGTACTTATTAAAGTTACTATTAAATGGTTAGGTGGGATGTAAGTGATTAAAGGACATCAATCATGGATTTTTAAATCTAATCCCACTATAATTGCTTCTGCTGCTGTGGGAGGACCTTTTGAATCTAAAGGGGCTTTAGCAGAAGATTTTGATATACTTCATGAAGATATATGGATAGGCCAAGATAGTTTTGAAAAGGCGGAAAAAGTTCTTTTAGAACATGCATGTGAAAGAGCAATTCAGAAGTCTGGATTAAAAAAAGAGGATATTCAATTTTTTTTAAGTGGAGATTTAATGAATCAAATTATTTCAAGTAGTTTTGCTGCTCGTACTCTAGGCATGCCTTTTCTCGGAGTTTTTGGTGCATGCTCAAGTGCCATGGAAGGATTAGCTTTAGCTAGTTTAATTGTAGACAGTAAGGCTGCAAATTATGTAATCGCAGGTGCTTCCAGTCATAATGCAGCTGCAGAAAAACAATTTAGATATCCTACTGAATATGGAGGTCAAAAACCACCTACTGCTCAATGGACTGTAACAGGAGCGGGAGCAGCAGTAGTGGGAAGTAAAGGAGATGGACCTAGAGTTACTTCAGCGACTATAGGTAGAGTAATAGATATGGGAATTTCTGATCCATTTAATATGGGAGCAGCAATGGCACCAGCAGCAGTAGACACTATTGAAGCTCACTTTAGAGATTTAAATGTAGATTCATCTTATTACGATATTATTGCTACTGGTGATTTAGGAAAAGTAGGCCATGAAATTGCAGCGAACTTATTAATAAAACATGGGATTATAATACCTTCAGAAAAATTTACAGATTGTGGGGTTTTAATATATAAAGAGAACCAACCAGTTTTCTCAGGAGCTAGCGGTTGTGCTTGTTCTGCCACAGTAACCTATGGTCATTTTCTTAATAGGATGAGAAGAGGAGAATTAAAAAGACTATTAATTGTTGCAACAGGTGCATTAATGTCTCCAATGTCATATCAGCAAAAAGAAAGTATACCATGTATAGCCCATGCAGTATCAATAGAAATGTAAAAAGAGGTGTTCATATATCATGGAAAAGTTTATTTGGGCATTTATAGTAGGTGGGGCAATATGTGTTATTGGGCAGATTATGATGGATGTATTCAAACTTACTCCTGCTCATACTACTTGTTCATTAGTTGTAGTTGGAGCTATTCTAGGAGGTATGGGATTGTATGAACCTTTAGTAAAGTTTGCAGGAGCCGGTGCATCTGTACCTATCAGCAGCTTTGGAAATGCTTTAGTAAAAGGAGCTCTGATGGAAGCAGAGCAGACTGGTTTTATTGGGATACTAACAGGGATTTTTGAGATTACCAGTGCAGGTATTTCTTCCGCTTTAATTTTTGGTTTTTTAGCTGCTCTAATTTTTAAGCCTAAGGGTTAGATATATTGAAAGGAGGTGAAATTTATGACAGTAGGAACTCAAATGCAACAAGCAATTGCAGGAATTCAAAGTGCTGCTGCTACAATGAAAACCTTTGCTTTAGAAACTCAAGATCAACAAGCAAAACAAGATTTTCAACAAATTGCTCAGCAACTTGATAGTGCACTTAATGTCTTAGAAGGAAGAAAACAATATATTGAGCAACAAGAACCTCAATATAAACAACAATAATTTTATTTATCTATAACTAAAGTGTAGTTAGTAGTTTTATTTAATTTTATTGATATAGACTTACATAAATTATATAAGTTGAATTGAATAAATAAAACTAACTATAAATAGGTTCTAATCAATTTAGTCAAATTTCACTTTATGAATGAAGTGGAAACAAATAAAACAGCTGGAGTGTATATCCAGCTGTTTTTCAATAAGTTAGTATTTTTTTGTAGTATTTTGTGATTGATTATTCTTTTGATTTTGTTGTTGGTTCTGCATAATACCTTGCATCATATTCTGCATTTGACCTTGTTGTTGTCCTCCCTGACCCTGCATACCTTGCTGGTTCATACTTTGGCCTATATTTGCTATTGTTTGAGGAACTTTATCTAATAGCTGATTTATATCTAAATTACTGCTTTTTTCATTAACAGGAAGCATAGACACTGATTCCTTATCAATAACTACTACTGCATTGGTAGAAATTTTAGCACCTAAACCTAGACCACCTGGAGAATCTGCTGCATTACCATAACCTACTGTAACAGACATTACAGGAACTAAAGTTTTATCTCCAACGGAAAGTGGATGACCAAGAACAGTTTCTGTATCTACAAGATTTTTAAGGTCTGAAAATAATGTATCCTGATATGATCCCTTTAATCATTGGATTCAGCCATGATATGACTATACGCAAGTCGGATAATACCTCTGAACTAGCAGCAAAAGTAGTTTTTAATGGAAATACTTCTAATAACAATATCAATAGTAAGAGTATAATTATTAGCATTAATAAAAAAAACATATTATTACCTCTCTAATTAATAATTAGTCAGTAAATAAAACTTATCTTTCTCTATCAATAGTATGTCAACTATTATCATTAATATTAATTGAAATATATTCATAAGTTTTCAAATCTTCAAAGTTAATGTACATATAAATAAATTATCTAGACTATGAGAATCTATCAAATTTTTAGATGAAATGTATAATATTTTTATTTTTACTAAAAATATTTATGAGGTGAGGTAAATATGCAAATACAACTTAGTCAAAAAGAAAGAATGATTTTAGAGGACTTAAAAACTCAAGAAGAAGTTTGTATCCAAAAATATAATAACTACTCTCAACAAGTTCAAGATTATCAGTTAAAGCAGCTTTGCAGCAAATTGGCTGGAGCAGAACAGCAACATTACAATACTATCAACCAATTACTGCAAGGTCAGCAACCAAATTTAAATCAAAGCCAACAAGGTCAACAATCACAACAAAATCAACAAATGCAACAAACTTCAACTCAGAATCCTGTACCAGGATCTGTTAATCAAAATGATAAGATGCTCTGTACTGATTTACTAGCTACAGAGAAGCATGTTTCAGGAAATTATGATATTGGTATTTTTGAATCTGCTTCTCCGCAAGTTAGACAGACACTACAACATATTCAGCAAGAAGAACAAAAACATGGAGAAGAGTTATTTAACTACATGCAAAGTCATGGAATGTATAATGTAAAATAGATTTTATAGAAAAAATAGCATTAGGGGATTACCTGGTGCTATTTTTTCTATTATTTCTGAATATAAATTTGAAATTTTATGATAAAGCTTAAAGATTAAATATAAGATGTTATTTATAAAACTATAAAAGTTATTATAATTAATATTTAAACAATAATATACTAGAAGTTATAATGATAATAAAAATAGAATCATGATTATTAATTGGAGGATCAATTATGGAAGTTACAGCATTAGGTGCAATCATAGGGCTAATTATAGCAATTATACTTATTATTAAAAAGGTTCATCCAGCATATGGATTAATACTTGGTGCAATTATAGGAGGAATATTGGGAGGAGCAGGGCTTATAGGAACTGTTGATTTAATGATTAATGGAACAAAAGAAATAATGCCAGCAGTACTTAGAATCTTAACAGCTGGTGTCCTTGCAGGAGTACTTATCGAATCTGGTGCAGCAGCAAAAATTGCAGAAACTATAGTAGATGAACTAGGAGAATCTAATTCCCTGATAGCTCTATCTATAGCGACCTTAGTATTAACCTCTGTAGGGGTATTTATTGATGTAGCAATTATAACTGTAGCACCAATAGCATTGGGTATTGGAAGAAGGATAAACTTAACTAAAACAGCTATTCTTATTGCAATGATTGGTGGTGGTAAAGCTGGAAACTTAATGTCTCCAAACCCTAATGCTATAGCAGCATCAGATAGCTTTAAGGTACCACTTATTTCTGTTATGGCAGCAGGTATAATTCCAGGATTTGTAGGACTTATAGTTACTTGCTTGATAGCAAAAAAGTTATCAATGAAGGGGACAAGTGTAGATTTAAGTGAAGGTGCATTAACTTCTGAAATAAAACCAGCATTTCTAACAGCTATTGCTGGACCACTTGTAGCAATCATATTATTATCCTTGAGACCATTATTTAAGATTAGTATAGACCCTGTTATAGCATTACCAATCGGTGGAGTAGTAGGTGCTTTATGCATGGGAAAAATAAAAAATATAAACAGATATGCTGCAATTGGACTTTCAAAAATAAGCGGAGTTGTAATACTTCTTCTTGGTACAGGTGCAATAGCAGGAATCATTGCAAATTCACAATTAAAGAATGTTATTATAGATATACTTAATACTTTAGGACTGCCAGCTTTTATGTTAGCACCTATGGCAGGTATTTTAATGTCAGGAGCAACTGCTTCAACAACTTCAGGTACTGCTGTGGGAAGTCAGGTCTTTGGGCCAACGATACTTCAGCTTGGAGTTAAACCATTAGCTACTGCTGCGATGATACATGCAGGAGCAACTGTGTTAGATCATCTTCCTCATGGAAGCTTTTTTCATACTACTGGTGGAAGTGTGTTTATGGATATGAAGGAAAGATTAAAGCTTATACCTTATGAATTATTAATAGGTTTATTAATGACAATAATATCAACTATAATATTTGGATTCATAATGTAGATTAATAAATATAATAAAGATAAACAGACATCGAGCTTGCATAGCTTTAGTTCAAATGATAACAAATAAAAGTAGTACCAGTATTACAGTACTACTTTTTTAAATATACAATATAGATTTTAAAATATAAAACAATAATATAGAGCACGTAACGATCTACCTTACACCACTATAAATAACTTATTACCTAACAATAATCTTTCGACTATAATCAAGCAGGTCATTACTAATAATGATGGTTCGTTCGACTATACAAAATATCTACACAACCATATATAACCTTTCGGCTATACATGACCATAATTGATCCCCATTGATCATTAGACTAAAAGTCATCAATACTCTGTATAATCTTAGCTCGACCTTATATTATAAGTTGGAACCTTAATATAATCAATGCTATTCGACTATATTAAAGCTTTTCCCCACAATATAAAATCTTCCCTCTGACTATATAAAAGCCAATAACGACCTATATATAATCTTTGGCCGACTTATATATATACTAATATATAGAACATATATAAGTCTTGGCTCAACCGTTACGTACCCTACGTTATTATACTAACCCTTTTATCTTTATTATATACAAGAAATTTAAAACAATTTTTTCAAAAATTATTTAATAATTTTATGCAACTTTATAGTTTTGCTCTTTTTTTGTTTTCTTTTCGTAGTTGCTGTACATTATTAATGCAACTATTGTAAAGAATAGAGGTCCAGAAATCATCCATAATGTAGATTGCATATCACCATTTGTTGCAGGTTCTATTATTGTAAACAAATTAGCGAATCCTACAGTAAGAGTAACAACGATAGTAGCAATTAAACTGCTATTATAACTCTTGAAAACTTGAAAAGGCTTTTTAATATCTGTTTTCTTTTTAAATGGAGCAAATGCACCACCTATAAACAGGTAAGGAAGTGTCATAGCTACATTAGTCATTAAAACTAATTTATTAAAGAATTGAGAAGCACCTTCTCCACCAAATGATACTAGTAACACAAAGGCTGCTACAATGACGCATTGAATCCATAATGCATTTTTGGGTATATTATTTTCAATTTTACTCATTTTCTTAGGCCAAAATGTAGCTGGAGTACCTTCTATTAATTGCTTTAATGGAGCATAAGATAATGTGAAAAAAGCTCCTGTAAATGCTAAGAACATTGATAATCCAGCAAATCTTGCTACCCAAGCACCAATAATTAAGGAAGTACTTTGGCTAAATCCAAAGCCTTGGCCTAATTGGTATCCTAAGTTTTTCATTACTACATATACAACGTTACCCATATGTACATTCTTTGAAGCTAATACATCATTCCAGTTTACAAAGATACCACACAAAAATATACCTAATGAATATCCTATAGCAATAATAATTGCAGCAATTGTAATCCCTTTAGGGAATGTTACTTCAGAATTTTCAGTTTGATCCACCAAACCTCCGACTACTTCTATACCACCATAAGCAAATATCGTAAATACTAAAAATGATAAAACAGCCAATGGGGATCCATACTTAGGATTAGGAGATTGTGTAAAAGTTTCAGCAGTAATAGGTTGAGCTGCATGTCCGCCATTTGCTATTAAAACAACTACTGCACCAACTAATAATACAATGTTTAATAATGCTACCGCAGTACCACCAATTGAAGTTATTTTAGTTATTTTTTCAAAACCTCTTGATGCTGTTAATGTTACTAGTAGAATCCAAACTATACCTAATAATCCTAAAGTTTGAGTTGAATTTAGTCCTAGTAGTGACCAGCTTGAAGTTGTATCCTTTCCGAATATTACGTTTGATAATGGAATCCATATTGCAGAACAGGTGTTAACCATCCAAACTACATATGAAGCATACCACATGAATGTTCCTACAAAAGCATATTTAAGTCCAATGGATTTTTCCATCCATGAATAAATTCCACCTTTTTCATTCTTAAATGCTGCACCATATTCAGCCATCATAAATGCAAAAGGAATAAAGAATGTTATTGCGGATAAAATATACCAAGGAATTGCACTATAGCCCATTAAGTAGAATGATCTAGGCATGTTGGCAAATCCAAATACTGATGTAAAAATCATTAATACCAATGGTACTAATGTTAATTTTTTACTAACGTTTACATCTGATTTCATAATTTGTTCTCCTTTGAATGTAGATTTCACATAACTTTATAACCAATATATAATTATACTGAAATCAATATAGTGCGCAATGACTGTAAAAGAGAATTATGAGTTTGGATTTTTTTGTTGAATATTGTTAATTATTTAATTGGAATAACTTTAGAATCTTACTGAATTGTAACTAAAGATAAACAACTTCAATCTTTAAATAGTTCCTGAAAATAGACTCGACATGCAATGCTTTTTCAAGAATTATAAGTTCAGTTACGAAGTTGTGTATCTATATAAAGACGATGTATTAATATATTTCATAGAATCAGCTGGAATAAAAGAGTATAATTAGTATAAACAAAATCGTTTGTGAGGGGTAAATATGAAAAGTTATGAAGAAAAAGCTTTATATGAACTAAAAATATGGCAAAAAAAGATGGCTAAGAAACCTTCTTTTACAAGTGGCATAACAAAAGGATTACAGAATAAAGTAAATAATCTCATTCCAGAAAAGGTTCATACGGTAGTTACGGAAACTATTAAGAATATGGTTAAGGGCGTATTGATTGGTTCAGAATTTATGACTAAGCGGATATTGGTTCAAGCACCTTTGGAAGAAAGGGAACGTTTAGTAATGGATAAGTTAGACTTTTATAAAAAGGCTGCAGTTTTAAGTGGTGCTGGAACCGGTGGAGCAGGATTTTTTATTGGATTAGCGGATTTTCCTATTCTTATAAGCTTAAAAATAAAATTTTTATTTGATGTAGCAAGTTTATACGGATTTGATGTAAGAAATTATAAAGAAAGACTATATATTCTGTATATTTTTCAGTTAGCTTTTGCTAGTGACAAAAGAAGAAATGAAGTCTATAAGGAGATATTAGACTGGGATAATTATGTGCAAAAATTGCCTGATGATATAAACTCTTTTGATTGGAGAACCTTTCAACAAGAATATAGGGATTATATTGATTTAGCAAAAATGCTGCAGTTAGTTCCAGGAATAGGAGCTGTAATTGGTGCTTATGCTAATTATAAGTTAATGAATAAACTTGGAGAAATAGCTATTAATGCCTATAGACTAAGATTGTTTAACATTAAGACTCTATGATAACTATAATAGAGTCTTAATGTTATTTTCCACAAATAGTTAATACTACGTATAAAGGTTGAAAAATATGTATATATAAATTTTATTTCATACGAGTTCTACTTCTTTTTTTTATAAGGTTCTTTATGTAATATAATAATAATGCAGCTATTGGAATTATAATTGCTAATGGTAAGTGAATGTATGTTAGCGTCAGTACTTGACCTATAAAAATATGTTGTGGATAGTTTTTGGCTATTAGTAATGAAGTAATAAGAACTACTATACTGAAAGGTATGGCTAAGTATTTTGTATCTTTTAACTTTACAAGTTGAGCAGTACCAAGCATTGCTCCATACATAAAGAAACTTATCTTGATGAAACCTCCTACTACCATAATAAGGACTATAAGTATATCTACTCTATCAAATGCTTCCCCTATTTTCATTACGCGTAGAGTTTGTAGAAGGGGAAAGAGAGTCTCAGATGCAAAATCTGTTCCCAGTACAGAAATAAACATTATAGTGTTTAATGCAACAAGTATTCCTTGAAAAATCATAGCAAATGCTGCTGCTTTTCTTATTTTTGATACTTCAATAACAGATGAAAATAACATGGTGAATAGTATACTCTCACCATATGGGAAAGTAATGAGTTTCCAGCTTTCTTTTATAGGAGTTATTATTCCATTTTCAAGTACAGGCTTTAAATGATGAAAATGTAAAGCGTGTGGTGTTGTGAAAAGAAATATCCATTCCATGATAAAGAAAAATACCCACAGAGGTAAGAATATATGAGTTAATCTGTAAACATTTTCAATACCTTTAAAAACTGAATATCCTACTGGTATCATTAATGCAACAGAAGTTATAATTAATGGCAGTTTAGGCATTACAGCAATTGCTATAAGTTCTGTAAAATCCCGTAATACTCTTGCAGCTTCATATGCAAAAAAAATAATGTATATTAAACTTAATAGATACCCTATTACTCTTCCAAAAATTTTAGGTATATATGTAACAATAGTATCATCAGGGTACTTTTGCCACAGACTTGTATATAAAATTTGTAATATAACTGCTGGCAGTAAATAAAAAAGTATTGCTATCCATGCATCTTGTTTTGCTTCAGGATTAATAAAAAAAAGTACAGCGCTGCCATAAGGTACAAATACAATAGCAGAAAACAATTGATAAGCTGATATTTTTGTTTTCACAATAATCCTTCCTCTATAGATAATTTAGTTACTATTAATGAATTATTGGGTGAGAAATGAAGCCAGGTCTTTTTAAACTGGAATTTACTTTTATTTCTACTGTGATATATGGGAAAATATCGTTCCAGTTTTTCTCCATTTTTTTCCAAATGTCAGGATAAGTTCTATGTATTATGTCGCCAAAATCAAAAATGTCTGCATTCAACTTATTTTGAGCTGCATCTAAAGCAAGTTTAATTTCTTTTTCTATGGCCTTGTCTTGAATTTTACTTAAGTCATTCATTATTTCTGAGTTTTTTATAGGATCTAAATCAGCTGTCATTTCTCTTAAGTTTCCTTCTTCTTTTATAGTTATCTGTAAAGTTATACTGTTATTTTTTATGATGGGTTTTATTGTACTTTTTGATTTTATTATTTCAAAGGTAAGTATTTTGTTATTTGATGAATGCACTGTTATACTTCCACCTTTTACCTCACCTTTTACCCACTGCATGCCTCGAGTTTGATTTATGTCTAAGTATCCTATGAGTTTATCTTTTTTTAATACAGCAGTACCAACCATCTTGAATGTGTTGTCTACATTAGGACTTTTATTAAGACTAATAATTCCTAGTACCGGTGCTGCTGTTTTGCTATGTAATATATTGG
Source organism: Clostridium polyendosporum (assembly GCF_018332455.1). Classification (GTDB taxonomy): domain Bacteria; phylum Bacillota; class Clostridia; order Clostridiales; family Clostridiaceae; genus Clostridium_AY; species Clostridium_AY polyendosporum. The sequence goes on from NZ_BOPZ01000002.1 coordinate 67,558, forward strand.
CAAAATCAACTCTGCGAACTATAGGTGAATATCCCATAATTGATTGCATTTTTATTAAATTTGCTATCTCATTAGCAGGAATTGTTTCATCAGTAGTTAGTGCGGATACTATATCTGAAGACCTATCTTTTGTTATGAAAAGAGGGGTATCTGGTCTTACTGTATAAGTTCTTAAGGAAGAATCAAGAGCCAGTGATAAACCGGATTCGGCTATCCTTTCACTATAAACTAAGAATTTAATGTGAGCAAAAAATAGGTTTTTACCAAGCTCAGTAGATAGATGGTTTAAGGCATCAGCTGGTGTATCACCAGTAGTATTATATATTGTTACATCCGTTGAAACTTGCTGATTTTCTCCTTTTTTAGTATCTGTACTGCTAGATGGCTGTTTTTTTGGATTCAATATCTGAGCTGTTAACATGTATTTACCTTCTGATGAAAGGTCAAATCCCATTGCTACTAATATTGCTAATTTCTCAAGTTCTTGTTTTGTTCCCTTACAGCCTATAATAGAAAATGTAGTTATAATCATTACGAGAATCGAAAAAAATTTTTTCATAAACTACTCCTTTCTATTATTTTCTTCCATAGCTTTTTTATGTTCTTCTTTTATTGACTTAATACGAGATTTTGGTTTTCTTCGTATAGAGTGTGTTCCTGTTATAAGCCAAGATCTTTTAAATTTAGCCCATAAAGGACGCCGCATAAATAAATCTGGCAATTCATTTGTCACAACAGGTGCTAATGGTGCCATGTATGGAACACCAAATGAACGCATAGATATAAGTTTTATAAACAGTAGTATTGCTCCAGAAGTTACGCCTAATAAACCTAGAGTTCCACCAAGTAATAGAAATATAAATCTAGGAAATGTAGTTGCTGTATACATATCTGTAGATGGTATAGCAAATGAGGATATAGCTGTAGCAGCTATTACAATTACCATTGGCGTACTTGCAAGACCGGCCTCCACTGCAGCCTGTCCTAACACCACTGCACCAACAACACTTATTGCCTGGCCTACAGCTCTTGGAATTCTAACACCAGCTTCTCTTAATATTTCATATGCTAATAACATCAAAAAACACTCAAATAATGCCGGATAGGGTACTCCAGAACGAGCTTTTATAAAAGTAACCAGTAAAGGAGTTGGAATAAATTCTTGATGAAATGTTGTTATTGCTACATAAGTTCCTGGTAAGGTAAGACATATTATAAAAGATAAATATCTAATCCAGCGGTTAATAGTAGATGGAATAAATTTTAGATAGAAATCTTCATTTGTTATCATAAATTCTATAAAAAGAGAAGGCATAATTATAACTACAGGGGTTCCATCTATAATGATTGCTATGCGACCTTCTAATAGTTTGCCTGCTACCACATCTGGTTTTTCTGTGGAGAATATGGTAGGAAAACCACTTGTAGGATCATCCTCTATATATTCTTTTATATAGCTAGCTCCTAGTACTGCATCTATATCAATTTTATTTAGTCTTTTTCTTACCTCTCTTACGATGTCATGATTCGCTATATTGGAAAGATATGCAATGGCAATGTCCGTTTTAGTTTCTCTTCCTATTTTCATTGATTCCATCTTGAGGTTTGTGTTCTTAATTTTCTTTCTTATAAGAACTTTATTAGTAGCTATGGATTCTGTAAAACCTTCTCTAGGTCCACGAATAACACTTTCAACTTCAGGTTCTTCTATATTTCTTCCCGGAGGGTTGTTTACATTTATAACCAGTGCTTCATTTACTTTATCTATAAACAAAATAAGTTTTCCACTCAATATTGAATCTATAATTTTATCCATATCAATATAAATATCGTTATCTCTTATTCCTAATAAATATTTAGAATAGTCCTTACTATTAGGAGTATAAGTTTTTTCTTGATTTTCTTTAGTTAATTTTTCAATTATAGATTGTTCAATGAGATTTGTTTGTATCATATTATCTATGTACACAAGCATCGCACTAAACTCTGGATTGTTTGTGATTTTTAGTTCTCTAATAATTAAATCGGAACAATTCTCAAATATGTTTTTTATATATTGTTTATTTTCTTCTAGTATATGTGAAATTTTAATGTTTTCATCTTTAGGTACCTTAGCAGTTTCATTTATAGTCTTTTTTTTACTGTTTTCATCGCTTAATGAAAACATGGTTTTTATTAAATCTAACACTTAATTCACCTACCTTTGGTAATATTGTGTGATAAATTTGGTTATTTATTCATGGAGATTATATAGCAGGGTATAAGCATAAATTTTTCTAAACTGATAGAAATTACAATATGCCATATAGTGGAATTTGATATAATATTTTCAAAAAAAATTATAAAAAGATGTTGTAAATATTTGAGAAACATATTAATATAATAGGAAAGGTAGGTAATGGTTAATTGAAATACAAAAGGTAAAATATAAATGATTGTTTTATTTTAGAAATTATTGATAAGGTATGTGGTTACTAGTACTTTTAATCAATATTGTGGGGAAGTTAATATAACAAGAATATGGAGAAAGGGTGTTGATTTTATGTGCATTACGATTGTAGGTGGAGATAATATTGCAAAGATAAATGGTAATCTTTATAAAAATGGTTTTTTTGTAATTAAACACATAAGCGGTAGAAAAAAGAGTCATAAATGTGTTGAAATTCCTAAAAACACTGATATAGTGTTGGTATTTATAGATTATGTAAATCATAAATTATGTGAACATATAAAAAGGGAATCTAAAAAAATGGGTATAAAGGCAGTGTACTCCAAAAGAGCATGGTCTTATATTGAGACCCTATTATGTGAATAAAAACATAATCTTTCAATCTTTATCTCATAATTTTTAATAGCATCAAGTCTCTTTAACGTTCCTGTTACATTTTGTGAAATGACACCAAATCTTTTCGATATTTAACACTTTTCTTAAAATTATTGATTTAATATGAACTTATATATCCAAATTACAAATTTAGTTATGAAATTGTTTATCCATATTTTTGAATATCGGTAGCAATCTTTTTTATTATCCCTGCATTTAAGTGTTATAAAATCATAAAATATATATGTGTAATATATTTAGGAGAGAGTACATATGTGTACAAATAAAAGTTATCCTATTGTTGATGGAAGCTTTATTCAATCCGATATGGTATATACTTGGGATGATTCGATGTGGTTAAAGGAATTTGGATATCTAAAAGAAGCTAATATGCACTATGTAGTTATTATGGGAGCATCTGTCACAGAAGGGGACACTATTAAAACAATTTACCCTACGAAAATTTCGAGGGGAGCAATGAAGTATGATGGAATAAATGTAATAGATAGTTTTCTTAGAAATGCAGAAAAAGTTGGAATGAAGACATTTTTAGGTATAAATTTTAATGGAGATTGGTGGAAAAAGCACGCAAATGATCCTGCATGGCTTTATGCTCAAATGGAGAGGGGAAATCTTGTAGCTGATGAGCTTTTTAGTCTGTATCATTCTAAATATCCAAATGCTTTTTATGGCTGGTATTGGATGTATGAAGTAGACAATTTAAACTTTAGAACTGAGGGACAGCTAAATGTGTTGGCTAAAGCTATTAATATTAACTTAAAGTATCTTAGAGAGAAAAATGAAAGATTACCTGTCCTAATTTCTCCTTTTATGAACTCAAAATTTTCAACCCCAGAACAGTATGCAGAGAGTTGGGCGTATATCTTAAAAAACACAGAGCTTGGACGAGGGGACATATTTTGTCCTCAGGATTCAGTAGGGAGTGGAGGAATAAATGTTGATGAAGTAGAAAAGTGGTTTTCTGAGCTCAAAAAGGCTGTAAATACAAAACCTGGTTTACTGTTTTGGGCAAATAATGAAAACTTTGATCAAAGAGATTGGTCAAGTGCTACTTTAGATAGATTTATAAAGCAGCTGCAGTTTACAGATCCTTATGTCACCAACCACATAACTTTTGCATACAGCCATTATTATAGTCCTAATAACATTCACTATGGATTTCATAAAACTTATTTAAAATATGTTAATAATGGAATCTTAGAGAAAAGTTGTCCAACTGCACCTAAAAACCTAAAATTAAAGGTTATTGATAAATCTAAAGTATTACTAAGTTGGGAACAGTCAGAGGATAATATAGGTATATACGGTTATGAAGTATATAGAGATGCAAAACTTATCTATAGTTCTAAGAGGCAGAGAGTGTATGGTGGGGCTAAAGAAGATATTTCTACTAAATACTTAGATAGTTTAAGAGTGGGATATACAAGAATAAAATATATATACAAGTTAAGAGCTTTTGATTTTGCTGGAAACTTCTCAGAATTTAGTAAAGAGGCTGAAATAGCAGTAGAAGGAAGTTTGTGGAATAGGTTAAAACAATGCTTTAAAAGTATAAGACAAATCTTTAGTAAGAAAATGTGAAAAGCCAGCATATGCTGACTTTTCTATATTTTAAAAATCTACTTTTTCTCCATAGTATGCACATTCATATAATTTTTGCATTTCTGCTGGCGTTATTTGTCTTGGGTTGCATCCTGTACAAGCGTCTTCAACAGCTCTTTCTGCGATAACTTGTACTTTATTCTTAAATTCTTCTTCATTAATTCCATATTCTTTTAGTGTTAAAGGAATGTTCATTTTCTTATTCATCTCTATAATCATTGAGGTCAATGAATCAACTAATTCTTCATCAGTGGTTCCTGCCAACCCAAGCCTCTTTGATATATACGCATATCTATCAATACAAGCCTTCTTATTGAAGTCTATTACATATGGTAGATAGATTGCATTTGCACATCCGTGAGGAATATGGAATACAGCTCCAGATTTATGAGCCATACTGTGAGTTATTCCAAGTAAAGCATTTGAAAATGCCATTCCTGCTAAACATTGAGCATAATGCATTTGTTCTCTGGCTTCCATATTTTCTTCAAAAGAAGGTATTAAATAATCTCTAATCATTTCTATAGCCTGTATAGCTAATGGGTCTGAGAACGGTGAGTGTAATGCAGCAACATATGCTTCAATAGCATGAGTTAATGCATCCATACCAGTGTGAGCAGTTAATGTTTTAGGCATAGTTTCTGCTAAATTAGAATCAACTACAGCTATATCAGGAGTTATGTTGAAATCAGCTAAAGGATACTTTATTTCTGTCTTGTAGTCTGTAATCACTGAGAATGCAGTAACTTCTGTTGCAGTTCCTGAAGTTGAAGGTATAGCTATAAACCTAGCCTTATTTCTTAATTCAGGAATTGTAAATGGGTCCTTTATATCATCAAACTTTAATTCAGGATGTTCATAGAATACCCACATAGCCTTTGCAGCATCTATTGGAGAACCCCCACCGATTGATACTATCCAATCTGGTTCAAACTCTCTCATTACTTCAGCACCCTTAAATACAGTTTCTACTGATGGATCTGGTTCTACTCCTTCAAAAAGCTTAACTTCCATACCGGCTTCTTCTAAGTAAGCTACTACTTTATCAAGGAATCCAAACCTTTTCATTGAGCCCCCGCCTACAACTACTATAGCCTTCTTTCCTTTTATAGTCTTAAGTACCTCCATTGAACCTTTTCCAAAATATAAATCTCTTGGCAATGTAAATCTGTTCACTATATTTTCCTCCTTCTAATTTCCAATATATACCACACAACTTTAATTATACCCTTTTTATTCCTTGTTATCAAATTTTTAACAGAAAATAAAACAAGGTTAGTATCTACTTACTTGTTTTCTCTAAATAGATTTTTATTTTACATTCTTTTTTTACAAAAAAGTAAAGAGAGGGATAACTTACATTATAATTTTAAAAGGAATTTTAAATTTAGTTGTCATGATAACAGATATAATTATACAAACAAACCAAGCTAAAAGAGGTTTGTCATGATGCAGTTTTAATACTGGGAACTGGTACGTATTATGTAACATAGACCACCAGATATTCCAGCCATTATCGTAGCCAACTAATCCCAATGAATACAGAATGGCTTCTATTCCAGTATAAATAAATACCCATAGTACTATATATATAACTTGATCATATAATTTCTTCGGATAGTGAGTTAGATATATTAATACACTAAAAGAAAAGACTGTAAATATGTTAAATAGATCATTAAAAGGAAATCTAATATAGCTACATCTAAATACCCAGAGCCAATTATCATAAAATGTTAAACAATAGATAATGTCACCAAAGGCAAAAAATAACATAGAAGGATAATATACTCTCCAGTTTTTCCAATCTCCCCATTTATAAGCAGCAAGTGACCATATTACTCCGTGTATTAAACGTACTACTACATTCATATTGATTCCTCCTAAATTATTAACATCAATATTAATGGATTGTTTTTTATGCTTAATTTGTTTTAATTGAGTTATATATTAATGAGAAAAAATTTAATTAAAAAACAAGTTTAATGGCATGATTAGAAAAGAAAGTTTCTATTTTTCAAACTTTCTTTCTGAATCAAAGTTCCCCATTGAACTTGTTTTATTTTGAGTATAAATAGTTTTCTATAAGATATACAAGTATTCATCATCTCTAAGTAAATAAAATATTATTCACCTATGTTTCGTAATATTATCGAAGTTGTAGTAGGTTTTATTAATTTGATTGATAATTAATTAACAATATTTTTCCCTTTTAAATATTTATTATACAGTTAACTTGGTTCTACATTTACTTCTCGTTAGACGGTAATAATATAAATATAACATCATTTTTTTATTATTTAATTGTATTTAAGGATGATGAAAAAGGTTGCTTTATTTCTTTATTATGGTGCAGGGAGCCAAAGGAGTGAAAGTTAATATGAGTAAAGATACGATAATTATGTGTATTGGGTGTTTATTAGCTACAATTCTACTCATACTATTTGTTCCAAGGAATAAAATCAGGGAGGCACATGTGATTTTTCTTTTTGTACAAGTAATAACATGGTTGGTAGGGCTAATAGTTGTAGAATATAGATTAATTGAATACCCCGATCGATTTTTTGAATATTCCACAAAAACAAGTTTTGCTTTTGAGTATTTTATTTATCCTTCGATTTGTATTATATTTAACTTATATTATCCTGAAAAGAAAAATATCTTTAGGCAGTTTATGCATAATGCTTATTATTGTACAGGTATAACAATTACAGAGGTGCTTTGTGAAAGATATACAAACATAATTAAATACATACATTGGTCTTGGTATATAACATGGATTACTCTTTTTATAACTTTTTATGCCTCAAGGATATATTATGTTTGGTTCTTTAGATTAAAAAATAATTAATACACATTTTTTAAAAAGATGATAGGAGGAATCCAAAGGTTTCTTTATTTTTATTAATAAAAACTAATCATAAGAAGAAATCAGGTTAATGTTTTTTGCTTATCCATAGACTACTTTTTAGTGTTTTAATATATCATCCGCAAGACATAAAACAGCATTTTAATAACATTTGGCACTATTTTAAGGAAGTATGACTAATTAGGAGGCATAAAATGTTAAAACCAAAACTTTTTTCAATTATTAAACATAGAGATGTTGAATTAAATAAAAGTCAAATTATTAACGATGTTATAGCAGGAATTATAGTGGCAATTATTGCGCTTCCTTTGTCAGTAGCACTTGGTATTGCATCAGGTGTAACTCCAGAAAAAGGTTTAATTACGGCAATTATTGCAGGGTTTTTTATATCATTTCTTGGTGGTAGTAGGGTTCAAATTGGAGGACCAACTGGTGCCTTTGTAATTATCCTCTATGGCATAGTATCAAAGTATGGTGGTCAGGGGTTAACAGTTGCAACGATTATGGCAGGCATATTTATGATATTTTTTGGATTTATGAGATTGGGAAGTGTGATTAAGTATATTCCATACCCTATAACAACTGGTTTTACAAGTGGTATAGCGGTGGTTTTATTTTCTACCCAAGTAAAAGATTTATTGGGGTTATCTATTAAAGAAGTGCCCTCAGAATTTTTCGATAAATGGCAGGCATATTTCTCAAACCTTTCCACAATAGATATTACTACAATGGTAGTAGGTTTAGTTTCATTGCTCATTATTGTAATATCGCCTAAAATCAACAAAACAATTCCAGGATCTTTAATTGCTCTAGTAGTAGCAACTTTAGCAGTTAAAGTATTACATTTACCTGTTGACACAATTGGAAGTAGATTTGGAGAAATTTCAAGTTCTATTACATTCATTAATTTAGAGGATTTTCACATTAATATATCCATAGTTAAGGAATTAATAAGACCTGCTATTACCATTGCTTTTTTAGCAAGTGTTGAATCTTTGTTATCAGCAGTTGTTGCAGATGGTATGATCGGTAAAAAACATAATTCCAATATGGAACTTATTGCACAAGGTGTTGCCAATATTGCATCAGCACTTTTTGGAGGGATTCCTGCAACTGGGGCAATAGCTAGAACAGCTGCAAATGTAAAAAGTGGCGGACGTACACCTATAGCAGGAATTGTTCATGCATTAATGCTTTTGGTTATTATGCTAGTTTTCATGCCGTTTGCAAAATTTATTCCAATGACCACTTTATCAGCTATTCTTGTTATTGTATCTTATAACATGAGCGAATGGCGTTCATTTAAAGGATTGTTAAAATCCACAAAGAGTGATATAGCCGTATTAATGGTGACATTTTTATTTACTATATTATTTGATTTAGTAATTGCAATAGAAATAGCCATGGTAATTGCAATGTTTTTATTTGTTAAAAGAATGTCTGAAAGTACACAAATTGAAAATAGCAGTCAATATTATAAAGACAATTTTGAAGAAAGTGAAGATGAAGATGAATATTCAATTTTAGCACAAAAAGATAATTTACATGAACATTTAGGTTCTAAAATTTTGTTATATGAAATTAATGGACCTCTTTTCTTTGGAGCTGCAAATACATTCATTGATATTATGAATGAAATTAAGAGTGATTCAAATATTATTATTTTCAAAATGAAAAATGTTCCCAATATGGATGCCACAGCTTTTAATGTTCTAAAAACAATAGATAAAAAATGTAAAGAAAAACATATTTTAATACTTTATTCAGAAGTTAATGAGCAACCTATGAAATTGATGATAAATACTGGGTTTGTATCTAAGATAGGAGAAGATTGTTTTTTCGAAAGTACTGAAAGAGCAATAAAGACTGCAAATGAAATTATTAATTGTAAAGTGTCACTTTAATAACATTCGATTCATAATTTAGTTATATATACTTATATGTGTTTGTAGCTTTATGGCAGCATCAATATTCGGTGAGGCAGGCATTGAATGAGCATAAAGAAGTTTTACTTGGTACTAAACTATTTGAGCATGAAAAGAACTTTTAAAAAATAACGTATATAGATTTGTGTAAATTCAAATCTATATACGTTATTTTACTGAATTGCCGATAATCTTTCTATATAGTATTAATATAATAAGTGTAAAAAGAGAGTGCGGAACTAGCAACATATAATAAAGAAAGCATGCTAGGTGGATTTAATAATAGACTTAATACTCAATCTTTTAATGCTGCAAACTTTTGGGTTCCATAGTTTTATATATTATCTTTAGAAATTTTAAGAAGATGTGTTATAGATATTTTTTATGTGTAAAAGCGAGCTAAAGGCTTTCTTATTTTTATTAATAAAAATTAATCATATAAATAATAATAATTACGATATAAGAAGTGGAGGGTGAGAGTGTAAAAGATAGAAAATCTAATAGACTAATAAATCAGAAATCCCCATATTTATTGCAACATGCATATAATCCAGTTGATTGGTATCCATGGGGAGAGGAAGCCTTTGAAAAGGCAAAAAGAGAAGATAAACCAGTTTTTCTAAGCATTGGATATTAGACCTGTCATTGGTGTCATGTTTGTTATTAACAGCAAATCAGAATTACATCTCTTTGAAATTCTCTATTAATTCATTCTTGTTCTGTATGAAGAATATGAAAAGCCAGGATATATTTTAGAGTACATAGTAGGACTTGCGGATAGTACTGAAAAGTAGTTTATTTAGATAGGAGGAAAATCAAGTTGGGGTAAATATCTAAATAGTGATTCAGCTCGAAATCCATCTAATAATTAAAAAAGTGTCGAAGGTGTTCCTTTTAACATACTATATAGCAAAATATTCATTTCTATTATATGAGGAATATAATAAAGTAAAAATATTGGGTGGTGTTATTATGAGCAATATTGTATGGGCTTGGGGATATAATGGTGTGGGTCAATTAGGGAATGGTACAAATACTGATAGTAATATTCCAGTACAAGTTTTAAATACTAATAATATAGTTGAAGTATCTGGTGGAATATCTCATAGTTTAGCTCTTGATAGCAGTGGAAATGTATGGGCTTGGGGATATAATTATTATGGCCAATTAGGGAATGGTACAAATACTGATAGTAATATTCCAGTACAAGTTTCAAATATTAATAATATAATTGCAGTATCTGGTGGAGGAAGTCATAGTTTAGCTCTTGATAGTAATGGAAATGTATGGGCTTGGGGATATAATTATTCTGGTCAATTAGGGAATGGTACAAATACTGATAGTAGTATTCCAGTACAAGTTTTAAATATTAATAATATAGTTGCAGTAACTGGTGGAGGAAGTCATAGTTTAGCCCTTGATAGTAATGGAAATATATGGGCTTGGGGAGGTAATTATTCTGGTGAATTAGGGAATGGTACAAATACTAATAGTAATATTCCAGTACAAGTTTCAAATATTAATAATATAGTTGCAGTATCTGGTGGAGGAGTGCATAGTTTAGCCGTTGATAGTAGTGGAAATGTATGGGCTTGGGGAAATAATTCATTTGGCCAATTAGGGAATGGTACAAATACTGGTAGTAATATTCCAGTACAAGTTTCAAATATTAATAATATAATTGCAGTATCTGGTGGAGGATTGCATAGTTTAGCCCTTGATAGTAGTGGAAATGTGTGGTCTTGGGGATATAATTATTCTGGTCAATTAGGGAATGGTACAAATACTGATAGTAATATTCCAGTACAAGTTTTAAATATTAATAATATAATTGCAGTATCTGGTGGATATACTCATAGTTTAACCCTTGATAGTAATGGAAATGTATGGTCTTGGGGATATAATATTGATGGTGAATTAGGGAATGGTACAAATACTGATAGTAATATTCCAGTACAAGTTTCAAATATTAATAATATAATTGCAGTATCTGGTGGATGGTATCATAGTCTTGCAATCAGTCAAACCTTACCAAGAAGAGGAGTATTGATATTTTATTAATTGTATAATGAATTAAAGTGCGGAAAGGACTGAATTAACAAGCTTTTCTACACTTTTTTTATTATTTTTACAGTAAATACTATCATCAAGGGCTATAAATTTCATTAATAGTACTTGATGATGTAAGAAGTATAGATAGAATTAACATGTAATATGCCATATTGAACATGGGTAAATTATTAACACTAGTTAAAAGATAAAAAAGGGAGTGAAATAGTATGTTAGGTTCAAAAGAAAAGTCAAATAGACTAATAAATCAGAAAGCCCCATATTTATTGCAGCAGGCATATAACCCAGTTGATTGGTATCCATGGGGAGAAGAAGCTTTTGAAAAGGATTTTAGGGAAGATAAGCCGGATTTTCCAAGTGTTGGATATTAGACCTGCCATTGGTGTCATGTCTGTTATTAACAGCAAAATGAACTACATCTCTTTGAAATTTTCTATTAATTCGTTCTTGTTCTGCATGGAGAATATGAAAAGCTAGGATATATACTGAATTTTATATATCTTAAAAATCTACTTTTTCTACATAGTATCCACACTAATATAAATTTTGCATTTCTGCTGGAGCTATTGTCTTGGGTTGCATCTTGTACAAGCGTCTTGAACATTTATTTCTCTAATAACTTGTATTTTGTTCTTGAAGTCTTCTGTATTAACTCCATATTTTTTTACGATTAGAGGAACATTAATTTTCTTGTTCATACATATAAGTGTTTTATGGTAGGGTGCACATCGGTGAGGAATATAAAATATAACTCTAGACATATGAGACATACTGTGATTTATTCCAAGTAGAGTGTTTCAAAACCATTTATCAGTAGATTTATACTTCACAGGTGCAAATATAAAAAATCATAAAATTTTGCTATACCATATTATGCAGTAAGTGATTTGGTATTTTATGTAATTAGAGTTATAATGATATATGAGGTTAATTCGAAATTGTAGTATAAGACGAATTAAAATTTATATGAATTTTAAATAATAGTTATTTATAAGTATCGAATAGATTACACATTTTTTGAACTTTTTATCTGGTTATACGTTTAATAATTGCGAGGTGAAAAAATGAATGCAATAAATATAGAAAATCTTAAAAAATCCTATGATGGGCAGACTAATGCTTTGAACAATATAAGTCTAAGTATACCAAAAGGTGAGATATTTGGCTTTCTTGGCCCTAATGGTTCAGGGAAAACCACTACAGTTAGAATTCTTAATGGAATTCTTTCAGCAACATCAGGACATGCTGAAATTTTAGGGATACCTGTGGGGGAAAATAATCTTGAGATTCATAGATTATGTGGAGTTATGACCGAAAGTTCCTCCTGTTATGAAAATCTTACTGCCGAACAAAATCTAATATTCTTTGGGAAAATGCATGGAATTGAGGAAAAATCGCTTAATGAACGTACTAATTTTATATTGAAAAGGCTGGAGTTACTAGATGTAAAGAATAAAAAGGTAAAATTTTTCAGTACAGGAATGAGAAAGAGAATTTCCTTGGCTATAGCATTAGTTCACAATCCTCAGATTTTATTCCTTGATGAACCTACTTCTGGTTTAGACCCAGAAAATGCACTGAATGTTACAAGGCTTATAAAAGAACTTGCAGAGGAAAACGAGGTTACAATCTTTCTTTGTACCCATCAATTAAAATATGCTGAAGATATTTGTACACTATATGGTTTTATAAATAATGGCAATATCCTTGGTTTAGGTACATTTGATGAACTTGCTTCAAGGAAAAATGCAACCCTTCGATTAAAAATTAGAGGGAAAAATATTTCGGAGAAATTTAGATTTATCCATGAAGGTAATGATATATATAGCAAATCTATTTTAGGAGACAAAGAGGTAAATACTCTAATACAAGGCATACTGACAAGTGGTGGGGAAATTTATGAGGCTGTACAGCAGAAATGGTCTTTGGAACAACTGTACTTTAAATATATAAAAGGTATATCTGATGATATAACATTATAAGTCTGGAGTGGTTAGAATATGAATAGAAATGAAAAAGCATTGATATATAAAGATATAAATGAAATAACAAGTTCAAGACGGGTTATTATGCCTATGACTATTGTACCAATTATTCTGATTGTAATCATACCCCTAGCAATATTGATAGGTGCTAACTATATTGGAAATGATTCAAATATGTTTACAAAGATAGCTCCTCTTCTAAAAAAATTGCCTTCTGAATATACAACATATACTCCAGCGCAACTTTTAATAAAAGTAACGATAAACTTTATGTTTCCGTCATACTTTCTTATAATTCCAATAATGTGTTCAGGAGTTATTGGAGCCAGTAGTTTTGTGGGAGAAAAGGAACATAAAACTCTGGAGTCTCTGCTTTACACACCAATATCCATGGAACAACTGCTTAGAGCCAAGATTTTAGGCGTTTTTGTGCCGTCTTACATCGTGACTTTGATTTCATTTATAGTTTTTGGCATCATATTTAATGTAGGTGGTTTTATCTATTTTGGAGGACTTATTTTTCCAGATATAAAATGGCTCATAATCATACTTTGGATTTCACCTGCAATCAATTTATTATCGCTAATATTTACTGTGATGGTATCGGCAAAGTCAGAAACCTTCCAAGAAGCACAGCAAGTAAGTGGCCTTCTTGTCATTCCAGTGATTCTTGTATTAGTGGCTCAAATGACAGGTGTACTTTTGCTCAGTAAACTTGTAATGTTTATAGGGGGTGGTGTTCTCTTGATACTTGATTACATATTGATAAAGAGGATTTCCTCTAAGTTTATTCCTGAGAAACTGATCTAAATATCTGTTATTGACCTTTTAATTTTGTTCCTCACGTAATGAACTTTTATGTTTTTTTGACGACAAAGTACCAGTAAATATACTGAAAAAATATCATTTAAAAGAAATACACGGGGCAGACAAGTATCTTAGGTGCTGGTCTGAATGGTATGGTTAGCATATAAGGGAGACTTGACTGTTCACGAATAGACTTAGTTCGGAGTATTCTTATGTTCCGAATTTTTGGGTTTCATAGTTATATATTATATTTAGAAATTTTGAAGAGATGTATCGTAGATATTCTTTTATGTGTGAAGGGAAGCTAAATAAAGGCTTCCTTATTTTCATTAATAAAAATCAACCATATAAATAATAATAATTACTATATAAGAAGTGGAGGGTGAAAGTATGGAAAGTGTGAAAGATAAAAAATCTAATAAACTAATAAATCAGAAATTGCCATATTTATTGTAGCATGCATATAACCCCGTTAATTGGTATCCATGTTGAGAACATTCGCCTTATGTAAGATTATGAGCATAAAATTTAGCTTATTTAGTACTCATAATTCTTATAGGTTGCATATATCCTAAAAATAGGACATATGCAGTCAAGTATAATTTTACGAAATATTATTAAAATAAATATTCTAAACATAGATTTAATGAATTGCATAGTAATGATTCCCACTTCACATTTCAATGTTTTTAATTATTGTATTAACAGATGGTTTGGGAGATATAAAAGGAGGAATGAATGGAGAAAATGAATTATGTAAAATACATACGTGATAGAGTTGGAAATGATGTAATAAACTTAATAGGGGTAAATGTATTAATAATAAATGAAAACAATCAAATTCTACTTCAGAAAAGGGGAACATTTCCTTATAAATGGGGATTGGTTGGAGGGATTACGGAATTGGGAGAATCCCTTGAAGAAACTGCTATTAGAGAAGCAAAAGAAGAAACTGGACTAGATATTAAGGAACTAAATTTACTAGGAACTACATCAGGAGAAAAATGTTATATAGATTTTCCTAATGGTGATAAAGCATATTTTATAACTGTTGGATATTTTACCAAAAGTTTTAGTGGCGAATTGAAGATAGACAATTTGGAAACTAAGGAATTGAAGTTTTTTAGTTATGAAGAATTACCTGATAACATACCCAATAGCCACAGAATAATGCTAGATAAATATTATAATAATTAAAATCAAAAATGTTTAGTTACCAATCCTTTATTATATTGAGTCGAAATCTTCTTATGTTACGAACTTTTGGGTTTCATAGTTATATAGTATCTTTAGAAATTTTAAGAAGGCGTGTTATAGATATTTTTCATGTGTAAAAGGGAGCTAAAGGCTTCCTTATTTTTATTTGCTGCCATTTCAGAAAGTAAAATCTAGCTAAGTTGAATAGGCTCGATACCTATTCAACTTTATTTTTATTAATAAAAATTAATCATATAAATAATAATAATTACGATATAAGAAGTGAAGGGTGAAAGTATGGAAAGTGTAAAAGATAAAAAACCTAATAAGTTAATAAATCAGAAATCCCCATATTTATTACAGCACGCCTACAATCCAGTAGACTGGTATCCATGGGGAGAGGAAGCTTTTGAAAAGGTGGATATGAATTATAAACCAATTTTTTTAATTATTTTACATCGAGCCTATCATTGGTATCGTGTCTGTTAATAGCATTATATCTCTTCTTATTTTAAAGCTATTCTATATCTTCAACTGCTCCAACTCCATGAGTGTTGTATTTCGTAGGCGAAATAACTCTTACTCTTTTATTTCTTTTACTATCTGTACAAATGTATCCCACAAATTCTTTACTTGCACTTTCAAGAATAGCATCTTTTTCGTTTTCACTAGATATTTTTGTTAAGCCTGTTCCATTAGTTTTAATTGTGTATATTATAAAGTTTTTAGAGAAGTATATATCATCGTCAACAACACAAAACTTAGCAGAGTCTGCATCAGATAACTTTGTGCTAACATCTGTAGCAAGGTCTACTTTGTATAGTGCTTTTAAAGATATACCATTTGCACCTTCATCTGTAGATAAATAATATAATTTATTGTTTACTATAACATAATCATGAATAGGTTCTGTTTTCAATTTAGTTTTGGTATTACTATCTGAACTAATTCTATATAAATAATAGCCTTCTTTTTTATAAGTATAGATCTTGTTTTTTGTTGTAGTGGAATCGTCTTTTTTGATTTCAGAAGGTGTCTTAGATGGTTTAGCATTACTATTTTCACCATTAGTTCCTTTCTCCGTTGTATTTTTGGAATCAACAGAGTTTTTATTTTCTGACTGTGTTTGCGATTCGCTCTGTGTAGAGTACTCAGGTTTTGTTTGTGATTGACTATCTTTATTTTCTTTGGTACAGCCAATCATACCTATAGTACAAGCGGATAGCATTAAAATTAATATTATTTTTTTAAATTCCATAATAGCCTCCGTTCCTTTGATAATCCTATACATTATATGCAAAATTATACATAATGTCAGTATTGTTAAAAGCTTTAAAAAATAAACAAATCATAATTATGTTTGAATATTATTTGCTATTTGATTTTGTTTCTTTTTATGATACATAACAATTACAGACGATAAAATAATCATTACTACGGTGGTACATATCTTTACTTCTATTGTATCTGAAATAATCCACGAATAGCTGAATGAATTTACCAATGTGTGAAGTAGAATGCACAACCAAATGTTTTTGCTTACATAATATATTGTTGCTAGCGCAAAGGACATTCCAAATGCTGCAATAGTAAATAAGCTAAAATTCAAAGTATTGTGTGTTGCTCGTGCTCCTACAATGAAAAATAAAGGTAAATGCCATAATGCCCAAATACAAGCTGTAAATGATGTTGCAATTTCAAAAGGAAATTGTTTTTCTAATGTAGGTTGCAAAATATATCGCCATCCGAGTTCCTCTAAACCTCCTAGAAAAATCACCGTTGGAATGTTTAGAAAAGCCATATAAATCGCTGCTCCTTTTGAAACTCCCTGCATGAGAAGTGGAATTCCAAAATATATCGCAAAAAAAACTAACAATAACACATAATGAAAAGGTTTTTGTTTAATCGCAAAAGCATTTTTAATAAATTGCTTGATTCCTGTTATCCTATGTTCTTTTTTCAAGACCAGATATGACATAATTGCTGGTGCATTATTTCCTATTATAAATAATATACTCCAAACATATGGGTCAGATTGTAAATATCCAAATTGAGATGCAATAGCAATAATCCCCCACATCAAATATGTTATTAAAAATGTGCCAATTAAATAACTAATAGCAATTTGTTTATTCATACATCCCCCTTAAGCTGAGAATAATCCATATACTACAACATACTATAGTTACCAGAAGCTTAGAACTTTTTTTAAGATTAGCTTTATGAGTTCATTGCTTCTGGCCTGATAATCCTATGCAAATATGGAAAACCAAGAATTTTACTATGTAATAAGCGTTTTGGTATTTTATGTAATTGGAGTTGTAATGATATATGAGATTAATTTGAAGTTGTAATATATTATAAAATAGAGAAATTTTAAAAACTTTTGTGAGGGGATAGGTGTGAAAAAGGGAATTAAAAGAATGGGGATTATTGTGGGAGTAATAATGGGATTACTGACGTTGATTATTGGAATCAGTTTTATTAACCATAAAATACAACTATCTAAAGAAGATAGTATAATATTGTCTTTAGAAATTTTAAGCAGATGTATTATATATACTCTTTTATATGTGAAAGGAAGCTAAGGGCTTCCTTATTTTTTTTTCTGCAATTTCACAAAGTGAAATTTGTTCAAATTTAATAGGCTCGATGCCTATTAAATTTCATTAATAAAAATTAATCATATAAATAATAATAATTACGATATAAGAAGTGGAGGATGAAAGTATGGAAAGTGTAAAAGATAAAAAATCTAATAAGTTAATAAATCAGAAATCCCCATATTTATTGCAGCATGCATATAACCCTGTTGATTGGTATCCATGGGGGGAAGAAGCTTTTGAAAAGGCAGAAAAGGAAGATAAACCAATTTTTCTTAGCATTGGTTATTCGACCTGCCATTGGTGTCGTGATTGTTATTACAGCAAAATGAACTACATCTCTTTGAAATTCTTCATTAATTCCATATTCTTTTACGATTAGAGGAACGTTCATTTTCTTGTTCACCCATACAAGCCTTTTTATTGAAATTTATTACATATAGTAGATAGATTACATTTGCACATTGGTGAGGAATATGAAATACAACTCAAGACTTATGAGCTATACTGTGAGTTATTCCAAGTAAAGTATTTGAAAACTATTTAGAAGTAGATTTATCACTTGTATTAACACATAAAGTACAAGAAATATTCTAATAGGTTACTTCACAGATGCAAATATAAAAATCATAGGATTTTACTATGTAATAACATCCAGTAAGTGGTTTAAATAACCTAAAAAAATAAAGAGTCAAAATGACTCTTTATGACATTTTCTAATCTATTTAACAGTTGTTTCAGTCTTATTTACAACATCTGAGAGTTGTTGAGTAGGTGGATTATATGGGTTATCCCAACCTTTGTTTATGGTTAACTCAGTAAGTGCTGAATGACCACCAACCACCTGATTAAGACTAGATGAGTAAATTGCTCTTAATTCTGGTGTTGTGCTTGTCAATGTTGCATTTAGATAGGCATCTGCTGCGCTTTTAGCAGAAGCAAGCATATTTCCAGCTATAACCTCATCATTTATATCAGTTGTGTTTTGGACTATATTGCTTAAAATAGTTGACATAACATTGTACCTCCTTTATACTCTTGTGACGCTATTCTCATTAATAAATTGCTGTAGCCCTTTAATTCTACCTTCAGCTGCCAATATACCTGATTCTGCTTGCTTTTTTAATTCATCATCTGTTATAAGTGCCTGCATTGTCCTTGAAACTGCTAAGCCATCGCTCTCAAACTTTAATAATCCTGTTAATGAAAGTACTTCTCCTTCAGTAAGTTTTCTCATTTTCAAACCTCCATTCTATACTTTGTGTATTAATTTCTGCATTAGTATATGTAATTTATATTATATTAAACATTCAACTTCACGAAGTGAAATCTGGCTCAAAGTTAATAGGCTTGATGCTTATTAACTTTTATTTTTATTAATAAAAATTAATCATATAAATAATAATAATTACGATATAAAAAGTGGAGGGTGAAAGTATGGAAAATGTAAAAGATAAAAAATCTAATAAACTAATAAATCAGAAATCCCCATATTTATTACAGCACGCCTATAATCCAGTTGATTGGTATCCATGGGGAGAGGAAGCTTTTGAAAAGGCAGAAAAGGAGGATAAACCTATATTCCTTAGCATAGGATATTCGACCTGTCATTGGTGTCATGTTATGGAAAGAGAGAGCTTCGAAGATGATGAAGTAGCTGATGTACTTAATAAATACTTTGTTTCTATTAAGGTAGATAGGGAAGAAAGACCTGATGTTGATCATATCTATATGACAGTTTGTCAGACACTTACAGGTCATGGTGGATGGCCATTAACTATATTCTTAACTCCTGATAAAAAACCATTCTTTGCAGCAACTTATATTCCAAAGCATGATAGGATGGGAATGCAGGGATTGATATCTATTCTTCAGAGAGCAAAAGATGCATGGAAAAATAATCGAAGTGATATTTTAGAAAGTAGTAATCATATAATGGGTTTTATAGATCAATCTAATGACATAATGAGAGGAGACTTTGACGAGGGCGTTGCTGAAGAAGCTTTCTTTCAATTTACGGGTGATTTTGATAGTGTTTATGGTGGATTTGGTGGTGCACCTAAATTCCCGACTCCGCATAATTTAAGTTTCCTTTTAAGGTACTGGTATAAGACAAAAGATAATTCTGCACTTAAAATGGTAGAGAAAACATTAGAATCCATGTATAAGGGAGGAATATATGATCATATAGGATATGGATTTAGTAGGTATTCTACTGATAATAAATGGCTTGTTCCTCATTTTGAAAAAATGTTGTATGATAATGCCCTTTTGGCTATCGCTTATTTAGAGACTTACCAGGCTACTAAAAATAAAAAATATTCTGATATAGCACAAGAAATATTTACATATGTTTTAAGGGATATGACTTCTCCTGAAGGTGGTTTTTATTCAGCAGAAGATGCAGATTCAGAAGGTGAAGAAGGTAAGTTTTATGTATGGTCAGTACACGAAATAAAGAGTATATTGGGCGAGGAAGAAGGAGAAAAATTCTGCAGAATTTTTGATATAACACCTAATGGAAATTTTGAGGGTAAAAACATACCAAATTTAATTAGATTCTCAATTCCTGAGAATGAACTTCAATTTGTAAAAAGGTGTAGAGAAAGACTATTTAGCTATAGGGAAAAAAGAGTTCATCCATACAAGGATGATAAGATTTTAACCTCTTGGAATGGCTTAATGATTGCTGCTATGGCTATTGGAGGAAGGGTATTGAATAATAAAGAATATAGTTTAGCAGCAGAAAGAGCTGTTGAGTTTATATATAAAAATCTTGTTCGAGAAGATGGTCGATTACTTGCACGATACCGTGATGGAGAAGCTGCTTTCCCGGCTTATGCAGATGATTATGCTTTCCTTGCTTGGGGACTAATAGAGTTATACGAAACCACTTATAATCCAGATTATCTTAAAAAAGCAGTAGATCTTAATAATGATTTATTGAGATACTTTTGGGATGTGGAAAAGGGAGGGCTTTTTGTCTACGGCAGTGATAGTGAACAGCTTATAACAAGACCTAAGGAAATATATGATGGTGCAACTCCATCAGGTAACGCTGTATCAGCACTAAACTTATTAAGATTGGCTCGTTTAACTGGTGACTATGAGCTTGAGGATAAAGCTCATAGGATACTAAAAGCTTTTGGAAACCAAATAGTAAGTTATCCAAAAGGTCATGCTTTTTCTTTAATGGCTTTACTATTTATTCAGTCCCCAACAAAGGAAGTTGTGGTAGTAGCAGATTCTAATAATAATGATGCCCAAAATATGATTAATATAATAAATAGTGAGTTCAGACCATTTACTGTTTCAGTGTTCTTTTCTAGCGAAAATAGTGATTTAAAATCAGTGGCGCCTTTTATTACAGATTACAAGTCCGTTGACGGAAAAGCAACCGCTTACGTGTGCGAAAACTTTGCTTGTCAAGCACCTGTAACTAGTAGTGACCAGCTTGAAGAAATGCTTACAGACGCCGTTCTAGTTTGAATATAGTTAGATAATTTTCAAAGGGACATATTAAGGATGTCCCTTTCTAATAAATTTTAGAAGTAGCATTATAATGAAGATAGTTATTCCAATAAATAATGCGTAATTTTTAAATGAATTAATCAGGTTTTCGCCATATAAGGTAATAAGAATACCTTGAGGTATATATCTTATTGATCTACTAATAACTGCTGCTGATAAAAATCTTGGCAAGCCCACCTTAAATATACCAGCAGACAATACATATGTTTCATAAGGAATAGGAGTAAAAGTAGATGTTAAAATTGTTAAAAACGCATTTTTATTATATAGGTTTTCTACTTTTATCAGAGTTTTTTCTGATATCAATTTATACAATATAGTTCTTCCTGCACTCTTTCCTATGAAATATCCAACAATTGACCCAATTGCTGAAAAAAATATTAGAACTAAAGAGTATAAAAAAGCTTTTTGAGGATTTATTAAAGCAATAGGTATGGAAATCAGTTCCATAGGAATTGGCATAAATATAGCTTCACAAAAAGCAGAGACCATAATGCCTAAAATTCCGTAGTTTATTAAAATGTTTATCATATATTCCATTCTTTATTTCTCCATGAATTCTTATGTAAATAGATTTATTGCCTATAAAAAGCGTAGAGTAGTTCTTGAGATACTCTACGCTTTTATTTGTTTGCTCGCATTGCATAAATTGAAAACTGGCTAAAGTTGAGCAGATTCAAGACCTGCTTAATTTTATTTGCTGTTATTTCACTTAGTTAAATCTGACTCAATCTGAGTAGGCTTGACGCCTGCTCAGATTTATTTAATATTAACATAACTTTTCATTTCTTCAAGAGACATTGCTCCGATTTTCTTCGCAATAATATATCCTTCTTTATCAATAAAAAATGAAGTTGGAATTGACACAATATCATATTTAGAAGCTACGCTTTGATCAGTATCCAGTAATACTCTAAAATTATATGTGTTCTTATCTATAAAAGATTTCACAGTATTATTATCTTCACCAATATTTACAGCAAGGATAACTAAATCTGAATCTTTTGTTTCTTGATATAGCTTTTCTATATCTGGCATTTCTGCTCTACAAGGAGGGCACCAAGTTGCCCAGAAATTAAGAAATACTTTTTTTCCTTTAAAATCATTTAACGACACTTCTTTTCCATTTAAGTCTTTTAGTCTAAAATCTAAAGCGCTAACTTTTTCAGAAGTAGTAGAGGATTGAGAATTTTTAACAGTATCTTCATTATTGATAGTAGCCTGAGTACTACTATTGGAATTTGTGTTTGAATTATCCTTATTAAAATTAATTACTGTATACATGCTTATACTAAATAATAACACAGCTAGTATTGGAAAAATAAATTTCTTCATTGTTATAACCTCCATCATTTAAAAGTTAAAGAAGGTAAAATATCTGCTTAAAGAATTGATACTATTTGTAAATAACATTATACCCATGATAATTAACAGTATTCCACTGATAAAAGATATGATAGGTGTATATCTTGAGATCTTATTCTTGTATTTTATGAAGTTTCCTATGGCCAAAGAGGTAAGTATAAATGGTACTGCAAGTCCCAAAGAATATATGCTAAGAAGAAGGATACCTTTATAAATCGTATCCATGTTACCCGCATAAATCAGTATAGATGACAGTATAGGACCAACACATGGAGTCCAACCAGCAGCGAAAGCCATACCCATAAAAATAGAACTGAATCTATTACTGAATTTGTTAAAAGTTAAAAGTTTTTTTTCGTAATAAAGCAGTTTAACTTTTAGCAGACCTATAGTGTGAAGCCCAAAAAGAACCATTAGTAAACCACCAATTTTTCTGAAAATACTTTGGTTTTTAATTAATAATTTACCTAGTGTAGTAATTGAAGCTCCCATAAGTATAAATATAATAGAAAATCCAATAACAAAACCAATTGATTTGTATAATATATTTAGTCTAGCTTTTTTATTATCTAGTTCTCTTATGGTAATTCCAGTAAAATAGCTTACGTAAGCAGGTACTAGCGGTAGCACACATGGTGAAAGAAATGATAAAAATCCCGCTGAAAAAGCTAATAAAAAAGAAATATTATTCAATGCATATTGCCTCCATGTTAATTAATCTATAAGTAGAATATGTATAAAATTCGCAATATATAAATACAAATTCTATAATATATTTTAGAATTTGTTCTATGTTGTTTCATGGTTTTATTTGTTAACTATTTTTTCTAAAGAAAATAGCAAATAATATATTATATAATCTTTAGTAATAAATTTTTAGTAATATAGTGACAATAATTAAAATTATAAAAATAAGTTATGAAGAAATTATGAAGATAATTTTAAAAATTATAATTTTATTAGGTTTGCTTGGCTATTATTTTATATGATGGTAAAATTATCTACAATAAATGCAAGTGAAGAAGGTGAAATATAATGCAGAATACATTAAATTCAACGTATGAAAATAGATGGTTTATTTTATTTATAGTAGTAATGCTGACTTTCATGGCTTGTCTAGATAGTAGCATTGTAAATGTTGCTTTGCCTGTAATGGCTGATAAATTATCTGTTTCTATGGCTGTTATTGAATGGGTAGTTACAAGTTATTTAATAGTAATTTCTGTTACTATATTGATATTTGGAAGATTAGGTGATATTAAAGGTAAAACTACAGTATTTAAATGGGGTCTTGTTTTATTTACAATAGGATCCTTAATGTGTGGTATATCAAACACACTTTCTATTTTAGTAGTTTCAAGAATTATACAGGCTATAGGTGCAGCAGCGTCTATGGCTAATAACCAGGGAATTATTACCCATGTATTTCCTAGTAATGAAAGAGGAAGAGCACTTGGAGTATCAGCTACTTTTGTTGCGTTAGGGACTCTTGTAGGACCTCCTCTAGGTGGTTTTATAGTATCTATTTTAAGCTGGCAGTACATATTTTTAATTAATATTCCTATAGGTATATTAATTTTTGTGTTGGGTATTAAGGTTTTGCCGAGGGCTAGTGTAAAAGAAGAAGAAAGTTTGGATTTAAAAGGTGCAATATTGTTTATATTGACCATAGTACTACTGTTTGGCGCTATTATAAAAGGTCGAGAGATAGGATATACAAACCTATTTATTATTGCAGCATTTATACTTTCAGTAGTATCTTTATTAGCATTTTTGTTTTTTGAATCAAGAATAGAAGAGCCACTACTTGAACTTAGTATATTCAAAAATCGCTTGTTTTCTGTAAGTATATTTTGTGCCTTTATATCATTCGTTGCAATAAGCTGCAGTAATATAATACAACCTTTTTATCTTCAGGATGTTATGAAGCTATCACCGGCCACTACAGGCTTTATTATGATGGTTTATCCATTAGTTTTGTCTATTGTTGCTCCTATAAGTGGATATTTATCTGATAAGATTGGGTCAGAACTATTAACATTTATCGGTTTAGTATTTACAATTATAGGATTGTTATTAGTGGCAACATTAAATGAAAATTCTGATCTTAGAGTTATGATGGTGTTTTTTGCAATTATGTCAGTAGGCAATGGACTGTTTCAATCACCAAATAATTCTTTAGTTATGTCAACTGTGCCTAAAAATAAATTAGGTATAGCAGGTAGTATTAATGCACTGGTTAGAAATTTAGGTATGGTTCTAGGAGTAACCTTAGCAACTACTCTTTTATATAATCGTATGAGTTATAAAATTGGATATAGGGTAGTAAACTTTGTTGAAGGAAGAGAAGATGTATTTATATTTGGAATGAGGTATGTATACCTTATTGCAGCTGCAATATGTGCTGTAGGAGCGATACTAACAGCATTAAGGTTATATTCAAAAAAGCGAAAAAATATATTATAGTTAGGGTATTTTGTAATTTATTAAGAAATGAATTTATTTACTTTAAATAAAAGTATAAAGGGGTAAGGATATGGAGGAGATAATAACATATTCTTTAAGAAGTGATAGTACTACATCAAATGAGTACTATAGAAATATAGCTTCATTCACTGATGAGGTATTGCTAGTTATTGATGATAATATTGGTAATTTAGTAGAGGACTATAAGGCTTATATAATAAATAGTTGTTCCGAAGAAGTTAGGACTAAAGAGGAATATAAAATAGAAGCTTTAATGTTGGGTATTCTATGGAGGACATATATTAGTCATTCTGTAATTCTAAAAGAAGTTCCTCGAAGAGTACTCAATATTCTTGTAAATCAAAGAGAGAAGAATGTATTTTTTAAACCGGTAGTTGATTCTTTAAAAGGATATTTTGAGACTGTATTCTTATTAAAAGAATATAATACTAACAAAGAAGTAGATAAAACTATTGAAAATATATGCAAATTAAGTAATTGGTTATCTGCTAGTGGAGATTTCAAGTATGAGGTAAAAAGATTGACACTTTGGCAGGAGTATCTAAATACGAAAACTAAAGAAGAAGTATCAGAAATTATTTCAAAGATTATTGAATTAGCTCAGTGGTTTAAAAAGAGAAGTGAGGAAAAAATTGGAGATTACACTAAAAATGTAGAGGAATTCTTAAAACATACTTATCCAAAACACAAATGGAAAGAAGATATTATATATTGTGGGCGTAAAAGAGTAGAATATCATTTCAATATGGTTGGTGCAGAAATAATGAATAGTGTATATAGGGATGAATTTTTAAAAACTAAGGAAAAAAGATTATTATTACCTGCATGTATGAGATTTAAGTCAGAAAAAAAATGTAACGCAATTAAGACAACAGAAGGTTATTTGTGTACCAGTTGTACATCTGTATGTAAAATAAAAGAATTAACTGACTTAGGTAGGAAATATGACTTTAAAGTCTATACTATTCCACATGAATCCACTCTATTTATAAATACAACAATAAAAGAACAGAAAATAGGTATTGTTGGGGTTGCATGCGTTCTTAACCTTATTTCAGGTGGATGGAAAGCAATAGATATTGGATTTATTCCTCAATGTGTATTACTAGATTATTGTGGTTGTAAGAATCACTGGCATAACCATGGAATGATAACAGATATAAATATGCTTAAACTTAAAGATACTTTTAAAATTAATTAGGAAGTTAACGGCAGATAGTGTTAGATATTGAAAAGTGTTAATGAGCATTTTAAGCTCATTAGTACTTTTGTTATATACTTTTTATAACTTAGTTATAATTTTAACTATAGTTCATATAAATATAAAGAATTAATTAATCAAGGATGCGGCATTATGCTACATAAAGGGATGTTAAAAATACAAGTTTTTAAGGGGAACTCCTATATACCAGTAGAAGGTTCAAAGGTAAGTGTAATTCAGGAAAAAGAAGGTAGTAGTAGGGAGATTATACAAAACTTAACAACTGATTCATCAGGACTTACAAATGAAATAGAGTTAGAAGCTCCTCCAATAGATAATTCTATGAATCCCTCTGATAAGTCACCCTATAGTTTGTGCAATATAATTGTAGATGCACCTAGATATAAAAGATTAATAATTAACGGATGTCAAATATACCCTAATATTACATCTACTCAACCATGTAATTTAGAACCTATAAATATAAGACAAGGTAGTGAGAAGGTTTTAAATATATCTCCAAATAAATTAGTTGGGAATTATCCACCTAAAATTCCAGAAAATTTGGATCTAGTACTACCAACGCCTCCTGATTTAATACTAATAGGATTCGGAGTAGTAGTACCTGAATTAGTGGTAATACATGATGGTCTTCCCGATAGTTTAGCTAATGATTATACTCAAACTTTTAAACATTATATAAAGAATGTAGCTTCATCTGAGATATATCCTACTTGGTCAGAAAGTACTATAAGAGCTAATATATACGCTATAGTATCTTTCACTTTAAATAGAGTGTTTACTGAATGGTATAAAGCAAAAGGAAAAAACTTTCATATTACTAGTTCTACTGCTTACGATCATGCATTTAGTTTTGGAAGAAATATATTTGATAATATAAGTAGAATTGTAGACGAAATTTTTACTGCCTATATAAAAAGACCAAATAAAATGCATCCTCTCTTAGCTCAGTATTGTGATGGAATAAGAGTCCAGTGTCCTGGTTGGTTGTCACAATGGGGAAGTAAATATCTCGGGGATCAAGGAAAGACACCTTTTGAAATATTAAGAGCTTTTTATGGTCCTAATATAACGTTAGATACAGCAAAAATAGTAAAAGGTATTCCAACGTCTTATCCAGGACATACTTTAACAATAGGTTCTAAAGATGGAAATGTAAAGTTTACTCAAGAATTTTTAAATAAGATATCAGAACACTACCCAGCTATTCCTAAGCTTATAGTTGATGGAATATATGGACATAATACAAAAAAAGCTGTTACTACTTTTCAGAAAATATTTAAATTACCGCCAACAGGCGATGTAGATTATGCTACTTGGTATGAAATTTCAAATATTTATGTAGGTGTTACTAAGATGGCAGAATTACGAAGTAGCAACTACAGATCAATAGAAAGAAAATTTATTCCTCCTGTTTTAAATAATTATAATATTCCTATAGTAACTTATTTTGAAGAGGAAGAATAAATTAGAACGTAAAAAGAATGCTATTTAAAAGTATTTTATACTTTTAAATAGCATTCTTTTTATTGTCTCCAAATAATTAAATATTAATAAAATATGTAGAACTCATAAGTATAAAATAAATTTTTTGTTTAACAATAAATAAAAGTTTAAATAAATAGTATACGTATAAAGTTAAAATGTTTAAAAACATAAGAGGAGGTAATTTTATGAGTGAAAATGTTAAAAAAAACACAATCTTAGTAGGATTAAAAGAAGGGGTTGACCCTAAAAGTATACTTCCAGTTAATGTTACTAAGAGTTTCAGTGAACTAGGTAACATAAAAATTGAGAGATTACATAGCATTAAACCAGTAGTAGAAAAAGTAAAAACAGAAACTGCTTCAGTTCTAGAAGCTAATTTAAACGATGAGGAGATATTTAAAAGTGCTTATGACAGAATGAGTGAAGCAGAAAAGAAATTGTATAGAACTTACGAAATTAATATTGGTGATAACGTTGATAGTGAAGCATTATTAGATAAATTAAGAAAAAATGATGATATAGAATATGCAGAATTAGATCAGCCACTAGCTTTATATACGAACCCAAATGATGCACGTTTTCCTGAATTATATGGTTTGAAAAATATGCAGTGCCCAGAAGCATGGGATATTAGTCAAGGTGAAGAGATTGTGGTTGCAGTTATAGATTCAGGTGTTGATTATAATCATCCAGATATAAAAGCGAATATGTGGAAAGATATAAATGGAAAATATGGCTATGATTTTTCAGATGATAATAATGATCCAATGGATGATTTTTCTCCGGGAGGTGACGGACATGGTACTCATGTTGCAGGTACTATAGCAGCTGTTGGAAATAATGAAATAGGTGTTATAGGAGTAGCTCCTAAGGTGAAAATTATGGCATTAAAGATTTTCCCTAATGCTTTTGATAGTGTAGCAGCTAAAGCCTTAAGATATGCAGTTGATCATGGTGCTAAGGTGTTAAATAATAGTTGGGGCCCTATAAATAGACGACCTTCTAATCCTGTAGTAGAAAATGCTTTAGACTATGTTTATGAAAAAGGTGCTATAGCTGTGTTTGCAGCGGGAAATAGTAGTGATGATACCAAGTATTATTCACCTGCTAATTATGAGAAAACAATAGCCGTGTCAGCAGTTAATAAAAATGATAAAAGAGGTAGTTTTTCCAATTATGGAGAGGTAGTGGAGGTTGCTGCACCTGGAGTTAACATTTTATCTTTGAAAGCACGTAGTAATGACTATATTAGTGAGGGATTTAGTGGAACATCTATGGCTGCACCTCATGTAAGTGGTTTGGTATCTTTAATCTTATCAAAAAAACCAACCTTGACTTTTGAAGAAGTAAAAACAATTGTTAAAGAAAGTGCAGATGAAATAGAAACTGATAAATATATAGGAAGTGGAAGAGTTAATGCTTATAAGGCATTAAATCATAATCTATTAATTGGTATTACTCCTTCAACACGAGAGTTGATAGGTGTAAGATAGACAGGGGGCTGATATGTTTTGATTAATACTTTTAATAAAAACAAACCAATATCTTTAATAGGTAAGGAGTATGCACTGAAAGGTGTTAACCCATTAGAACCGAAAGTATTTAGAGATTTAGTTAAAAGAAGAGCTATGGATATTCTTAATATCACACCTAATAATGAAGAATGGGAAGTAGATGAAAGCGTAAGAAAAGAAGTTGAGAAAAATATTTATGAAAAAATACATAAGGAAAACAATTTACTCCCTGTAGATTTCTTATATAAAGGTGTGGAAAAAGCAAGAGCAGTTTGTAGAATTTCTACGCCAGATGGACTAGGCACTGGGTTTTTAATTGATAAGGGAATGATTATGACGAATAATCATGTTATCCAAAGTAAAGAAATAGCGGAACAAAGCTTTGCTGAATTTTATTATGAAGCCGATAAACAAGTAGTTAAAGTAAAGTTAAAACCTGAGGATATATTTATAACTTCTGTTGTAGATGATCTTGATTTTACAATTGTGTCTTGTGAAAATTTAGGCATTGAAGATATTAAGCCGGTACATTTATTAAGAAGTTCGGTAACTATTACAAGAGGAGAATTTGTAAATATCATTCAACATCCTAACGGAAGAAAGAAAGAAGTTGCATTGCAGGATAATAAGGTGACATATGTATATGATAAAGTAATCAGATATAATACGGATACAGAACCAGGGTCATCAGGGTCAGCAGTATTTAATAATAAGTGGGAGTTGGTTGCTTTACACCATGCAGGATGGTTTACGGATGATAATAATCAAGAGGCTGAAAATGAAGGCATCAGAATTTCAGCCATAGTAAACCGGTTGATAAAACTAGCTAACGAGGGAAATCAGAATGCCTCAAGGATATTAACAACTGTTGAAGGTACATCTCCTTATTTAGGGCTTTTTGATGTACATGGATTAATACAAAATGAAAAAGATCTTTTAGAAGTAGAGATACCTTCATTTAAAGGGGACAAAAGATTCGCTGATATTGGCTTTTGGAATATAGAACATTTTAATAATTCTGTCAATCAACAAAGAGTTACTAATGTAGCCAAAATTGTTGCTAACTTATCAATGGATGTATTAGGGCTTGTAGAAGTAGAGAATAGTGCATTAGATAGGCTTGTAGTTGAATTGAAAAAAAGTAGCATAAATATGAATTATGTATATTTGAATGCGGAGGGTACCCAAGATTTAGCTGTACTTTATGATGTAGAGACAACAAATGTAGAACTAAGAAATGATATAAATGAAAAGTATAAGTCAATACTTAGTTCTAAAACGAATTTAGGAAATGATGTATTTCCTAAAAAAAGAGAGCCTCTATTTGTAAAGTGTATAGTAAAAGAAGAAGATAAAGATATCGAATTTTTAATGATAGTAGTACATCTAAAAGCTTTTGGTGATCCGGAAAGTATGACTAGAAGGAAATTGGCAGCTAACATTATATCTGTAATTATAGATGATTTACGAAAGGATGAAAGTTTTAAGAATATTCCAATCGTATTAGGAGGAGATTTTAATCAAACATTAGATGGAGATATTTTAGGTAGTTTAATTGATTCGCCATATTTATTTACTTTAACAACAGATGATGCTAAGGCTGGTTATGTTTCATATATTGGAAATAGGTTCTCATTAATTGATCATATTATAGTAAGTAATGATGTGAAATTGGGCTCTATTTCTGATGATGATGCAGCGATAGTTAGATTAGATAAAAGTATAAGGAGATACGTAAATAATATTTCTGATCATGTACCGTTAGTAGTACGACTCATCTATAAAAATGCGGGAAATATTCCTGAGTACTTTAGAAATAAACATAACAGCTTATGTACCATAGTAAAAGACGAAGATAGTATTGAAAAGACTTTGTTAAAACTGCATATTAATAAAAGTAAGCTGGAAAACCAAATAAATTATTATAATGAAGAACAGGATAAACTTTTAATAAATGAATACTATACTGATATTCATTTTAATATAGGAGATAAAAAGATTTTGTTTAAAGATATTAGTAAACTAGTTACTAATACACATACAAAATGGCTTTCCTATGATAAAAGTAAAAGGGAGCTTTTTTCATTGGTAGATTTAAGAGAGAATGGATTAATTAAGAGTATATACTCAGGAAAATTAACAGATCCTGAAGAATTAATAAGAGAAGATTACGAACTTGAAAAAGTAAAAAAACAAGCCTGTAAAGGTTTGTTAGTTGATGCAAGGTATCTAACACAAGTAGATAAAGAAGAAATAATTGAAATAATAGAAAGTACATGTAATTGTAATGTTGAACATGTTGTGCCACAATCATGGTTTAACCATAAGAGTCCTATGAAAGGAGATTTACATCATCTTTTTACCTGTGAAAAAGCATGTAATCAATTTAGAGATGATGATGAATACTATGATTTCCCAGATTATAATCCGGAAAGCAACATAGAAAGGACAATAAGTAATTGTGGTAAAGGTGAGTTTGAAAAATTTGAACCTGAATCAGGAAAGGGAGAAGTAGCAAGGGCTGTATTATACTTTTTATTGAGATATCCAGGTAAAATTAAAGAAAACAGAAGAAACCGAATAAATATAGACTTACTGTTAACATGGCATAAGGAATTTCCTGTATCATTATATGAAAAACATAGAAATAAAGCCATTTATGAACTTCAAGGAAATAGAAATCCTCTTATCGATTTTCCTCAATGTGCTAATGGTATAGATTTTTCTTTGAGTCTAGTTTAGTTTTCATGTTTAGTCGCTACAAGCTCCGTCATTTCTTGTCAGTTAGTTGGAAGTTAACTTAAATTTTAATAAAAGAGGAGAGTTGTTATTATAAAGCTCTCCTCTTAATAGGTAGTACATTTTTATAAATATTGTAAATTACATTTATAGCTGTCTATTATGGGATGGAATTTTAATAAATTTCACTTAATTTTCGTTTTATAATTATTAGCCAGTATAAAAAATTTAATTCTCAAAATACTATTGACTTTTATAAATATTATATTATATAATTACAAATAATTTAACAGATTCGGTTGAAGATGGCGGGATATTTGATAAACCGTTATTGGACGAACCTCTGGAGAGACTCCAAAAGAGCACCGAAGGGGAAAGCCAATTGATTTGGTGAAACTCTCAGGTAAAAGGACAGAGGATTTTTGATATTACGTTTTTGAGAATAAAACTATTTACTTACGATATTAGTAAGATATAGTACTTCTCCTAAATATCAAAATCCATATCTCCAGAGACTAGATTTTAATATTTAGTCTCTTTTTTATTTTTCATATAATCACATAATATATCTACATTTTTAAAAAAATATAAATAAGCGCCGATTGTTGATTGTGCTCACAGAAAAAAGTTGAATTTTTAACAAATAACGGTGTATCATAGTATAATATAACAAATTTTAAACTTATTAAGTAAAATATAAAAATACATAACAAAAAGGAAAAGGGGGCTAATACATTGTTGTATAAAAGCACTAGAGGTAAAGGAAAAGTTGTAAAGGCATCTGAAGCTATAATAAGAGGTATTGGTGAGGATGGTGGTTTATATGTACCACAGGAATTCCCTAAAATTACAAAATCATTTGATGAACTAGGAAAGATGAGTTATCAAGAACTTGCATTTTATATTATGAAAAAGTTCTTTAATGATTTTAGTGATGATGAGCTTAAAGAATGTATACATAAAGCTTATGATGAAAAATTTGAAGATCCTAGTATTGCTCCATTAGCATACAAAGCAGGAGCTCATTTCTTAGAGCTTTATCATGGAAGAACATTAGCGTTTAAGGATATGGCACTAAGTATACTTCCTCACTTATTAAAAACAGCGGCAAATAAACTAGGTATTACAAAGGAAATAGTTATACTTACAGCTACATCAGGCGACACTGGAAAAGCAGCCTTAGAAGGTTTTGCTAATGTAGATGGAACAAAGATTGTGGTTTTCTATCCAAAGGATGGGGTAAGTGAAATTCAAAGAAGACAAATGACTACACAAGAGGGTGACAATACTTTTGTAGTTGGTATAGAAGGTAATTTTGATGATGCTCAAAGCGGAGTTAAAGAAATATTCGGAGATGCTGAATTTAATGAATTTTTAAATGAAAAAGGATTTATGTTCTCATCTGCTAATTCAATAAATATTGGTAGACTTGTTCCTCAAATTGTTTACTATGTTTATTCTTATGCAAATTTATTAAAAGAAAAACAAGTTAAAGATGGAGAAAGCATGAACGTAGTTGTACCTACAGGAAACTTTGGTAATATATTAGCTGCTTATTATGCTAAGATTATGGGAGTGCCAATAGGCAAATTCATTTGTGCATCTAATGAAAATAAAGTGCTTACAGACTTTATAAATACTGGAGTTTATGATAGAAAAAGAGAATTCTTTGTAACTAATTCTCCTTCTATGGATATTCTAATATCAAGTAATCTAGAAAGATTTTTATATGAAATAAGTGGTGGAAATGCAGAACTAATAAATGCATTAATGGAACAGCTTAAAACAGAAGGTAAGTATGAAATAACAGAAGACATGAAAGAAAAGTTGAAAGTTTTATATGGTGGATTCGCTACTGAAGATGAAACTCTTGCAGCTGTTAAGAAGGTTTATGACACTGCTAGTTATGTTATAGATACTCATACTGCTGTAGCTTATGATGTTTATGAACAGTATAAGAAAAATACAGGAGATGAAAGTGTTACAGTAATAGCATCTACTGCAAGTCCATTTAAATTCCCTAGAAGCATAAATGATGTTTTAAATTTTGCAGATAGTACAGCTTCAGATTTTGAAATGGTAGAAGAGCTGTCAAAGAAGTTTGATATTAAAATACCTAAGGGAATACAAGGATTAGATAAAAAAGAAATTCGTCATGAAGCAACTTGTAAAAAGGATGAAATGAGAGAAATAATTAAAAAGTTTTTAAAGGTATAGGTGATATTTATGATAGAAGTAAGAGTACCTGCTACAAGTGCTAATATGGGACCAGGTTTTGATTGTCTTGGAGTAGCAGTTAAGATGTATAATAGATTTCTAGTAGAAGAAATTGAAGAAGGTCTTGTTTTTGAGGGGTGCGATGATAAGTTTAAGAATGAAGATAACTTAATATATGTAGCAATGAAAAAGTGCTTTGAAAAGATAGGATATAGTCCTAAAGGATTAAAGATAAAAATAGAAGGTGATATACCTGTATCAAGAGGACTTGGTAGTAGTGCTGCTTGTGTAGTTGGTGGAATTGTTTGTGCTAATGAGTTAGCTGGAAGAGTTTTAACCAAAAAAGAAATTTTAGAATTAGCCGTAGAGATGGAAGGACATCCAGATAATATAACTCCAGCACTTTTTGGAGGCATGACTGTTTCTATATATGAAGATAATAAAGTTATATATAACAATGTAAGTGTAAAAGAAGGTATTAAATTCTGTGCACTTATACCAGAATTTACATTGTCAACTGAAAAAGCAAGAGGAGTACTGCCAAAAAGTATAGATTATAAACAAGGTATATTTAATATAGGTAGAGCTGCACTTATGATATCTGCATTAAATAATGGTGATTTTGATATGCTTAAGTATGCTTGCAAGGATAAATTACATGAAGATTATAGAGCGCAGCTTATTGAAAATTTCTATTCTATAAAAGAAGAGTGTCAAAGACTTAATTGTCTGGCTGTGTTTTTAAGTGGAGCAGGTCCAACAATTATGGTTATGCTTAGAGAAGAGGATAAGAATTTTGCTGAGAATATGCAAAAGTTCTTAGACACTTTACAAAATAAATGGAACGTTGTAGAACTTGAAATGGATAATGAGGGAACTGTGGTTAATGGTGTAACTCACTAATCTAGTTTAATTTATATAAATTTAGGGGGCTAAAAATAAAAATGAATAATATAGTAATAGCTAAGTTTGGAGGAAGTTCATTAGCAAGTAGTGAACAATTTAGAAAAGTAAAAGATATAGTTTTTGGTAACGAAAATAGAAGATATGTTGTGCCTTCAGCACCAGGTAAAAGATTTAGTAAAGACTATAAAATTACAGACCTTTTATATTTATGTCATCAACATGCTAAAAATGATATACCTTTTGAAGATGTTTTTAAGCTAATTGAGGAAAGATATACTAGTTTAGCAAAGGAATTAGACGTTGAAATAGATTTAAAGAAACATCTTGATGAAATAAAAACTAAGATTGCAGATGGAGCTTCAGCGGATTATACAGCTAGCCGTGGAGAATACTTAAATGGATTAATTCTTGCTGGTTATTTAGGATATACTTTCGTAGATGCAGCAGAGGTTATTCGTTTTAAGACAAATGGTGCGCTTGATTTAGAAGCTACGCAAAAATTAGTAGAAGAAAGAATGAATGGAATAGAGAGGGCGGTTGTACCAGGTTTTTATGGAGCAACGCCAAACGGAACTATAAAAACTTTCTCTAGAGGTGGTTCTGACGTAACAGGAGCTATATTGGCTAGATGTTTACATGCAGATCTTTATGAAAACTGGACAGATGTTTCTGGATTCTTAATGGCAGATCCTAACATCGTTGAAAATCCAAAGCCAATAGAAATAGTAACTTATAAGGAACTTAGAGAACTATCTTATA
Source organism: Clostridium polyendosporum (assembly GCF_018332455.1). Classification (GTDB taxonomy): domain Bacteria; phylum Bacillota; class Clostridia; order Clostridiales; family Clostridiaceae; genus Clostridium_AY; species Clostridium_AY polyendosporum. The sequence goes on from NZ_BOPZ01000002.1 coordinate 103,689, forward strand.
TGGGAGCAAGAGTACTGCATGAAGAAAGTATATTCCCAATTAGAGATGTTTGTATTCCTATAAATATTAGAAATACAAATAGACCAGAAGATAAGGGAACTTTAATTGTAGCTGATGATGGAGAATCTCAAAACTATAGCGGAGCTATTACTGGTATAGCTGGTAAAAAAGACTTTGTAGTTATAACTATACAAAAAATGCTTTTAAATTCAGAACAAGGTTTTTGCAGAAAATTGCTTTCAATATTAGAAAGTCATGATGTATCCTTTGAGAATATGCCATCAGGTATAGATTCTGTTTCACTAGTAATTGAAGATACTCAACTTGAAGACAAATTAGAAGATATATTAGAAGAAATCAAAAAACATTGTAATCCAGATTCTATAGAAGTGTCTCCAAATATGGCACTTATAGCTACTGTAGGAAAAGGAATGGCTAGAGCTAAAGGAGTAGCTTCAAAAGTATTTAAGGGGCTTGCTGAGGCAGATGTAAACATTAGAATGATTAACCAAGGCTCAAGTGAAATAAACATTATTATTGGCGTAGAAAATGATGAATTTGAAAAAGCATTTAAAGCTATATACAAAGCTTTCGAAAATTAATTACTATACAGTAAAAGGGAGAGTAATTTTATGGAAAAGGTTAGGATTGCGTTATTAGGATTAGGAAATGTAGGTAAAGGTGTTTGGAAAATACTACAAACTAATAAAGAAGCTATAATTAAAAGAGCAGGATATGATATAGAAATAGCGAAAATATTAGTAAGAGATATAAATAAATATAGAAATATTGGTGTACCTGAAGAACTTCTAACTACAAATGCAGATGATATATTTAATGATGATAGCATAAAAATCGTAGTAGAAGTTATGGGAGGACTTGAGCCTGCTAAAGAATATATATTAAGAGCTATAAGAAATAAGAAAAATGTAGTAACTGCAAATAAGCTTCTTATCGCAACTAATGGAGATCAAATCTTTAGTGAAGCTGAAGAAAATGAAGTTATTGTAAACTTTGAAGCTAGTGTTGCTGGTGGAATTCCTGTAATTCATGGTATAAATGAAAGCTTAACTGCTAACAAAATAGAAGAAGTTGTAGGTATAATCAATGGAACTACAAACTATATCTTAACTAAAATGACTTTAGAAGGTATGGATTTTGAAGATGCGTTAAAAGAAGCACAAGAAAAAGGTTATGCAGAAGCAGACCCAACTTCTGATGTAGAGAGTTACGATGCAGCTTACAAGTTAGCAATATTAACTAAGTTAGCTTTTGAAACAAAAGTAGATATGAATAATGTATACAGAGAAGGTATAACAAAGATAAATTCTATAGATATACAATATGCTAAAGAACTTGGATATGTTATAAAGCTTTTAGCTATAGTTAAAGAAGTGGATGGAAAGTTAGAACTTAGAGTTCATCCGACGATGATTCCATCAATTCATCCTCTAGCTAATGTTAATGATTCCTTTAATGCGGTTTTCATTAAGGGTAACGCTGTAGGAGACTTAATGCTTTACGGAAGAGGAGCAGGAGAGCTTCCTACAGGTAGTGCTGTAGTAGGAGATATCATTTCTGTTTTAAGAAGTTCTACAGATGGTGCGAAGCTTTCAACTAAGCATTATACTGAAATGGAAGTAAGACCAATGGCAGAGGTTACAGCTGAATACTATTTAAGAATTACAGTAAAAGATGAACCAGGAGTTTTAGGAGAAATCGCTACTGTATTGGGTCAAAATAAAGTTAGTATGTCATCCTTTATACAAAAGCCTAAAAAGGGAGAAAAGGGATATGTATCTATAGTTCTTTTCACTCATAATACTTCTGAAGGTAGTATTAATAAAGCTTTAGAAAAGATAAAAGACTTAGAAGTTGTAAATAAGGTTGAGAATATAATCAGAATAGAGAATTTAGCTTAATAAAGATATACCACTTCAATCTTTAAATAATTCATAAAAATAGCATCTACATGCAATGCTTTTTCTAGGATATACAAGTTCAATCCTTAATGAATTTTAGGCAAATAACACTAAAAGGGCATCGAGTCCTTTTACCCTTAGTCAGATTTCACTTCGTGAAATGACAGTATATAGTCTCGGAATTCAATACTTTTACTAAAATTCTTAAATCAATATGAACTTGTATATCATGAATTATAAATTCAGTTATGAAGTTGTGTATCTATAAAAGCAATGTTAAACTGAGTAGACTTGATGTCTACTCAGTTTTATTTACTGTTATTTTATCAAATAAAATCCGAATAAGAATAAAAGGTTTTGATGTCCTTTTATTCTTATTTTTATAAAATAAGTTTTTATATTACAATTATAGATATTAATGTAGGTTAAGTCTTAAGCACACCTTTCTATTTAATTCATATTATAGTAATAAGAAACTAAAATTCTACTATAACAAAAGAAGGTGTATTTATGAAAGAAAATAATATGTCACCTCAAGAGTGTATGGTAAAAATACCGAATAAGGTTATAACCATACCTAATCCAGTATATCAATCGTATAAAGGAAGATACTTTGTAGGGCAAAGTAAGTTTTTAATATTTGGTGTTGGAACTAATGCTTGGGCAGCATTAGTGAATCCTAGAAGTTCTGGCGTTAATCTTTTTGTTAATGTTTTTACTGTATCAAATTTTTCTAATGAATCACTTACTGCTGAAATATGGTTGAATACAATACCACCTGGAATTAGTAAAGTATCAAGAAAGTTTAGTCCTACAGATACTGCTTTATCTCCACTTCCAGAGCCAAAAGTACAATTAGAATATGCACAAAATGTAACAGGATTTCCAAGTAAGGGGATAAATATTTACGGTAGAATTGTACCATCTCAAAGTACACTTGTTTCAGAAGAAGATGGTAAATTTGTTATTCCTCCAGGAGGAAATTATTTAGTATTTCTAAGTTCCTCAGGACAAGACTTTGTTAAGGCAAAAATAGCATTTGGTTGGTGGGAAGAGAAAGTATTTTCAATCTAAGTATCAGTATAAATTTAATATAATAAGTTATTATATTAAAGTAGAGTGATTTATGTATTTTATAATTGTATTAATGCAATTACAAAATATTTATTTCTCTCTGCTTTTATTTTTTTGGATTTTATAAAACAAACTCTGACTGAAAATATTAAAGAATTTGATAAATGTGGATTACAGGAGGAATGTAACATAATGAGTTTCAAACTAATATTGTTTGATGCAGATGATACACTTTTTGATTTCACTAAAGCTGAGGAGTATGCACTTGAAAATGCTTTCAAAGAATTTAATCTAGAATATAACAAAAATAATCATTTAAATAAATTCAGAACAATAAATAAAACTTTGTGGGGTGATTTTGAACAGGGAAAGGTCACAATCCCTGAACTAAGAGTTGAGAGATTTAAGAGGTTTTTTAAAGAGTTAGGCATGGTTCTAGATTATAATAAATTTAATGATTCTTATACATCTTTTTTAATTAAGGGTACATTTTTAATTAATGGAGCAGAGGAACTATGTAATTACTTATATGGTAAATATAATCTTGCTATAATAACAAATGGAGCTAAGGATGTACAGCATTATAGGTTTGATTCTTCACCTCTTAAAAAGTACTTTAGTCATATTATAGTCTCTGATGAAGCTGGTTATCAGAAGCCCAATACAGGAATATTTGAATATACATTTAAGAGACTTTGCCATTCAGATAAAAATTCTGTACTTATAGTAGGGGATTCTTTGACTGCAGATATTCAGGGGGGAATAAACTGTGGTATAAAAACCTGCTGGTTTAATCCTCAAGGAATACAAAATTCAACTTCTTTAAAGCCTGATTATGAAATCAAGTCCCTAAGTGAACTTATGGAATTATTATAATAAATATTTCTTTCCAATTTAATAAATGAAGATTTTTCACAGTCTGAATAACAGATATATAACTTCATAACTGAATTGTTTAGAGATTGAAATTGTATATGTTTAAAAGGTGCTAACCATAATTAATTATGATTAACACCTTTTAGCTTTAGGGTAATTGATTGACTTTGTAAACCACAACAAGTTTTAAAACGCCCAATTTCCTCTACTGAATATTTGTATCTCTTCATTATTATGGGTAAATCCAATAATCTCTAGATCTTCTGTTCCAATCATGAAATCAACGTGAGTAAGAGAGTGATTTACTTCTCTCTCTTCAAGTTCTTTTTCACTTAGAGAATCTCCATTCTTTATACATAGAGAATATGCTTTTCCTATAGCAAGATGACAGGATGCATTTTCATCATATAGAGTATTGTAGAATATTATTCCAGAATCTGAAATTGGTGAATGATGTGGTACAAGAGCTACTTCTCCCAAGTAGTGAGAACCTTCGTCAGTCTCTATTAGATGTTTCAAAGTATCAGATCCTTTTTCTGCAGTGAAATCTACAATTCTTCCATTTTCAAAAATTAAGGAGAAATTATCAATTAAGTTGCCTCCATAATTAAGTGGTTTTGAACTTACAACCTTACCATTAACCCCTGTCTTCTTTGGCATAGAGAATACTTCTTCAGTAGGCATGTTTGCTATGAATTCCACTCCACCTTGAGTATATTCAGCGCCTCCAACCCATAAATGTTCATCAGGAAGTTCAATTTTAAGATCAGTACCCTTTGAATTTTTAAAGTAGAGAGATTTAAGGTTTTTTGAATTCAAGTAGTCCATCTTTTCCTTAAGGTTATTTTTATGTTCATCCCAAGCTTGGACGGGCTCTTCTTTGTCAACTCTAACAATCTTAAATATGGCATTCCAAAGATTTTCTATAGCTTCTTCTCCAGATAGTGTTGGGAATACCTTTTTAGCCCAGCCTGAAGTAGGGATTGACACTATGGACCAAGCATTTTTATTACTCATAAGTCTTTGATTGAATTCCTTTAAAGCAATTTGTCTAGTTTTCTGATTTAGTGCTATTCTTTTTGGATTAACATCCTTCATAAGTTCTGGGTCGGAAGCCGAAATACTTAAGAAAGCAGCACCTTTCTCTGCATAGGATATCAAAGCATCCACTTGCCACTGTGGCATTGTTTCAAAAACTTCTTCAGGTGCTTTTAAGAATCTTATTTTAGCTGAAAGTTCGTCATTCCAATGAATAACTACATCTTTTGCTCCCTCATCATATGCTATATCTGCTACCATTCTTGTAAAAGGCGCACATTCAATTGGTGACATAACAACTAGAGTTTGATCTTTTTGAATATTAACTCCTGTTTTTACTGCTAATTTTGCATATTTTTTTAATAAATCATTTTTCATAAATACACCTCTCTTGTTAAAAAATCCTTTTCATAAATATTATTTTCTCATAAAATTATTTTAATGTCTAAAAATTCTATAAAAAAATTGTTTTTAAAAGATAAGGTAATTTATGAAGTTGTACATCTATTTCAGAGGTGTATAAAAGTTGAGACAACTAGAGATTGAGTAATATCATATCGTAATACTCATCTCCAAGATCGTTAGTGCAGCCATAATCTATGAGGTAATACTTGTTATCTATTATTCCCCAAGAACGAGGTGTAAATATATCATTTGAATAAAGAAGAAATCTATCTATAAGTTCATGCATATCATTAAGCATATTTTTTTGTTTTAATATCACCATGAAATCGGAGCGAGTAATTTTTAATAAACTTTTTAAGGGTATGGCTCTTTTCATTATTAGTATTTTAGGAGAATAATAAATAATGGGACATAGATAATTTTTTAGATGTTTATTTGAATGTGAATAAACATAGTTTTCAACAAAATTTTGATAATAGCCATCATCATTTTTTGCAACTTTTAAAACATAGTTATCATCTAAAGCATAGACTTTGCGAGCTATTCCTTCTCCGAGAAATGTATATTTATTCTCAAAATCTTTAAAAGAAAGTGTATATAAATATTTCATAATTTTTCTTATGTTATTCATTATTTATCCTCCAAGTAGTTTGTTTTCTATTATTATGTTATGGTAATATTTATATTGAGTTACAGTAAACTTACATTTTTATTTTGACAAATATAATGAATAGAACTATTATATGAATACAGATTGTTATATTAAGTTGATAATACTTTTAGGTACATAAGAAAGTTTATATATAAGTTTTAAATTTTAAAAAAAGTATTGAAATTCATATGGTTTTTAGATGTAAAGATACACAACTTTAATCCTTAAATAATTTACTAGCGACTATAACTAAAATGTAGATTATTATATAAATAATCTAATGGAGGTGTCTTATGGAACGTTTATTAATAATTGATGGAAATAGTTTGATGAATAGAGCCTTTTATGCGTTGCCACTCTTGTCCACTAGTGAAGGAATATATACAAATGCAGTATATGGATTTACTAATATGCTTTTAAAGGTGAAGGATGAAATAAAACCTAATTACATAGTGGCATCTTTTGATAGAAAAGCTCCTACTTTTAGACATGTAGAGTATGAAGATTATAAGGCTGGAAGAAAAAAGATGCCTCCAGAACTGGCAGAGCAATTTCCAATAGTGAAGGAAATGCTTAGCCTTTTTGACATAAACATATATGAACTGGATGGATTTGAAGCAGATGATATAATAGGAACTTTAGCAAAATATGCAGAAAGAAATAATATAGAGATTTACATAGTAACAGGAGATAGAGATGCTCTTCAGCTTGCTTCTGACAATATTAAAATTATATTCACTAAAAAAGGTGTAACAGAGAAAGAAATATATGATAAAAAGAGAATGATAGATGAGTATGGTGTTACACCAGCTCAATTTATAGATGTAAAAGGTCTCATGGGAGATAAATCTGATAATATACCAGGGGTTCCAGGAATAGGGGAAAAGACAGCATATAAACTTATTCAAACCTATGGGAGTATTGAAGAGGTCTTGAAAAATGTTGAAGATATAAGTGGAAAAAAGTTAAAGGAAAATCTTATTGGGTATAGTGACCAGGCAATCTTTTCAAAGAGATTGGCTACAATAAAAACGGATGTTCCTTTAGAATTTAATTTAGAGGAGATACGGTCTAAGGACAATTTGGATAAGCAAGGATTAAAAAAGTTATTTTTAAAACTTCAGATGAAATCTCTTGTTGAGAAATTAGGAAATGATATAGAGGAAGATAAGCAAGAAGAAAGTCCTATTGATTTTAAATATATAGATGATGAGGAAACTCTTAAAACTTTGATAGGAACTATTAATCAAGGTTCAATTTTTATAACATTTAAACTGAAAAATATTGAGCTTTATTCAACACTTTCAATTCAAACTATATACTTAACTTATGAGGATAAAAACTATATAATAAGTTTTGAGAAGTTTTTAGAAAATAAAGAAGTAGTAAAGATACTTAAAGATTTTTTCGAAAATGATAATGTTAAAAAGGTAGGTCATGATATTAAAAATTCACTAACAGCTCTAAGAAAATTGGGCATAGATCTTAGAGGATTAGTTTTTGATACAGCAATTGCTGCATATTTAATTGACTCTTCAAAGGGAGCATATTCACTTGTAACTCTTATTAACGAATATATAGGTCAAGATCCTAAGGGTAATGAAGAAGAATTAAATATTAAGCTTAATTTTTATCTTAAAGATATTTATAGACTTCTTGAGAAAAAAATAGAAGAAGCAGATATGAGTACATTATTCTATGAAGTAGAATTACCTTTAACGGAAGTGCTTTCTTCAATGGAGGAACTAGGCTTTAAGGTAAATAAAGATATGCTAGATGAGCTTTCTGAAAAGTTTAAGAGTGAAATTAATAAAACTCAGAGTGAAATCTATGCGTTATCAGATGAGGAGTTTAATATAAATTCACCTAAACAACTAGGAAAGATACTTTTTGAAAAATTAGATTTGCCTGTGGTAAAGAAAACAAAGACAGGATACTCAACTAATGTAGAAGTATTAGAAAAGCTTCAAGACAAGCATCCAATCATAAGCAAAATTATCTATTATAGACAGATTACAAAACTATTTTCAACTTATATTGAAGGATTAAAATCAGTTATTGATAAAGATGGATGTATACATTCTAATTTCAATCAAACAGTGACAACTACGGGAAGATTATCATCAACTGAACCTAATCTTCAGAATATACCTATCAAGTATGAAATGGGAAGAGAGATAAGAAAGGTATTTATTTCTAGAGAAATGGATAATGTTATACTTTCAGCTGACTATTCACAGATTGAGTTAAGAGTGCTTGCTCACATAGCTGAGGATCAAAATATGATTGATGCTTTTAAGCATGATTTAGATATTCATACTAAAACTGCATCAGAAGTCTTTAAGGTTCCATTAGAGGACGTTACTTCTTTAATGAGAAGTAGAGCTAAGGCAGTTAATTTTGGTATAGTCTATGGTATTAGTGATTTCAGTCTTGCTCAGGACTTAAATATAACTAAAAAGGAAGCCAAAGAGTATATGGATATTTATTTTGAAAGATATCCTAAGATTAAAGAATATATGGATAAAGTTATAGAAACTGCAAAAAATAGCGGATATGTTACCACCACCTTGAATAGAAGAAGATTTATACCTGAAGTAACCTCCTCTAACAAAATAGTAAAAGCATTAGGAGAACGACTTGCAATGAACGCACCTATACAGGGAAGTGCTGCAGATATAATAAAGATTGCCATGGTACATGTATATAACCAACTTAGAACAAGGAAGCTTAAGAGTAAACTAATTCTTCAGGTTCATGATGAACTTATTTTAGATGTAGTGCAAGAAGAACTTGAAGAAGTAAAATCTATGGTTAAAGAGCAAATGGAGAATGTAATTAATCTTCAGGTACCTTTAGAAGTCGATGTGAATATAGGTAAGACATGGTATGAAGCTAAATAAGGGGGCATATCAATGATAAAAGTTGGATTAACAGGAGGAATTGGATCTGGAAAGAGCACTGTTTCGAAGATGTTTCAAAGTGCTGGATTGCCAATAATTGATGCTGATTTAATAGCTAGAGAGGTATTAGACAAATATCCTGAAATTCTTGAAAAAGTAAGAAATGAATTTGGTGATGGTTTCTTTGATTGGAGAGGACAGTTTAAACGCAGAGAATTTGGTAATCACATTTTTAGATTCCCTAAGCAGAGAGTTAAGTATGAGAATATAATAATGCCATATATTAAAAAAGAGATAAATGATATATTTAGCTTATACAGTAAAAAAAGTGAATCTGTTGTTATCTTGGATGCACCAACTTTAATTGAAAACAATATGCATGAAGAAATGGATTATGTTATTGTTATTTCAGTTGATTACAATACTCAGCTTGCAAGGTTAAAGACAAGGGATAAACTTACTCAATCAGAAGCCTTAAGTAGAATAAATTCACAGCTTCCTTTAGAAAAAAAATTAGAGTATGCTAATTTTATTATAGACAATAATTTAAGTATTATAAAAACAAAAGAGCAAGTGGATGATATTACTGCAATTTTACGTTTATATAAATAATAAGTTTTGTGGGAGTGGGAGATGAAGATAAGGAGAGTACTTGTCGCTGTATTGATGATTTTATTATCAGTATTTACGACAAAGTGGATTTTGTATAATATTATGTATCCATACGAGTATAAGGAATTCATAGATAAGCATAGTAAAGAATATAATTTAGATCCTTTATTTGTATTGTCAGTGATAAAAGCAGAAAGTAATTTTGACTCGAATGCTAAATCTTATAAGGATGCACATGGTCTAATGCAAATAACGGACGATACTGCCAAGTGGGCATCAAAAGAAATGGAAATAGAAGATTATGATGTTTCTATGCTTATGGACCCTGAGTTTAATATAAGGATGGGATGCTGGTATATTGATAATCTTTATAAAGAATTTAATAATTTTGATTTAGTACTTGCTGCTTATAATGGTGGTAGAGGAAATGTAAATAAATGGCTTAATGATTATCAATATTCTAAAGATGGTAAAATGCTTGATTACATTCCTTTTAAGGAAACCGATAAATATGTTAAGAAAGTAAAGGTTAATTACAATATTTATAAATTTTTGTATAAGCAAAAATAATAATGTATAAAAATTGTTTCTATATGCTGTATTTGATGTAATTTGATAAAGTTAAATTTGACTAAAAGTTAATGGGCTTGATGCCTATTAACTTTTATTTTTAATAAACTAATTGATAATATATAAATTTATAATTTCTGAGTTTTTTAACATTTATATTTCGAATGATAAATAAAATAGAATATAATTATTTTTAGGAGGCTACTATGTATTCGTACTGTTCATATTGCTGGTATGCGCCATATTGTTCTTGCATGAATCAATGTCATCAATGTGCATCTAAGATTAGCAGATTTTATGATAACGATTTATTGCGACAAAAACCAGAAGAAATAGTGGATGACACGGAAAGAACAGAAGATTTTGAAGAATTAGAGATAACTGATGACCAGAATAAAGAGTTATTAAGAGCATCACAACAGGATGTAAATAGAATTTTAAATAAGTTTCTTCAAGAGAATAGGAATATTCTTCAAACCTTTAGAAGATACAATATACAACAACGGTTGGCCAGGTATTATTTAGGTGTTGTAGTTGGATATGTATTAGATAATGAAAGTACGATAAAGGTAGAGAATATAAATGTAAAAGTTAATAGGCTCCTTAACAGATTTCAAAGAACTAACTATCAACTAGTAGCAACTCTGTTAGGGGCAGGAATGCCTGTAAATATAATTAATAACATAACTAGAGAAACAATAAGATTTACTCTGAGAAATTTAGGGGAAACACCTAGTAAAATAGGTTGGAGCCAATGGGAAGACTTGGGTGGAGTAATAACCTCATCGCCAGGGGCATCCTCTTGGGGTCCTAATAGAATAGATGTGTTTGCTAGAAGACAAAATAATGCAATGTGGCATATTTATTGGAATGGTACGAGATGGAGTACTTGGGAAGACCTTGGGGGAGTATTAACATCAGGACCAGCAGCAGTATCATGGGGAAACAATAGAATTGATTGTTTTGTAAGAGGAACTGATAATGCAATGTATCATAAGTGGTGGGACGGCCAGAGATGGAATGAGTGGGAATCTCTCGGTGGTATTTTGACATCAGCACCAGCTGCTTCATCATGGGCTGTTAATAGAATCGATTGCTTTGTAAGAGGAACTGATAATGCAATGTATCATAAGTGGTGGGACGGTCAGAGATGGAATGAGTGGGAATCTCTTGGTGGAACTTTAACTTCAGCTCCTGCAGCAGTATCATGGGGAAACAATAGAATTGATTGTTTTGTAAGAGGCACTAATAATGCAATGTATCACAAATGGTGGGACGGTCAGAGATGGAGTAACTGGGAAAACTTAGGTGGATATTTGACATCAGCACCAGCAGCTTGCTCCACTGAGCCAAATATAATTCATTGTTTTGCTAAAGGAAGAAATAACGAGTTAATCTATAAGTTTTGGAATGGAAGGGTATGGAGTGATTGGGAGTCATTAGGTGGAAATCTTACGTCAGATCCAACAGCAGCCTCTTGGGGAAGAAATAGAATAGATGTATTTGCCAAAGGTGTCAATAATCATTTATGGCATATTTATAGGTAAGCTTACGAAATGTTATAAAGCTCAAACAACTATATTTCATATTAAAATAAATCCAGGATTCATATTAAAATGAACCTGGATTTATTCATATAAGTATGTACAATTGCAGCCAAATGATTTATAATTAAGTTAGATAGTTTACATTTAGTAAGTTTTTAACGTTACTAAGGAATTTGAAACTTGTACTTGACTGATTATTATGTTGTTGTTATAATATGATTTGTTCTAGGGGGATACCCTAGGTACATTAAACTAAAATTTAAATGTAATATAGTATAATATATATATGCGAGAGTGGCGGAATCGGCAGACGCGCACGTTTGAGGGGCGTGTGGGAGACCGTACGGGTTCAAGTCCCGTCTTTCGCACCAGAAATTTCTAAAATATTCGAGAGGCCCTATATTTTGAACCTACATTACAGCGAAGGGAGTTCAATATTTAGTTGCGGATATGTACTTTCTTGTGAGACCCTTAGATGGCATAGAAGGCGATAGAAGCAGTTGTGAGAACACCCACCTATCGAGAGATAGGTGTCAAAATTAGGGCGACGGTATTTTGGATTTTAAATGAAATTTAAAGAGAAGTAGAGATACTTCTCTTTTTATTTGCTGTCATTTTACAAAGTGAAATCTGATTTTGATGATATTTCTAAAGGTATCTAAGTTGAATAATGTTTTATTATTTTGAAATAATAAATATGAAAGATTTAGAACTCTACTATAAGAATAATCGGATATTATTTCTAATGCTAAAATTACTTGTAAGGAAGTGTTTGTATGAAAATAGAAGGTTTTTTTAGTAGTATTAAGACTGCAAATGAGACTGTTTCTAAGCTTAAGAGTGAAGGGTATAATGAAGTCTTTGTTGATATAAACGAGCATTATAATAATGCCTATTCAGAAAGAGGTCTTCTTGGAACAGAAAATATATCAAGTCTATCAGAGGCTGTTTTAGGATCAGGTAATAATAGAGGACAGGGAGTTAATTCACCTTTAGCTGCTGCAAGTCCAATGGTAAGTGGCATGGGCGGTTTTGAGGAAATAGCTAATATAAATTGCAAAGTCGTTGTTGAAGTAGGGAACAAAGATACTAAAACTGCTAAGAAGATAATAAGTGATATGGGTGGAGAGCTAGAGAATCTAAATACAAAAATCCCTAAAGGACTTGAGAACATAGGGGTTGAGGAACTGATATTAGGGAATATAGAAGAATAGGTTTAAATTTGGATTAAAAGACTATGTTATAAGATGCTGCTATGCAATTTATAATATAGTCTTTTTGTATTTTCCTAAAAGTCAGTATATTGACAGTATAAAAGAAACTAGAATATAATTAATTACATATATTGTATAATATGTTTAAATAATGAAATATATAGTCTAGAGAGAAGTAAATAGTAATATAATTAACATAGATAAAACATGTTTTAATTAAAAATATTTTTAGAGGTGATTGATTTGAAAAGAAAGATTTTCCTTGGAAGTATATTTATTATAGTAGGTATTGGGTTATTGCTTCAACAGATAGGATTTTGGGATTTTGGTCAAGTAATTTCTACTTGGTGGCCATTGATATTAATAGCTGTTGGAGTAGGAAACTTATTTGCAGATTCTGATTCTAAAACTCTGGGTATCATTTTAATACTATTAGGTGCATGGTTTCAAATGAGAGAACTTAATATAATTACGCATAGTATTATAAGGTATTTCTGGCCTTTACTAATTATAGCTATTGGTATTTCAATATTGTTACCAAGAGGTTCGAGAAACCTTGATTATAAATTTAGTGGAAAAGAAACTACTGAAGATTTAGTTGATAATATAACATTATTTTCGGGCGTAAAAACAAGAAATATTTCTAAAAACTTTAGAGGAGGAAGTTTGACTGCTATTTTTGGTGGTATTGATATGGATTTAAAAGATGCTAATATTTCAAGTGGTAATGCAAGCCTTAATATAACAGTTGCTTTTGGTGGAATAGATATAAGCGTACCTCCAGGTTGGAAGGTAGTGGTAAAGGGTATTCCTATCTTTGGTGGATGGTCAAATAAAACAAATAACATTAATTATGTTAATCTGGAAGGTCCAGTATTAACTATAAATTGTTTTGTAATTTTTGGAGGAGTGGATGTGAAAAATTAATAATTAAACATAGTATCTGAAAACCTTTATCTTATAAAGATATTGGATTTAGCTTAGTTGCTGCCATGTGGCGAAACAGGGGTGATGCCTGTTTATTTTTATTTGTCATCATTTGAAAAAGTGAAATTTGACTAAAAATGAATAGGTTTGATATCTATTCATTTTTATTTTTCTAGTCATGTTTATATTTTTTTAATAGTATAAATAAGTAGAATAACTATAGGAAGTGAACTTATGGTAAGGCACTTAGATTTTAGTACTAACTTTAGTGATGAGTTGGAAAAACTTTTTAAGAAAGCTGAATTTTTAGGTGAAGGGCATAATGGAATAGTATATCTTTTACCAGAAAATAAGATAATAAAGTTTTTTAGAGATAAGGAAATATGTGCTGATGAATACTATATACTCTACAAAGCACAAGGCTCCATTTTTTTTCCTAAGGTTTATGAGTATGGTGAATACTATATAGTAAGAGATTATGTAGGTGGTATTAGGTTAGACAAGTATGTTGAAAGAAAAGGATTAGATAGTTATTTGTGTAAAGCTTTGGTGGAAATGCTTGATGAATTTACAAAACTAGGTTTCACTAAAATAGACATTAGATGTAGAGATATTTATGTTCAGGATAATAAAAGTATTATAGTTATAGATCCGAAAAATAACTTTGATAAGAAAGTAAAATATCCTAGGCATTTGATGAAAGGCTTAAATAAGCTTGGTGTATTACAAATCTTTTTAAGTTATATAAAAGAAAAAGACAAGAGTAAATATGGTGCTTGGAAATATAGTATGGAAAAGTATTTGAAATATCGTGTAAAATAGAAGTGATAATTTCTAATAGATAAGGGAGCTTTTAACTAAAAACTCCCTTATCTGCTGCCATTTCACAAAGTGAAATCTAACTTAACCTAATCAGTTTTATCTATTATCTCTTATTTCTTTTAGAAGTTCTCGTATATCAGTGAGAAGGAGTGTTTCTTTTGAAGGTGTTATAACTTTTTCTTTCTCTTTTTGTTTCTTTTTGAATCTATTGATGAATTTAATAAAAATAAAAATTGAAAAAGAAATAATTAAGAAATCAATAACTGATTGTAGGAATTGACCATATTTAATTGAGAGTTCAGGTATCTTATTAGAACCTTCTCTTATTACTACTTTTAATTCTGTAAAATTTAATCCCCCAATCAAAAAACCAAGCATAGGCATAATTATATCATTAACTAAAGAGCTAACTATCTTACCGAATGCACCACCGATTATTACACCAATCGCTAAGTCTAATACATCACCTTTTACGGCAAAATCTTTGAATTCTTTCCACATTAGCAACATCCTTTCTACAGTAAGTCAAATTATTATTGATAGTTATTCAAAATATTAACATAGAACATAGAATACTGTCAAAAAAATGTTGATATTACTATACAATATAAATTAATATAGTGTATAGGAGGAAATTTCATGGATAAGAAAGATGTTTTAATAGATTCATTATATATAGATAATAAAAAAGTTATAAAGTTTTGGCCAATGTATATTATTTCTTTTGCTTTTCTTATTATTGCCTTTATTATAAGTGAAGAAATTGCAGATTACTTAGTAAGAATAATAAATATAATAATATGCTTTGGTGTTATGCTTATGACCGCGGCTACTTCAAAGTTTTCAAAATATAAACTTTTTATTTTTTCCGGAATATGCTTTTTTATTATAGGTCTTTTAAATAGTATTCATATCACTACAGTAACATCAGTGAATGAATATTTATACTACTCAGATTTGTATATACAAATAAAAAATTTAGCTGAAAGTCTATATTTATTTATGGCATTAAAACTCATCTATAATAATTATAGTAGTAGCAAAGCTTTGATGCAGTATGTTTTCTTGCTTTTATTTGCAGTAATTTTAATGCAAATGTCTATTTATTTTCATGTAAATGTTTTTGTTATAAGGATGTATATTTTAGCTATTATTTTAATTTTAGCTTCAATATCATTAATAAAATCATTAATAAATACCACCTCTGAGAACAATAAAATAAATTATTTCAGTATATTCATATCACTACTTGTTATAACATATTATTTAAATTTTATTAATTTATTTATATATAAGCCCTTTATTCAACTTATGATTGAGGAGTTTACATTTTTAGCTTATAGTATCATATACATTTCTCTTAGTGAAAAGTTATTGAACAAGCCTTATAAAACTATTTTTAATGATACTTATGAGAGAACTCTTCAACTTGAGGTATTAAATAGGGAAATATACTTAAAAAATAAGGAAATGGAAAATGGAAGGAAATATTTAAAAGAGAGAGAGACAGTATATAGAACACTTTTTAATAACATACCATTACCTATGGTTATTATTAATAACAATAATAAGAGAATTATTTATGCTAATAAACAATTTCTTTTTCTTTTTAGGCTGAAAAGTATAAAGGATGCTGTCAATAAATCTATACTAAATTTTCTTGTTATTAAGGAAAATACAACAGTTAAAGAAAATAACTGTTTAAATTATGAAGGAGAAGTGTCTATTGAAGAAAAACGTGTTGAATTAGAGATAAGAGAATTTATGTTAAATAATGAAACGCATGAATCAATGTTAATTTTTAAGGATATAACGGAGAAAAGAAGGATTGAAAGAATAAAGATTAATGTAGAGCAAAAAAAATTAGAAGAAAAAATGAGAAGTGACTTTTTATCAACCATTTCTCATGATTTAAAAACACCAATCAATGTCATCTATAGTGCTGCTCAATTAATTAAAATCTTTCTTGAAAATGATAATTATGAAACAATTAAAAAATATAACATTATTAATAAGGATAATTGTATGACGTTAATTAGATTAACTAATAATTTAATTGATAATTCTCAAATAAATTATGATTACCTGAAGCCTCAACTTGCAATTTTCAATATTGTAGAGATAATCGAAGATACAATAATGCATTTAGCTGAATATATAAAAAGTAAAGATTTAGATTTAATTTTCGATACAGAAGAAGAAGAATTATTAGTTTCATGTGATAAAGGTTTTATAGAAAGAATAATTTTAAATCTAATTTCTAATGCAGTAAAATATACAAAAAAGGGTTCTATATTTGTTAATATTACTTGTAATGATAGTAAGGTTTTTATTCAAGTAATTGACAGTGGAAAAGGAATAAGTAAAGAATATTTAGAAAATGCATTTAAGAAATATATGGTCACTGATAAAAGTAGAGTTACAACAGAAAAAAGTACTGGGTTAGGACTTTATGTTGTTAAAAGTTTAGTTGAACTTCAAGGGGGACAAGTCATTATAGAAAGTAATAAGGATAAAGGTACGAAAGTAGAACTTCAGTTTATGAAGGAGAAGGGCTATGAAAAATTTTAAAGATTACATTATGAATAATATGACCTGGATTTTAAGGATTTTTATTCCAGTGATTTTAGTAGTGATAATGTTCTATTCTACAAACAAAAATTTAATGCTGTATCACCAGTTTGTAGAAATATTATGTGTTACTCTTGGGGCCTCTTTAACGATAATTTCATTATCAAAGTACAATACTAAAATTAAGAATTTTTTTACATATGTAGGTATAGGCTATAGTGTAATATGTTTTATTGGTATTGTACATATAATGTCTTTAAACGGTAATAAACCGTATGAAAGTGTAGTAAGCTTTACAACAGTGACTTGGATATTAAGTAATTACTTTGAATATTGTATTATATTAATAGCCATTTTATGTCATAAATTAAGTATTAGCTATAAAAAAGTGATTTTATTTTATGGGGTTATAGGTATCTTAACAGGAATAATACTTAGTATTTCATATAGGAATTTTAAAAATGGAACTCCTTTTATAAATAGGTACTTGTTTATTAAAATAAACTATATTATACTATTTTGCTTATTTATTATATTAATATACGTAATTTTAACTTATAGAGGTCTTTCAAAAAGACAGAAAAAATATTTAATTTTATATGTAGCAACGATTTTCTTATACGAAAATATAGCTAAAATAGATTTTGTCGATACAACATATTCTAGTTACAATACAGCTGTTATGATTCATATTGCCAAATATATTGCATACTACATACTCTATGAGGCAATTGCAATATTTTTAGTAAAGAATACTTATGATAATATGTATGGTGAACTTATAGATATGGAGAAGTATAAGGAATATTATAATGAAATACTAAATCAAAGAATGAATATTCAGATGGAATTAAATACAATGATAGAAAAAAGTAAAGAAAAGTATGAAAATTTAATAAATTATATTTCTGATGCAGTCATTATTTTTGAAGACAGTAAAATTAAATATATAAATGAAGCTGCTATAAAAATTTTTGATTTATTAGATATATTAGATTTAGAATCTGTAAGCATACATGAATTTTTGGAATTACTTGATCCACCATCTATGGAAATGTCAGAGGAATATAGAGGAAGCTTAAGACATTACTGGAGTTTTATATTAACTAATGAAGCGGAACAAGAAAGAAAATATGAACTAAGATGTGAACATTTAAGTCAAGATATGTGGCTTGTTTTTATTAGAGATATGACAGAGATAGAAAGAATAAAGGCCTTAAAAGTTGAGTTAGAAAGTTATCTTCAAGAAGAAAAATTAAAAAGAGAGTTTTATACTAATATTTCTCATGAACTTAGAACTCCTATAAATGTTATTTTTTCAGCTCTACAGTTAAATGATTTATATATAAATGATAAAAATATAGTAGGATTAGAAAAAAACAATGCTAACATAAGGAAAAATTGTTTAAGATTAATTAGAACAATAAATAATTTTATTGATACAAATAAGATTTTGGAAGGATATCTTACACCGGATTTAAGATATCATAATATTGTAGAGTTAGTAGAAAATGTGGCTCAAGCAACAATAAAGTATTTAAACTTAGTAGGAATATCTTTAATTTTTGATTCAGTAGCAGAAGAAATTTATGTGAAATGTGATTATGAATTTATTGAAAGAATAATATTAAACTTGCTTTCTAATAGTGTTAAGTATGGAGAAAATGGAGGAAATATATGGGTAGATGTCTGTTTGGAAGAAGAGAATGTTGTTATTTATATAAAAAATGATTCTAAGCCTATTTCAACAGAAGAACAGCGGTATGTTTTCGAAAAATTTGCAAAATCAAGTAATGAACTTAGTGGAAGAAAAGAGGGCAGTGGATTAGGATTATATATTACAAAAGCTCTCATAGAACTTCAAAATGGTTCACTAGAATTAATCGTTACACATGCATTGAATAAATTTATAATAAAATTGCCTAAAGGTGAGGCAGATGAGTTTGAGTATTTGGGAAATAAACCAATATTAAACATTAATGAGTTAGAGGAAAAAGTAGACATAGAGTTTTCTGATATTTATATTTAAGTATTACTTTGCCATTCTTTATCCTGATTTGTTGCTATTTCGCAAAGGAAACCTGGCTAAAAGTGAATAGGTTCTATACCTATTCACTTTTATTTGGAGCTGAGCAGGCTCGGTAACTGCTCGGTTTCAAGATCCAATTCAGACATATTAACCTTAAGGAATACATAATTATATGGATAAGGAGGGATATATATGAACGTATTTAAAGTGAATAATAAGTATAATATTGGTGATCTAATTATTAGTCTTATAATAACTTTGGGTGGAGCAACGGTAATAGGATGGTTTACATCTAATTTATCTAAAACTCAATATAATGAACTTGTAAAACCAGTATTTGCACCTCCATCTTGGGTCTTTGAAGTTATTTGGCCTGTATTATATATTTTGATGTCAATAGCAGCTTATAGAATCTACCAACTTAAAAAACAAGGGGTAGACGTAGGTAATGCACTTAAGTTGTATGCAGTTCAACTAATTTTAAACTTTATATGGCCTTTTATTTTTTTTGCAAAAAAATTATATGGGATTTCTTTTATAGAGATTGTTATTTTATGGATGTTTATTTTATTAACCTTTCTTAAATTTTTAAAATTAGATAAGCGGGCAGGCTTATTACTTATACCGTATATTTTATGGGTTACATTTGCAGCAATACTAAACTTTTTCATATGGGCACTTAATGAAATGTAATTTAAGGGGTTTTATATAAGGTTTAGTTAAATATCGATTATAGGGTAGCAATGGTGCTTCTTTATAATTTGCTGTTATTTCACAAAGTGAAATCTGGCTCAAACTATAGATACACAACTTCATAATTGAATTAAGAATTTTAGGAAAAGTATTGAATGCAGAGACTTTTCCTAAATTTCGTTAATGATTGAAGTTGTGTATCTTAAATAGTCTCGATGTGTATTAAATTTTATTATCTAAGTTGTTATAATATAATAATGTTAAAAATTAATATTAAAGAACGTAAAAGTAGGGGGCATAAAAAATGCTAATTAAAAATGGTAAGATATTTACAATGACTGGAAAGAACTATGAAAATGGATGTATATTGATTAAGGATGGGAAAATTGTTAAAGTTGCAGAGTGTATAGATATAGAAGATGATATTATAATAGATGTTAAAGGCGCGTATGTAACACCAGGTATGATTGATGCTCATTGTCATATAGGTATAATAGAAGAAAATATGGGTTTTGAAGGCATGGATGTGAATGAGGCAGTAGATCCAATAACGCCACATCTTAGAGCTATTGATGGAATCAATCCATTTGATGGTTCCTTTAAAAAGGCGATAAAAGCGGGGATTACAACTGTAGTTACAGGCCCTGGAAGTGCCAATGTAATAGGAGGACATTTTGCAGCAATAAAGACTCATGGTATATGTATAGATGATATGATAATTAAAGAATCAGTAGCTATTAAGATTGCTTTGGGTGAAAATCCAAAGAGGATATATAAAGGAAAAAATAAATCACCAATGACTAGGATGGCTACAGCTGCACTATTAAGGGAGGCACTTATAGAGGCAGAAAATTATCTTAATAAAAAGAAAAAATCTCAACAACTAGGAGAATATTTCGAGAAGAAAATTAAATATGAGTCACTTATTCCTGTTATAGAGAAAAAGATTCCACTTAAAGCACATGTTCATAGAGCAGATGATATATTGACCGCTTTAAGAATAGCAAGGGAGTTTGATTTGAAAATTACCTTAGATCATTGTACTGAAGGCCATCTTATTTCGGAACACATAAGAAAATCATCCTATCCTGCAATTGTAGGACCTACGATGAGTTTTAGTTCTAAGATTGAGCTTTCAAATAAGAGTTTTGAAACTTCTGTTAAGCTTATGAAAAAAGGGGTCAAGGTTGCTATTATGACAGACCATCCTGTAATTCAAATTGAATATCTGCCTTTATGTGCAGCTTATGCTATGAAAGAGGGACTAACCTTCGAAGAGGCATTAAGCACAATAACAATTAATGCAGCTGAAATTATAGGTATAGATGATAGGGTTGGTAGTATTGAAGCTGGTAAAGATGCTGATATTGTAGTATTTAATGGAAGTCCTTTTGATATTTTAACAAATACGCTTTATACAATAGTTAATGGAGAAATAGTTTACAATTACAATTAATAAACATAAACAACTTCAATCCTGAATTATAGATTAGCTGTGAAGTTGTGTATCTATAGTTTAATCTAATAATTGTATTATTAGTAGTTATATGATATATTATTTAGAGTAAAATAAAACTGACTAGGCATCGAGCCTATTCAGTTTTAGCCAGATTTCACTTTGTGAAATGGCAAAGAATAAGACAGTTCGTAACCATCCTGTCTATAAATAAAACTATGGACTAATTGCTTAAACTTTGGAATTGGGTTAGGTAAGGAAAGTCATGCCCTTTTTTAATGGTGAGTAAGGTGTACATAGTTATTTGTACGCCTTTTTTTACGTGGAATTTTTATATCAAGTTTGAGGTGAAATATGAAAACAATTGGCATAACTACAACAGTTCCTATTGAAGTACTAATTGCAGCTGGATATAAAGTTATTGATTTAAACAATATTTTTATTACTTCAAAGGATTATGGAAAATATATTGAATTAGCTGAAAGAGATGGATTTCCTAAAAGCTGCTGTGCATGGATTAAAGGTATATATGGAGCATGTTTAGAAAATAACATTAAGGAAGTAATAGGTGTTATGGAAGGTGATTGTTCCAATACTAAAGCGCTTATTGAAGTATTAAACCTTAAAGGTATAAAGACGTATCCATTCTCTTATCCACATAGTCATAGTCTTGAGGATATAAGAGTATCTATTGATAGTTTTATGGATTTATTTAAGGTAAATATGCAGCAGGTTGAAGAAGTTAGAAAAAACATAAATGAAATAAGGGAATTAGCCAAGAAAATAGATGAAAATACATATAAGACTAATAAGACAACTGGTTTTGAGAATCATTTGTATCAGGTTTCTGTAAGTGACTTAAATGGAGACGCGAATGAGTTTAAAAGATTCTTAGAAGAGAAACTTAAAGAAATTGAAGGAAGAAAACCGATTAATAAAAAAGTAAGGCTAGGATTTATTGGAGTACCCCCAATGACAGCTGATATTTATGAATATGTAGAAGAGTTCAATGCTCATTTTGTTTATAATGAAGTTCAAAGAGAATTCGCATTTCCTAGAGTTGATAAAGCAAAAGACATATATGAACAGTATTACGATTATACATATGTATATAATATAGATTTTAGATTAAGCGATATAAAGAAGCAAATAGAAGAGAGAAAAATAGATGGAATAATACATTATACTCAAGCTTTTTGTTATAGAGCTATACAGGATATTGTAATAAAAAATGAGCTTAATGTTCCTGTACTAAATATTGAAGGTGATAGTATAAATAGTTTAGATTCAAGAACAAAGCTTAGGCTTGAAGCTTTTATAGATATGCTTATAGATATAAAGGAGGCAGCGATTTGAGGATACTTGGAATAGACCTAGGAAGCAGAGAAGTAAAAGTAGCATTAATGGAAGATAGAAAGATTGTAGAAAAATTTAAGGTTAGTACTGTGTCCTTCTATAGAGAGTATTGCAGTTTTGATGGAAAGATAATAGTAAACATGGAAAAGTTAAATCTAGGAAGGATAGATGCAGCTGTATCTACAGGGTATGGTAGAAATAATACAGACCTTAAAATGTTTAAGCCTATACAAGAGATAAAAGCTCATGTATATGGAGTGTTCTATCAAACAGATCTTAAAGATTTTGTACTTCTTGATGTAGGAGGACAGGATGTTAAGGTGGTAAAGGTTGAAAAGGGGATAATTACAGATTTAGAACTTAATGAAAAGTGTGCTGCATCCTGTGGAAGATATCTCGAGAATATGGCAAATGTATTAGAAGTTTCTCTAGATGATATGTTTGAGCATTATAAAAATCCGGTACAACTTAATTCAACATGTGCTGTATTTTCAGAATCTGAGCTTATAGGGAGAATTGCGGAAGGTACATCCCTAGATAGTCTATGTGCAGGAGTTAACTATTCTCTATACAAAAGATTGGCTCCATTATTGACAAAATTTAAGGGGAGAAAACTTATTCTCTCTGGTGGAGTAGCAAGAAATAAAGCATTAATTAGTTATCTAAAAAATGATTATGATGAGGTAATTTCACTTGATGAGTTCCAATTTAATGGAGCGCTAGGGTGCTGTTACTATGGAGAAAGGATGATTAAGATATGAAAAAAGCAGTTGTATTATTATCAGGTGGACTAGATTCAACTACGGCACTTTATTTAGCAAAGGAACAGGGCTTTGAGGTATATTCTATAAGTTTTAATTATGGTCAGAGACATAATAAAGAATTAGAGTGTGCAAAAAACATTGCTGAAAAAGCTGGTGTAAAGCAGCACATAGTTGTAAATACAAATATGGATGCTTGGGGAGGCTCTGCGCTTACTGATGAAAGTATTGAAGTACCAGAAGGTGACGAAAATAGAAAGGATATTCCTGTAACCTATGTGCCAGCAAGAAATATGATATTCTTAGCTTATGCTGCTTCGTATGCAGAAGTTGTTGGTGCTCAAGATGTTTTTATAGGGGTAAGCCAGGTGGATTATTCAGGATATGTAGATTGTAGAGAAGAGTTTATTAAGGCAATGGAAAATGCTATAAACATGGGTACTGTTTGTGCAGTAGAGCAGGGAAGAAAAATAAAGATACATGCCCCATTTATGTTTATGACAAAAACTCAGGAAATTGAGTTGGGTATGAAACTTGGTGTAGATTATAGCGACACATGGACTTGTTATAAGGGTGACGAACTTCCATGTGGAGAGTGTGATAGCTGTCTTTTAAGAATAAAGGCTTTTGAAGAAGCTGGTTTTCAAGACCCACTACAATATAAAAAATAAATGGAGAATAAATTAATGAAGAGAGTATCTATAACCAAGGAATTTACGTGGGATATGGCCCATATGCTTGGTGGTCATGAAGGATTATGTAAGAATCTCCATGGTCACACATATAAGATGCAAGTAGAGGTATGCAGAGCAGATGGTGATGTGATAAAAAATTGTGAAGCATCTAAGAGTATGGTAGTAGACTTTAAGGATTTAAAGAGTATAGTTAAGTCTAAGATTGTAGAACCTTTAGACCATGCCTTTATGTATTGGAATCAGTCTCCAGATGCGGCAGAACATCAGATTGCTGATGTTTTAAAGAGTACTGGGAAAAAGGTTGTAGAGGTAAGTTTCAGACCTACAGCAGAAGAAATGGCAATTGATTTTTTTGAGCGATTAAGTAAAGATTTAGAAGATTGTGGTTTAGAAGTTTTGTGTATAAGAGTTTGGGAAACACCATCAAGCTTTGCAGAAGTTAAAAAGGAGAAGTAACATGACACTAGAACAATTTAAAAACTCTCAAATACCAGTAGTTGAAATATTTAAGAGTATATCTGGAGAAGGAATTTCACAAGGTGAGGTAGTAACATTTATAAGAACTGCCGGCTGTAATTTGAGATGCAGCTATTGTGATACGACTTATAGTTATGATGAATGCAATAAGGATAATGAATATTTAACTGCTGATAAAATAGTAGAAAGATTAGAAGAGCTAGGTTGTAAGAGTATAATCTGCACTGGGGGAGAGCCTCTTGAGACTGGCAAAGCAAAGAGATATATTCCATTATATCTAGCAATTAAAGGCTTTAAAGTTAGAATTGAGACTAATGGAAGCTGTCCAGTATATTCTGATGAAGAGATAGCAGCTTTTTTAGGTGAGAATTCTAAGGTTAGTAATAATAAGCTAAATCTTGAGAATTTACCGATTTTCTATGCTTTAGATATTAAGTGTCCAGGTTCAGGAATGGCTCATAAAAATCTTTTTGAAGAGAACTTTAAATTACTTCGTTCTGGAGATGAAATAAAATTTGTAGTAGGTGGAGAAGAAGACATAAACTATGCACTTGAAACAATAGAACAATATAAGGATGTATTTTCATCTAAAGAGGTTGTTATTGATTTTTCACCGGTTTTTGGAAAAATAGACCCGAAGAAATTAGTTGAGATGCTGGTAGAGAAGGATAGCTATTTTACTGATAACAATATAAAGGTAAGACTTAGTTTACAAATTCATAAGTTCATTTGGAATCCAGAAACTAGAGGTGTTTAGAACTTTTTATTGGTTGTAATTTTATAAAGTAAAGTTTGAATAAGAATGAAAGGGTTTGATGCTCTTTCATTTTTATTTCTTTAAATATAGTTGAACTGATGGAACAAAGTGTTATAAGTACAAAAATATATAAACTAAACTTGAAAAAATACATATTAAATAATATTATTAATGTTGTAAATTTTTATAGGAATTAAATAGTAAGGTCATAAATAAGAAAATTGGTAAATTGAGAAGCATGTCTCAGTTTTATCAAAAATTGATTTTTAAGGGATGTGACGGAATGGTCAAGGTTATTATAGCGGAGAAGCCATCAGTAGCAAAAAATATTGCTGATGCACTAAATATAAAACAACGACGAGACGGATACTTTGAAGGTGAAAATTACATTGTAACATGGGCTTTTGGTCATTTATTACAGCTTTATGATGCAAAGGATTATGATCCAAAGATGGCATCATGGAGGATGGATAATTATCCGTTTATACCTAATGGATTTAAATATAAAATTAAGATAGATATGAGTAAAAAGGATAGTCCAGATAAGGGTGCAGAGAAGCAAGTAAATATTATTAAAATGTTGATTAATCGAGAGTCTGTTGATGGTGTTATTTCAGCCTGTGACTATGATCGTGAAGGGCAGATTATTGGTGATATTATAATTAAATATCTTAGGGTAACAAAGCCAGCATATAGATTGTTATTAAATGAGTGGACTCCTGATGAAGTTATTAAGGGTATGGAAAACTTAAAACCCAATATTGAAATGAAGCCTCTGCAAGATGCGGGAATAAGCAGGCAATGGGCAGACTGGGTTATTGGGATAAACTTGACCTCAGTTACAACATTAAAGTATCTAAGAGGGAAAGGACATCCGTTAAATATTGGACGTGTATTATTACCAACTTTGAAGATTATATACGATAGAGATAAAGAAATAGAAAACTTTGTTCCTGATAATTATCATAAGTTAGTAGCAACTTTTAAAACTGATAAAAATGAGGAGTATGAAGGAACATACCTACTAAATGAGGAAGAAAAATTTAGGAATAAAGACGATTTAGCAACACTAGTACCTAAAATAAAGCATGGTCAAGGAACAATCATTGATAAACAAGTAGAACGAAAAAAAGACTATTGTCCATATTTGTTTAACCTGTCAGGGTTACAAGGGTATATTACGAGTAAATATAAAGGTTGGACCTCAGATAAAGTATTAAAAGTTGCCCAGTCCCTATATGAGAAGAAATTTATAACATATCCACGTACAGCAAGTGTAGTATTAGAGGAGAGTTTAGTAGATAGAGTTAAGAAAGTGCTAAATATATTAAAAAAAGGATTACCATATGAGGATGAGATAAAGTTTAACGTTTCTAAACGTATTTTTGATAATTCCAAGGTGGAGAGCCATAGTGCTATAACACCTACGTATATATTGCCAAGCAACCTTACAAAAGATGAAGAGGCTGTTTATAGTGCTATTAAGAATAGATTTATAGCTCAGTTTATGCCAGTTGCAGAGTATGAAGAAACCAAAATTACTACAAAAATTAACAACAGTGAAGTAACTGGAGTATTTATATCAAAAGGAAAAGTTCAAATCATTGAAGGGTGGAAAAAGGTTGAAAATATAGAATCCAAGGATACTATACTTCCTTTAGTTGACGTAAATCAAATTGTAGATGTAGTTAATACTAAAATTACTTCTCATACAACAAAACCACCTAAATATCATACTGAAAAAACTCTTTTAAGAGTTATGGAGACCTGCGGAAAGAAATTTGAAGAAGAAGATAGTGAAGAAATGATGGAGGCTATATTAAGTGGTTTTAGTATAGGTACACCAGCTACAAGAGCTGAAATTATTAAAAAGTTAAAGGATATTGGCTATATCTACAGTAAAGGAAAAAGTTTGCAATGCACTGATTTAGGCAGAAGAATAATAGAATTTTTTCCTATTAAGAACTTAATGAATTTAGAGTATACAGGTAAGCTAGAAAAAACTTTATCAGATATGGAAAAAGGAAAAGTTGAAAGAAGTAGTTTTTTAAATCTAATATTTAATTTTACGAGGGAAGCAGTAGATACTATTAAAAGCAGTGAAAATGTTGTTATAAGTGGTACCGAAGAAACACCTTCCGTAGAAGAAACTATAGGCAAGTGTCCTTTATGTGGCAGTGCTGTAATTGAGGGGAAAATGGGATTTGGCTGCAGTAATTGGAGAAGTGGATGTAAATTTGTGGTATGGAAGCAGGATAAATTTCTACAGTCATTGAAGAAAAATGTTACTAAGGAAATGGTCCAAAAATTATTGCAGGATGGTGTGGTTCAGGTAAATGGCTTGGAAAGTAAAAAAGGCAATAAGTTTGACGCTAATTTAAGATACGAAAAAAATGCGAATAACAATTATTTTAGTTGGAAAATTGAGTTTATCAAGTAATTTTACCATCGTATTTATTTGGATAAACTTAATTTTAAGTGATATAATTAAAAGGCAAGAAAAGGGCTACCTACGGGATAGCCCTAAAATATGCTTACTAATAAGCTTATAATTGATTAGATATGCTACTATATATAGGCTACCTAGTAACTCTAAGTTGTTTATCTTTAAGTAAAAAAATAATGGGTATTTTAATTAATATGGAAAGGAGCAATAATGAAGCTTCAACAAAAGATCATTTGTCTTTTTATTGGTGTATTAATGCTTTCTATAGGAAGTATCACTATTTTATCCTTTTACCAAATGAGAAACCTGCTTGAAACACAGGTTAGCAAGGATATGTTAGATGTAACAAATTCAATTGCAGAAAATTATGTTGTTAAAGAGTATTTTGGGACAAGCGATAACGTATCAAATGAAATCCTTAACAATGAAATAGAAAAGCTAAGGCAAAAACTAGGTGTTCAATTTATAGTTGTTATGGATATGAAAGGGATAAGACAAACTCATCCTATAAAAGAAAAGATAGGGAAAAGGTTTGAAGGTGGAGACGAAAAGGCAGCTTTGACTAAAGGTGAAGAATACGTTTCCATGGGAAAAGGAAGCTTTGGCCCTTCCTTTAGAGTGTTTGCTCCCATTTATGAGGGAAGTAAGCAGGTTGGTGCAGTATGTATTGGGATAATTGCTGAGAACTATTATAATCAAATAAACGAAAGAATGAAAAAGTTTATTCCTTTTATTGTATTAGGACTTGCTTTAGGAGTTTGGGGGGCCATATTATTATCATACAATATCAAAAAAACTATTTTAGGACTTGAACCTGAGGAAATAACGCTTATTTTGAAGCAAAAAGAAACAGTGTTGGAAACGATTAAAGAGGGAATTATTTGTGTAGATGAACAAGGAAAGATAACTCTTTTTAATAAAGAAGCAGGAGTTATTTTAGGACTTGAAGAGTCTGATATTGGGAGAGGTATTACTGATTTTGTATACGGTAACATAATTGAAGATGCTCTAGGAAATGGGGAACCTATAGAAAATATTGAGGTAAAGGTAAGACCTGGGGTGAGTATAATATCAAAGTTCACTCCTTTAAGGAATGAAAAGAATAAACTGATTGGTATTTTAATTAATTTTAGGAATTTGACAGAAGTAAGAAAGTTAGCTGAGGAGCTTACAGGTATTAAAAAAATGACATGGTCACTAAGAGCTCAAAATCATGAATTTATGAATAAGCTCCATACTATTTCTGGGTTAATACAGCTAGAAGAGTACGAAGAAGTTCTTAAGTTTATAAATAATGTTGCTGATGAAAGAAAAAATATAAACACTATAGTCACAAAAAAAATAAAAGATATATCATTAGCTGCACTACTTCTTGCAAAGTATAGTAGAGCAGAAGAATCAAGGGTTAAGTTAATTATTGATGAAAATTCATCACTTAAAAAACTCCCTAAATATATAACCTCTGAAGAATTAGTTTCGTTGGTTGGAAATATATTAGAAAATTCTTTAGATGAAGTAAAAAATGATGGTAGTGGTGAAATTTATATAAAAATTTATGAGGAAAATGATATGCTTAAAATTTTTGTAAAGGATAATGGTAGAGGAATTAGGAGGGACATTGCTCCACACATATATGAAATGGGAGTTTCGAGTAAAGAAGGGCAAAGAGGTTATGGCATGTATTTAGTAAAAAACATTGTAGATGAAGCTAGGGGTACTATCAATTTTGAAGTAAATAATGGTACTGCGTGGTATATTGATATTCCAATGGGAGGGAGCGTTCAGGATGATAAAAGTGATGATTGTTGAAGATGATCCTATGGTAAGGGAAATAAATAGCAGATTTTTAGAAAAAGTTGATGGTTTTACTTTAGCAAAGGCAGCTAGTAATTTAAAGGAAGCAAAAGAGTTTGTATCTAAAAATAAGATTGATTTAATACTTCTTGATGTTTACCTACCAAAGGAAAGTGGATTAGACTTTTTAAAATGGCTTCGTAAGGAAGAGAAAATAATAGACATAATACTTATAACAGCAGATAAAAGTAGGGAAAGTGTACAAGAAGCTTTTAGGTTTGGGGCTGTAGATTATTTAATAAAACCTTTTTCTTTTGAGCGATTTAAGGAAGCATTATTTCTATTTAAAGAAAGATATGATCGCTTTAAGAAGAACGAGACTATTGAACAAGAGGAATTAGATAAATTAATAATAAGCAGTAAAAATACAGCGGATGTAAAGAAAGGAAATACAGATTTACTAGAAAAAGGCTTCAATAAGTATACTTATACTAGTATATGGGATGCAATAGAAAAAAAAGGTGATGAATATTTTGTCGCGGAAGATTTAGCTGAACAACTTGGAATAGCGAGAGTTACGGTAAGAAAGTATCTTGAGTATATGGACAAAGAAGGAAGATTAACAAAGTTAATTGAATATGGAAAAGTTGGCAGACCTCAACACAGATATAGGATAGTCGACACGACACTATCACCATAAATATAGATTAGTTAGTAGTTTATTTATGACAACTGTTTAGGGTAATATTTTTAGATCAACGGGAATTCGTTTATATACGAATTCCTTATTTTTATTTGCCATCATTTTGTGTAGTAAAATCTGACTCAATGTAGGTAGGCTAGGCGCCTACTCAAGCTTGGTTAGGCGCTTAAAGTATGTTGTTAAAATTTATACAAAGAAAACTAAAAAAACAAAATGCATTTTAAATTTACAGAATATTTTAAAAATAAGCTCCAGCTGATATCATTAAGTCATAAAGAACAACAACACTTTGAGGAGGATGAGAGGTATGAATTATTTTGAAGAAAGTTTAAAACTACATGAAAGAAGTATGGGAAAGGTTGAAGTTATATCAAAGATCAAAGTTGAAACAAGAGATGATCTAAGTTTGGCGTATAGCCCAGGTGTTGCAGAGCCATGTAGAAAGATTCATGAAAACGAAGAAAACGTATACAAATATACTTCAAAAGGAAATCTTGTAGCAGTAGTTACAGATGGAACAGCAGTACTAGGATTAGGAGATATAGGTCCAAAGGCTGGAATTCCTGTAATGGAAGGTAAAGCTATTCTATTTAAGGAGTTTGCTAGTGTAGATGCTTTTCCAATATGTTTAGATACTAAAGATGTTGATGAAATAGTAAAAACTGTTAAGCTAATAGCTCCAGGTTTTGGCGGAATAAACTTAGAAGATATCGGAGCACCAAGATGTTTTGAGATAGAAGAAAAACTTAAGAAGGAATTAGACATACCAGTATTTCATGATGACCAGCATGGTACAGCTATAGTAGTTTTAGCAGGATTAATTAATGCACTTAAACTAGTTGGAAAGAAAATCGAAGACTTAAAAGTAGTTGTAAATGGTGCAGGAGCAGCAGGTACAGCAATAGCTAAACTTTTACTTTCAACAGGAGTTAAGAACTTAATCGCTTGCGATAAGGTGGGCATACTTTATAGAGGTATTGAAAACATTGACGACGCTAAGAAGGCTTTAGCTGAAGTAACAAATCCAGATAATATTCAAGGAACTATGGCTGATGCATTAGTTGGAGCAGACGTATTCATCGGAGTTTCAGCTCCAGGGATTTTAAAACCTGAAATGGTTAGAACAATGAATAAGGATGCTATTGTATTTGCTATGGCAAACCCAACTCCAGAAATTATGCCGGACGAAGCTAAGGCAGCGGGAGTAAAAGTAATGGGTACAGGACGCTCAGATTTCCCAAATCAAATAAACAACGTTCTTGTTTTCCCAGGTTTATTCAGAGGAGCATTAGATGTTAGAGCAAAAGAAATAAATGAAGAAATGAAGATAGCAGCAGCATATGCAATTGCTAATGTAGTTAAAGAAGAAGAATTAAACTCAGAAAATGTTATTCCATTTGCATTAGATAAAGAAATAGCAGCAAAGGTAGCTGAAGCAGTAGCTAAAGCAGCAAGAGAAACAGGTGTTGCTAGAATATAAGGTTTTAAAAGGAGTAATGTCTAGCCCTTAGTGAATAAGGGTTAGACAAATATAAATCACTAAATTGTAAAGGTTTAAATGTAGGGGGTATTAACAATGAAAGTACCAATTTATAATTTTATGAAAAAGGTTCCTGGTGGAATGATGGTAGTTCCTCTACTTTTCGGAGCAACTATAAACACATTTTTTCCGCATGCTTTAGAAATCGGTGGATTTACTGAAGAATTATTCAAAAAAGGTGCACAACCATTAATCGGTATGTTCTTATGTTGTATGGGATCACAAATTGCTTTTAATAAAGCAGGACTTCCAATTAAAAGAGGATTTATTTCACTTATTACTAAATTTATTATAGGTGCAATCATAGCTATAACAGTTGGTAAAATGTTTGGAACAGCAGGAATACTTGGAATAACTCCAATGGTTTGGATGTCAGCTTTCTCAAGTGTTAATACAGGTCTTTATGTAGCAGTTGCAGATCAATATGGAGATGCAGCTGACGTTGGAGCAGGAGCAATCATAGCTTTAAGTGGTGGAGCATTCTTTACAATGATAGCTTTAGGTGCTAGTGGATTAGCAAACATTCCTATTCTTTCAATGGTAGCTGTTATCGTACCAGTTATAGTTGGATTTATTCTTGGTAACTTAGATTCAGGTATGAAAAAGTTTTTAGGACATGGACAACATACTTTAATTCCTTTCTTCGCATTTGCTTTAGGTGCAAACATGAACTTTATAAATCTTATTAAAGCTGGAGCACCAGGAGCAATATTAGGTCTACTAGTTCTTGTAATTTCAGGATTTGCAGGATACTTTGTACATCGTCTATTTGGATATCATGCAGGAGTTACAGCAGCTATTGGAAATACAGCTGGAAATCAATTAGCAACTCCATTAGCTATAGTTACAGCAGACGCAACATTAAAACCATATTTACAAACTGCTACAGCTCAAATTGCAACTTCAATTATAATAACTGCAATATTGTGTCCAATGCTTGTAGATTATTTAGATAAAAAGATTAAGGCTAAATCTGCAGCTAATGCGGTAGAAGCTGTAGCCTAATTTAGAAATTTTAAAATTAGTAGAGATGATTAAAAAATATTCATCTCTTTCTTTTTATAAGTAAATTGTATAACTTATTAAAGTCTATGATAGAAAAAATTGACCTATAGAAATACAAAGTTGTTAAGAGGACAATCTTATGAATAATTATTTAGGAGGTTTTTTATGAAAAATATATTGTATGAAGAAGATGCAAAAAATATTAGAAATATCATAGGCAGTAGAGACAAAGTGATAATTCGTGCTAATACAGCAAAAAAGATTCTTATTGAAGGTAATAAAAGGTATGTAAGTGGAAAACTTGCAAATAAAGATATATCCTTAAAAGTTCTTTCACAGCTTTATACAAATGGACAATATCCATTTGCAGCAATTTTGACTTGTTCAGACTCTAGAGTTTCACCTGAATTAATTTTTGATGTAGGATTAGGAGATATATTTGTAGTTAGAAATGCTGGAAATGTAGTTGATAGTATTGTATCTGGCAGCATTGAGTATGCAGTACAGTTACTTAATGTGCCATTAGTTATTGTTCTTGGACATGATAAATGTGGGGCAGTAAAGGCTGCTGTTGATGGGGGGGAGGTTTCACCAAATATAAAAGCAGTTACAAGTAATATTGATCCAGTAGTTAAATATGTAAAGGCTAACTATAAGAATATTAAAGGTGAAGAAATTGCTTCAAAAGTTGAAGATGAGAATATATTGTATTCAGTTAATAAACTTTTGGAAAATTCCGTAATAAAGGAATTGAAAAGTAATGGGAATGTTGATGTGATTCCAGTAAAATATAGCATGGCTACTGGAGAGGTTACATTTCTAGAAATTTTTAATGATAATTTAAAACAAATGAATGACACAAAGTATGGTTGATTTTTAAACAATTTAAGTTGTATATCTATAGATACTGGTTTTGTTAAATTAACTACAAAGTTTTCTTTATTACCAAAATACATTAAAAAAACACATAATATTTAAAGGTTTTCAGTTTGTTGGTAATATTATATCAATGATTTAAAAATCAAAAAATACTATTTAAAATTTTAAAGAAAAATAGGAGGAAAAAATGGGGTATTCAAGGTATAAATATGAGGATTTAAAGAAATTATGTAATGTAGCTTTTCAAAGGTTTGGATTTTCTAAGGTAGATAGGGAAACTATTACAGATGTATTGCTATTATCTGATTTATTTGGAATTGAGTCACATGGAGTTCAAAGATTAGTTCGTTACCATAAAGGAATCAAAAGTGGAATGATGAAAGTTCATGCAGAAATGGAAATTGTTCATGAAACTCCAGTATCAGCAGTTATCGACGCTCACCAAGGTATGGGACAAGTAGTTGGTAAAAGATCTATGGAAATGGCTATTAAAAAAGCAAAGAACTTAGGTATGGGAATGGTTGTAGTTAGAAATTCAAATCATTACGGTATCGCTGGATATTATGCAAGAATGGCTGCACAGGAAGGGTTACTTGGAATGTCAATGACTAATTCAGAGGCTATCCAAGTTCCTACTTTTGGGAAAGCAGCAATGATGGGAAGCAACCCAATTGCTATAGCAATGCCTGCAGAACCATATCCATTTCTTTTAGATATGTCTACAACTGTAGTTACAAGAGGCAAACTTGAAATTTACAATAAAAGAGCAGAAGCTCTTCCATTAGGTTGGGCGTTAGATAGTAAGGGAGCTGACTCTTCAGATGCTAAGGATGTACTATATAATATACAAAATAAACTTGGTGGAGGAATAGTTCCGTTAGGTGGTTCTTCAGAAGAATTTGGAGGCCATAAAGGCTATGGATTAGGAGTTTCAGTTGAATTATTTACAGCAATCTTATCTGGTGGATTAACTGCAAATTATACTCATATGAACAACGTTGGTGGAACATGTCATTGGTTCTTTGCAGTAGATTATGGCATCTTTGGTGATAAAAAGGTAATAGAAGCTGGTATGTCTAAGTACTTACAAGAACTAAGAGATTCAGATAAAGCTGAAGGGCAAGACAGGATATACACCCATGGTGAGAAAGAAATAGAAGCATATAATGATAGACTAGCTAATGGAATATTAGTAAATGAAAATACCTTAGAGGAAATTCGAAATATGTGTAATTATCTTGATTTGTCAGTGAATGATTACTTAAAGGAAATATAGTAATTCCAATAAATATTAGCTAGGAGGTATTTTAAAAAATGAACTTGGACTGTTTGAATTTTAAAGGTAATAAAAAAATATATAGAAATTTACCTGTATCAGATTTAGTAGAATTAGCTGTTAAGAGAGGGGAAGGAGTTTTATCTAGCTCTGGAGCACTTGTAATCCATACCGGAAAATATACAGGAAGATCACCAAAGGATAGATTTATAGTAAAACAAAAGAGCGTAGAAGATAAAATAAATTGGGGGGAAATAAATGAACCTCTAGAAGAAATCATCTTCGATGAACTGTATAATCAGGTAATAAATTACCTTTGTGAAAAAGATTTATTTGTATTCGATGGTTTTGTAGGTGCAATGAATACCTATCGTAATGGTGTTAGAGTAATTAGTGAATATGCCTCTCAAGCTCTCTTTGCTAACCAAATGTTTTTAAGACCTACAAGTGATGAGCTTGATGATTATCAGACGGATTTTAAAATTATATGTGCTCCAGGATTTAAAGCCCGTGGAAGTTTAGATGGAATTAATTCAGAAGCATTCATAATAGTTAATTTTGATAAAAAGCTTGTTCTTATTGGAGGTACTTTATATTCTGGTGAAATAAAAAAATGTATGTTCTCAATAATGAATTACATTCTTCCAAGTAGAGGGGTATTTCCTATGCATTGTTCAGCAAATATAGGAGTTGAAGGCGATACTGCAGTATTTTTTGGGTTATCAGGGACCGGAAAAACAACACTCTCATCAGATCCAGATAGAAGGCTTATTGGAGATGATGAGCATGGTTGGTGTGATGAAGGCATCTTTAATTTTGAAGGTGGATGTTATGCAAAAACAATAAGGCTTTCAGCTGAAAATGAAAAAGAGATATACGGAGCAATAAAATTTGGAGCTGTTCTTGAAAACGTTATATTAAATAAAGATAAAACACTTAATTATGATGATGATAGTTTAACTGAAAATACAAGAGCAGCATATCCACTACATTATATAGATAATATTGAAGCTACTGGTATTGGTTCTCAGCCTAACACAATAATATTTTTAACAGCAGATGCCTTTGGAGTATTACCTCCTATTTCAAAGTTAAGTAAAGAAGCAGCAATGTATCACTTTATGTCTGGATATACAAGTAAACTTGCAGGTACTGAAAGAGGTATTAAAGAACCTCAAGCAACTTTTTCATCCTGTTTTGGTGAACCATTTATGCTTCTGAATCCAACAGTTTATGCAAAATTATTAGGAGAAAGAATAGAAAAAAATAATGTTGATGTATACCTAGTAAACACAGGATGGTCAGGTGGAGCGTATGGAGTAGGACAAAGAGTTAAATTATCCTATACAAGAGCTATGGTAAGTGCTGCACTTGAGGGAAATTTGAAAGATGTTAGCTATGTCGAAGATGAAATATTTAAAGTTCAAGTTCCTACTTATTGTCCTGGTGTTCCTAATGAAATACTAGATCCTAAGAATACTTGGAGAAATAAGTCTGAATACTATGTTAAGGCTAAAGAATTAGCTGAAAAATTTGAAAATAACTTTAAGAAGTTTAAAAATATACCTGAGAACATTATTCAAGCAGGACCTAATTCAGATAATATACAATCTGTGCAAGAGGTCGCAGTAACTAACTTTTAAGTTTTATAAAAAAGTTATAAAGTTTTTCTCATGATTAATATGTCTTTATAATTCCCCCAAATTATAATAGACGCAGAATAACAAAGTACAGATAAGGATAATAATAAATTAAAATAAAACTGAGCAGGCATCAGGCCTATTAACCTTCAGCTAGATTTCACTTTTTGTGAAATGACAGCCAATAAAAGAGGTTATCGCTAAAAGGTAATTGATAATTGCCTTTTAGGATATCCTCTTTTCTGTTTATATTACTATATTAGCTATTATTTAAAATTCGTTTATAAACCGAAAGCGTTCTGTTTGCAGCCTTATCTATATTAAACATTTCTTCACACCATTGTCTGCCCCAATTTCCAATTTCTATTCTTTTATAATAATTTGTAGCTAGATATTTCATATCCTCGTAAAGGCTCAGTGGATCGGGCTCTTTTATGGAGTCGTGGTCTCCAAAGTAAGTTTGCCACTGAATATCCTTATTTTGTTCACTAACAATTCCCACATAACCACTATTACCGATGGCTATTACAGGTTTTTTACAACTCATTGCTTCTAATGCAACTCTTCCGGTACCAATTACAATATCGCTTATCATATAATAATCAATTACATTGTGTTTCGCACCAACAACATGAAATGCATCTCTTTCTAAGCAGCTATTTAACATATTTGCCTCTCTCTGCAGCATTTCTTTTCCGTCTCCATCGCCAATAATAATAGCGTGTATATTATCATATTTATTTGCTAATTTATTGAACCCAAATATAAAACTCTCAGCTGCAAATGTTTTTTGCCATGCTAACCTGCTGCAATAAGTTATTACTAAATCATTTGGAGCAATATTTAATTCTTCTCTAATATTAGTTTTGACTGTTTCTTTAGTATAATCTTCTAAAGTTACTCCGTTGGCTATACCAAATAATTTACTCTTTACTTGATTGCCTAATTTTCTAACAAGTAGTCTTTCTACAGGTTTACTCACTGGAATAATTGCATTAGTATTGAAGCATGTGTTAAATAACACATCATTGGGATAAAATAATCCATGAATTGTTGTTACATAAGGAATATTATATCTCTTATTGATTTCGCTTGCTATACTCATACTTGTAAATAAATGGGCATGCAATAAGTTAATCTTTTCCGTATCTATTATCTCTTTAACTAACTTAATACAGCTGAATAGTTTTTTATTAGACATATGCTCTGTATTTAAAGGTATTTTAAATATCTTTATTCCATTATATTGAAACAGAGTTGTTAAAGGTCCCCCACTAGTTCCCACTACCACATAAATTCCCATGTCTATAAGTTTTTTAACTAAGTGTAACACATGAGTTTCAGTTCCACCTAGATTAAGAGCATCAACTAATATCAATACTCTAATCGAGCTTTCATTATTTAATTTACTTATATTCTCAGGTTTTTTAATAATAAATTCTCTATAAATTATATGGCCTTTTATATCACTTGCAGCAATTGATTCAATAGTATAATTATAGTATTGTTGTTCATTGATTAAATGATATGCTTTATCATGCCTTCTATAGTTATATAATATCTTGTTAATTTTCTCTACTTTAGATTGTTTTAGAAGCTCTAATAAAAGTCCAATCTGATCATCGAATTCTTCGGGTTCTTCTGGAACGTTAATTTTATTAATTAATTCCCTACGTATTAAAAGCGTTGGGAAAACTATTGGTATGAAATCACCTAAAATAGCCTTTTCTATAGTTTTAGAATCTACATAATAATTTTGCAATCGCTCTATAAACAAACAAGCTTTTTTATACTTCTGAACATCTGTAGTACATTTAATTAAACATGAAACCATATCGAGATCTTTATTTGACAATAAATATTCTACCTGATTTTTAATTCTATTTTCAGTGCTCGTATCGTCTGGATCATGCCTAGTTATAAAATCACCAGATGAAACTTTTAATCCACTAAAAAATGCATAAGTTAGTCCTTTATCTGAACTAGTCCGTATTACTTTTATCCTCTCGTCTTTTATTTGATCAATTAAATCATAAGTTCTATCATCTGAACCAGTATCTACTATTATCAATTCCAGATTTTTGTAAGTTTGACTAAGTATACTATTGATACTTTCAACTATATACTTTTCACAATTATGCACTGGCATAATAATACTTACTAACGGGAGTGTTTGTATTTCTTCTTTTGGTTCATCAGAAAGTGGTTCATCATAAAGCACTTCTCTAAGATTTTGGACTCTATGGCCCTTGTTTAGAAGTCTATAGATAAACTCAAAAGATTCTCTTCCTAATATTTTTCTATTTAGTCCTCCTGTTTCGTTTATAATACGAGTTCTTAACATAATAGTATTAATGTTTACACAGGGCATATAATCAACTATATAGCTGTACTCAATATCCTCGTCATACTTAACAAAATTAGACCCACCACCAAAGTTTGTACCAACCACACTAGTAAGAAAGTTCTCGTTAAGATATTCAACCTGTTTTTGTATTCTCCCTCTATTACTTATTCTATCTTCACCATGAAATGCTATATATTCCCCTTTAGCTAAGTAAGCCCCAATGTTATAGGTCCAAGGATACGATATTATTCTTGGAAGCTTAAAATAAATAAATTCCTTAATAGCTACATTTTTTTTATCCTTTTTATTAAACCACCATTCGTTTATTGTATTTTGTATATTATTATCTAATGTGTTATCAATGATAATCAATTCTATATTTTTATAGGTTTGATAAGCAATACTATCTAATATATCAATTATAGAATTTAATTCATTTTCTAGTACGATTACAGTAGAAACCATGCTTTCTATAGTTTTTAATGCTTCTGGTAAGTACTTACCATCAGTTATTTTATTAGCATCTTCTAATTTTTTGCTTTTCTGTCCCTCATGTTCTCTTACATAGTATAAGTTTTCATTTATATTAGATATAACGTAATCGTTATTTATGATGTCTTCTATGAGATAATAATCATTTAGATTATTGGTAACTTTTTTAAAACCAATTATTGTGTCTAGTATATCTGCTCTAAACATAAGTGTCCCAGAGCATACACAGTGTTCGAATTTTTCCTTATAACTTCGTTCTATTGAGTCGCTGTCATAGATTAACCACTCAGCAACTCCTATTATATTATCTATATTTTCATTAAATGATTTATAGCTCGAACCTACTGCAGCAGTATCAATATTACTTATTAAATAATCCACTTGTTTTTTTATGCGATCTTCACTACTTATATCATCAGAAGAATGAATTACAATATATTCACCTTTAGCTAAATAAAAACCTATATTCCAAGCCCACCATTCATCCCGATTTCTAGGTAGTTTTAAATAGATGAAATCTGCGAACACATTTCTGTTTTCTTCACTCCATTTTTTAATAACGTCTTCAGTATCATCAGTTGAACAGTCATCAATTAAAATTACCTCGATATTTTTATAAGTTTGTTTTTTTAGGCCATCTAATGCATCGCATATATACTGAGCTCTATTATAAGTTGGAATTACAACGCTTACTAAGCCTGGTTGTCTCTCATAATAATACATAAACTAAGTGTCCTCCTTTATAAAGGTATTAAAAAAACTAAATTTTCAACTAATCTTTCTACCTTTATTAACTATACCTTTGTACTTTTTAATAATTTAAGACTTTAGTATATATGTGTAATCTATATAGTCAGATGGTAAACGAAGACTTTGCTATCGTTATATGTTAGTATCTGATATGGATATTTTTGATAATTAATATTTATAGGTGTATATAAAATAGCATCAACTGCGTAAGAAATAATGTCGAAACTATTTATTCTATATCAATATATGGAAGTATCTTGTTTATTGTGTATAAATTGTATTGATAATAACATATTTTTACTTCTTTAGAATGTAAAAAGCTATGAAGTAGAATATAGCTTCATAGCTTAGTGAATTACATTTCTATTTAAGATTTTCCAGTTCCCTTTTTACATAGTCAAGTTTTATCAGTTTTTCCTTTATTTCATCAACATTTAACCTGGTTGTATTTTCAGATGTATAATCTGTTGCATTTAATATATTAAATTGGTCTTCTACAAAGTCATTGCTGTTATGCAAATTTGCATTATTAGATTTAATTCTATAATAATTGCCGTTATCTTCACATCGTAACATCTCTTCTCTAGTGACTAAAGTTTCATGAATTTTTTCACCATGTCTAACTCCAATTATTTTGATTTCTGTATTTGATTTAAATAATTCTTTTAGGGCAATAGCCAAATCATATATAGTAGATGCTGGGGGCTTCTGAACCCAAGTGTCGCCTTGAACACCATGTTTAAATGCATTTATAACTAAATCAATGGCCTCATCAAGACTCATTAAAAATCTAGTCATATTTGGATCTGTTATAGTTATCGGTTCATCGT
The DNA here is from genome assembly GCF_018332455.1 of Clostridium polyendosporum. GTDB lineage: Bacteria > Bacillota > Clostridia > Clostridiales > Clostridiaceae > Clostridium_AY > Clostridium_AY polyendosporum. Next base: position 144,748 of record NZ_BOPZ01000002.1, read on the forward strand.
TTTTAATTTGTTGTATAAATAAAGGTATTACAGAACCTCTTGAGCACATAACATTGCCATAACGGGTACAACATAGTACTGTTTCTGAAGCGTTTAATTCTCTAGACTTTGCAGCAACTAATTTTTCCATTAATGCCTTACACATACCCATGGCATTTATAGGGTATACTGCTTTATCAGTACTTAAAAATATGGCTTTGCGTACATTGTTTTCAACTGCTGCATTTATTAGATTTTGTGTTCCCAATACATTTGTTCTAACAGCTTCTATAGGATAAAACTCGCATGTCGGCACTTGCTTTAATGCAGCTGCATGAAAAATATAATCTACATCTTTTGTGGCACTATATAAGCTTTCAAAGCTTCTTATGTCACCAATAATAAATTTAATTTTTTTATTATTATATTTTAATCTCATATCATTTTGTTTTTTCTCGTCTCTGCTAAATATACGTATCTCTTTGATGTCTGTGTTTAAAAATCTATTTAATACTGCGTTACCAAAGGAACCTGTACCTCCAGTTATTAAAATGATGTTATTTTTAAACATCTATCATTCCCTCCCGTGATATAATCATTTGCTTAATTCAACGTTATTTAAACTTTAATATATAAAAATCTCATTTTAATACTAAGATGCATATAAAGCTCTATGTTTTTAAAATATTGTCGTATTATAATATGCACGAAACTAAATAGGTTTCCTATCATTATAGGAAAACACATGAATTTATGCTTCTATGATAAAGAACTCATTATTCATAGTTTTATACAGTAAACTAAAAGTTCAATTTAGAGGTTTCAATGGATACAGACACAGACGTTACATTATTTCCATATAATGTATTAAGAAAATAATAACTATCTATTAATTATTCAATGTTGTTAAGAGATAGATAAAATAACTCTATCACTGAATTAGCTAAGATTAAGGTTACTTATTTTTATTTATATAGTTTTTAAATGTAATTTCTACTAATCTGCCTTGTAAAAATTGAGGGGGAAAACTAATGGATAACTTATTAAATCAGGTCTATAAAATATGGGGCTTTAAGAAAGTTGAATTAATTAAAGCTATTAGATCTGGAATATCTAAAAAAATATACTTGATAGAAACAAATGAAGGAAAATTTATATTGATGGGATTTGGCCCAACGTATTCTGAAGAAAGCTTTTTAAGGTATATTTCGGTGCTAGAGTATTTAGAAAACAAGCCAGTAAAACTTGCTCCCAAAATTCTAATGGATAAGGAGGGTAATTCCTATGCTAAAATTGATAATAAATTTATATGCATCATGGAATATATTGATGGGCGAACCTTAGGGGAAGAACTGGAAGACGAATATAGATTAGGAGAAACTATCGCTTTATTACACTCTTTTGATGATTTTCAAATAGAGAGTGATATAAGGATAAATGATACTATTGAAGAGGCTTATAAAAAGTTTTATGAATGTCCCTACAAAAGTAAGTTATATAAAATAATCGATGTACTCCCAAATTTCTATGATTATAGGCAGGGATTTATCCATACAGATATTGCACCCCATAATGCGATAATAAATAAGAATAATAAAGTAATACTGATTGATTTCGATGGAGCTGGGAAAGGTTCTATTTACATCGATGCAGGTTTTCCGCTTATAACACAATTTGTACGATTTCATGGTCCTGGCGATCTAAGGTTTAACTATGAGAATGCAAAAGCCTTTTACTCGGGATATTCATCTATAACTAAATTAGAAACTAAGGATAAACAACTTATCTATGCTGGAGCTGTTTTTTGGCAGCTGGCACATATGCCATCCTATCAACCAGGAACCGAAAATAATATGCTTGATATACTAAAATTCGCAATAGCAAATAGAGATGAGTTGATCTCAGTACTTTAAAATTATTTTTCCGTGTTTTGATGCAATACAGAAAAGAGGCATGTAGAAAAGGTATTTTTATACTTTTGTTACAGCCTTTTTTACATATATGGAAGAGAATGACTAAGATGATTCAAGTAATGATTATTGAAGATAATCTCATGGTAATAAAAATAGATGGTAATTCTAAAAAGATTTAAGCTGTTAATTTATAGATAAACAAAACTAAAAAAACAAAATGCATTTGAAATTTAAGGTCAAACTGGTATTATATAATGAGTGAGGAACAAAAAACTTCTAGGAGGATGAAAGATATGAATTACTTTGAAGAAAGCTTAAAGCTTCACGAAAGAAGTGTAGGGAAGGTTGAAGTTGTTTCAAAAATTAAGGTAGAAACAAGGGATGATTTAAGTTTAGCTTATAGTCCTGGTGTTGCAGAGCCATGCAGAAAGATCCACGAAAATGAAGAAAATGTATATAAATATACTTCAAAAGGAAATCTTGTAGCAGTAGTTACTGATGGAACAGCGGTACTAGGGTTAGGTGATATAGGTCCAAAAGCTGGTATGCCAGTTATGGAAGGAAAAGCTATTCTATTTAAGGAGTTTGCTGGAGTAGATGCTTTCCCAATATGCTTAGACACTAAAAATGTTGATGAAATAGTGAAAACTGTTAAATTAATATCTCCGGGATTTGGAGGAATAAACTTAGAAGATATAGGAGCACCAAGATGCTTTGAAATCGAAGAAAGACTTAAGAAAGAATTAGATATACCAGTATTTCATGATGACCAACATGGTACGGCTATCGTAGTTCTTGCAGGATTAATCAATGCACTTAAGTTAGTTGGAAAGAAAATGAAAGACTTAAAAGTAGTTGTAAATGGTGCAGGGGCAGCTGGTACAGCAATCGCTAAGCTTTTACTTTCAACAGGAGTTAAGAATCTAATTGCTTGTGATAAGGTAGGGATTCTTTATAGAGGAATAGAAAATGTTGATGATGCTAAGAAAGCTTTAGCTGAAGTAACAAATCCTGATAACATACAAGGAACTATGGCAGACGCTTTAGTTGGAGCAGACGTATTTATTGGCGTTTCAGCTCCAGGAATATTAAAGACTGAAATGGTTAAAACAATGAATAAAGATGCTATAGTATTTGCAATGGCAAATCCAGTTCCAGAAATCATGCCAGATGAAGCAAAGGCTGCAGGTGTAAAAGTAATAGGTACAGGACGTTCAGACTTCCCAAATCAAATAAACAACGTTCTTGTTTTCCCAGGTGTATTCAGAGGTGCATTAGATGTTAGAGCAAAAGAAATAAATGAAGAAATGAAGATTGCAGCAGCATATGCCATAGCTAATATAGTTAAAGAAGAAGAATTAAGTTCAGAAAATGTTATTCCATTTGCATTAGATAAGACAATAGCACTAAAGGTAGCGGATGCGGTAGCTAAAGCTGCAAGAGAAACAGGTGTTGCAAGAATATAGTTTATGATGAGTTTTCATTATTATAAATGTAAAGTTTTAAAATGGGGGTAATAAAGATACACTACTTCAAATCTTAAACAATTCATGAAAAAGTAGTGCATATTGGGCTATTTTTATGGATTATAAATTCAGTTATGAAGTTGTGTATCCATAATGCAAGTACTACCCATATGAACAGTTAAATAAAAGAGGCTCCTATGTAGCATGGCTACATAGGAGTCTCTTTTATATACTATCATTTTACAAAGTGGGGTTGACTAAAATAGGTTGAATGTATATTTAATCTTATTTTTCTCATATGGTGAATAAATTAAATTTTTACTACATATGTAGAATTTTGTATAAAATATTATATATTATTGGAGCGAGGAAAACAGTCATTATACCTGCAATGCCTATAGAAAGGCTACTCATAGCCCCCTCAGTTTCTCCTATTTCTAAAGCTTTTGTTGTGCCTACTGCATGAGAAGCAGTACCTAAAGAAATGCCTACAGCAATATTATTCTCTATCTTTAATATTTTACATATTAGCGGACCGAAAACTGCACCGATAATACCAGAAACAATTATACCTACAACTGTTATAGATATTATTCCATTTAGTTGACTACTAATTTCTATGCCTATTGGTGTTGTCACAGATTTTGGTACAAGAGACTTTATAAGTGTATCATTTAATCCAAGTAAATATGATAATATTATAATACTTGTTATACCAACCGTACTTCCAATAAAGATTCCTGCTATTATAGGTAAAGAATATCTTTTTAGTAAATTTATTTGCTTATATAAAGGTACGGCTAAAATAACAGTTGCAGGTCCAAGAAAAATATTTATAAATTGAGCACCTTCATTATAGGTTTCTAAATCTATATTGAAGGTCGTTAAAAAAACTATTATTAAAGCTATTGCTATTAATAAAGGGTTAAAGATAGGTAATTTTGTTTTCTTATAAAATATAATTCCAATTTCAAAAGCAATTAAGGATAAAGCAATGCCAAAAAGAGCATTATTAGTAATTACATTCATAGAAATACCTCCTTATTTATTTTTTTTCTTTTGGTGTTAACAACTGAACAACGAAACCAGTTACTGCTATTGTTATACTTGTTGTTAATAGACAAACCAAAAGTATTTTTCCCCATGAATCTTTTAATATATTTAGTGAGGCAAGAAGTCCAACGCCTGCTGGTACAAAGAAAAAAGCTAAGTGATCTAAAAAGAATTTTGCTATTGTTTCTACCTGGTTGACCTTAATAATATTAGTTAGCAATAGCAGTAATAAAAGAAGCATTCCTATTATATTACCTGGTACAGGTAAGTGTAGAATTTTAGAAGTTGTTTCACCTATAAAAAATATAATTAATATAATTAAAAGTTCTCGAAATAGCTTCATTAAAAAGCCCCCTTCCCAATACTCTCTTTTTACTTTATCACTTTATTCAATGAAGGTAAAATATTGTATAAGTTTATATAACACATTTAAAACAATTTCATTTTTCATTTAGCGCAATGAACACCTTATTGTTTTGTTTTCTTAATAAATGTAGCTATTTACATAAATAAAGATACAAAAGTTTAAAATTTAATATAGAATTTTAGAAAATACTTGAAAACTTTATAGTATTTTCTAAATCTATAATAGGTAATTAAACTTGTGTATCTTTACTTGCTTCCATTTCACACAGTGAAATCTAGCTAGGCTTGAATAGGGCCGATACCTATTCAAGTTATTCGATAAATTACAACTAAAATAAAAAGACATAATATTTTTTAAGAAATATAACTTAGTATTTAATTCTTATCTTATTTTCTAATATTGTAACAATTTTGTACATTAGATAAGCTATTACAGAGAGAATTATTATACTCATCATAACCATATCTAGTTGTGCTATTTGACCACCATATACAATTAAGAATCCTAATCCATCCTTTGCAACTAAGAATTCTCCCATAATCACTCCAACCCATGAAAGTCCAACATTTATTTTTAAAGCTGATATAAGTGTTGGGATGGAAGCTGGAATTATAAGATATCTTAATATCTGCGGTTTAGAGGCTCCGAAGGTCTGCATTAATTTTATTTTTTCTTCATCAACTTCTTTAAAGCCTGCTAGTACACTTATTATAGTAACTACAATTGAAATAAGTAGTGCAATAACAATAATTGGTGTAATTCCGTTGCCTGCCCAGAAAATGATAATTGGTGCAAGAGCAACTTTAGGTAGAGCATTTAAAACAACAAGATATGGCTCTGCTACCTTAGAGGCGAACTCACTCCACCAGAAAAGTATTGAAATAAAAGTACCGAGTAATGTTCCTAAAGTAAAACCTAAAATAGTTTCATAGCAGGTAATACCAATGTGTTTTAATAGAGTCCCTTCCTTATAAAATGAGATTAAAGATTTGACAACTCTTGATGGAGTAGAAGTTAGAAAAGGATCTATCCATTTTAAATCTCCAGCTATCTCCCAAAGGGCTATAAAAATTATGAGAACAAGGGCCCTTACAATCCCCAATTTAATACGATCATTTCTTATTTTCTTTAGATATAGTTCATGTTCTTTATTTTCATTCATCATTATGATCCAGCTCCTTCCATACTCTGTTAAAATAATCTCTAAACTCATGTTCTTCCCTTCTTTGAAGAGGTGAAAGTTCTGAACTTGAAAATTCTAAATTTATTATTTCTTTTACTGAAGAAGGACGTTTGGATAGCATAACAATTTTAGAAGATGTAGAAATAGCCTCAGAAATATCGTGGGTTACCATAATAGCAGTTTTATTTTCATTTTTAATTATATGAAAGATTTCATCACATACTTTAAGACGAGTTTGATAATCAAGAGCAGAGAAGGGCTCGTCTAAAAGTAGTATTTCTGGATCTAAAGCAAGAGTCCTGATAAGTGAAACTCTTTGTCTCATGCCTCCAGAAAGTTGACTAGGATAGCTTTTCTTAAATTTAGATAAACCGTATAGAGATAACATCTTTTCGATTTTTTCTTTATTTTCTATAGTTAATTTTTTCTTTATTTTAAGTCCTAAAATTACGTTATCCCAAACAGTTAGCCACTCAAAAAGGTGGTCCTTTTGAAACATATAGCCAAGCATCTCCCTATTACCTACAAGAGGTTTATCTTTATATAGTATTTTACCTGAGGAAGGATAAATGAGTCCTGAAATTAAATTAAGAATAGTAGATTTACCACAACCAGAAGGTCCTATAAGACTTATAAAGTCTCCCTTATAAATAGAGAAGGTAATATTTTTCAGTGCATCTACAACTCCAGATGGAGTGTGATATCTCATAGAGATATTTTCTAGTGTAAGTAGATTCATTTATTATCACCATCCATTAAAATTTTTGTCACGGATTAAGAATTGAAATTGTTCATCTTTAATCCGTGACAACAATATGACTAATAAACAATTTATAATTAAAATCATTGTAATTTCACAAAGGTACTAAAAATTGAGATACTAATAAATATATTGCCTTACGTGCTGTCATTTCACAAAGTGAAGCCTAGCTAAAGCTAAGTAGGCTCGATACCTGCTCAGCTTTAGCTTTACTTAGAAAGTTCCTTAACTACTTTTTCACTAAAGCTGTTGTCAACGAGTTTTTCAAAAGAAGGTCTTGCAGGGATTAAATTTGAATCATAAGATTGAATGATATCCATAAGTTTTGACATAGCTTCTTCTTGCATTGTAGGATTAGGTGCAAAGGCATTTATGCTTCTATAATTTTTTATTACATTAACTAAAATGTCCTCATCAGTTCCTGGGAAGAAGGACTTTATTGCTTTAGCTACTTCTTCATCACTGCTCTTTTGTACCCAGAGTTGACCTTTATAAATTGCTCTTGTAAATTTCTCTATAATTTGTGGATTTTGATTAATATATGATTTAGTTGAGAAGAAACAGGTATAAGGAATAACCCCAGCAGATTGTCCTACTGATGCAACTATATAACCAGCATTATCTTTTTCTAACATTGATGCGGTAGGTTCGAAAAGTGCGACATAATCTCCTGTACCACTTTTAAAGGCTCCAGCTGTTGCTGTGAAGGCTAAATTAGTAATGATTTTAACATCTTTATTTGGTTGAATACCATGATTTCTTAAAACATATTCTAGAGACATTTCAGGCACTCCACCAGGTCTACCACCAATTATAGTCTTACCTTTTAGGGATTCCCATTTAAAGTCTTCTTCTTTACTTCTTGATACTAAGAAAGAGCCGTCCCTTTGAGTGAGTTGTGCAAAAATTACAGGTAAGTCGTCCCTTTGTTGATTGTGAATATAAATGATTTGTTCAGGTCCGCAGAATCCTATATCAGCATTTTTTGATAGTACTTGTTGAGCTGTTTTATCTGCCCCCTGACCAGTAGACAAGTCAATTTCTAAGCCTTCTTCTTTAAAAAATCCCTGATTTATAGCTGCATACATTGGAGCGTAGAATACTGAACGAACCACTTCGTTTAATCTTACCTTTGTAAGTGCTTTAGTATCCTTGGTATTAGTTTTAGTGATTTCGCAGGAAACTAAGGTTAATACCAATATCATAAGTACAGAAGTGATGGTTAGTAATTTAGATTTTTTCATTTGGCTCCCCTTTGATGTATTTGAATTGATTTACTTTATGATATGAATAGAAATCTGGAACGGTTACTTATAAGGGGATTTTTGTAATAGAAATATAAGCGTTAAAAGGAACTTTATTTATAAATCTTTCACTTTATATTTCGTGTAAAAATAGGTGTATAGTAGGGTGGGGAATATGCTATAATTTGTATACTCATATTTTCAGTAATAATATAAAAGGAAAGGAGTGAACATTTAGTGATTTTGTATGTTTACCATACTCTTTCATTAAGGCGAGTATATGGAGATAAAGAAAGTAAAGGGAAATACATTTTGTATTGATACGGGAATAACATATATACCTTTTTATAAAATTAATGATGAAGAAATTATTATGTTGGATTCAGGATTGGCAAAAAGAGAAAGAGAAGAAATAAATACACTTCTAGAAAAAAACAGTTTTAAAGTAGTTGGTATAATATGCAGTCATGCACACAGAGACCATATTGGAAACAATGCTTACTTAAAAGAAAAATACAATTGTGTTATAGCCATGCCATCCCATGAAGCTCTTCTTTGTAGTTCTACAGTCAATCTTAAAGTTTATTATAGTAGCCAGACATTATCTGATGTTATAGAGCATTTTGGACATATGATTTGTAAAACAGACGTTATGATTTCAGATGAACAAGATTCTATATATGTTTGTAATATTAAATTTAAAGTTATTCATACACCAGGTCATAGCCCTGCACATATATGCATCGCTACACCAGATGATGTTTTATATTTAGGAGATTCACTTATAAGTTATGAGGTCATGAAAGGATCTAAAATGCCTTACACGTATATATTAAAAGAGGACTTGAAAAGTAAAACAAAGCTTTATGACTTAAAGTACAGCAAATATATAATAGCACATAAAGGAATGTATGATGATATTACAGAACTAATAACAGATAATATAAATTTTTATAAAAATAAAGCCAAAAGAATATATGATGTTATAGATGGTGCTATGACAATGGAAGAAACTTTGAAAGCTGTTATTAAAAATTTTAATATTCATGTAGATAACACATATAAATATATATTTATTGAAAGAATGTTGAAATCCTATGTTGAATATTTGAATGAGACAGGAAGTATAGAGTTAAATATGGAGGATGGATTTCTTAAGTACTCAAAATCTACATAATGCCATTTGTTGATACTTAACATACAAGTGTTTTTCCAAAAAAGAACAGGATGATTCAAATAATTGCAATTTAAAACTAATTAGTTCTGCTGAACAAAACAATAACTATATTCTTAAATTTATATAAAATAAATCATTGTAATTAAGACACATCATTCTTATAATAGGATGGAAGAATATTACCTAGGTCCAAAAATATAAGAATATAAAAAGATAAAAACATAAAAACATATAGTAAATGAGCGGGGTTATGAAGTTTTTGTGTTTTTATATGTTAGTATTATAATTCCAGGGGGAGGATATACTTATGTACTTGATAGAGAGGGAGAATCAGTGGCGCTGGCATTTTCACAGGCAGGATTCAAGCTTTTGTTTTAAAATATTCATTAAAGGATAAATTTAGATATCCAAAGCCGTTATGGTATGTATCAAAGACAATTTGATATATATTTTTATATTAATAGGAAAATATGATATAACCTACAATTAATTTGATAGGGTAACAAACCTGAATTTATATAAACTATAAATATAAACTCAATATGAGGAGGAGTGAATTATGGCACACAAAATATTAATACCGGAAGCAAAACAAGGGTTAAGCAAAATGAAAATGGAATTAGCAGCTGAAGCTGGGGTGAATTTAAAAGATGTTCATGATGGAAATCTACCCTCAAGTACAGCTGGGAACATGGTTAAAAAAATGGTAGAAAGCTACGAACGAAACTTAAAATAACGTATTATAACAAAAGCTTTAGATTATTCTAGGGCTTTTTATACTTAATCTATCTTATACAAAGGTAGTTATATTTTCCTATAAGATATTTGTTATAATGTTTATATAGAAATATAATGTAATTTTAAACAGAGCCTATAAATTAAAACTCAGTCTCAGACTGAGCCTTTGGGTTTGTTATAATATTAAAACAAAAGAGAGGGATTTTTATTATGTATTTATCTGATTATCATATTCATACAAATAATTCTTTTGATTCTAATGAAACTATGGCTGGAATGTGCGAACAAGCAGTAGTTGAGGGGTTAGATGAAATCTGTTTTACAGATCATTTTTCTGTAAAAGAAGGGATAAAATCTAACGGATTTATTGATTTTAGCAAGTATTTTTCTGAGATTAATACTTGTAGGGACATTTTTAAAGGTAAGATTGCTGTGAAAATGGGCATTGAAATTTGCGAGCCTTTTGAAGATGAATATAAGCTGGGTTGTGAATTGACAAAGCTGCCTTTTGATTTTTTGCTGGGTTCTGTTCATAATATCGGGCTTGAAGGGATAAGCAGGTACATAGAAGATAGGGATAACAAGGAGATTTGGGATGTGTATTTTAAAAAATTGAGTAAACTATCTTCTTCTCCATATGTAGATGTTGTCGCTCATTTAGACCTTATGAAGAGATACTCATATGACAGTCATGGAAATTATTCATATGAATATTATAGAGATGTAATAGCGGAGGTACTAAGAGGGATAATTAAAAATGGTAAGGGTATAGAAGTTAATACCTCAGGATTAAGGTCGTCTGTGAAAGAAACAATGCCGTCAATATCTGTTTTGAAGCTATATAAAGAAATTGGTGGAGAAATTATTACTATCGGTTCGGATGCTCATGTAAAAGGTGATGTAGGAAGGGATATTAGATATGCAGTAAATGTACTTTCAGAACTTGGATTTAAGTCCGTATATACTTATCATCAAAGGCAGCCGATTGCAAAAAAGATATAGAAAATAGGACAACGGGTTAGTCAAAATCGCCATGAAATTCGCATGGTGATTTTTTTGTTTTAACACGCAAATTCACACTATTGGTAAATTTAATAGTATTCATGTTAACAACATATGACTTATAGGCCAGTCTATTAGTCATAGCTTCTGTCATTACAGGGTGTCTAAATATTTCTCCTCATCTATCAAAAGATAAGTTAGTGATAATTATTGTTGATTTATTTCAGATCTAATGGATATGTTGTTGAAGAGTAGCTTCACCTCTTTCGATAACGTTTATCAAATATCTAATTTACCCACTCTTTTTGTATGATCTTTAAACTAAGTTAGAATATTTTCTTCTAAAACGTTCTCGTTTAAAGTGTATTAAATGGTTAATTTTTTGTTATATTTGGAAAATTATAAAAAAACCGCAAAAAACTATTGAAAATAACAATTATTTGGTATATGAGTTAGTTAACATAGTTTATCCAATAAACAAACAAAGTGGTGAATTTATTTTATTTAATTAAAGGAGGGAGAAAAGTATGTGAAATCGTACACATATTGATGGTTTTTTTCATAAGTAAAAGATCTTTTATTTAAGTAATTTATTAACTCAAAGTAGAAAGGAGGATAGAGACAGATTTTAGAATATTAAACCATAAAGAATTAAGTTACTACAAGTTGTCTTTTAATTATATTAATGTTTGCAAGGTGGTTTGAAAACGTTTTTTTAAAAAATCGGTTATATGGAATTGAAGGCGTTATTAAAGTTTATTACTAAATGAAATTAAAGAAGCATTGATAACCCAGTGTTGCTTGGACAATCGATAGTTCACTTTAATGTTACTTAGCAAATATTTAGTAAATTAAATTCTTTTTGGGTATTAAAATCTGTCTTTAACAAACTATGAAACAAAATCGAAACTCAGTTTATCTTTTTGTAATTACATTAGTGGCTACCATTGGAGGTTTACTTTTTGGATATGATACAGCTGTAATATCTGGGGCTGAAAAATCATTAAAAGTGTATTTTACTGATAGTTTAAATCTAGGAGCATTAGTACATGGAGCAACAATTTCAAGTGCATTAATAGGTTGTATTATTGGAGGTATAATATCTGGTCGTTTCGCATCAAATTTTGGACGTAGGAAATCTCTTATTATAGCGTCAGTACTTTTCTTTGTATCAGCCCTTGGTTCTGCTTATCCTGAGTTTTTATTTTTCACAAAAGGGCACCCAACCATTTCTCTATTAATTGCCTTTAATATATATAGAATAATAGGGGGAATTGGTGTTGGTTTAGCTTCAGCGATTTGTCCAATGTATATCGGAGAAATTGCTCCTGCTGATATTCGTGGTCGATTAATATCTTTCAATCAACTTATGATCATTATTGGAATGCTAGTCGTTTACTTTGTTAACTGGGCTATCGCTCACGGACAAACAATAGAATGGGTAAATGATATTGGCTGGAGATATATGTTTGCATCGAATGCCGTTCCAGCTATAATGTTTGGTTTACCTTTACTTTTTGTACCAGAATCACCACGTTATTTAGCACTAAAAGGTGAAGAGGATAAAGCTCTAGCTATTCTAACTAAAATTAATGGTTCTTCAGAAGCAAAAGTCATCTTAGAGGATATCAAACAAACAGCAACTGTAGATGATTCTACCGAAAAACTATTTGCCTACGGAAAAACAGTAATTTTTATAGGAATCATGCTATCTGTTTTCCAACAGTTTGTTGGTATCAATGTTGCTTTGTATTATGCTCCAAGAATTTTTGAAAGTATGGGGGCTGGGCAAGATGCTTCTATGTTACAGACAATTGTTATGGGATTAGTTAATGTTATCTTTACTGTTGTTGCCATTATGACTGTTGATAAATGGGGACGTAAACCTTTACTGGTAGTAGGCTCTGTTGGTATGGCTATTGGTATGTTTGGTGTGGCTGGTATGGCTTTTTCAAATATTATTGGAATTAGTACTTTAGTATTTATTATTATATACACAGCTTCATTTATGATGTCATGGGGACCTATTTGTTGGGTACTAATTGCTGAAATCTTTCCTAACAAAATTCGTGGCAAAGCAGTGGCAATTGCTGTTGCTGCACAATGGGCTGCTAACTATCTAATTTCATCTACTTACCCAATGATGATGGAATATAGTAGTGCTCTAACTTATGGTTTTTACGGACTGATGAGTGTTCTTTCAGCTCTATTTGTTTGGAAGTTTGTTCCTGAAACCAAAGGAAAGACTCTTGAAGAAATGGAAAAAGTTTGGGGGGAATCGGCGTAATATACTATAAAGCATGGTTTTAGAATACCTCTATATATCTTAGGTATATATGTATCTCAAAAATGAATAAACGCCATCCTTTTTTGAAGAATGATTAAATGAGGTGGCGTTTATACAATTAATTCTTTTTAAGTCGATACAATACTGCTTTAAGACAAATATATTTATCAGTAAAGTTGCAGCCTGTTAATAAGCTGCGACTTTTTTCATTTAAAAGAATTGAGAAGACTAATCAGAAACCCTAATCTGTTCGTAAAAAGTACACTTTTAAACCAAAAGGGGCCAGCTTTAAAGAGGGGTTGTGTAATTTCTCTAAAATCTGAATGTGGTAATTTGCCATGCTTTTTATAAATTGTATTTTTTACGTTATACCATATCTAGAAAATATTCAATAGCAATGGAGGATGCTCCCAAAGCTGCAGCATTCTTTCCTAAGGAAGACGGCAGCAATTCATAATGATTATCTAATTCAGGATAAGTTCTAGATGAGACTGAATTTCTAATTGAATTCAAAACCATGGAGTGTGACTCGATTATGTTGTTTCTTAAAATGACGGCTTGTGGGTTGAAAGTATTAAGAATATTAGTCAAGCCTATGCCTAGATAGTGGCCGAAGTTTTGTAATAAATTTAAGATCTCAACATCATTCTGGTGTGCAAGATCAATAATTTCCTGATATGAAATCGTATTGTTTTTTTTCTGAAAAGATTTTAGTAATGCTTTTTCAGAGGCATATAATTCCCAGCACCCGCGATTTCCACAACTACATTTTGGGCCGTTAAAATCTATTGTCATGTGTCCCATTTCTCCAGAGAAACCGTTAACCCCTCTGTATAGTTCATTATTGATAATAATTCCAATTCCTATTCCAGTACTGATACTTACATAGATGATGTTATCATAATTTTTAGCAGCACCAAATATTTTTTCTCCATACGCACCTGCATTTGCTTCATTTTCAATAAAAACAGACACATTGAACTCCTGTTGTATTAAAGTCTTTAAGTCAATATTACTCCAGTTGGAGTTTGGGGTAAAAATGATTTTTTCATTTCTATCTACAAGTCCAGGCACACATACACCTATACCAATTAGACCGTATGAAGAATCTGGCATATGACTAATAAAGTGTTTGACAATTTTAAATAAAATATCTTTTGTTATTTCAGGAGAAGAATCCGCTAAATCATAGTACATATCAAGAACTATATTCCCCTCTAGATCTGTTAAAATGCCATTAATATAATCAACACCTATATCTATTCCTATAGAGTATCCAGCGTTTTTATTGAAAATAAGCATTACAGGTTTTCTTCCACCAGTTGACTGTCCTTGACCTATTTCGAAAATAAGCTTTTCTTCAATTAACGTGTTTACCTGTGAGGAAACAGTAGATTTATTTAATCCAGTTATTTCAGATAATTTTGCCCTTGAAATAGGTGAATTTTTAAGGATTTCATTTAATAGTAGCTTTTGATTTAATTTTTTGACTAAAGCTTGATCTGCGATATCCATTTTACTTACTCCTTTTGTAAACTTTTAAATCATAGTATTTTCTTTTAAAGATTTTCCGTTAAAAATGCATTGAATAATCCACCTTTCTTTTATTATAACTAAAATAAACTAAAAAATCTTGAAGATTATTGAAAAAAATGATTGTTTCTGTGTACAATACCATCTATTTAGTTTGTAGACCCGACAAACTAAGAATAATCCTTAATTGCAAAATTGTAAATTCCTATTACCAGCTTTTATATTCGCTTACTAGTAAGCAGTACTACTTTTGGCTTCTAAGATTTATTTCATCGGGATAATTTCTAAGTATATGTCCAGTTGTACTTCTTCTATATAGAAACCTCTTATATAATGAAGCCATTCAAACTTTAATAAAAAAGAAAGTTAAGAATCATGGAAAGTTATACATCATCAGTTTAGGCTCAGTAGTTGGTGTAGGATATTCAACAACTTTGATACCCAGTATTGATGAGGTAATAAGTATATTATCTTGGGTTATTATTAGGCTTATCAACTTTAGATATATTGGTGCTCAATAGTAAGTATATTAACTGTATTATTTATTTTATATAACCGAAAGAAAATTAAAAAAACTTTTGAAAAAACTTTGTAAAATACTTTGTAAAATAGTTTATAAAAGTAATTGAAAAAGTTTCATACCAATGTTATACTTATATTGTAAATTAAATATTAATTGTAAATTAAAAATGAGAGGTGTTAAATATGAACAAATATTTTCCTAATGTTTCTAAAGTAAAATACGAAGGTCCAAAATCAACAAATCCTTTTGCATTTAAGTACTACAATCCATATGAAGTAATTGGTGGAAAGACAATGAAAGAACATTTAAGATTTTCATTATCTTACTGGCATACTTTAACTGCTGGTGGTTCAGATCCTTTTGGAGTTGCAACTGCGGTTAGACCATGGGATGGTCAAAATGATGATATGGCTTTAGCAAAAGCTAGAATGGAAGCTGCTTTTGAACTTATGGACAAGTTAGATATCGAATATTTCTGTTTCCATGATAGAGATATTGCACCAGAAGGAAAAACTTTAGCAGAAACTAATGAGAAGCTTGATGAAATCGTTTCACAATGTAAAGAATTAATGAAAAAATATAACAAGAAACTATTATGGGGAACAGCAAATTGTTTCTCAAGTCCAAGATATGTTCATGGTGCGGGTACTACATGTAATGCAGAAGTTTTTGCTTATGCAGCAGCCCAAATTAAAAAAGCTCTTGAAGTAACAAAAGAATTAGGTGGTGAAGGCTACGTATTCTGGGGTGGACGTGAAGGTTACGAAACTTTATTAAATACAAATATGGAATTAGAGTTAGATAATTTTGCTAGATTACTTCAAATGGCTGTTGATTACGCTAAAGAAATAGGATTTACAGGTCAATTCCTTATAGAACCAAAACCAAAGGAACCTACAAAGCACCAATATGATTTTGATACAGCAACAGTTTTAGGATTCCTTAGAAAGTATAATCTAGAAAAGCATTTTAAAATAAATATAGAAGCGAATCATGCTACTTTAGCACAACACACTTTCCAACATGAACTTCATGTAGCAAGAATTAATAATGTTTTAGGAAGCGTAGATGCTAATCAAGGAGATCCAATGCTTGGATGGGATACAGATCAATTCCCTACAAATGTATACGATACCACTTTAGCGATGTATGAAATACTTAAGAATGGAGGAATTGCACCAGGTGGATTAAACTTTGACTCAAAAGTTAGAAGAGCATCTTTTGAAGCAGAAGATTTATTCTTAGCATATATAGCAGGAATGGATACATTCGCTAAAGGATTAACAGTTGCATATAATCTTCTACAAAATGGTGATTTAGAAAAGTTCATGGAAGAAAGATATTCAAGCTTTAACGAAGGAATAGGTAAGGAAATTGTAGAAGGTAAAGTTGGACTTAAAGAGTTAGAAAAACATGCATTATCTAATAATATTATAGTTAACAAATCAGGAAGACAGGAATTACTTGAAAGTATAGTTAACCAATATATATTTGAAGGTAAGTAATGTTAAGTATAGAGACAGTATTTTAAAACTGTCTCTATATTAATATAGGTGTTTACAAATTCAATAGTAAGGAGATGGTTATTTATGAATTGTTTAGGAATAGATTTAGGAACTTCTTCTGTTAAGATTATTATAATGGATGGAACTGGTAAGGTCGTTGAAAGCACTTCTAAAAGTTATGATGTTAGTTATCCTGCAGTTGGTTGGGCAGAACAAAATCCAGAGGATTGGTGGAACGGCACTAAAGAAGGAATTAAAGAATTGTTAAGTAGAGGTAGTGTAAAGCCAGAGGAAATTAACGGGATAAGTTTTAGTGGACAAATGCATGGCTTAGTTTTACTTGATGAAAAAAATGAAGTTCTAATGCCTGCAATTCTATGGTGTGACCAAAGAACACAAAAACAATGTGATTACCTAAATAATGAGTTTGGCCAAGATAAGATCTCAAAATATACAGGAAATAAAGCTTTAACAGGATTTACAATACCTAAGGTGCTATGGGTTAAAGAGAATAAACCAGAAATATATAGCAAGGTAGCACATATGATGCTTCCAAAGGATTATATAAGTTTTAAGCTTACAGGTAGCTTTGCTTCAGATGTATCAGATGCGTCTGGAACAGTAATGTTCGACGTAGAAAATAGAAAATGGTCTGAAGCAATGTTAGATTTATTAGAGATAGATGAAAAGGTTTTACCTAAGGTTTATGAATCTTGGGAAGTTGTGGGAAAAGTATCTAAAGAAGCTTCTAAGGAAACAGGATTATCTACAGAAACCTTAGTAATGGCTGGTGCAGGAGATCAAGCTGCAGGTGCAGTAGGAACAGGTACAGTAGATGCGGGAGTATTGTCAGTTGCACTTGGAACTTCTGGAGTAGTTTTTGCTTGTGACGAAAAATTCTCTGTAGATAAGGAAAATAGGCTTCATTCCTTTTGCCATTCAAATGGAAAGTGGCATCAAATGGGAGTTATGCTTTCTGCAGCATCTTGTTTACAATGGTGGGTAGATAACGTTAATACAGATGCTGATGGAAATGTTTTTGAAAAGCTGCTTTCTGAAGCTGAGGATTCTCCAGTAGGTAGCAATAGATTATTATTCTTACCGTATCTTATGGGAGAAAGAACTCCTCACAGTGACGCAAATGCAAAAGGAAGCTTTATAGGATTAAATATCACTCATAAAAGAGGAGATATGACAAGATCTATTTTAGAGGGCGTTTGCTTTGGTCTTAGGGATTCTTTAGAAATATTAAAAAGCCTTAATGTGGAAGTTAAGGAAGTAAGAGTTAGCGGTGGAGGTTCTAAGAGTAAGCTTTGGAGACAAATACTTGCAGATATATTTAACTTAAATGTAAATGTAATAAATTCAAAGGAAGGTCCAGCATACGGAGCAGCTATATTAGCAGCAGTAGGATGTGGATTGTATAACACTGTAGATGAAGCTTGTAAGGAGTTAATAAATATAACAGATAGAACAGAACCAATAAAAGAAAATGTAGAAAACTATAATAAGATTTACAATGTATATTCATCATTGTATGGCTGTTTAAAAGACAAGTTTGAAGAAATAAGTAATTTATAAAATATTATTATCAGGAGGACTAAAAATGAAATTATTTATTGATACTGCAAATGTAGATGAAATAAGGAAAGCTAATGACATAGGGGTTATTTGTGGTGTTACTACAAATCCTTCATTAATAGCAAGAGAAGGAAGAGACTTCAAGGAGGTAGTAACAGAAATAACTACTATAGTAGACGGACCAATAAGTGCAGAGGTAATTAGTTTAGAGTCAGAAGGAATGGTTAAAGAAGCAAGAGAGCTTGCTAAAATACACAAAAATATCATAATAAAAATTCCTATAACAATAGAAGGATTAAAGGCTGTAACAATACTTACAGCAGAAGGAATAAAGACAAATGTTACTTTAATTTTTTCAGCATCTCAGGCGCTTATGGCTGCAAGAGCAGGTGCAACCTATGTAAGCCCATTTGTAGGAAGATTGGATGATATAAATTCTGATGGAATGGTATTAATAAAAGACATAGTTGAAATATTTAAGCTTCATAATCTAAAAACAGAAATAATAGCAGCAAGTATAAGAAATTCAATGCACGTAGTAAATGCAGCAAAAGCTGGCTGTCATATAGCTACAGTTCCATATAAAGTTCTTCTGGATAATACTAAACATCCGTTAACAGATGCAGGTATAGAAAGATTTCTAAAGGATTGGGAGACAGTAGCAAACAAGTAACATTTTATAAAGAATAGGGAGTTGGCGAAGATATGAAGAATACTGATCAGTTAATAGTAAGCAATATAAGAATATTGTCAGCGGAGATGGTGCAAAAATCAAATTCAGGTCATCCAGGGTTACCAATGGGAGCAGCTCCTATGGCATATGCTTTATGGGCTAAAAATATGAAACATAATCCATACAACACTAAATGGATAGGAAGAGATAGATTTGTACTTTCAGCTGGGCATGGTTCGGCGTTAATTTATTCATTATTGCATTTATTTAATTATGAATTATCTATAGAGGATTTAAAGAAATTCCGTCAATGGGAGAGTAAGACTCCTGGACATCCTGAGTATGGACATACCGTAGGTATAGAGACTACTACAGGACCATTGGGTCAAGGTATAGCTAATGCAGTAGGTATGGCTATGGCGGAACAGTATCTTGCTGCTAAATTTAACAAGCCAGGATTTGAGATAATAGATAACTATACATTTGCTTTAACAGGTGATGGCTGTTTAATGGAAGGAGTAGCATTAGAAGCAATATCTTTAGCTGGAACATTAGGACTTGGAAAGCTTATACTTCTATATGATTGCAATAATATAACCATAGAAGGTAGCACAGATATAGCTTTTACAGAAGATGTAGAAAAGAAGTTTGAAGCTTGTGGTTGGCATGCAGTAAAAGTTGAAGATGGTAACGACGTAGATTCAATAGATAAGGCTATAAAGATGGCAAAAGCAGAAAAAGAAAAACCAAGTATTGTAATAGTAAAAACTCAAATAGGATATGGATGTCCAGCAAAGCAGGGAAAATCATCAGCTCACGGCGAGCCTTTAGGTGTAGAAAATATAAAAGCAGCAAAAGAATTTTTAGGATGGAATTATGAAGAAGAATTCCATGTGCCAGATGAAGTAAAGTCTCATTTACATGAAGTAACAGAACAATTGAAGGGTGAAGAAGAAAAATGGGAGAAGCTAAAGGAAGGATATGATAAGGAGTATCCAGAGCTTTCAAAAGAATTAGAACTTTGGTTAAGTGGCAAGGGAGCAGTAGATTTGGATAAGGAAGAAAGCTTATGGAGTTTTGAAAAACCTATGGCTACAAGAGCTTCTTCAGGAATTATAATAAATAAATTAGCTTCTTTAGTTCCAAACCTTATCGGAGGTTCTGCAGATTTAGCTCCATCTACTAAAACATATATGGAAGGAAAAGGCGACTTTTCAAAAGAAAACAGAGCAGGGGCAAATCTTCATTTTGGAATAAGAGAACATGCTATGGCTGCTATAGCCAATGGAATGACTGTATATGGTGGATTAAAAACTTTTGTAGCAACCTTCTTTGTATTTAGTGACTACATGAAAGGTGCTATGCGCTTATCTGCTCTTATGAAATTGCCAGTAGTTTATGTTCTTACCCATGACAGTATAGGTGTAGGGGAAGACGGTCCTACCCATGAACCAATTGAACAGCTAGCATCCCTAAGAAGTATACCAAATATGACAGTTTACAGACCAGCAGATTCAAAAGAAACAGCAGCCGCTTGGGACTATGCTCTAACAAAGGCAGATGGACCAACCTGCTTAGTTTTAACAAGACAAGATTTACCACTGTATAAAGAAACAGGACTAGAAGCATTAAAGGGTGCATATATACTGAAAGATTCAAAGAAAGATATAGCAGATATTATACTGATGGCAACAGGTTCAGAAGTGGAACTTATATATAAGGCTGCAGAAATCTTAGAAGAAAAAGGTATCGATGCTAGAGTAGTAAGTATGCCTTCACTAGAATTATTTGAAAGACAAAGTGAAGAATATAAAGAAAAAATACTACCTAAGAAGGTAAGAAATAGGTTAGCTGTAGAAGCAGCATCATCCTTTGGATGGCATAAATACGTAGGTCTAGACGGCAATGTTATCTCTATAGATCATTTTGGCGCTTCTGCACCAGCGAAAATCTTATTTGAGGAATTTGGATTTACAGTAAAAAATGTAGTAGAAAAAGCATTAGAAATAATTACTAAGAAATAAATTTAATAATTATATATAATGTGAATTTTTGTACTTCAATGTACATGCAAGCTGGAGGGTTAATCTTTAGCTTGTATGTATATAAATTTCTTTGTTAATTTGTATAAAATTAAAATTGTTCAAAAATTATAAACGATGATTAAGTTTTAGTGAAGTAATAATATTTAGTGAAATTTTAATAAATATTCATATCTTATAAAGTGATCTATAGTAGTATATCTTAGTAAATTAATTTGGGATGATAAAGTTTATATAAAAATCATAATATTTATGTTTAATACAAATTTTGATAAATATAAAGATTTTCGGTAAAAGAGTAGATATTAATATTTAGATATTCCAGTATTTTTATAAGCGGTAATTCATTTATGGAAGGGGAACGTATAATGGGAATTACAAGAAGCTTTTATGGAAAGACATTAGAGGGAAAAGAGGTGGATATTTTTACTCTTTCTAACGATAATGGTATGGTGGTGAAAATATCAAATTACGGTGGTATAGTTGTATCACTTATTGTACCTGATAAAAATGGCAAACTTGATGATGTTGTATTAGGATACGATAGGTTGGATGGTTATCTTAAAAACGGGTCTTTTTTTGGTGCGATTATAGGACGGCATGCAAATAGAATTGAAAATGCAAGTTTTGAAATTAACGGTGTAGTATATAATGTAACAAAGAATGAAGGAGAGAATCAGTTGCACGGTGGACTTATAGGATTTCACAAAGTTGTGTGGCGAGCAGAGATAGTAAGAAAAGGACAAGATGAATGCCTTCAACTTTCTTATATTAGTAAAGATGGTGAGGAAGGTTATCCTGGAAACCTTGATGTTAAAGTTATATATACACTAACTGATGACAATGCCCTTAGAATTGATTATCTTGCAATTTCAGATAAGGATACGGTGGTGAATTTAACAAATCACTCGTATTTTAATCTATCAGGCCACGCATCCGGAGATATTCTAAAACATGAAGTTATGATTGATGCAGATAGATTTACAGTAAATGATAAGTATAGTATTCCAACAGGAGAAATAAGAAGAGTGAAAGGAACTCTAATGGATTTCACTAAGTTAACACCAATAGAATCAGGAATATTTAGTGAATATGAACAAATAGCCTTTGGACATGGTTATGACCATAACTGGGTGTTGAATGTAAGTGGAGAAAAAGCAGAGAAGGCTGCTGAAGTATTTGATGCATCCAATGGAAGATTGATGGAAGTTTATACAACTAAACCAGGGATACAACTGTATACTGGAAATTATCTTGACGAATCTGAATGTTGCAAAGATAGTGCTCGATACGTTAAAAACAGTGGTTTGTGCCTTGAGACTCAGTATTTTCCTAATTCAGTAAAACATGAGCATTTTCCTTCCCCGATATTAAAGGCAGGAGAGCGATATAATCACACAACTATGTATAAATTTTTAACTAGGTAACATATTACCATTGATCATAAAAAGCCATCCTTCATAGTAAGTTTTACCTGCAAATCAATTTTACATCACAAAAAAGTGGGTTTTATATTTTTCAGAATAATAAATTCTTAAAAACTAATGTTTTAATTATTCTGATTTTAGATGTCCGTAGGCTAGGTCTTTGAATATATAGAAATGTTTTATAATACAAAAAGACTATATCATATATAAAAGCATTTTTATGCACTTTGTAAGAAGGATTTAAAAAGTTGTTTAAAAAGTATTTTTTTATGTTATAATAAAGTCAATCAATATATTTTAAACGAGTAATTCTATAGTTTTTTTATATAAGATAGTGTAAAATTGTACCTAGGGTATGATACCTAAATATTATATTAGATAAATGGTGATAAAATGCTTATTTTAGATCAAAGTGCTATAAAAGTAAATAACAGAAAAAGGATATTAAGATTATTATCTGAACAAAGAGAACTTACAAAACAAGATATTGCTAGGATTCTAGATATAAGTATTCCTACAGTTTCTACTATAGTAGCAGAACTTATAGTAGAAGGAATATTAGAAGAAGCTGGTATAGCTAGCTCCACAGGGGGAAGAAAACCGATAATATTGAGGTTTATTCCTACTTCATACTTTTCTCTAGGTGTGGATTTATGTGAAGACTTTGTAAGAGTAATACTTACAGATTTAGATAGTACTATACTTAAAGATGTTAAAGTTCAGATAGAAGATTTAGATTTTAATAATCTCTTAGATATCATAAAGTCTACAGTAAAAGAAATTTTAAAAGATAGTCATATAGAAATTTCCAAGGTATTAGGTCTAGGAATTTCTCTTCCAGGTATAGTAAATAATATGGAGCTTAAATTAGACATTGCTCCTAATTTTAATTTAAGAGAGTTAGATTTTAAGCCTTTAAAAGCTGAGCTAAATATTCCAATTTTTATTGAAAATGAAGCCAATGCAGGTGCTTTAGGAGAAGCTATTCTTGGAATAGCTAAGGAAATGGATAATCTCATTTATATTTCCATAACTGAAGGAATTGGTGGAGGAATAATTTTTAAGCAAGAGGTTCATAGAGGTAGGAATAGTAAAGCTGGAGAAATAGGACATATGACTATAGATAAATTTGGCAAAGTCTGTAGCTGTGGTAAGAAAGGTTGCTGGGAAACTACTGCTTCTAAAAGAGCTCTTATTAAATATTATGAAGAATTAACTTCCGCAAAAGTAAAGAATATAAAAATCATATTTGATAAGTATAAAATGGGAGAGGATGAAGCTTTTAAAGCTTTGGAAATATATTCAGAGGAACTGGCGATAGGCATTCAAAACCTCATATATATATTTAATCCAGATTATATAGTTATAGGTGGAGAGATAAGTCGTTATGAAGATATATTGCTTCCTTTATTAGAAAAGAAAATCTTTTCTGAATGTCATTTATATAATAGTAGTGATGTTAAACTTTTATTTGCAAAACTTAAGGAGGATTCCAATATATTAGGAGCTTCACTTATGCCTATTACAGAAGCTTTTGGATTTAACAATATAATGTAGATTTTAAGAATGGAAGATAATTATGAATTTTGAGGTATAAAATCTATGTCACACAAATGGGATACTGAGCAACTCCCTTTACAGGGAGTTGCTCAGTATCCTGGAGAATCTTCTGTTCTCAATCAGAGAATAGAAGGTAATCGACTGTTGGGAAATACGAGTAAATTAATTTTAAAAGATATGTTTATGATTTTAGAATTAAATAGGTTTGAACATGGTGTATTAAAACAACTGAGGTTTGCGCTTTATGGTGTACCAAAGTTATGGCAAGGTGTATACGTTTAAATAGTGGAATAGGCGTTATTTTATAAGATATCCGATGCGTTATACCAGCTTATATCATTAAGTGATTAATAGTACAGAGGTGATATTAATGATTAAAAAAAACATAGGAAAGCAAAAACATATTGCGTTGGTTGCCCATGATAACAGAAAAACTGATTTAATTAATTGGGTTAAGAATAATAGTAATTTGCTTGGAAGACATTTTCTTTGTGGTACAGGCACCACATCAAGGCTTATTACTGAGGAGACATTACTTCCAGTGAAAATATATAAAAGTGGCCCTCTTGGAGGAGATCAGCAAATTGGTGCAGCAATAGTTGATGGCAAAGTAGACTTTATGATTTTTTTCTGGGATCCATTAACCTCTCAACCACATGATCCAGATGTTAAAGCTCTTCTGAGGATAGCTGTTCTATATGACATTCCAGTAGCTATGAATCAATCAACTGCAGATTTTTTATTAAGATCAAGTATTATGGAAGAAGAGTATGACAGGAACATTTTTGATTATAGCATTATAAGAAGATAGATATTTTAACAAAAGTGTATAGTATTATTCTAATTATAGCCTAAGTGGAAAATATAAATTAATAGTTGAACAATGTCATTAAACTCCTTGATTTCTAATAAGTCGAGGAGCTTTTTATTGTTTTAAAAATAGGCTTATTTATAATGCCGTCAGTATGAAATTCGCATGGTGATTTTTTTGTTTTAACACACAAATTCACATTGTTGGTGAAATGTCGCTCCACCACCCCTTATTGGAGGAGATGTGGTCAAACTCATCAAGTATCACCAGTAATAAATGAAACTGTAAAGTCAGAAGAAAAATCCAAAACTCTTTAGAAAACAAACTGAAAAGGTTTAAACACTTCTCAGTATGTGGTTTGTTTAAGTAGAAAATATAAGTAAAGCCTTGATGACAATGGCAGTTTATAAATTATACGAGGAATCTACGTTAATATCATATTTCATTCTGTTTGTGGAAAAAATACTATGGACATATATTCCAAAATAGTATATATTTAAACAATATTAAACGATTACGTAGATTGCAAGAGTGTATGTGATATGAAATCGATAATTAAAGGCGTAGGAAGAATCGAAGTTGCTTTCATTGAGGTAGTTTCAGCAAGCTTAAATATCTCAATGAATACTTAGAAGAAACGAAAGAATAGTATTAAGCATCGTAGAAGAGAGAGGCTATTAATGAAATATCATACAAGAGGGCTTGTAATGAAAGATTTTAAAAGCTACTACTTAGCCCATAATATATTAAGTTTTTAGTTTAAAAATAAAAAAATATGTCGAAATAATATCATGGACATATTTTCCAAAAAGGTATATACTAAAAATATGTTAAACGATTACGTTACGATAGGAGAGAAAGTAGGTATGAAACCGACTATTAAAGATGTAGCAAGAAAAGCGAATGTTTCAGTTGCGACAGTTTCAAGAATCTTAAATGGTCTCGATGGATACTCAGAAGAAACAAAAGTAAAAGTATTAAGTGTTGTAGAAGAACTTGGATATCAGAGAAATGCTATTGCACGGGGACTTGTAATGAAAAATACTAGTACCATTGGTGTTTTACTGCCAGATGTAGCTACTAATTTCTATGCTGCAATTTTAAATGGTATAGAAGATACTGCACATCAAAATGACTATAGCGTAGTTGTGTGCAATACTGGTGTAAATGGGGTTAGAGCATTGGATTACATTAAAGTTCTTGGGGAACGTCAAGTAGATGGAATTATCATAATAAGCATAAATATAACGGAAGAACTTTATAAAGCAATCGAATTATTAAAAATTCCATATATATTGGTATCTACTATGTCCTTTAGATTTCAGATGCCATATGTGAAAGTGGATGATCAACAAGCAGCTTATTCGGCTACTCAATATCTTATTAAAAAAGGGCATAAGGATATTGCAATGATTAGTGGAGATAAAGATAAAACAGATCCTATAGCTGGAAAACCAAGGGTAAATGGCTACATACAAGCCCTTCAGGATTATGGATTAAAAGTTAATTCTAAACTAATAAAGTATGGAGATTTCAGCTATGAAAGCGGGATTAAGTGTATGGAAGAATTACTAGAAGAAACTGAAAAATTCACTGCCGTTTTTGCAGCTAGTGATGAAATGGCAGTTGGCGCATTATCTGTAGCTTATCAGAGAAAAATTATTATACCTGATGAATTATCTATTATTGGTTATGATAATACAAAAGTAGCAGAGATGGCAATTCCTCCGTTAACTACAGTAGCTCAACCTCTATATGAAATGGGGAAAAAAGCGATGCAGAAAATCTTAAAAACTATTGAAACAAATGAGAAGCCAGAAAGTACTATTTTGCCGCATTCAATTGTGGAGAGGAGTACAGTAAAACAGCTTACATAAGCTGGTTTTTCTTTAAAGATTTACGTAAACGCTTAACCAAGATATTAAAAAATAAGTCCATTTATAAATACTTGTTTATTAAAATGTACAGTATATCGTAGTAATGTTATATATTTATCTAAATAATACAATAAATATTATATATATATATAAATATTACTTAGGTAAACGTTTGATTTGATTCGTTAATACTTATTGTGGATAAATTCTAAGGCTAAAGTAATGTCTTTTAAATTTATATATAATTCATTTAACGAGAAGGTAAGGGGATGATAGAAGATTATTAGAAGTGCTTAAATTTTTAATAAATCAAATAAAGATTTGAAAATGGGGGAAATCAATATGCTAAGTAAAAAATTATTGTCATTTGTATTAACAGGAATTATGGCTGCTTCATTATTTGCAGGATGTTCTAGTAAGACAGCACAGTCTAAGTCAGATGGAAAGGTGCAGATTGAATTTTTGCAATCTAAAACTGAAGCAAAAGGTACATTTGATAAGCTGATTGCGAAGTTTGAAGAAGAAAATCCTAATATTAAGATTACTCAAACTAATACACCTGATTCATCAACTGTTCTTAGAACTCGTGTTGCAAAAAAAGATGTTCCAGATGTAGTTGCTGTTGGAGCAGATACAACTTTTGCTGACGTATCAAAAGCAGGTGTATTTGAAGATCTGTCAAATTCACCACAACTAAAAAATATTCAACCAGCATACGTACAAATGGTAAAAGATGTAGCGGGAACAGATAAGGTTTATGCTATTCCATATGCTGCTAATGGGGCTGGGGTAATTTATAATAAAAAGATGTTTGCAGAACTTGGACTTACTGTTCCGAAAACTTGGGATGAATTTATAGCTGTGGCTGATAAAATAAAGGCTGCTGGAAAAATACCATTCTACTTAACATTAAAAGATTCTTGGACAACCTTACCACCATTTAATATTTTTGTTGGAAATACACAAGGAGATAATTTCTTTGCTGATCGTGCTGAAGGAAAAACTACCTTTAAAGAAAATTATAAAGAAGCAGTTGATAAATATCTCAAATTAACTGAATATGGTCAAAGTGACATTTTCGGTAAGACATATTCTGATGGAAATGTAGCTTTTGGTAAAGGTGAATCAGTAATGTATTTACAAGGAATTTGGGCACTTGCAGAAATTAAAAAAGCAAATCCAGACATTGATTTAGGAGTTTTCCCACTTCCAGTAACAAACGATCCATCAAAAACAAAAGTGGTTTCTGGTGTAGATTTACTTCTTTCATTAAGTAAAACATCAAAACATCCAGAAGAAGCGAAAAAGTTTATTAATTTCTTATTAAAAGAAGAAACAGCAAAAACATATATTAATGAACAAAAATGTTTTTCAGCTATTACAGGTATTACACAAGAAGATTCAGCTCTTAGTGGGTTAAAAGAAAGCTTCGAAAAGGGTGCATTGGTTGACTTCCCAGATCATCGTATTCCACCTGCACTTAGCATAGATAGAGAACTTCAAGCATTAGTTAAGAGCAAAGATGTAGATAAATTCTTAACAAATTTAGATAAACAATGGGATAGCTTAAAAAGC
Source organism: Clostridium polyendosporum (assembly GCF_018332455.1). Taxonomy (GTDB): domain Bacteria; phylum Bacillota; class Clostridia; order Clostridiales; family Clostridiaceae; genus Clostridium_AY; species Clostridium_AY polyendosporum. Next base: position 173,024 of record NZ_BOPZ01000002.1, read on the forward strand.
CGTAAAAAATAAAGGTTTTAAGAAAGAAGTTGGGCTTTAAGCTCAATTTCTTTCCAACCACAATTAAGGAGGAGAGTTTATGAGTGAAAGTAATTTCTCAATCGCTTTGAAGAAAATAATTCCGTTTCAGAAAAAACAAACTGTAAAGGAAAAAGGAATTGATATTGTAATATATTTAATGACGATTCCTGCAGTTCTTTTATTTGCCGCTTTTCACACATTCCCGGTAATACAAGGTATTTACTATTCATTTACGAATTGGGATGGATTAAGTTTAGAGTATAATTTTATTGGTTTTAAAAATTACTTAGATCTTCTAAAAGATACTAACATATTAAATTCTTATTTGTTTACATTTAAATTTGCAATTGTTACTACTATTATTGTAAATGTATTAAGTCTTCTAATTGCACTAGGACTTAATTCTAAAATAAAGTTTAAGAACTTTTTTAGAGCAACTTATTTTCTTCCTAATGTTTTAAGTATGCTTATTATAGGATTCATTTTTAACTATATATTTGCCAATGTTCTTCCGGTAGTAGGAACAAAGCTTGGCATAGAGGCATTAGCTGCTAATATTTTAGGTGATGATAAATTAGCTTGGATTGGAGTTGTAGTTATTGCTGTATGGCAAGCATGTGCATTCAATACAATTTTATATCTATCAGGCTTACAAACAGTACCTGAAGATATATATGAAGCTTCAGCGCTAGATGGAGCTGGTAAATGGCAAGAGTTTTGGAAAATTACTTTCCCAATAATTGCACCTTTCTTCACAATTAACATGGTGCTTGCAATGAAAAACTTCCTAATGGTTTTTGATCAAGTTGTAGCGTTAACTGGCGGTGGTCCAGGAAGAGCAACTGAATCTATTGCATTCTTAGTTTATAAATCAGGATTTTCAGGAGGCGAATTTGCTTATCAATCAGCAAACTCCGTTGTATACTTTATTGTTATTATAATAATTTCAGTTTTACAAATTAAGTTCCTACAAAAAAGGGAGGTGGATATGTAATGAAACAGAAAACAAATTGGGTTGTAACGTCTTTAATAGCAGCTGGAACAATCTTTATCTTATTTCCATTATATATAGCAATTTCTATTGCACTAAAAACACCACAAGAATTAGCAGATTCGTTATTTTCACTTCCGATTGGGTTGCATTTTGAAAACTTTACGCGAGCAATTGAAGCTACAAACTTTTTCAATGCATTAAAAAACAGTGCATTTATCACGATAGTTACAGTAGTTTTAACTGTTTTAACAAATTCCATGGTTGCTTATGCTATTGCTAGATATATGCAGCGTAAAAAGATTTTTAAATTCCTATATTACTATTTTTTAAGTGCTATGTTTGTACCATTCCCAATTATTATGCTTCCAATTGTAAAGCAGACATCTGCTTTAGGTATGAATAGCCCAGCAGGACTTATATTCCTCTACGTTGTGTATGGAATTGCATTCAATACGTTTATCTATGTAGGATATATTCGTTCAATCCCATTAGCTTTAGAAGAAGCAGCGATTGTTGATGGGTGCAGCACTTGGGGAGTATTCTGGAGAATTATTTTCCCATTAATGTCTCCTATCAATGCGACTGTTGCAATCCTTACATGTTTATGGGCATGGAACGACTTTATGTTACCACTGATCATTTTAAACAATCAAGCAGATATTACACTACCTTTAGCACAATATGTATTCCAATCAAAATTTGGAACAGATTATAACTTAGCTTTTGCTTCTTATTTAATGGCTCTATCACCAATGGTTCTTGTGTATATCATAGCTCAAAAGTGGATTATAAATGGAGTTACTCAAGGAGCAGTAAAGTAATATTAAATAGAAATATATTAATTCAAAAGGATGTTATTATTAATGAATGGAGGATTTATTATGAATAAAGCATGGTGGAAAGAAAGTGTTGTATATCAAATATATCCAAGAAGTTTTAAAGATAGTAATGGAGATGGAATAGGAGATTTAGGAGGAATCATAGAGAAGTTAGACTATTTAAAGGAGCTCGGCATTGATGTTATTTGGCTTTCTCCGGTTTACAAATCTCCAAATGACGATAATGGATATGATATCAGTGATTATCAAGATATTATGACAGAGTTTGGTACCATGGAGGATTTTGATAAGTTGCTTAAAAAAGCTCATGATAAGGGCATAAAAATCATGATGGACTTGGTAGTAAATCATACTTCTGATGAACATCAATGGTTTATAGAAAGTAGAAAATCCATAGATAATGAATATAGAGATTATTATCTATGGAAAAAGGGTGTAGATGGACAACCTCCAAACAACTGGGGATCTTGCTTTAGCGGTTCTGCATGGAAATATGATGAAAGCACAGAGATGTATTTCCTTCATTTATTCTCCCAAAAGCAGCCAGATTTAAATTGGGAAAATAAAAAGGTACGAAATGAAGTATATGATATGATGAAATGGTGGCTAGATAAAGGAATTGATGGATTTAGAATGGACGTTATAAATTTAATTTCTAAGGATCAACAGTTCCCTGATGGTCCAAAGGGAGAAACAAGTCTATATGGAGATTTTGGACCATATTCTGTTAATGGGCCAAGGGTTCATGAATTTTTAAATGAGATGAATCGTAAAGTATTATCTAAATATGACATAATGACTGTAGGAGAAACTCCAGGGGTAACCACAGAAGAAGCTATGAAATATGTTGGTAACGATAGAAACGAGCTTAATATGGTTTTCCAATTTGAACACATGGGCTTAGGTGATGGACCAGATGGTAAGTGGAGCAATCTTTCATTTGATTTAAATGACCTAAAGAGAATCATGACTAAGTGGCAAAAAGGATTAGAAAATGGAGGATGGAATAGTCTATACTGGAATAACCACGATCAGCCTAGAGTAGTTTCACGTTTTGGGAATGATAAAAAGTATTGGAAACAGTCAGCAAAAATGTTAGCAACTTGTCTTCATATGATGCAGGGAACTCCTTACATTTATCAAGGTGAAGAGATAGGTATGACTAATGTAGCTTTTGAGTCCATAGAAGAGTATAGGGATATCGAAACTATAAATGCATACAACGAACTGGTAAACATTAAAGGAAAAGATTCAGCAGAAATGATGGCAGCAATTTATGGAAGAGGAAGAGATAATGCTCGTACACCTGTACAGTGGGATGACAGTGAAAATGCAGGATTTACAACTGATACTCCATGGATAAAAGTAAATCCAAATTATAGACAAATTAATGTAAAATCTCAGTTACATGATCAGGATTCTATTTTTAACTACTATAAGAAATTAATTAGTATACGTAAGAAAAATGAGATTGTAGTATACGGAACTTACAATTTAATCCTTGAAGACCATCAAGAGATATATTCGTACACAAGAACTTTAGGAGATAAGAAGCTTCTTGTAATCTGCAATTTTACAGAGAATACTCCAGTTTTCAATCTACCTGAAGAGATAAAATATAATTCTAAAGAATTTATTGTAGGAAATTATACAACAGAGTGCGCTGGTAGTATAGAATCCTTTGAATTAAAACCTTACGAAGCGAGAGTATATTTACTTCATAGTTAGTAGATAAAGGTAAAGTATATTGAGGAAGGTTTAATTGGAAGTGTACCAACAATACCGGCAAAATCAAAGTGCATAATTGTGAAACTATATAATTTCTTATTTGCTGTAATTTCACGAAGTGAAATCTGACTAAAAGTTAATAGGCTCTATGCCTATTAACTTTTAATTTATGTACACTCAATAAACATATACTTTGTAGAATTGAATTAATATGACAGGAAAAAAGTGTTGCATTTACTATCTTTGGGGAATTTAATTGGACTTTTGCATTGCAAGTATAAGGATGGCTTTTGCATGTGACGAATGATAGTCGTATTTATGCTTGGGAGAAGATGGAGAACTAAGAAATGGGACAAAGTGGCCTTTGTAAGAAAAGAAATGCTGCAATATTAGTATCATTTTAACTGCTAGAAGTCATAATTAAAAACACACTATTAAAAGTACTACGTTTTTTAGGAGCGATTAATTATTTTTAAGTATAATAAATATAAAAAATAATGTATTTTTCTTGTATCTTTTATTACACTTTTACTACTTTTTCCAAGACCGGTTCTTGCTCAGGGTATAGGGGAAAAAAATGTACTTATTATAAGTTCTTATGGAAGCCAAAGTACTATTTTATCTAGATATGAATCAAAGCAATGGACTGACGAAATTATATCTTCAATAAATTCACAGTTTATAGATAGTAAAAAAAATATAAATGTAAAAATCGAGTATATGGGTTCGGGAGAAAAATCCTGGGATCAATACATTGAAAACTAGTGCATTTAACGAAGAACAAGAAAGTGTAGAAAAGTATATAAGTATAATGAGGCAAAACTGCTATAGACTTCTCAGAATTATAGGCAATCTTATTGATATAACAAAGATTGATGCAGGGCATTTTTTTACTCAACACTTGAATGACGATATAGTAAGTGTAGTGGAAAATATTGTACTATCAGTTGCTGATTATGTTGAAAGTAAAGGTAGTTCTATTACCTTTGATATAGAAATAGAGGAAAAAGTGATGGCGTTTGACCTAGATGCCATGGAAAGGATAATACTTAATTTATTATCAAATTCTATAAAATTTACCTCTAGTGGTGGAAGTATAGAAGTTAGTATATACAATAAGGTGAATAGTATAGTTATATCTGTTAAAGATACTGGAGTAGGAATAACTGCTAAAAAACAATCCTCCATATTTGAAAAGTTTGTTCAAGTGGACAAGTCTTTATCGAGAACTAGGGAGGGAAGTGGGATAGGTCTCTCATTAGTCAAAGAATTAGTAGCCTTACATAATGGAACTATAGAATTAGAAAGTACCCCGGGTAAAGGAAGTGAGTTTAGAATAGAGATTCCTGTAAATTTGGTACATGAAGATAAAGGCTCTACTGAACTTAGCATCTGTACAAGTGAAGACAAAGTGGAAAGAATTAAAATAGAGTTTTCTGATATATATAATTAGAAAAATGAAGGGTCATATTACTGCTAACGGGTTTACTTTAGGAGTGCAAAAACAAAAAATACACTAACTTTTGAGTACAAAATTATATTGATTTTTGCACTCTTTTTATATGACTTAAATAAAGGATTTAAAGGCATTTTTCTTTAAAATTATATTAGTTTTTGCAGTACAAAAAACAGATGTAATAAATTTATTACACCTTCAAAAATGCTTGTAAAAATGAGTGACAGTTCATTCACCCAAATTACTTTTTAGCACCATTGATTATAAAAGAAATCCTAAAGGCTTATTTTATTTCAACTGAATATTTAATTCTAATCTCTTTGTTTATATTACTTATAATATGTATTTTAAGAAAAGTAGGATACTATTACGTAATATTCTTATTTTATGAACTAAAAGTTATAAACAATTTTATTAATAGGTTATCTAAAGACTAAATAAAAAAGGATATATTATGCATGTATAATATATCCTTTACCCCTATTTATCAATATTTTTTCATTTAGGTATTGATAAAAAATTTACATCGTTTCTGCTTAAAGCTTAAAAAATTGGTTTATTTTCTAGATTATCACCTTGATCCCCATTAGGATTGCTTCTCAAGTACTCCCTACCATTTTTTGCCTTTCCAATGTTTACACCCTCTATCAAATCATCCTTTGCCATCATTATTGCTTCGTCTATTGAATATACATTCCCATTTTCAAGCATTACATCAGTTATATCTCCCTGAGGATTTTTCTTTACCTTTATAACTTTAGATTTATCACTCATACTAACACCCCACCTATATTTTTTGATATCACTTCGTGAAGTTTCTTTTTAATATTATTTGTAGTAATCTTACGTACTATTCATATATTATTCAACAACAACTTAATAATCAAAGTAAAAACCTACACTGAAATATTAATTAAAGCATAGGTTTTTTATTGCAAAAACTACTGTAAAAATGACTGTAATTTTGTGGTTTGCACCTCTAAAGTAAACCCGTTATATTACTGCAGATATATTATTTTTTTGTTAGTATGTAATATTTGGGATGACTTAAAATATATCCGTAAATAACCATTCATAATATGAAGAGATAACTATTTATATATATAAAAATATATGTGTAAGTTCATAAATTTCATGTGAAAGTTTTTAAAATATTAATTTTATGTTGATATTTTTTTGGAAAAATATGTATAATTAATTTAAATATTAAGTGGTCTTTTGTAATTTATAACAAATTTAGCTAATATTTTGCATATTATCAATATATAATTAGGGGGGGATAACTATGAAATACAAATTATTAGCAATTGATATGGATGGTACTTTTTTAAATGAAGAGCGTAATCTTACAGAAGGTAATCTTAACGCTGTTAGAAAAGCGGCAGAGGCAGGAGTAAAGGTTGTAGTTTGTTCAGGAAGAATATACCATCACTTCTTAGACATTTATTAAAAGATATGCCAAAAAATCAACCTGTAATAGCAGGTAATGGAAGTGTTATCTTTGATGATAATAATAAACAACTTCGTTATGAGTCTATAGATATGAAAACTATATTTAAAATAATTGATATGTTAAGAAAAGATTATGCTAATGTTTATTATCAGTTTTTTGATCAGGACATAGTTTGTGCTGAAAAATTTGAAAGCACAATACAACACTATTATGAAATGAACTTAACTCTTCCAAGGGAATATAGACTTGAATTACATATAATATCAGATGCAAAAAAATATCTTGAAAAAAATAATTCTATAGTTACAAAGATTGAGATTTGTAATGATGACTTAAACTTGATTCAGGAAATTAAGGATAGGCTTGAGAAAATACCTAATATAGAAGTAGTAGGTTCAGGACTTAACGGAATAGAAATAACAAAAAAAGGTTTAAATAAAGGAAACTCGCTTGAGATTCTAGCTAAACATTATGGATATTCTATTGATGAGTGCATAGCAGTTGGAAACGATGAGAACGATATAGAAATGATTAAAAAGGTAGGTCTAGGCATTGCGGTTAAAAATGCGAAGGATTATGTAAAGGAAGTCGCAGACTATATTACTAGGAATGACAACAATAATGATGCTATAGCAGAGGTTGTTAAAAAATTTATAAAACCAGCAATTTAAATAGATATCAAGTTTTTCAATGGATAATCTTATACTATAAAGTTAGTCTATATCTAGCGTTACTACACAATATAACACTGGATATAGACTAATTTTATTTTTACGTATTAGGCTATGTACATACCTGAAGCCAAGCCAATAGAAATTTATTATTAATCAGCTTTTTGAAATTTTTATATGTAACTTTTTTATTACAACGCTAGTTTCCTTAAAATGGAACTTAAACTATAATTTATTATAAGGACAAATATAAATTAATTAATACAAGAGGTAGGTATTTATATGGACTTAAACAAGGATTGTATAGATATATTGTTACATCTTAAGGAAAAAAAAGATTTTGTTAAGGTCACAGAGTTATCACAAAAATATAACCTTACGGATAGAGCAATAAGATATAAAATTGATAAGATAGAGGCCTTTTTAGTTGGTAAAGGTTTTAACTATTTTGAAAGGCAGCATATTAAAGGAATTAAATTGAACTTAAGTCCTGAACTTGAAAAATATATTGATAGTTTTATAGAAGAGTATACTCCTTACCAATATGTATACTCCAAGGAAGAACGATTTAACATTATGCTTACAAAACTGTTAGAAAGCACTACTCCAATTAATATTTCACGTTTTCAATCTAAGTTATGTATCTCTAAAAATACTGTCTTAAAAGAACTAAAGGAAGTGGAGTTCTGGCTGAACTCAAGAGGGCTAACTCTTAATAAAAAACCTAAAATTGGAGCTTATATTGATGGTGATGAAGTAATAAAAAGAAGGGCTCTTACTGAAATCACTTCTCAAACTCTTTCTTCAGAGGACATTGTTAAATATATAAACACCAAGAAAGGAAGCTCAAAAATAAATTCTCTTCAATTTGAAGCTCTTTTTTCTGAAATAGATATAGATTTTATTGATTCTGTGATAAGAGAAGCAGAAAATCATTTAAATAAAGAGTTTAGCGATGAAGCGTATGGAGGTCTTATTACTCATCTTGCAATAATGATTAAGAGAATACAGCTAAATAAAAATCTATATCTTCCTAAGACATCAATAGATGAAAATATGCATTATAAGGAAATTGAAGTAGCAAACATAATTGTTTCTAAAATTCAAAAACGTTACTCTATTATAGTACCTAAGGAAGAAGCTAATTATATAGTGTTTCATCTTCTTGGTGCTAAAATTTTAAAGAATAATGATATCTTCATGGACAATAACTTTGAAGTAAATAACCTTTATGATGTAATTTGTGTGATGGTAGATGAATTTGAAAGCATTTATGGGGTAAGTTTCCAAGCTGAAAGAAATCAGTTAGTTGATGGCCTTCTTCTTCATTTGAGACCAAGTCTTTATAGAATAAAATACAGCTTGAATATAATTAATCCTTTATTTAATGAGATAAAACTTAATTATAGCGAGCTTTTTTTTAATACTAAAATAATTACAAAACATTTAGAGAATTATGTGGGAAAATCTATAGATGATCATGAAATTTCATATATAATGCTTCATTTTGGAGCTGCTATGAGAAATCTTGAGGATAGGCTTTATAAAAAAGTAAGGGTTATTTTGGTCTGTGGCACTGGTATAGGAACTGCTAAAATGCTCGCTTCTCAACTTAAAACCGAATTTCAAATCCAAATAGTAGATACTGTTAGCAGCAGAGCAGTTAAAAATATAGATAAATTCACTTACGATTTCATCATAACCACTGTAAATATTCCAGAGCTTTTAGAAAACCAATATGTTAAGGTAAATCCAATATTACTTCCTAAGGATTATAGCAGACTGAAAAGTTTCTTAAAGCCTAAATATAAAAATTATTCTTCGTTAAAGGAACTTGACTTAGTAAATAGATTGCTTACTATAGTAGAAAAATATTGTGATATTGAGGATAAACAGCAGCTTCAGTGTGAGTTTATGTATGAAATAAAAAAAGATAATTCTATCCCGTTAAATAAATCTCTTTTGGTGCTATCTGATCTTATAAAGTGGAGCACTATAAAACTTAAAGAGAACTGTAATAATTGGGAAGAGGCTATAAGAATTGGGTGCTCTATGCTTATTGAACACGGATATGTAACAGCTGAATATACTGAGGCAATAATAGATAACCTTAAGACAATAGGGCCTTATATGGTAGTAGCACCGGGAATTGTACTTGCTCATGCTAAGCCTGAAAATGGTGTGCGACAAGTATGTATGAGCCTGTTAACATTAAAATATCCAGTTAAGTTTGGAAGTTCTATTAATGATCCAGTAAGACTTATAATAACGTTTGGTACTACTGATGGAGAGAAACATCTTAAAGTTCTTTCACAGTTAATGGATCTGTTAAATGATAAAGATTCACTATCTAAGATAATGAATTCAATCTCCAAAAATGAGGTTATGGATATCATAACTAAATATTCAAAATAACTAAAGCTGAGTTCAATTTTTAACCTCAAGATATAGTCGCATTCGTTCTTTAATACTAGAAGAAGTTTTAGAATTTAAATAGTTGAAAATTTCCGAATACATTGGAAGAGAAATGATTCTATAACGTATATTAATTATTTATCTTCAAAATTATAATTAAATCATAAGGTAAATGATTACAAAAAATAAAACTAAGCAGGCATAGAGCCTACTAAAGATAAACACTTCAATCATTACTTAATTAAGTTATGAAGTTGTTTGTCTATGAAATGACCTCAAATAAGGAGGAGATAAAATGAATAAAACTGAACTTGAATTTTTAACTAAAAAGTGTAGTTATATCCGTTCGTTAATATTGGAGGAAATCCACTCCATAGGTACTGGTCATATTGGGGGAAGCTTTTCTGCTGTAGAAGCTTTAGTGGTACTTTATCATAAAGTTATGAATATAGACCCTAAAGACCCTAAAAAACAAGGTAGAGATAGATTTATATTATCAAAAGGCCACGCAGGTCCTGCACTTTATGCAGTACTTGCTGATAAGGGTTTTTTTCCACTAAACGAACTTCAAACTCTTAATAAATCAAATACAAATCTCCCAAGTCACTGTGATATGAATAGGACCCCTGGAATTGATATGACTACTGGATCGTTAGGACAAGGTATATCCTGTGCTGTGGGTATGGCATATGCTTCAAAACTTCAAAAGGATGGAGCCTACATTTATTGCATGGTAGGTGATGGAGAATGCCAAGAAGGGCAAGTTTGGGAGGCTGCTTTATCAGCTTCACAATTTAAGTTAGATAATTTTATCTGTTTTGTAGATTATAATAGGGTTCAGTTAGATGGTTCTCTAGAAGAAATTATAAATATGAGTCCTATGGAAGATAAGTGGAAGAGTTTTGGTTGGAATGTATTTTCTATAGATGGTCATAGTCTTGAGGAAATACATGAAGCAATAATTGAAGCGCAAAAATTGCATGATAAACCTTCTGCTATTATATTAAATACTGTAAAGGGTAAGGGGATTTCATTTATAGAATCTATGGGCTTCAAAAATCACAGTATGAATATAACTGATGAAGTTAAAGAAAGAGCATTAAAGGAATTAATATAAGGGGGGAGTGTTATGGTAAGTACATTAGAGATGAGAGAAGTATTATCTAAAACTCTCGAAGATCTTATGGAAAAAGATAAGAAAATAATATTAATAGATGCAGATTTAGCTTCTGCCAATGGTACACTTTCTTTAAGAAAGAAATTTCCTGATAGAGCTTTAGATATAGGTATATCAGAGCAAAATATGGCTTCAGTAGCAGCAGGAATGTCAGCATATGGGCTTAAACCCTTTATATCTACATTTACTGCTTTTGCTTCAAGAAGAATATGTGACCAGATAGCTATATCCATGCTTTATGCCAAGCAAAATGTTAAAATTATAGCTACTGATTCAGGTATTTCTTCTCAACTAAATGGTGGAACTCACATGAGTGTAGAAGATATTGGTGTTTTAAGAAGTATACCTAATATAGTTATCTATGAGGCTGTAGATTCAATGCAGTTATTAAAGGCTCTTCCTGTTATAGCAGATTATAATGGAGTAGTTTATATTAGAATGGTTAGAAAGGATACTCCACCAGTATTTGATGATAATTATCAATTTGATCTATTCAAAGGTGATCTTTTAAAAGAGGGTTCTGATGTAACCATTATAGCTTCAGGTATTATGGTTAATGAAGCACTAGAAGCCTCAAAAATTTTAGCTGAAGAAAATATTAATGCTGAGGTTATTAACATACACACTATTAAACCAATTGATAGAGAATGTATTATAAGTTCTGCAAAAAAAACTGGCTCTGTGGTTACTTGTGAAAACCATAATATTATAGGTGGTTTGTATAGTGCAGTTTGTGAAGTTCTTAGTGATGAATGTCCTGTGCCTATAAAAGCTATTGGTATAAAAGATCACTTTGGTGAAGTGGGCAAGCTACCATTCCTGATGAATAAGTATGAGATGACAAAGGAATATATTGTTTCTGCAGTTAAGGAAGTCTTAGAACTTAAATAGTTCAAAATTTCCGAATACATTGGAACAGAAAAGGCTGTATAACTCATATTAATCATTTTTCTTCCAGAGTATAATTAAATTGAAATACAAAAGATTACAAGAAATAAAGCTAAACAGGAAGGCATAGGAATTACTTAGTTTTAGTCAGATTTCACTTCGTGAAATGGCAGCAAATAAAGGTTGAAAGAGAGGTGGTATATATGCTGAAATCATTGATAGTTGAAGATACAATAGGCGTAAAAGTACATTGTAGGAATTGGGAGGATGCTATTAAAGCAGGAACTTCCTTATTAATAAATAAGAATATAATAACTCAAGCTTACGAAGATGCAATCTTTAAAAATTTTGCTGAATTAGGACCATATATGGTTATAGCTCCTGGTATAGTACTTTCTCATGCAAGACCAGAAAATTCGGTGAAAACTTTATCAATGAGTTTAGTTACTTTGGAGAAACCAATTGAATTTGGCAGTGAATGTAATGATCCAGTAGAATTGATTATTACTTTAGCAGCCATAGACAGTAACTCTCACATTGCAGCACTTAAAGACTTAATGGATTTATTTATGAATGCAAAGGATCTTACTACTATACTCAAAGCTTCTTCTAAGCAAAAAATTCTTGATGTAATAAATAAGTATTAAAAATGATAGTTTTCACTTTTAAGTGATTATAGAAATATCCTAAGATTTTAATAACTATCTTTATATTCTGTTTAATTACGCAAATATTTTAAATAAAAATTTAATATTTTGGAGGTTTTAATTATGAAAATGTTAGTTTGTTGTGGTAGTGGACTTGGAAGTAGTTTTATGATTGAGATGAATATTCAAAAAGTACTAAAAGAACTTAATGTATCAAATATTGAGGTTGATCATTCAGATTTAGGATCTGCAAAAGGAACACCAGCAGATATTTATGTAGGAACAAGAGATATTGCTTCACAGTTACAAGGTTTAGGAAAGGCAGTTGTATCATTGAATAATATGCTAGATATGAATGAATTAAAAGAAAAAGTTTCTGCTACTTTAAAAGAGTTAGGTATTATTTAACGCTTTCATCATTTATCATACTTTCGATGGGGGGAGAATTAATATGTTAAAGTTTTTGTTGGATATTTTAAGTACTCCAGCTATATTAGTAGGTTTTGTTGCTTTTTTAGGACTCATAGCCCAGAATAAACCTAAATCAGAAACAATAAAAGGAACGGTAAAGTCAATTATGGGATTCCTAGTACTTAGTGGAGGTGCAGGAATCCTCGTAGGGTCCCTTCAATACTTTGGTAGTATGTTTCAACAGGGCTTCAATATTCAGGGTATAGTTCCAAATAATGAAGCCATAGTTGCATTAGCTCTTAAGACATATGGAACTCAAACTGCTCTTATAATGGCCTTTGGTATGTTAATGAATATTTTAATTGCTAGACTGACAAATCTTAAATATATTTTCTTAACAGGACATCATACTCTTTATATGGCATGTATGATTGCTGCTATACTAATAGCAGGTGGATTAAATGGAACTATTTTAGTTGTTGTTGGTTCGGTATTATTAGGCTTTGTTATGGCTGTCTTTCCTGCTTTAGCTCAACCAACAATGAGAAGAATTACAGGGCAAGATGATATTGCATTTGCTCATTTTGGTACTGTAGGTTATATATTATCAGCTGGAATTGGTAAGTTAGTTGGTAAAAACTCAAAATCAACAGAGGAAATGAATTTTCCACAAGGGTTGACATTCTTAAGAGATACTTCTGTGGCTATAAGCTTAACAATGGCTATACTTTACATTATAGTTGCTGTAGCTGCTGGTCCAGCATATATTGAGAATGAAATAAGTGGTGGTCAAAACTTCTTAGTCTTTGCAATTATCCAAGCTATAACCTTTGCTGCTGGTGTTTATGTAATACTTGCAGGTGTTAGATTAATCCTAGGAGAAATTGTACCAGCGTTTAAAGGGATTGCATCTAGAATTGTACCAAATGCTAAACCAGCTCTTGACTGTCCAGTGGTATATCCATATGCACCAAATGCTGTGTTAATAGGTTTCTTAAGCAGCTTTGTTGGAGGGATAGTTGGTATGTTTATACTTATAGCTTTAAAAGCTCCAGTTATTCTTCCAGGTGTTGTACCACACTTTTTCTGTGGAGCTACATCAGGTGTATTTGGTAACGCTACTGGTGGAAGAAGAGGTGCTGTAATAGGTGCCTTTACTCAAGGATTATTAATCACCTTCTTACCTGTATTATTACTTCCTACACTTGGAAACCTAGGATTTGCAAATACAACTTTCAGCGATGCTGATTTCGGTGTTGTGGGTATTATTCTTGGTAACTTCTTAAAACTTTTTATACATTAAGCTATTCTTAAATAAGAATTTAAAATAACTAATAAAAGTGGTTAACCATGAAACTAATGAGTTAAATCACATTTAATTTTGCGAAATAATATTAAATAGAGGTTGCAGATTTAAGTGAATTTGCAGCCTCTATTTATATAAAATAAACTACTATAAAGAGTATGTAACATGAGATTTTTTATATATAAGAAAGATTAAATTTAATATCAACAATTAAAAATATTATATATATGAAATGGAGGAATGAATAATGATATATATGTTAGATACAGCTAATTTGGCGGCTATAAAAAAGGCATATGACTTATATCCTTTAAGCGGAGTTACAACAAATCCAACAATTATTTCAAAAGAAAATAAAGGTTTTATAGAGATATTACAGGATATTAGAAATATAATAGGTGAAGATATTATGCTTCACGCACAAGTACTAGGAACAACAGCTGAAGAAATGATAGAGGAAGCAAAGTATCTCAAAGAAAAAATAGGTAAAAACATATATGTTAAAGTTCCAGTAACTCAGCAAGGAATTAAAGCTATTAAGATTTTGAAAAAACAAGATTTTAAAATAACTGCAACGGCCATTTTTACAGCCCAACAGGCATTAATGGCAGGAGTAAGTGGGGCAGATTTTGTTGCTCCTTATGTTAATAGAATAGATAACATAAGTGGTAATGGAGTAGAAGTTGTAAAAAACATAATCGATCAAATAAAAGTATATAATCTAGATACTAAGGTACTAGCAGCATCCTTTAAAAATGTTCAGCAGGTTCATGAGGTTTCAAAGATTGGAGTACACTCAATAACTGTTAATCCGGAAATAATGGACAAAATGTTAGAGCATCCACTTACTGATTGGAGCGTAAATGAATTTATTAAGGATTGGAAAAAAGTTTATGGACAAAGTTCAAACACTATAATAAGTGAAGTTTAGTAATTTATAGATTAATTATAAAGTATATAGAAATCAGGGGGTGTCTCAAAATAGAAAGGAAGAATTTCTATTTTCAGTCAGCCCCTTAAAAAATTTATTATGAAAAGAGTAAAAGTTCAATTGAAATAAGAGAGAAAGTATAACTGCATTGGAAATTTTAATATAGTATAAGATATGTTAAATTTTATATATATTTTATAGATTTATAGAATATATATAATTATAAAATAAATAAAGGGGATGTTATTAATGGAGGCTTTGGCTATTTTCGGATTATTAGTATTTGTTTTCATATTAATAGGTATTGTTTTTTATATAATTTTTGCTTATGCCTTCTATAAGATGGCTATGGATGCAGGTTTGGAAAATCCATGGATGGCTTGGATTCCTATACTACAATTGTACATTTTAGGTAAGTTAATTAAATCATTAAAGATTGGAAGCTATGAGATACCAAATATAGAATTAGTACTTCCAGCTGCAAGTCTACTAGTTATAGTGTTGAATAAGACTCCAATTATAGGCAGTTTACTATCGCTAGCTAACTATATTCTTATGCTGTTTGCATTAAACAAGATTTATAAGATGTATAAGCCAGATCAGGCTACACTATTTACTGTTTTAAGTATATTTGGACTTCCTATTCCTTTCATCTTCATGTCTATAAAAGATCTTAAGCCAATAGAAGATTAAGAGAAATGGATGTTTGTCCTGCTACAGTGTTTTGTTGGCGGTTCGCTATAGTTTCTGTCAGCAGTGGTTAGGTATATGAAATATTAAACAACTGATTGCATTGATAGAAGATAAAATTTCCCAATTACCCCACATTAAAATATACTTACAAATTTATTAATAATGTAAATAAAAGTCTATATCTAATATTTAAGATATAGACTTTTATTTGCTGTTATTTTAATTTACTTTTACAGCTGGAGATTGTTTTGTGGTAAGTGTATAGAAAGTAATAAAGTATTAGTTAACAAATTATTATCAAAGTAATAATTTGTAGAGTATACATAATAAATTTAAAATTAGACTATGTTGATATATGACTATTTTTTAGGGAAACCCGATTTGGGCTTCCCTTAATTCACATTTTAAGAATAAATAAATTAAGTGGTTTTATAATAGGATAACTCTCCATTCATAACAATTTTACTTTTATTAGGTACTTGTATAGAAATTAATATAATATTTAAAAAATCAACTGAACTTGCTACTGCATTAATTATACAAATAAACTTCAATATAGGAGTTAAATACCCTATTGGCCCCAAAATTAAAATACTTCCCACTGAAATTAATAGGAAAGGCATAGCTGCAATGAATATATATCGCTCCTTTGTTATGATTTCTTCTGTATATGCATAACCTCCAAACCACGTTAGTCCTAAAAAGGTATTATCTGAATTTAAAAAGTTTGGTACAAAAATCAAATGAATAATTTCATGAATATAAATAAAGATAATGATAATGAATATATCTACAACGTTAATTGTCATAGAAAAATTATGTTGCTGAACTCCGAAATCTGCCAAAGTTATTGGCGAAAACAAATTGATTATATATATAGATATAAATCCTAAGAAAATCATAAGTGGGATTGAAAATATAATTGACTGGATGATATTCTTAGGTTCTTTTATTAAAATCCAACCATCCCCTAATAATAGAGCATTTTTTTCTTTATTACATTTAGGAATCTTATTTCGTATTCTCAAAATAATACCTCCATTTTTGTATTAACACCATATCTTACAATTGTGCTTTTATTTCATTATAAAACTATATTAATGAAATGGGTTAAAAGTGTGACTAAGTTACTTTTAACCCATAAGAACATGACTTAAAGGTATGATGCATATTCCTAAAAAGATTGAAAATAGATAAACCTTATCATACCCATATTGCCTTGAGGTAGGTATTAGCTCTGCAAAGGAAATATATAGCATAATTCCAGTTAGTGTAGCAAAAATAACAGATAAAATAATGTCATTTATAAAAGGTCTTAAAAATAAAAAGGCGAGTAAAGCTCCCACTGGTTCTGCAAGTCCTGAGATAAAGGTATATTTGAAGGCTTTAGCTTTACTACCAGTAGAATAATATATTGGCATAGCAATTGAAATGCCCTCAGGGATGTTATGCAAAGCAATTGCTAATGTTATAGTACTTCCTAAAGTAATATTATCATAACTAGAAACAAAGGTGGCAATTCCTTCAGGAAAATTGTGTATCATAAGTGCTATCATAGAAACAAATCCAATTCTATATAATTTTCCAGCCTTCTCACTAGGAACTTTACGAGGAGCCTCAGGTATAAACTCATCTATAAGCATAGCCATTAGTGCTCCTATAATAAGGAATAATAGGGTGTAGAGTACACCGTTAATATTTCCATGATATTTACTTAAGATTTCCTCAGCAGATACAAAGAGATCTGTGAAAGAAACTGTTATCATAACTCCTGCAGAAAATGCTAAAGCAAAAGTTATAAGTTTTTTATTTTGTGATTTAGAAAAGAAAATAATAAATGCACCCAAAACTGTGGACATTCCTGCAATGGAAGATAAAAGTAAGGGTATAACAGATCGATTTTCAAACATAATATTTACCTCTCCAGTAATATTTAATAATAAAGAAATAGATGTAAAAACTAATTTAAATTAACTAATATTAAATTTATTGTATTCTTAAAAATTCTATGCCAATATTATTTTTAAACATAGTTGTTTCAGGAGATAAGAAAGAAGCTGTGGCCGGCTATTACAAAGTATTAAATAGACCTAATCAGTGAAGATTTTTATTGCAAAATTTTTGTTCTTAAAGAAGCAGAACATTTTATTTCTTGATATCTAAATTATAATATAATATTATAAATATATAATGAATTCCTATTTGAATATAAGGATTTGTTAATATCACCTATATTGTTAAAAGTGCGACAGTAGCATTGATTTAAACAGCAAGGGCGATCGTTTAGTGCGTAAGCTAGTGATAGTACAGTTTGAAAAATTAAAATTATTTATTTAAAAGGAGATATTATGATAAAAATTACAGAAGAAATATTAAAAAGTGTAGAAGAATATAAAAGTAATCTTCAACAATATAAAGAAGGTAAGTTAGATAATTTTAAATCCTTCAGTGCCTTTATGGGAATTTATAAAGAAGGATTAAAAGATACTTATATGGTAAGACCTAGGATTCCGGGTGGAGTTGTAAAATTAGATCAGTTAAAAGTGATAAGTGATATAGCTAAAAAATATGCTGAAAGCAAGATACGCTTTACAACAAGACAAGACATTCAATTTCATTCAGTAAAAATCGATTATTTAGATAGTGTGTTAGAAGAGTTGGTGAAGGCTGGATTAACTACAAAAGGTGCTGGTGGAGACAGTGTAAGAAACGTTGCATGTTCTCCCCTTTCAGGAGTAGCACAGGATGAGGTTTTTGATGTTACTCCATATATGAAAGAAGTTGCAAACTATATGATGAAAGATCCTGCAAACCTTAGGTTGCCAAGAAAATATAAAGTATCTTTTTCAAATAGTCCAGAAGATACAGCTAATGCTACTATAGCAGATATAGGTTTTGTAGCAAAAATAGTAGATGGTAAAAAAGGCTTCGAAGTTTATGCCGGCGGTGGACTTGGCGGTGGTGCTGCAGTATCATTAAAACTTGAAGACTTCATAGAAGATGCAGATGCATTATATTATGTACAAGCAATGAAGCAAGTTTTTGAAAGAGAAGGCGATAGAACTAATAGGCACAAAGCTAGATTAAGATTTGTTGTAAAGAGATTAGGAGAAGAAGGGTTTATCCAACTATTTAGAAATGAACTTGATAAATTAAGAGCTGAAAAAGACTTAAAGCTTAATATAGATTCAAAAGAAGAGAAGACACAGAATACTGTAGAAGATAATAAATCACAATGGGACAAGAAGTATGAAAATCTAATATTCTCACAAAAGCAAGCAGGATATTACTCTGTATATATTCATCCACAAAATGGAAGTATGAGTACTGATAATTTAGATAAGGTATTAGATTTCCTAACAAGTTTAAACTATGAAACATCTATAAGATTAACTCTAACTCAAGGTTTCTTTGTAAGAGACTTAAAAGAGAAAGATGTACAGAATCTAATAGATATAACATCTAAGTTTTCATCTGTATTTAATATATATAATTCTATAACCTGTGCAGGACCAACAATTTGTAATTTTGGTATTAATGATTCTCAGGGGCTTTTAATTGGTATAGTTGAAGCTTTTAAGAATGCATCAGTTGAAATAAAGAGTGCATTGCCAAGAATGTTTATATCAGGATGCCATAATTCATGTGGACAACATCAAAGAGGAGTTATAGGACTTACTGGAAAGAAAAAGCGTACAGATGATGGAGTGATTCCTGTATATGGTATATCTTTCAATGGAAGATTAGGGTCAAATGTAGCAAGATTTGGAGAGGTTTATGGAGATATACCTGCAAAAAAAATACCTAAATTCCTTATAGAGCTAGCTGATTTAAAAGTAAACTCAGGCTATATAGACTTTGTAGAATTTATAGAAAATAAAGAAAGAGAAGTAAAGGAATTAGTTAGTAAGTATTCCTCATTAGAAAGTTTTAGTGAAAACCCTGGTTTATATTCTGATTTTAGTTGCAAAGAAGGGCTTTAGGTCTAAAATAAAAGTTGGTAAAAACTTGAATATATTGTAGAGAAGTAAAACGTACCCCTTAGGCAGCTTAAGAACGTAATTTAATCTATTTAGGGTAATATTACCATTAAATTTATTACTCTTCTTAATAGGTAACTTATTTTAGATGGTTTGATTTTGAGATTTAATTTAAATAATTCGTTTAATTTTTATTTATTATACATGAAAGGACTTGCATAATTGCTATATGCAAGTCCTTTCGTATGTGAAAAAAATAGAAAAAATTAGATTAAGCATTAAATCGATGAAATATACACTTAAGTCAATATAATAGATGTAGGAATCAATCCCATTATATTGAATTTGGCATCCATTTATGTTTTACTATTAATTGGGGTGAAATATATGATAATTATTGGAATAAAGGCATTAGGAAAAGGAGTAGCTAAAATATTTGCTAATGCAGAATAGGTAAATTCATTGGTGGAAAAACTTTAAATGAATTCGGGTGTGTTGATGTACTGATTAATAGACTTTTATAGGGTTTTATGATTTTTGATAACGATATAAGATAATGAAATATCGTAAGCTTGGAAAAACAGAGTTAAACTTATCTGTAATTGGTGTAGGAACATGGCAATTCGGTGGAGAGTAGGGAAAGAACTTTACTCTGTCAGAAGTAGATTAAATATTAGGTAAGGCAAACTATAGCTGTGACTAGTTTGATTCCAGGATGCAAAAGTGTAGAGCAATTAGAATCAAATGCGAAAGCTGCGGATTTAGATATTTTTAATAAATAACTCAACTGTGTACTCATTCTAACATTATAAAACTGATATTTCCTAGAAGTATCGGTATAGAAAACGAGGTATGAATATCATGAAGGAAACATATAAAAAATATTTAGGGTCATTTTATTTCATATATTTTGCAATGGGAGCCTTTTTTCCTCTTTTATCTCAATATCTTAAGCAGAGCGGTTTAAATGGTGTACAAATTGGTTTAATTATGGCCATGAATTCATTTCTATCTATTTTTTTTCAACCATTTTGGGGGATACTTTCTGATAGAACTCAAAAATTGAAATTAATTCTTATGAACACTATAATTGCTTCTGCTTTACTTGGAATTTTAGTGTCTTCTATAAAAAGTTATTTAGGTTTAGTTATAGTTTTTATCTTCTTATATATATTTCAAAGTGCGGTAGGTCCCTTGGCGGATTCCATGGCACTGCACTCTGGCATAAACTATGGATCAATACGACAATGGGGGTCTATTGGTTTTGCAATGGCAGTTTTTGTTTCAGGAATGGTGGCACAATATTTTAAACTGTATTTTATATTTTATATTTATGGAATCTCTTATTTCCTCTCTTTAATTTTTATAAAGAGTATAAAAATTAATCATCATAAAGTGGAGCACAGACAAATTCATGGTATAAAACAACTTTTTAAGAATCCTAATTATATACTTTTTCTCATAGGTTGCTTTTTTACCTTTGGGCCCATCAGTTCAAATAATGCATATTTTGGATTGTTATATGAAGATTTAGGAGGAAATCTTGCGGGAATAGGAATTGCTTTTTTGCTATTTGCAGCTAGTGAAGCTCCATTTATGAAACATAGTGATTTTTTTATAAAGAGATGGGGATTTACAACTGTATTGATGGCTTCTACTTGTATTTCTGCTGTAAGATGGATTTGGTATAGTTCTGCTCCTTCTCCTATTTTGATATTGATTTTGTTCGTATTGCAGGGAGCTTCTGTTGGAACTTATCTTTCTGCCGCAGCACAATACATTAGAGAAAATACACCAAAAGAATTAACTACAGCTGCTTTAGGTATATATACTTCTTTAAGCATTGGCGTGGGTTCTATGATATGTAATTTTATGGGTGGATATATATACGAGCATTTTAGTATTGAAAAAGTATATTTGTTTTTGAGCATTTTTACTTTTATAGGATTGATTCCTTTTGGAATTTTACAGTTTAGAAAAATTCCTAGGATTTTTACGGAACGTGTGAATTAATTAATATGATAAAAATGACCATTGACGTTAGTACTAGTTAGTAATGTTAAAAGAACCTATAGCAAGATATGGACCCTTTATTATGAATACAATAGATGAAATTTTAGAAACTATTGACTATTTTTACAATAAAGATTAATATACGAAAACAGATTTTCAATCATCAATAATTTTAAAACAAAATTAGCAGGGGAGTAGAATACTACTCCCTTTTCTTTATTTATTGTCATTTAAGTCTTCTTATTTATAACTTTAGATTTTCCTGTAGTTTTCACATGAAGCTTTTCTTTTTTTAAGGTTTCTTTAATATGCTCAATCTCTTGGAATTGATGATTATAAATTTCAACATCTTCTAGAATTACTGGATGCTTTGTAACCTCAATACGTTCTTCGCTAATAGGTATTCGGATCGTCTCAATATGGTTATTCGTTTGATCTGGAGAATCTGTATTTAAAACTTTTTTCTCAATTACAAGTTCTTCGCGGGTCACAGGGACAGTAATATTTTTTTCTACTGTAAAAGCTTCTTTGTGTACAGCTACTTCTCCTGTTTTTATCCACTTCTTGACGATGTCCAACTTTTCTTTCCGAAGTTGGAGTTTTGCATCGGTATTAATATCATTAATAACCTGCTCTGGATTTTTGTGATTATTCACATATGAGTCATATTCCGCAATTTCGGCTTGCGAATTATATAATACTATTAGGCTCCCTATACCGCCACCAATAAAGATACCTAATACAGTTCCAGTTATGATTGCATTAACGGGACTAGCTGTAATTATGAATCCAAGTATGGGAATAACTAAGGTACCTATTTCATTCAAGATACCGAGCACTGCTCCAAAAATTCCTCCAGCTAATGCACCGATAGCAACGCCTCTTGACATCTCAGTTCTTTCTTGATAAAACATAAATTTTTTTGACATATTTAATCCTCCAAAGTTACTTTAATCATAGTGTTTTATCTTTTTAACTTTAAACAAAGTAATAAAGAATGAGGTAATATAACTATAATTTAAGGTGCTTTTGAAAAACACCTCACAAATCGTACTTACGATTCGGGAGGTGTTTCTTGGTTTCGTTTTATACAGTATTACTTAGTGGAGAGAGCGAACTGTATCATCACTAACTATATCAGGATCACCAGTTTTACTTACGCGAGCTTCTTCTCTTTTTAAGGTTTCTTCTACGTGTTCAGTTTCTTCTATTTCTCTCTTGTAAGCTGAAATCTCCCCTGTTATTACGGTATGTTTATCTACTTCAACTTTTTCTTCACTAACAGGAATACGAATGGTTTCTTCATCACCAATAGGTGAATCGGAGGACTCATTATGGATGGCTCTTCTTTCAATAACAACTTCCTCATGAGTAACAGGAACATCAACCGTTTCTGTTTCTTCTATAATCTCTTTACTTATTTCTACCTCACCTGTTCGCACTTTATTTTTAGTTATATCAAGTTCCTCTTTGCGAAGACGAAGCTTTCCTTCATCATTATCTTCTCTTTTATCAGTATCATCAAAGATTCCTCCAAATAATCTACTCATAGTTACCTCCTCTAATCATATAATTTTATACTTGTATTTATGGTGTACTTTTCAGGTATACATTATAACAGGAAAGGTAATGAAGAAAATCTAATAAATTCATTTTATGAAAGATGAATTTATGGGTTCACTGACAAAGTTCATAAATTACATATTAATTGTTTATATAGTGATTAATCTAAATAACTGAGAAATTAAAAAAATATTGACTATTCCAATAGGATTCGTTAAAATAATTATATGAAATTGATAATTAAAATCAATAAGGACACGGTAATTAAACATGATATAAATATATTTAATAAACTAATTAAGATATTTATATATAATGAGAATGAAATTCACTATTTATAGGAGGGGAAGCATGAAAGTATCAAGAAGAAGTTTTTTAAAGTGGTGCACAGCATCAGCTGCTGCACTGGGATTAACAGAATTTGATCTAAACAGATTAGAAAGTGTGGTTTTAGCAGCAGAAACCACCCCGCCAGTTATTTGGCTTCAGGGTTCAGGGTGTTCAGGGTGTTCTATATCTTTACTGAATGCAGTAGAACAAACTACAGTAGATGATTTTTTAATTAACAAAGTAAGTATGAAATATCATCATAATCTTATGACTGCGGCTGGAGATTTAGCTATATCTGCCATAGACCAGACGGTGGCTCAATATAATGGGCAATTTATTTTAGTTGTTGAAGGGGCGGTTCCTACTGCAAGTAATGGTATGTACTGTGTTTTAAGTGAAAAAAATGGAGTTCCTTGGACAATGTTAGATGCAGTCAAAGAATTAGGTCCGAAAGCTAGTTATGTTATTGCAGCTGGAACATGTGCTTCTTTTGGGGGAGTGCCAATGGCTGGTCCAAATCCTACTGGAATAATGAGATTAGATACTCAAATTTTATATGGTCAAACGAAAAATAGAATAATTAATCTTCCAGGGTGTCCGGTTCATCCATATACATTAACTAAGACTATAATAGATCTTTTACTTTATGGTATGCCTAAACTAGATTCAGAAGGAAGGCCTGAGCCATACTATAAATCAAGTGTACACAGTGCGTGTCCTAGAAGAGGAAAAGGAACTGCCGTAGTACTTGGGGAACTTAATAAATGCTATAAAAATTTAGGGTGCAAAGGGCCTCAGACATATTATGATTGCCCAAATAGAAAATGGAACAACAAGGTAAATTGGTGTATTGACGGAGGACATTCTTGTATTGGATGTTCAAGTAAAGATTTTCTTAAAGAGTCAATCTATAAATTTGTTTAAAAGGAGGCTTATTAGAACATGGCAACAAAAATAAAAATAGATCCAGTAACAAGACTAGAAGGACACTTAAAAATTGAGGTTGAGATAGATAGTACTAATAAGGTAATCAGTGCTTACAGCACGGGAAATATGTTTAGAGGGTTTGAAAAAATCCTAATTGGAAGAGATCCACGAGATTCTATACATATAACTCAAAGAATATGTGGTCTTTGTCCAGTAAGCCACAGTATAGCTGCAGTAAAAGCTGTAGAAGATTCTTTTAAATACACACCTTCTTTCAATGCAAAGCTTCTTAGAAACTTAATTCAAGGTGGCAACTATCTATCTGATCATATCTTACACTTTTATCATTTAGCTTTGCTAGATTACGTTAAAGGACCAGCTAAAAGTCCTTGGACACCGGGATATAGTGGGGATTATAGATTAACAGATGCAGAAAACCAAGCTTTAATCGACAACTATTTAAAGGCTTTAGAAATAAGAAGAAAAGCCCATGAGATGACAGCAATTTTTTCAGGGAAGATACCTCATGTTATGTCTATTGTGCCAGGCGGTGTAACAAAACAACCTACTAGTACAGATATAAATAAATTTAAGACATATCTAAATGAAATAACAACTTTTATAGATAATCAATATATGAATGATTTAAATTTTATTGCTAATAAATATAGTGATTATTATAACATAGGTAAAGGATGCGGAAATTTACTAACTTATGGGGTGTTTGATATTGACACCAATGGGAATAATTTATTTAAATCAGGGATATATATAAATGGAAGTTACTATTCAATGGATTTAACGAAGATTAAAGAATATGCGAAATATTCCTGGTATACAGATGCTTCAGGCAATCTGCATCCATCAGTTGGGAAAACAGAACCATCTTACGGAAAAACTGGAGCATATTCATGGTTAAAAGCTCCACGTTATGATGGACAAGTATTTGAAGTGGGCCCATTAGCAAGAATGTTTATGAATAAAGAATACACTAGAGGTATTTCTGTAATGGATAGACATATGGCTAGAGGACTTGAAACAAAGAAATTGGCACAGCAGATGTTAACATGGATTGATGGAGTGTCTACTTCAACTAATCCATATAAGCAATTACCTTTGCCTACTTCAGGTACAGGAGTTGGATTAACGGAAGCACCAAGAGGCGCTTTAGGACATTGGTTGAATTTCTCTAACAAAGCATTGACAAATTATCAAGTACTTACTCCTACTTGTTGGAATGTTTCTCCACGAGATGATATGAGTCAAATGGGCGCTTTAGAACAGGCATTAATTGGTGTCACTATACAGGATATCAATCAACCTATTGAGTTGTTAAGAATTGTCCATTCCTTTGATCCATGCACAGGATGCTCAGTTCATGTTATAGACCCTGAAAAAAATCTAAAGGCAAAATTTGTAGTATCAACTCCTAATCCTAATGGGGTTCTGTAATGAAAAACATAGCAGTTGTAGGAATAGGAAATATACTACTTAGGGATGATGGAATAGGAATTCATGTCATTAACATGCTGCAGAAGGAACCACAGGAAAAGAATGTAGAGATTTTTGATGGAGGAACTTGTATATTTAGTTTAATAGATATATTTGTAAAAAATCATAAGGTAATAATAGTAGACAGTCTAAAAGGGGGACATCCCCCTGGAACTGTCTATAAAGTTACACCTGAAGAGTTAGGTAGTTGTATAAAAGCTAATTCCTCTCTTCACGATGTACAGGTTCTAGATATTTTAAATAGTGTAAAACTGATGGGATACTCACCAGAAGTGATTATTATTGGAGTAGAACCAAAGGAAATATTTTATGATATGGATATATCCTCAACCTTAAGAGAACAAATACCTAAAATTATTGAAGTCATAAAAGAGGAATTAGGAAAAGAAGTAGGTGAGCACAGTGCATGAAGTTTCTATTATGGGAGATATTTTTAACATTGTGAATGAAAATATAGTAAATTATAAGATGAAAAAAGTAAACAAAATTCTTCTAAAAGTTGGAGAATTCACTTGTGTACAAGAAGATGCTCTTCAATTTGCTTTTGAAGCTTTCTCAAAGGATACAGTGGCGGAGGGAGCAGAGCTAATTATAGACAGGGTAGAGGCTACTGCAAAGTGTAGTAATTGCGAAGAAATATTTAAGATAACCTTTGTTAATAAAATTTGTCCTAAATGTCAAACTTTTAGTAACAATATTGTTACAGGATATGAATTACTGTTGCAAGAGATAGAGGGGGAGTAAAATGAAACAGATTTTAGTAAAAAAGAATATACTTCAAACTAATGAAGAAATTGCTTTAAGAAATAAAGAAGTTCTATTAGAAAAAGGAATTTTTACAATTAATTTATTAGGATCACCAGGAGCAGGAAAAACTTCTGTATTAGAACAAATTATAAAAAATTTAAAAGATAAAGTGAATATGACTGTAATTGAAGGAGACCTTTATACAACAAAGGATGCAGAGAGAATCGAAAGTCATGGAGTGCAAGTGATTCAAGTAAATACAGGAGGAGCATGTCATTTAGATGCTTCTATGATTGAAGAAGCTATGAATCATATAGATATTGAAGGGATGGATTTTCTTATTATCGAGAATGTAGGAAATTTAGTTTGTCCAGCTTCCTATAACCTTAGTGAAGATATGAAGGTAACAGTCTTAAGTATAGCGGAAGGAAATGATAAACCCCTAAAGTATCCGTCTATGTTTCAAAGATCTGAAGTTCTTATAGTAAATAAAGTAGATTTAATAGAGTTTACAAACTTTTCAATGGATGAGCTGTACAAAGATATAAAGTCATTAAATGAAAATATAAAAATCTTTGAAGTGTCTTGTAGAACAGGACAGGGTTTAGATGAGCTGTGTGAATATTTTAAATCAAAGGTATATGAAAGAAGGGGGATGTAATAATGCCAAGTTTAGGATTACCTGAATTAATTGTTATTCTTGTTATAGCACTTGTTGTTTTTGGTCCAAAGAAACTGCCAGAGGTAGGAAGAGCTTTAGGATCATCTATTAAGGAATTTAAAAAGTCTGCGAAAGAAATTACCAATGATATCGAGAATAAAGAAAAGGATTCTTAGATTAAGAATAGGAAGTGAAATATTATGTCTAATGCAGATCAAGAAATGACCATCATTGATCATCTTGATGAATTGCGAAAAAGAATACTTATTTGTATTCTTTTTGCGTTTCTATTTTCCATTATAGCTTATACAAAATCATCAACAATTATATCTTTGCTAAAAGCACCTTTAGGAGATGTAGTGCTAGTTTTTATTACTCCTATGGAAGGATTTATGACTAAATTAAAGGTAGCTTTATTAGGAGGTATGGTATTAGCGTCTCCTGTACTGTTTTTGCAAACTTTGTTGTTTATGTCTCCTGCTCTTTATAAAAAAGAGAAAATATTATTATTTTCTTGTTTACCTTTTATTATTCTTTTATTTTTTGGTGGAATATATTTCAGTTATCAATTTATACTTCCGACTACATTACAATATCTAATGAGTTTTAGTGACGAATCGATGAAACCAATGCTTTCAGCGGAAAAGTATTTTACCTTTGTAATAATGCTTACAATTGCAATAGGAGCAATTTTTGAATTACCAATGATCATGCTTTTACTTTCTAAACTTGGAATTGTAAATTATGAGCTGTTAGCTAAGAGAAGAAAGTATGCTTTATTAGTTATAGTAACTATTACCGCTGTACTGACTCCAACTCCAGATGCATTTACCCTTTTAGCTGTTGCAGTACCGCTTATATTATTATTTGAGATAAGCTTGGGAGTAATGTATTTATATCATAAAATTGCTGGTTCTAGGAGAAATGAAGATGAAGAAGTTAGTGAGGAAATACATAATAGTTAAAGGCATAGTCCAAGGAGTAGGATTTAGGCCATTTGTTTATAATGAAGCAATTAAAAACAATCTTACTGGTTGGGTAAAAAATACATCTGAGGGTGTATGTATTGATATAGAAGGACAAGAAAGAGAGATAAATGTTTTCTTAGAAGAACTAAATAACAACTCTCCTATACTTTCTAAAATAGAGGAAATTTGTGTACAAGATAGATCTTTACAATATTATAAGGAATTTATAATTGATAGAAGCTGTAAAGATACGTATGGTACCACTTTTATTTCTCCAGATGTAGCAATTTGTAAAGATTGTGAAAAGGAGATAACAGATTCAAACAATAGAAGATATGAATATCCTTTTACTAATTGTACAAGTTGTGGACCGAGGTTTTCTATAATAAAAAAGTTACCTTATGACCGCTCAATGACAACAATGGGAGTCTTTAAAATGTGTTCTGATTGCAGTGAAGAATATGAAAGCCCTATAGATAGACGATTTCATGCTCAACCAAATGCTTGCAATATATGCGGTCCTAAAGTCTGGTTAACAGATAAATATGGAAACTTCATAGAAAGCACGGAACCTATAAAGAAAGCTAGACTTTTACTTAAGGAAGGGAAAATCATTGCTGTAAAGGGGATTGGTGGATTTCATCTTATCTGTGATGGAAAAAATGAAAAAGTAATTCAATTATTAAGGGATAGGAAGGGAAGATCATCAAAACCTTTTGCACTTATGATGAAAGACATAGAAACAATAAGAAGCTATTGTTATGTAAATGACCTAGAGGAAAGAATTCTTATTGGAATTAGAAGACCTATTTTATTACTAGATAAGAAAAATGAACAATTACCTAATAAGATAGCTTTTAATAATAATAAGTTAGGAGTAATGCTTCCATATACTCCTCTCCATCACCTTTTATTTGATGAGGAGCTAACTGTTTTAATTATGACCAGTGCCAATGTAAGTGGACTGCCTATAATATATAAAAATGATGAGGCTTTAGAAAGTCTAAAAGATGTTGTAGATTATTTTTTACTGCATGATAGAGAAATACATGTACCTGTAGATGATTCTGTTTCTAGAGTTGTTTTAGGGAAAGAGTGTGTAATTAGGCGTTCAAGAGGATATGCACCAGCTGCCGTAAGAGTAGAAGATATAACTGAAACCTTAGCTTGTGGAGCAAATTTAAAGAACAGTTTTTGTATATCAAAGAAACAGTTTGCATTTTTAAGTCAGCATATAGGAGACTTAGAAAATTTAGAGACTTATAAAAGTTTAGAAAATAATATTAAGCATTTTAAAAATATATACAATATTCAACCCAAGTTAATAGCTCATGATTTACACCCGAATTTTTTATCAACGGATTTTGCACAGAAAGAAGAGGGCGTAAAAGTTCCTGTACAGCATCATCATGCACATGTAGTAAGTTGTATGGTAGAAAATAAGATAAACACGAAGGTAATAGGAATTGCCTTTGATGGTACGGGATATGGAACAGATGGTAAGATTTGGGGAGGAGAATTTCTGATCTGTGATTATTTAAATTTCGAGAGAGTGGGGCATTTAAAGTATGTAAAGATGCCAGGAGGAGATGCAGCGGCTAAGGAGCCTTGGAGAATGGCGCTTAGTTACATATATCATGTTTATGGAGATGAGTTTGATATAAATATGGTACATGATGTATCTGAAAGAGATATAAAAAACATAATTATGATGTTAAAACACAATATGAACTGCCCCGAGACGTCTAGTATGGGAAGATTATTTGATGCTGTATCTGCATTACTAGCATTCAAAAGAAAAATTACCTTTGAAGGAGAGGCAGCTATTGAATTAGAGATTTTAGCAGATTTAAATGATGAGAGGTTATATAGTTATGGCATTGACACGGTTAATGGAGTTTATATAGTAAATACAGATCTCATCATAAGAGATATTATAAAAGATATGAAAAATCAGGTGAGTACGAATATTATAGCCAAGAGGTTCCATAATACTGTAGTGGCTTTTTCTATAGAAATATGTAGATTAATTAGAAATAAATATAATATAAGTTCAGTAGTTTTAAGTGGAGGGGTATTTCAAAATGAGATTCTTTTAAAAGGATTATATAAAGTACTTATGAAAGAAGGATTTGAAGTATATACCCATGGAGAGATTCCTTGTAATGATGGAGGAATAGCAGTAGGACAATTGATGATTGCAAACTATAAATATAAAAACAGGGAGGAATAAGAGATGTGTGTAGCAGTTCCAGCAGAAGTAATAGAAATTATGGGTTCTGAAGCTTTAGTGAATTTTGGAGGAGTAAAAAAGAAAGTAAATATAGATTTAGTAGAAGACCTGAAAGTTGGAGAATATGTGCTTCTTCATGCAGGTTGTGCAATGCAGAAAATAGATAAAGAAGAAGCAGAAAATACCTTGAAATTGTTTGAAGCGTTAGCTGAAAGTGAATAAGCTAAGGAGAGTTCTAAAATGAAGTATTTAAAGGAATTTAGAAATGCAGAGTTAGTTAAAGAGATGTTAAAAAAACTTTCTATAAAGGAAGATAAAGTTATAACAATAATGGAAGTATGCGGGACACATACTATGTCTATCTTTAGAAGTGGAATAAGGGATTTATTACCTTCTAATATTAAATTAATTTCAGGACCAGGATGTCCAGTGTGTGTTACATCTCAAGGGTATATAGATACAGCTATAGAACTAGCTAAAAGACCAGATATTATGATTGCTACTTTTGGAGATATGCTTAGAGTTCCTGGTACAAAGAGCTCTTTACAAAAGGAAAAAGCATTAGGGAGAAATATTAAAATGGTGTATTCTCCGCTAGATGCTGTTGAACTTGCAAAGGAAAATATTGATAAGGAAGTGGTGTTTTTAGGAATAGGCTTTGAAACCACTGCACCTACCATTGCATTAAGTGTAGAAAAAGCTTATCAAGAAAATGTGAGGAATTACTCAGTACTGCAATCTATAAAGACAATGCCAGCAGCCATGAGGCAGTTAGTTTTAGATGAGGAGCTTAAGATTGACGGCTTTCTATGTCCAGGACATGTAAGTACGATTATAGGGGTTAAGCCTTATGAGTTCTTAGCATCTGAGTTTAATGTACCAGCAGTGGTAGCAGGTTTTGAATCTGGTGATATAGTAATGGGAATACATGAGCTGATAGAAATGATTAAGGAAAAGAAGTATGGAGTAAAAAATCAATATACTAGACTTGTACAATATGAAGGAAATACAAAGGCTTTGGCTATGATAGATAAAGTATTTGAAGTAACAGATAGTGTATGGCGTGGCTTAGGTAAAGTAGAGAGTACAGGTTTAAGATTAAAGGAAAAATACAGTTTATTCGATGCAGAAAAGAAGTTAAATATAAAAATAGCAGATAATAAAGTGAAAACAGGTTGTATTTGTGGAGAGATTCTTAAAGGGAAAAAAACTCCTCCTCAATGTAGGCTATTTGGTAAGGTATGTAATCCACTGAATCCTGTAGGTGCTTGCATGGTTTCTGAAGAGGGAACTTGTGCTGCTTACTATAAATATAAAGGTATAGAGGGGGAATTATAATGCATATTCCAGATGGATATATAGGGTTGGAGACAGCTGTTCCTTTTATAGGTATTATGGTTTCTATATGGAGAAAGGCTCTTAAGAAGATAAAAACTACATTAAAGAAAAAACACATACCTGTTCTTTCTATTGGAGCAGCTTTTTCCTTTACTGTTATGATGTTTAACGTTCCGCTTCCGGGTGGAAGTTCTGGTCATGCTGTAGGCGCTGTTTTATTAGCAGTGTTATTAGGTCCCTGGGCAGCCTGTATAGGGGTATCGTTAGCTTTAATAATTCAAGCTCTAGTATTTGGTGATGGAGGAATATGGGCAATAGGTGCTAATAGTTTTAATATTGCTTTTGCTATGCCCTTTGCTGGTTATTGCACATATAAATTAATAAGAGGTAGTGCAGAGTCTTTATCTAAAAGAGACCTTCTTGCTGCAGCGGTCGCAGGATATGTTGGATTAAATATTGCTGCTTTACTTACGGCTTTAGAGTTTGGAATACAGCCATTGTTATTTAAGGCCGCTGACGGTACACCTCTTTATAGTCCATATCCACTATGGATTTCAGTACCAGTTATGATGTTTGAACATTTACTTATTGGAGGTCCTATTGAAGGAGCAATAACAATGCTTGCTTATTTATATGTAGGAAAGAGCAATCCAAATTTGATAGATATAAAAAAAGTATAAATTTGAGTAAAACTGTTTTAGGAGGAAATTTGTATGAAAAGAAAGTGTAAAAATTTATGGACTGCTCTTGGAACATTGATTTTATTATCTCCTTTAGGTATGTTGGCGCCTGGGACTGCTTGGGGGGAGTGGGGCTCCGATGAACTTATAAAAATGACTGGATTTGTACCAAAAGGGTTGCAAAAATTATCAGAGAGTTGGAAATTTACACTTTTCCCTGACTACAGCATATTTACCTCTGAAAAGGGATTTTCTGCTCAGGCTTTAGCATATATTTTTTCAGCTGTAGTTGGAGTAGCATTACTAATTATATTTATAAATTTATTAGGAAAATTGCTGAAAGTAGAATAGAGAGGGCTTATGAGTAGAGAAGTTACAATGCCTGAGTGGTTATTAGAAAAGTCTCCAGAGAATTACCAATGTTATAAAGGGAAAACTAAAAGTATAAAAAAGAATTTTGTTATTAGAACACTTAAACACCTATATGAAGTCATTAAAAATGATTTCTTAGCAGATGTGTATCATAGAAAAAATGGATTTTTACAAAAGTTAGATCCAAGAGTAAAAATTGTAACCTTTCCATTGTTAATAGCTTTCACAACGGTTGTAAGAAGCGTAAGTGTTTTAGCAGCAATATATTTATTTACATTAGCATTAGCTGTAATATCAAAACTTCCTATGATGAATTTTATTAAAAAAATAGGAGTGATAACAGCTTTATTTACCTTTTTAATGACATTTCCAACGATGTTTAATATTGTTATTGATGGAGAGGTTCTTTTTAGTATTTACCAATTAGAAAAAACCATAATGATATGGGGATTTAATATTCCTTCTAGTTTATCAATCACTAAACAAGGCCTTACTGCAATGGCTATTTTAATTTTAAGAGTAAGTATTTCTACATCCCTAGGTTTTCTTTTGTTTTTTACAACTCCGTGGGTAAATATAATGAGAAGTTTAAGCTTAATAAGGATTCCACAAATTTTTATTACAATGTTAGATATGTCATATCGGTATGTTATGGTGTTAATCAAAAGTTCTCTTGAAATATTTCAAGCAAGAAAAATAAGGATTGTAGGTAAAGTAAGTTATATAAATAATAAAAAATTTATATCTAATTCTATAGGCACATTATTTGCTAAAAGTATGGATATGAGTACAGATATTTATATGGCTATGCTATGTAGGGGATATAATGGAGAAGTAAAAACCATAAATATCTTGAAGTTAACAGTACTAGATTATATTTGGATATTTGGTATAGTAACATTTTTAGGCATCTGCATATTTATGAAGGGGATTTGAATTTATGTATAATGACGAAATATTTGAACTTAATCATTTACAATATAGTTACATAGATGAGTTTGCGGCTTTAATTGATATTAATTTTAAAGTTAAAAGAGGAGAGAAAATATGTATCCTTGGAGCTAATGGTTCAGGAAAATCAACTTTATTAAAGATTTTAAGTGGTTTATATTTTCCTAAAGAAGGAGCCATGAAAGCTTTTGGAGAGTATATAACAGAAGAAAATATGGAAGATGATTATTTTTCTAAACAGTATCATAGGCGAGTAGGATTTGTTTTTCAAAATTCTGATGTACAGCTTTTTAATAGTAGTGTATGGGATGAAATAGCTTTTGGTCCAATACAGTTAGGATTAAAAAAGGAAGAGATATTTAAGAGAGTAGATGATGTAATGGAATTATTTAATATATCTCACCTCAAAGAAAGACCACCTTATAGATTAAGTGGGGGAGAAAAGAAGAAGGTAGCGTTAGCATCAATATTAGTTAATAATCCTGATGCATTGATTTTAGATGAACCTACCAATGGACTTGATCCTAAATCACAAAGATGGTTGGTAAATGTATTAATTCAGCTAAATAGAGCTGGAAAAACAATTATTACTTCTACTCATGATTTAAAATTAGTAAATGAGATAGCAGATAGGATCATTGTCTTAAATGAAGATCACCAAATCGTTGCGGATGGTGCAGTTGATGAAATTTTAAAGAATAGAGAACTACTTTTACAGGTAAATCTTATAGACGAATATAACTAAAAAATAATGACTAATATGAAAGAGGTGTAACTTATGGATATTATTACTTTATCCCATGGAAGTGGGGGGAAATTAACTCATAATTTAATAGAAGATTTATTTTATAAACATTTTAATAATGAAATTTTAGCTCAAAAGAATGATTCCTCAATTTTACCTAGTTTTAGTGGCAAAATAGCTGTAACAACAGATTCATTCGTTATAAATCCAATTTTTTTTGATGGAGGAGACATTGGAAAATTATCAGTATGTGGTACAGTAAATGATTTGGCGATGAGTGGTGCAAAGCCTCTATATTTAACTGTAGGATTTATCATAGAAGAAGGATTAGAAATGAGTTGTTTAGAGAAGATTGTTGAATCAATAGGGAGAACTGCTAAAGAAGCAAATGTGAAAATAGTCGCTGGAGATACAAAGGTTGTAGAAAAGGGAAATGCAGATAAAATATATATAAATACAACAGGGGTAGGAGTAATTGAAAAAAATATATACTTAAGTGGAGATAATGCAAAACCTGGAGATAAAGTTATAGTAAGCGGAACTTTGGGAGATCATGGAATATGCATTATGTCCAAAAGAAAAAACCTAGAATTTGATGTATCAATAAAAAGTGATTGTGGGCTTTTAAATAATCTTGTAGAAAAGATATTACATGTAAGTAGTAATGTAAGAGTATTAAGAGATCCAACAAGAGGTGGACTAGCTACTACCTTAAATGAAATAGCTAATCAAAGTAGAAACAGTATTTTATTATATGAAGAGAATATTCCAGTAAAAGATGAAGTTAGAAGTATGTGTGAGATTTTAGGATTAGATCCTTTATATGTTGCAAATGAGGGAAAAGTTGTGGTAATTGTTGCATCGGAAGATGCTGATAAGGTATTAGAAGAAATGAGAAAAGATCCTATGGGTAAAGATGCTCAAATAGTAGGAGAAGTAGTAAAAGATAATAGTGAAAAGGTATATTTAAAGACAGAAATAGGGGGAACTAGAATGCTGAATATGCCTGCAGGAGAATTACTACCAAGAATTTGCTAAAAATTCATATTATTCTGGAAATAGGTTTGTTAATTTTATATAAGAATGATTTTTACAAAGGAAGGTTGAGGAATTTTGCGTATTCTATTTTTGGTAACAGCTCATAATAGTTTAAGTCAAAGGGCTTATGTAGAATTAACTGATTTTGGACATGATGTTTATGTTCAACCTGCACTTGATGATAGTATTATGATAAGTTCAGTTGAGCAGTATAAACCTGATTTAATAGTAGCTCCTTTTTTAAAAAAATATATTCCAGAGATTATTTGGCGCAATCATACTTGTATTATTGTTCATCCAGGTATTAAGGGTGATAGAGGTCCTTCTTCTTTAGATTGGGCGATTCTTAATAATGTAAAAGAGTGGGGAGTTACTTTACTTCAGGCAAATGATATGATGGATGCCGGTGATATTTGGGCATCCTATAATTTTGAAATGAGAGTTACTAGCAAAAGTGATTTGTATAGGAAAGAAGTTGCTGAAGCTGCTATAAAGGGATTGATAGAGGTAGTTGAACGTTATGAAAAGGGAAATTTTACTCCACAATCTCTTGATTATAGCAATCCTGATGTAAAAGGAAACTTGCATGTACCTATGAAGCAAGTGAATAGGGCAATTGACTGGTCAGAACCAACAAAAGTTATAGTAAGAAAGATTCGTTGTGCGGATAGCCAACCAGGAGTTCTAGATACTATTTACGGAGATGAATATTTTTTATATGGAGCACATGAAGAAGATCTATTAAAGGGAAACCCAGGTGAGATTATTGCCTGGAGAGATGGGGCGATTTGTAGAGCTACTGGAGATGGTGCACTTTGGATTACTCATTTAAAAAGAAAGACCTGTGAAGAACATTTATATTTTAAACTTCCAGCAACTCAAGTTCTTGCTGATAATTTAAGAAGTGTACCAGAAGCACCTATAACAATATTTGATAATTATAAAGGCAGTACGTATCGTGAGATTTGGTATGAAGAAAGGAATAAAGTAGGATATCTATATTTTAATTTCTATAATGGAGCTATGAGTACAGAACAGTGTATGAGGTTGAGAGAAGCATTTATTAAGATACGAAAGAGGGAAACAAAAGTCATTGTTCTCATGGGAGGTTATGATTTTTGGTCAAATGGAATTCATCTCAATGTGATTGAAGCAGCAGAAAAGCCTTCAGATGAGTCTTGGAGAAATATTAACGCTATAAATGATCTTATTCGTGAGATTATTAACACGGATACTCATTTAGTAATATCAGCTATGCAAGGTAATGCAGCAGCAGGAGGAGTTATCTTAGCATTAGCATCTGATTGGGTTTTTGCCCGTAAAGGAATTGTTTTAAACCCTCATTATAAAAAAATGGGGTTATATGGTTCAGAATATTGGACATATCTCCTTCCTAAACGTGTTGGAAAGGAAAAGGCCATTGAGCTAACGGAGAATTGTTTACCTATAAGTACATATACTTCTAAGAAACTTGGTTTAGTAGATGATGTGTTTAATGCAGTAGATTTTAAACAACAGTTAATTTCTTTCGCTGAAGAATTAGCTAATAATGCTAATTATGAAAAGATATTAATTGAAAAGAATCAGATACGACAGAAAGATGAAAAAATAAAGCCTTTAGAGCGGTATCGCCAAGAAGAATTAGAAAAGATGTGGCTTAATTTTTATAGTTCCGATTCAATTTATCATGATTTACGTAAACAGTTTGTTTATAAGCTTTCTTGTCAACTAAAGTTATCTTAGTATTCGTTACTAACTTCACAGATATGAGAAATCTTAAGGTATTAGTATTATTTCTGTATTTAGGAATCTCCTAAGTAAGCAAAGAAGATACCAATGGAACATTAATAGTAATGTGTTCATAATATATAGAGTAAGTTCAGCAAAAGGAGTTTATATATGTATCATAGTCATTATTACGCAGGATTAACATCTGTTGATGATGGCCATAGACATGAATATCATGGGCAGACTACTCTAGCACCAAGTGGAGTGCCTCATACACACTATATATTAGGATATACATCCTATGACGATGGGCATACTCACTACTACATGATTCAAACTACCGTAGATTATCCAGTGCCTGGAGGACATATTCATGACATTTTGGGAGTAACCCGAATCTCTGAACAACATTATCACTCAATGCAAAGCAGAACAACTGTTACTTATTAACTATAAAAAATAACCCCCAGAGTTTGGGGGTTATTTGCTGTCATTAATGCGAAAGCAGCGGATTTAGATATTTTTAATAAGTAATTCAATTTTATCTATTTCTCTATGTAGAAACTATAGCAAGTTATTCAAGTAATAATAAGAATTCAGATAGTACCAATAAGGGGTATTTGTGAAATATCCACAAATACCCCAGTAATTATCTTCTTAACACTTTAACACTTTAAGAGCTTCAGCTACTTTTCTTGCAAAATCTAAGGGTTCATCAATGGATTCAAAATGGATATAGAAAAGTCTTGGATTTTCGAATAACCAGTGGTTGTGAAGTGCTGTAACTTTAATATGATTTTCTCTAAGAATAGATATAAATGGATTAATCTCTTCTTGTAAGATAACTGTTTCGCCTAGATTAAGAGTTTTTCCACACTTGTCCATATTTTCAAATGAAAATAGAGCACCTAAAACTAATGGAGAACGAGTTCTTCTTCCTAATATTTCGACATCTAAGTCTCTATTAAAGGTTACTACACATAGGTCTCTTCGAGATTCAAGAACTTCTGCTCCAAGTATCTTAGCAAAACGCTTACAAAGACTACTTTTTTTGCTCTCGCCTATAATATCCTCAATGTTTATATTTCCCATAGTTTTGCCTCCTTATTCTTTTGTATTCATAGAAAGTAAGTTGATGCTGGAGATAGATAACTTCAATAGTAAACTTCAGTTATGAAGTTATTTATCTATAGAAGCCAATTGTAGAAACTTGACTTTCTATGTAATTAAGGAGGTTTTTAGTATATTTTATGCATGCTTGTCCATTTTGTGCAAGACTAGCGTGTTAATTAATATTTTTATACTATCAGTATAGGGAGGATGAATAACAGTTAAATAGTACTACATGTTCTATTACAATATTAATTATTAGAATCTGAATAAGTTATCTTCTATCACAGAATACAATGTATATACAATAGGCCTTTTAATTTTCGGTTTGATAAACCGCACATTAAGTCTTTACTTATTGGAGTAGAAGAAAGCATTAAATAAAATTAATAAAAGGATACTTGACTGCTTTTATAATTATACATATAATTAATTTGTGACTAATTTTTATCGATAAAAGTTTAATTACATTATAAAATATGAACAATGACGTTCTTTAAGGGATGCCCTTAAAGAACGTTTTTTTATTTTAAAAAT
Organism: Clostridium polyendosporum; assembly: GCF_018332455.1. Taxonomy (GTDB): domain Bacteria; phylum Bacillota; class Clostridia; order Clostridiales; family Clostridiaceae; genus Clostridium_AY; species Clostridium_AY polyendosporum. Next base: position 212,087 of record NZ_BOPZ01000002.1, read on the forward strand.
AAAGGAGAAATTTGAATGTTAAAAAAAGTTTTATCTGTATTAACTGCTGCTACAATTGTTGGAACAATATTTGTAGGTTGCGAGAAAAATCAAAAGAGTCAGGGAACTGAAGATAGTAAGAAAAAATATATTATAGCAACAGATGCTACATATGCACCTTTTGAATATCAAAAGGATGGTAAATATATAGGTATTGATATTGACCTATTAGATTCTATATCGAAGCTTGAAGGTTTTGAGTATGAACTTAAGCCAATGAACTTTAAAGGGATAGTGCCAGCTTTACAGGCAAATCAGATAGATGGTGCAATTGCTGGTATAAGTATTACGGAAGAAAGAAAGAAGATACTAGATTTCTCAGAAGGATATTATGAAGCAGGTCTTTCAGTGGTAACTAAGGCTAATAATGATAAGATTAAATCTTCTGATGATTTAAAAGGAAAGATTTTTGCAGTAAAAAAGGGAACTGCTGGTTCAAAATTTGCTGAAGAAAATAAAGAAAAGTACGGAGCTAATATAAGATACTTTGATGATTCTCCAACAATGTTCCAAGAAATTGTAAATGGTAATGCGGATGTAACATTTGAAGATTATCCAGTTATAGCTTATAAGATTTCAACAGATACAAATCCAACTTTAAAGGTTGTGGGAGAAAAGCTAAACAAAGATAACTATGGTTTTGCAGTAAACAAAGGTAAAAATAAAGAACTTTTGCACAAGTTTAATACAGGATTAAAGAAACTTAAGGAAAGCGGAGAATACGATAAGATACTTAGCAAGTATATAAAGAAACAATAGAGGAGTTAAATTATGGAACATATTACATTGATAAAAGACAGTTTACCAAGCCTTTTTAGTGGAGTTGCAGTTACATTAAAAATAACAATTATATCACTTTTCTTTGCTTCAGTATTAGGGTTGATTTTTGGTCTTATGAGTATATCACATAAGAAGGTGCTTAATGCGTTAGCGGTTGTTTATGTAGATATAATGAGAGGTACACCTTTAATTGTACAAGCATTCTTTATATATTTTGGGTTACCAAGTGTTCTTGATTTTAAGATAGATGCAGTGGTAGCTGGGGTTATAGCGTTAAGTTTAAATGCTGGTGCTTATATGGCAGAAATTTTTAGAGCAGGAATTAAGTCTATAGATAAAGGGCAGATGGAGGCAGCTAGAAGTGTAGGACTTCCATATGGAAAGGCTATGAGAAAGGTAATTTTACCTCAAGCGGTAAGAAGAATGACTCCTGCAATTATAAATCAGTTTATTATCTCTTTAAAGGATACATCAATACTTTCAGTTATAGGTATTCAAGAACTTACTCAAAGCGGAGAAATAATTATTGCCTCAACTTATAAGGCATTTCAAATTTGGGGAGTTGTTGCAGTTATGTACTTTATTATAATAACTACATTATCTATAGTTTCTAAGAAGATCGAGAGGAGCTTAAGCTTATGATAAAAGTTTCAGGGCTAAAGAAGTATTATGGAGAGTTGCAAGTACTAAAAGGCATAGATTTACAAGTAAAAGAAGGTGAAGTACTTTGTCTTATAGGGCCATCAGGTTCAGGTAAAAGTACTCTGCTAAGATGCCTAAATGCACTTGAAGAAATAAATGACGGCAAAATTTTAATTGACAGTGAAGATATTTACGATAAAAAAGTGAATATAAATAAGCTTAGAGAAAAGGTAGGGATGGTATTCCAATCTTTCAACCTTTTCCCACATCTAAATGTTAAGAGTAATATAACTCTTGCACCATTAGAACTCAAAAAGATGAACAAGAATGAAGCTGAAAAAAAGGCCTTAGAACTTTTAGGGAAGGTAGGTCTTGAGGCAAAGGCTACTGAATATCCAGACAATCTTTCCGGTGGACAGAAACAAAGAATTGCTATCGCTAGAGCTTTGGCAATGAATCCAGAAGTGATTCTTTTTGATGAACCTACTTCAGCTCTTGACCCAGAAATGGTTGGGGAAGTACTTCAGGTTATGAAAGAACTCGCAAATGAAGGTATGACTATGGTGGTGGTAACTCACGAAATGGGTTTTGCAAAAGAAGTAGCTGATAGGGTTATATTTATGGATGGAGGATACATTGTAGAAGAAGGAAATCCAGAAGATATTTTTTCTAATCCTCAGAATCTAAGAACTAGGAATTTCTTAAATAAAGTTCTTTAGATGAGACACGCCCATTTTAGAAGTGTGAATTTATTGATGAATATTGCCAATGACACAAGCTTGATTGAGCTAACAAGGTCGATTCAACCTTACAAATATCGATTTGATTTATACGGCTCGACTTTAGTGCCTTAGTATTTCATGTAGGGAGGCTTCGCTTGGTTATTCCATTTCCAAACTTCCCCTGATAACCTCAATATTCAGTTATCAAGGGTGTAATATAATGATATAATATAGAAATTTTGGAAAGTTATACATCATAATAGTTCTATAACAGAAAGTGTTCCCTATGTATCTACTAAGAGGATGGAGGATTTCTCATAAATATGTTAAAATTTATTGTAATAATGAGCATACAAGATAATGACTAGAGGTGAGTTTAATGAGTAAAAGAGAACTTCCCCAAATAGGACTAAGAAATATTAAAACAGCTATATCAGTATTTTTATGTATAGTTCTATTCCAAGCTTTGGATAGACCATATCCTTTTTATGCGTGCATTGCGGCAGTTATGTGTACTAAAGAAACAGTTGCAATAACATATAAAGCGAGTTTTGATAGAATGATAGGATCAATACTAGGTGGATTTATGGGAATGATTTTAATTATTATTTCATCACATATTAATTTTTCTACAATAGAATCGTTTATGTCTGGTATAGGTATAGTAATAGTTATTTATATGTGTAACCTAATAAAAAGACCAGGTGCTTGTCCTATCTCATGTATAGTACTCTTATCTATCACAACAACTGCTCATGATTCAACGCCATATTTATATGCCCTAAATAGAGTTATAGATACATTTATTGGAATAATCATTACAATAATTATTAATAGATTTATTTGTCCTAGGGAAAGTATATGTTAAAATAAACTGCTAAAAAGTTTAAAAGCTTTTTAGCAGTTTATTTTTAATGAAGTAATTATTTTAAGCTCAATGTTGCATTAGATCAAAAAATAATATCCCACTTTATAAAATTATAGAAAAATAAAAGGAGCTTAGCGACCGGCGAAGGAAACGCTAAGCTCCATGTAATTAGCACTGTTAAGTACCAACTGCTTAATTATAATAACATGAATTTAACTTAATAGCAACATGTATTTTTATAAATTTTCAGGAATATGGATTGGTCAGTAAAATAATATTTAATTATTGTGGAAAACTAGAAACAATTATAATAATAAGTAAAGAAACTAAAAAGTGTATGTGCGGTAATGTATAGGATATAGTCTTATAAAGAAATTTCACGGCATCACATAAAATGACATGCTTCTTTATAAATAATTTCAATTTTTAATTTAATATGAATTTGTATATCCTAAATTATAAATTCAGTTATGAAGTTGTTTATGCATTATGAAAATGTTTACTTATAACAATTAGAGCTAATAAAAATGTAAAACATTGTAGAAATTTATAAAAATAAGGTTTATAATATAATTGCATCAGTTTGGGCTGATGCAATTTTGGGGTTTTGATTGATGCAATTTTTTGCTTTAGAGAATAAAAATAAAATGGCAAAGGAAATCCTAATAGCATATAATTAGAAGATAAATCATAGGAAGTTTACAAGTCAAGGCTCTATGGAATTGGATGAACTAAAGGAGGCATTAGGTGACATAAGTTAGAATTTAAGTTCTGTAATTAAGCATTAATTAGAAAATTAATAAAATAAGTAATTGATGCTAAATAATAAATTGTGATAATTGTTAAAGGAGTTGAATTGTTTTGGAAAAAAAGTTTAAAAAGGTATTAGTAGCCAATAGAGGAGAAATTGCAATAAGAATTTTCAGAGCTTGTCATGAACTTGGTATAAGAACAGTTGCTATATATTCAGAGGAAGATAAGTTATCTCTTTTTAGAACTAAGGCAGATGAGTCATATCTAATTGGCAAAAATAAAGGACCTGTAGAAGCTTATTTAAATATTGATGAGATTATTAGCCTTGCATTAAAAAAAGGTGTTGATGCAATACATCCAGGATATGGATTCCTTTCTGAAAACTCTGAGTTTGCAAAAAAGTGTGAAGAGTGTGGTATAGAGTTTATCGGTCCAAATGCAGAAATGATGGATAAACTAGGAGATAAGATTAAATCAAAAATAGTAGCTAAAAGTGTTGGAGTACCAGTAATCCCAGGCGTTGAGAAGCCTATAGCTTCAGAAGAAGAAGCAAAACAGTTTGCAGCAAGTTGTGGATACCCTGTTATGTTAAAAGCTGCTGCAGGTGGTGGCGGTAGAGGAATGAGAATAGTAAGAAGTGAAGATGAACTTCTTACTGCTTTTAGAAGTGCTAAAAATGAAGCGAAAAAAGCTTTCGGTATAGATGATATATTTATTGAAAAATACTTAGAAGGTCCTAAACATATTGAAGTTCAAGTTCTTGGAGATAAATATGGAAACATAGTACATCTTTATGAAAGAGATTGTTCCATACAAAGAAGACATCAAAAGGTTATTGAACTAAGTCCAGCATTATCTTTATCTGAAGAAAAGAGAGAGGCTATATGCGCTGATGCATTAAAAATAGCTAAGTCTGTAAATTACAGAAGTGCAGGAACATTAGAATTTTTAGTAGATATGCATGGTGACCATTATTTTATAGAAATGAATCCAAGAATACAGGTAGAACATACTGTAACAGAAATGACTACAGGAATAGATATAGTTCAAAGCCAAATTTTAATAGCAGAAGGTCGAGCACTAAATTCTAAAGAAATAGGCATTTATTCTCAAGATGATGTAAAACCAAGAGGATATGCAATTCAATGTAGAGTAACTACAGAAGATCCTTCAAATAATTTCGCGCCAGATACAGGAAGAATTGATGTTTATAGATCAGGTTCTGGTTTTGGTATAAGACTTGATGGAGGAAATGGGTTTGCAGGTGCAGTAATAAGTCCGTATTATGACAGCTTACTTGTAAAAACTACGGCTTATTCAAGAACCTTTGAAGATGCAGTTAGAAAATCCATAAGAGCGATAAAGGAAATTACTATTACTGGAGTTAAGACAAATGTTGACTTTTTAATAAACGTATTAAATGATCAGAAATTCCAAAATGGTGAGTGTGATACTAACTTTATTGCAGAAAATCCACAATTATTTGATATAGTACCAAGAACTGATGAAGAATACAGAATTCTGAAATTTGTTGGTGAAAAGATAGTAAATGAGACTAAGGGTAATAAAATAGGTTATGACGTACCAGTGATTCCAAAGCTAGATAAGATTACAGATGTTAGTGGAACAAAGCAAATATTAGATGCAGGTGGTCCTGATGCAGTTGTTAAATGGATAAAGGAGCAAAAGAAACTTCTGCTTACAGATACAACTATGAGAGATGCTCAGCAGTCTCTGATGGCTACTAGAGTAAGAAGCAGAGATATGTTAAAGATTGCAGATGCAACTTCTGTGTTTGGTAAGGATTTATTCTCACTTGAAATGTGGGGAGGAGCTACATTTGATACTGCATATAGATTTTTAAAGGAATCTCCATGGGAGAGACTTGAAGAGTTGAGAAAAAGAATACCTAATGTTTTATTCCAAATGCTTATTAGAGGTGCAAACGGTGTAGGATATAAGAACTATCCTGATAATGTTATAAGAGAGTTTATCAGAGAGTCTTCAGCAACAGGAATTGATGTATTTAGAATTTTTGACTCATTGAATTGGTTAAAAGGTATTGAAGTATCATTAGATGAGGTTTTAAAGTGTGGTAAGTTAGCGGAAGTTTGTATATGCTACACAGGAGATATTTTAAATACTAAAAGAGATAAATATAGCCTTCAATACTATGTAAATATGGCCAAAGAAATCGAAAAGATGGGTGCACATATACTTGCTATAAAAGATATGTCAGCTTTACTTAAGCCTTATGCTGCTGTTGAGCTTATAAAGGCATTAAAGCAAGAAATTTCAATACCAATTCATTTGCATACCCATGATACTACTGGTAATGGTGTTGCAACTGCTCTAATGGCTGCGGAGGCAGGAGTAGATATAATAGATACAACATTTAACAGTATGTCAGGACTTACAAGTCAGCCTGCATTAAATTCAATTGTAGCAGCTCTTGAGAATACGAATAGAGATACTGGTATAAATCTAAATGAAATTCAAAAGTTATCTGATTATTGGGGTGCTGTAAGACCTGTTTATAGTCAGTTTGAATCAGATTTAAAATCAGGAAGTGCTGAAATTTATAGATATGAAATACCTGGTGGACAGTATTCAAATTTAAAACCGCAGGTAGAAAGCTTTGGTCTTGGTCATAGATTTAATGATATAAAAGAGATGTACAGAAAAGTAAATGATATGGTAGGAGATATAGTAAAGGTTACTCCTTCTTCAAAAATGGTAGGAGATTTAGCAATCTTTATGGTTAAAAATGATTTAACTCCTGAAAATATATATGAAAAAGCAAGCAATATGGCTTTCCCAGATTCTGTAGTTTCATATTTTAAAGGAATGATGGGTCAGCCTATGGGCGGATTCCCAGAGGAACTTCAAAAACTTGTTTTAAAAGAAGTGGAACCTATAACTTGTAGGCCAGGAGAATTATTACCAGCAGAGGATTTTGATAAGATTGAGAATTATCTAAAAGAAAAATATAGATATAATCCATCTAAGAAGGATTTAATAAGTTACGCTTTATATCCAGATGTATTTGAGGATTATCTAAAATTTGTTTTAGAGTATGGTGACTTAAGCCGTATGAGCAGTGATGTATTCTTCCATGGACTAGCTGAAGGAGAAACAAGTGAAATAGAAGTTGGAGAAGGTAGAGTATTAATTACTCAATTCTTGGAACTAGGTAAATTAGATGCAGAGGGAAATAGAAGTCTAGAATTTGAGATCAACGGAAATAGAAGAGAAATAAAAATACATGATAAAGCTGAGACAGTTAGAACTAATGGAGGGAAGAGTATTGCTTCAAAAATGGCGGATCCTTCAAATAAACTAGAAGTAGGAGCAAGTATCCCAGGAACTATACTTAAGGTACTTGTTAAAGATGGTGATGAAGTTAAGAAAGGCCAAAGTTTAATTGTAATAGAAGCAATGAAAATGGAAACAAATGTTGTTGCTGCTAGCGAAGGCACTATTGAAACTGTATTTGTAGAAGAAGGACAGCAAGTTAAGGCAGGAGAATTACTAATAAAAGTAAAATAGCATATAGATATAAGTAAGCTTCCTATATAAAATAAAAACAACCAGCAGCAATGTTGGTTGTTTTTATTGCTGTCACTTTACGAAGTGAAATTTACCTAAAAGTTAATAGATTCGATACTTCTTAACTTTTATTAATCCGTACAGTAGCCTTCATCTTTTATCACATAATCATTTAATACTAGTGGAACAACTGCAAGTTATAGTATTAGCTTGCAGTTTGACAGTTCCCGTTACATTAATATACAATAGGTATATTATAGGTATGAGGTGAGTAAATGTGGAATTAAATGAGTGCATTAACTTTTTGCTGGCGAAATCTCAGAATACAGTGCTTCAATATTTTAGGGCCAGTCTTGCTCAATTCAACGTAACTCCAGTTCAATATGGGATTTTAAAATGTCTTTGGGATGAATCGCCCCAAACTCCTAAGCAAATTGCTAAGGTTTTAGACTTAGATGCTTCAACAATTACTGGTATACTTGATAGGATGGAAGATAAAGGGTTAATTAGCAGAACTCCTAATCCAGATGACCGAAGGACACTTAGATTAATAATTACTGATTCTGGTTTAAAATTACGAGAACCAATAGAAGCAGTCATAGAAGAATCCAATAAATATATATTAGATAAATTTAGTAAGGATGAACAAGAGCAGTTAAAACAGTTGTTGAGAAGAATTACAAATAATTAAACTATATAAAAGTATTACTTCACAAAGTGAAATCTGGCTAAAAGTGAATAGGTTTAATACCTATTCACTTTTATTTACAGTAATATTTCTTTTAAAAGCAAATAGTTTGTTGACAAATTATTTGCATACAAATAAAATAGAATAAGAAGAAATAAGGGGGGAAGTTCATTGAGTAAAATTTTGGGTAGTTCTATGCCTCAGCAAATAGTTGAATTATTTAACAAGGAATTAATTACAGTGTTGGTATCAACCGTTACTGAAGAAGGGTTTCCACATGCTATGCCTGTTCATCTAATGGCGGCTCCAGATGACAAAACTATTCGCATGGCATTAATGAAAAAACATCAAACAACAGTAAACATAAAGAATAACGGAAAAGCACTTATTTCAGTTTTAGAAGGTTCAGATATAGCAATAGGGATAAAGGGAACAGCTAGGGTTGTCAGGGAACCAATGGAAGGTAATGATGTAATGTGCATGGTTGAATTTAAGGTTGAAGAAATAAAGAGTGACACAACTCCTACAGTTATAGTTACTGATGGTATTCGCAGTAAACATAGAACTGAAAAAACAGAGATTTTTTTTAGAAGCATGTTTGATGAATTGTATAAAGACTAACTTTGTTAAGACGGTTTTAAGGAAAAACTATTATGATTAAGCATTTGTCTGTAATCATAATAGTTTTATATTTTTGTAATTAAAACCAAATTTTGGGAGTATACTATTTACATCTTATCAATCGTATTATAATATATAAATAGTTAGATATCTAATAATTAGAATTCTAACTATTAGAGTAACATCTTTTAGGTATACTATATTTACAATTAATTGGGGGCGTAAAAATATGAAAGACGGAACAGATTATATAAGAACTGAAACCTTACATATGGCACTTATAAAGGTACTTAGAGTTCATAAGCGTAGGGCTAATTCAGAGTTCTGTAAGATTGGAATGACTCAAGGGCAACCAAAAATACTGGATTTTCTGTCAGAAAGTGATGGGTGTATTCAAAGAGAGTTAGCAGAGAATTGCAATATAGAACCTGCAACCGTTACCAGTTTATTAGCTAGCATGGAGAAGGCTGGACTTATTTATAGAACTCAAAATTCAAAAGATAAGCGCGTACTTAATGTTTTTTTAACAGATAAGGGGAAAGTGCGACAGAAAGAAGTAGAAAAAGTATTTAATTTGATGGACGAGGAGTGTTTTCAGGGATTTTCGGAGGAAGAAAAAGTTCAAACAATGAGGATTTTGAACAAGATTTATGAGAATATGATAAGAAAGGAAAGGGGATAATGTTTAAATTATTAAAATATTTGAAAGGACCATCAATAATATGTGCTATTATAGCTCCTATTATGATGTTTATAGAGGTAGTCATGGACTTGATGCAGCCTAAACTTATGGCGGATATCATTGATATAGGGGTTGCAAGTAGGAATACTTCATACGTTATTTCTATAGGTGGAAAAATGATATTTGTAGCATTAATAGGTCTTATAGGCGGAGCCGCTTGTTCAGTATTTGCATCCGTTGCAGCTATGAGTATGGGAGAAAAATTAAGGCAAGGTCTTTTTGATAAAATACAGACTCTATCATTTTTAGAGTTAGATAAATTTAAGAGTTCATCACTTATTACAAGACTCACAAATGATGTAACACAAGTTCAACATATGATGTTAATGGGTCTAAGAATCATGGTTAGAGCACCTCTTATATGTATAGGTGGATTTATTATGGCTGTTGCTTTAAGTCCTAAGTTATCACTTATATTTTTAGTAGCAGTACCTGTGATTTTGGTAGCGGTTATACTTATTCTTAAAAAATCATTTCCATTATTTTTATCAGTACAAGAAAGAATAGATAGCGTTAATGATGTTATCCGTGAAAGCATATTAGGAGTTCGTGTTATTAAAGCATTTACTATAGAGAATAAGCAAGCAGAAAGATTTGATGAAGTTAATTACGATTTAATGGATAAAAGTATTAAAGCTCAAAATATGAATATGATATTATGGCCAGTTGTAACTTTAGCAATGAACTTAAGTGTTATTGGGGTATTATGGTTTGGCGGTAATATGGCTAATAAAGGTATGATTGAAATAGGTAAAATTATGGCTTTTATAAATTATCTTTTACAAATTATGAATTCTCTTATGATGGTAGTTATGCTTGTTTTAAACTTTTCTCGTGCAAAAGCTTCAGCAGATAGAATAAATGAAGTATTAAACACTACATCATCTATTCAAGATAATAAAAATTCAGTTAAAATGACAGGCTTTGATATAGAATTTAAAGATGTTTCTTTTAAATATAATGAACATGGTGATTATGTGTTAAAAAATATATCCTTTAAGGTAAAAGAGGGAGAGAAAATAGGAATTATTGGAGCGACAGGTTCAGGAAAAAGCTCTTTTGTAAGTTTAATTCCAAGGCTTTATGATGCAACCGAGGGACAAGTTCTTATAGGTGGAGTTGATGTTAAGAAGTTAAAATTAAAAGAACTTAGAGATAACATAGGAGTTATTCTACAGGATAGTATTTTATTTTCAGGAACTATTGAAGATAATTTAAAGTTTGGCAATGATCATGCAGATATGGAATTGATGGAGAATGCAGCGCGTGATGCTCAAGCTCATGAGTTTATTACTGTAAAAGAACATACTTATAAAAGTGTTGTAGAACAAAGAGGTAAAAATTTATCAGGAGGGCAAAAACAACGTCTTTCTATTGCAAGAACTCTAATAAGAAATCCTAAAATTCTTATAATGGATGATTCTACAAGTGCCCTTGATATGGCAACAGAAGCAAAGCTTCAAAGTAGTATAAAGAATAGAATGGCCAATAGTACGGTATTAATAATTGCTCAAAGAATTTCAGGAGTAATGGATGCTGATAAGATAATAGTTTTAGATGATGGTAAAATATCAGCGGTTGGTAATCATAAAGAATTATTAAAAGATAATGATATTTATAGTAGCATAGCAGTTTCACAATTAGGTGAGGAGGTGCTTTCTAATGTCTAATCATAAGGAGCAGTTTGTAGTTAGACCTGGGGGTAATCCTATGAGAAGATTTAATAAAAAACCTGAAAAACTTAAAAATGCTAAGAGTACAATAAAAAGATTATTAAGCTACTTAGGAAATAAGAAAGGAATAATAGTATTAGTATTTTTACTTTCATTAGTAGCAACTACAATAAATATTGTTGGTACTAGATTAAACGGATATACGGTAGATAATTTTATTGAAAATGGAGATATGATAGGACTTACAAACATTTGTATAGTATTAGTAATTATCTATCTTATAAGTGTTACTTCAACATATATTCAAAATAGATTTATGGTTAGTATAGCACAGAGAACCACCTCAGATATAAGAAGAGATTTGTTTGGAAATATGCAAAAGCTTCCTTTAAAGTACTTTGATACTCATTCAAGTGGAGATTTAATGAGCAGACTTACAAATGATGTTGATAACATAAATATAACATTGTCTCAGAATGTAACTCAACTTTTCTCAGGAGTAGTAAATATAGCAGGAATGTTTGTAGCAATGATACTTCTAAGCCCCAGACTGACACTGGTAGGATCTATAGCAATACCACTTATGTTCATAATGACAAGAATTATTGTTAATAAAACCCAACCTTTCTTTATAAAGCAGCAAAAAGAGTTAGGTAATCTAAATGGATATATAGAAGAAATGATATCAGGGCAAAAGGCTGTATTATTATTCTCTCAAGAGGAGCATGTTAAGGAGGAGTTTTCAAAAATAAATAAAAGACTTACAAGGAGTGCTATATTTGCCCAAGCTTTATCAGGATTTATGGGACCTGTTAATAACTTCATAAATAATCTTACCTATTTGATTGTAGCTGTATGCGGAGGATATTTTATTCTTTCTGGAATGAATATAACGATAGGAGTAGTATTTGCCTTTATACTTTACATGAGAAATTTTACTCGTCCACTTAATGAAATACTTAATATATTCAATACTATACAATCTGCATTAGCTGGTGCTGAACGGGTATTTGAAGTTATTGATGAATCTAAGGAAGAGGATACTGAAGAAGCAAGGGATGTTGATAATATATATGGAAAAGTTACTTTAAATGATGTAAACTTCTCATATACCAAGGAAAAACAAATACTTAAAAATATAAATTTAACTGCTAAAAAAGGACAAACTATAGCTATAGTAGGGCCAACTGGCTCAGGAAAAACAACAATAATAAATTTATTAACGAAGTTCTATGATATAGACAGCGGAGAGATTGCAATTGATGATGAGAATATAAAAAATATAAAAAGAGGCAGCCTTAGAAAATCAATATCAATGGTGTTGCAAGATACTTTTTTATTTTCTGACAGTGTACGTGAAAATATAAGATATGGAAGATTAAGCGCTACAGATGAAGAAGTTGAGCAGACTGCAAAACTTGCAAATGCCCATTCATTTATAAGGCAATTACCAGAGGGCTATGATACTATTTTATCTGATAATGGTGGTAATATATCACATGGACAACGTCAGCTATTAGCAATTGCAAGAGCTATATTAGCACAATCCTCAATTCTTATTCTTGATGAAGCAACATCATCAATTGATACTCGTACTGAAGTAGCTATACAAAAGGCACTGTTAAACTTAATGGAAGGTAAGACTACTTTTGTCATAGCACATAGATTAAGCACTATAAGAAATGCAGATCAAATACTTGCAATAAAAGATGGGCAGATAATTGAACGAGGAACACATAATGAACTTATAAAAAAGGATGGTTTTTATGCTGAGCTTTATAAAAGCCAGTTTAAAACTGGAATGAGTTTATAATTTTTTAAAATTGATAGGATGTCATATGGTTTATAGAAATATATAGATACATAACTTCATAATTGAACTTAGAATTCAGAAAAAAGCATTGCATGTCGAGGCTATATGCTGCCATTTCACGAAGTGAAATCTAGCTCAAATTTATTAAGGATTGAAGTTGTTTATCTTAATAGTAAAGTTTATTGATTCCATTTTATAGCATTTCACAAAGTGAAATCTGGCTAAAACTGAGCAGGCTCGATGCCTGCTCAGTTTTATTATAACTTATAAGATTATCACAATAGGTCAATACTTAGAATTTAATTTGTGAAAATTCCCCGAAAGTGTGAATAATCACAACTAAAGAGATTAGGAACTGATTAGCTTAGTTCTGTTGTAATGGTTTACTTAAATTGTTATCATAAAATCAATGAAAGTACTTTCAAGAAAGTTTTATAAGAGAGAGAAGTTTTATAAAGGGATTTTTATATAGGTATATTTAAAAGGGAAAAATATATTAATGAGGTGATGGGTTATGATGCAAAAAGTTCAGCGCTTTGGTGCCGCTATGTTTGCACCGGTATTATTATTTGCTTTTTCAGGTATGATTG
>NZ_BOPZ01000003.1 GCF_018332455.1 Clostridium polyendosporum
TAATCCTAACAGAGCTCCGTCAGACCATTACTCCCTAATTGTAAAAAAATAAGTGCAAATGTTCAACATCAGAAATTTGATGCTTAACACTTACACTTTTACAGTACCAAACATAGCTAAAATTTGTTATTTTTACTCGAATCTTAAAGCATCTATTGGATTTAATTTAGAAGCCTTATTTGCTGGATATATACCAAATATTATACCTACTAACACTGCGAAAAGAAAAGCAGCAAGTACTATATTATTTGATATAACAATTGTTGTTTGAAAAAAGGTCTGTCCTAAATATGAACCTAGATATCCTAGAAACACTCCTATTATTCCTCCTAAACCGCTTACACTTGCAGCCTCAATTAGAAATTGTAAGAGTATTGTTGCTCTTTTGGCTCCAATAGCCTTTCTTATGCCTATTTCCCTTGTTCTTTCTATTACTGACACTAACATGATATTCATAATTCCTATACCTCCTACAATAAGAGATATAGCAGCAATTCCCGCAAGCATAGTTGTCATGCTCTCATTAGTGGAATTAGCAGTATCTAAAATGCTTGTCTGACTCATAACTCTATAATAGCTTCTTGTAGAAGTACTATCACTGCTAGTGTTACTAATCTTGTACTTTTTATTTAAGAATAATTGTAGATAAGACATAGCTGTATCAACCTTCTCCTTGCTTTCTGCCTCAATATAGAAGGTTTTAACATCAGCACTCTTTAATAACCTTTTAGCTGTAGATAATGGTAATATTATTCTATCATCACTAGAACCTGAGGTTGAGGTTCCTTCTGATTTAAGAACTCCAACTATAGAAAACTCTATTCCATTTACATACATTTTTTCACCGACTACGTTTGTATTTCCAAAAACATTTTGAGCTGTTTCCGCTCCAATTACCAACACATTATATCTGTTATCAACATCTCTTTCATTTATAAATCTACCTGAGCTTACAGAAAGTTTTCTAATTTCTTCATAGCTTGGAGTAGATCCTTCTAAAGTCGTAGTGGAAGATTTACTTCCCGATTTTATATTTACATTTCCTTGGGATATTGTCGGTGCAATTTCTTTAATACCGGGCTTAGTTTTTAACTCTTCTAATTCCTCATCAGTTATTGTAGGCGTTCTGTTCCCCATAATATTAACAGTTATGAGGTTTGTTCCTAGCTTTTCAATCTGGTCACTAATCTGCTTTTGAGTTCCTTGTCCCATTCCTACAAGTATAATCACTGAAGATATACCTATAATTATACCTAACATAGTTAAAAAGGAACGTACTTTATTATTCCAAACAGAAGATATAGCTATTTTAATGATTTTCGTAAATTTCATGCTCCCACCTGACTTTCATTGAGTATATCAGATGTTATCTTTCCATCCATTACTGTAATAATTCTTTTTGCATGTGAAGCTATTTCTTTATCGTGAGTAATCATTATTATAGTATTACCTTCATTGTTCAAATCAGTTAACATTTTAAGTACTTCTTTTCCTGTTTTACTATCAAGAGCCCCTGTAGGCTCATCTGCTAGAATTATCTGAGGGTCTGTCACTAAAGCTCTAGCTATAGCTACCCTCTGCATCTGACCTCCAGATAACTCAGAAGGTTTGTGCTTTATGTGCTTATCAAGCCCAACCTTCTCAACTGCTATTTTTATCTTTTCTTTAGTTTTGTTGCTTGGATACCCTAAATATAAAAGTGGCAATTCAACATTTTCTAATACATTTAACTTTGGCAGTAGATTATAATTTTGAAATATGAAACCTATTTTCTTATTTCTTATTTCAGCTAGTTTATTATCGCTGCAGTTTGTATTTAAACCATCCAAAATATATTCTCCACTTGTAGGTTTATCTAAACACCCTATAATGTTCATAAGAGTAGACTTTCCAGCACCTGATGGACCAACAATAGCTACGTACTCTCCTTTAGAAATACTTAAATTTACGGTATCTAATGCTTTAAAGCTACTAGTTCCCATTTTGTATACTTTTTCTATATTGGTCATTTTAATTATATCTTTACTGTTTAAATTTTCTCCCATATCCTTCCCCCTATATTTCTACCTTACTAGGTAATCTATATTTACTGACTTCTATTAGCTAGGTAGCCTGTAAAAATCAATTTAAAATTTTAACCATGTATAAATTAGTAATAAACTTGCTTAATCTGAGATTAGTTTCTAGGTGCACCATTATTTATTTCCCCCTTGAGGTCTTGATCCTCCCATACTGCCGCCAAGACCTCCGCCCATGTCTCCGCCAAATCCTCCTAAGCTGTTTTTATTATTGTTATTAGTAGTACTACTTGTCTTCGGTAATTGTACTAAGACTTTTTGTCCTTCAGTAAGACCTTCAGTTATTTCAATATAATTATCAGTTTCAAGTCCAGTTTTAATGGCTACTAATTTGCTGTTACTTGCAGAACTTTGTGCTCTATTATTCCCACTATTACCTGCTTGTCTATTAGTTTGTCCACTCGTAGCTTGACCTTGTGAATTTGATGCAGCAGACTGATCTTTATTCTCAGAAGTGGTGCTGCCTGTATTTTCAACTCTAACATATTTTTGTCCATTACTCTCTACTAAAGCTTCAACAGGGATTACTAACGCATTTTCCTTGCTCTCTACCGCAATAGTTACATTTGCATTCATACCAAGTTTTATTCCTGCAGGATCTTTAACAGCTACAACTACATCATAGGTAGTTACATTATTTGAAGTTGTTCCTGTTTGAGCTATTGTTTCAACTGAACCTTCATAAGTTTTATCTTTGATAGCGTCAAATTTAATATCTGCTTTCTGACCTTCCTTTATCTTACCTATATCCAATTCATCTACTGATACTTTAATTTTTATTGAATTCATATCTACTACTGTAAGAACACTTGTACCAGATTGAACATTATCTCCATTGCTATTATTTACGGCAGTAATAATCCCTCCTATAGGAGCTGTAACTGTCATTTTATTTAATTGCGCATAAGCATCATTTAATTGAGACTTAGCCTCACTCACTGATAATTTATCCGATGCTATTTTATTATCATCTACTTTTTCCGCATTTTCATCGCTTGACAGTGTAAGATTTTGCTTAGTTAAATTGTTTTGTGCAGTGGTTACATTTTTTCTAACATCATCACTATCAGAAACAAAAAGCTTTTGCCCTGAAGTAACAGTGTCTCCTATCTTTACATTAAGATTTTTTAAAGTTCCATTATTATTAGGTGACACATCTTTGGTTATTGCTGCATAGGCAGCACCAGTTCCTTGAACGCTCACCTGTAAATTCATTTTTTGAGTACTTACATTATAATATTGAGTTGCTGCTGATACTGTTTTCTTTGTAAAATAAGTATTATACCCATAGTATCCTCCAAAACCAATTCCCACAACAACTATACATGTAACGATTGCTTTAATTAATCTACTCTTCATCTTTTTCCTCCTCGCTGTACCTTTATCTAAAATTATAACTATGAATTGTTGCACTAATATCAAATAATTATGTGAACTTTATGTGATTAAGAAACTAATTTTTGCGTATATAGATTAAGGTATGAACATAGTAAATACCAAAACTCAAAAAAATAATAAGGTCAGCTTATAGTTGCTGACCTTATTATTTTTATATGTTCTATTTTAATTCATTCATCATTTGATTAGCTTGATTTTTTAATTGATTTACATCATTATCAGGAGCATCTTTAGTTGTATACCATCCCTTTTGTTTCATAGCATCAAATATTTTATACTGAATATCCTGTGCACTCTTAAAGTTATTAACTAGAGTGTCTCTTAAATTAGTACAAGAGGACTCAGTTATTCCTACGCTATAAGCTGATATAGCTTGTTTTTCTGTGGCTAATAAATCATGCATTAAATCCTTTTCATTCATTATTCAATTCCTCCACTATTGTTATTGATGAGAATCAAGATATGATTTCAATGAATTAAAGTTTTGCTTGTGTACTTGGCTAGCTTGATTGCATAGATTTTTTAGTTGAGTGTCAGTACACATTGAAGCATATTCACTGCATTTTTTATTTAATAATGCTTCACAATTAAGCTGATCCTGAATCACTTTTAGGTTGTTAGCCTCTAATTGTTTTGTTGCTGTCATAACCATAAATATATAGCCTCCTTATAAATTTTAGATCTGACACAGAATTATTATTAGCTTTAATATTAGTAATTATATATGGAACTTTAAGAGAAAAAGGTTCAAGAAACTGAACCTTTTTTGTTTGACCTTATTAATACTATGATTTGTTACATATCAATATAAAAACTAATATAGCTAATAATTACAGGAGGTCACTGCTGGTTGTTTTTTATATAGGAAATTTAATTATAAAACTTACACCTTTATATCTATTTATAGCAAATATTTCACCCTTATAAAAATCTATAATCTTTTTAGAAATAGCCAGACCAAGACCAAAGTTTCCAGTTTTATCTTTATACAAATTATCAAAAATATGGTCAATATGCTCTTCGGTAATATTAGGACCATCATTATATATCTCTAGTACCGCAAAGGAATTTTCTTCTTTTAATGTTACACAAATTTTTTCCTCTGCATACCTTAGTCCATTTTCTAATATATTCTCAATAGAAACTTGTATTTTATCAACATTTCCACTAATAATTATTTCATCAATGTCTAAATTCCATTCGATTTTACTATTGACTACTTCAAATCTACTTGTAATATGCAAAAGCAAGTCATATAAGTTAATTTCAATGTTTTCACTGTTATTTTCCAAAACATAATTGAGGGTATTCAAATATAATATCTGTTTAATCTTTTTTTCTAGGCTAATAGCCTCATCCTTTATTATTTCAGCAGTTTTTTCAACAGATTCTATATAAACCCCATCAATAATTGCTTCAGCATGGCTCATAATTACCATAACTGGTGTTTTTAAATCATGAGATATACTTTGCAAAAACATCTTTTCTTCTTCATCAGCCTGCTGTAATTCTTTTTGCATACGATTCATTGAGTTTACCAGCCTTCCAATCTCATCATCAGTTTTAACCTTGATAGGTTCCTTCCAATCCTTATGTGCTATTCTTACTGTATAATCTTCAAGTTCCTTGAGCGGTTTTGAAATATAATTAGCAACTACCTTAGCTGTTAAAAAGCCTATAGCAATAAATATAATCCCTATAACGATCACTAAATATAATAAACTATTATCATGCATATTTGGCATATAAGATATTAAATACGACTTTCCTGTTGTATTGCCTTCAATTGAACTTATTATGAAAAGAAACTTGATATTATTATAAGACTCTTTAAATTGTTTTTGATAAACATTATCATCTTTAATGAAGCTAGACATCCAAATTTTCATTGAAATATCATTACCACCAGGTAGAGGTGGAATATCTTTTTCTTGATGAGGTAGGTAATCCTTTCTTTTGTTTATGCCAACTATTTTAGATATTTTACTATCATCTATTTTTACAATAAAGTGATCGCTTCCCTTAAGATTTCTTAGTTCATCAAATCTGTTTGGCTGATTAAAGTTATCACTCTTTAATAATATATCATGAGCAACTTTTAAATCTTGAATTTTAGCATTTTCATTAATTCTTCTAATAGCCACTAGATATATAAGTGAAATACTACATATAATTATTAAAATAATAGCTGTAAATGTAGTCCATATTCTCATTGTTAATGACTTAAATTTAAAACTCTTCATCGTTTAAACACCAATTTATAACCACATCCATATACAGTTTCAATACTTAGTCTATCCACTTTTCTACGCAATCTTCTAATGGTGTCATCAACTACTCTATCTGAACCAAAATAATCTTCACCCCAAACACTAATTAGAATTTGGTCTCTAGATAGTAGACTATTCTTATTTTCTACCAAATAACTTAATAATTCAAACTCTTTATTTGTTAGCTGAATCTCTTCATTTCCTAGAAAAACTGTTCTTTGTCTTTTACTAATTACATATCCTCCAATATTTAATTCCATATCTATAGATTCATTATTAACTTCTCCATAAACTCTTTCCATAAGCTTATTTGTTCTTATAACAAGCTCCCTAGGTAAAAATGGCTTTGATAAATAATCATCGCTCCCTAATTCCAACCCAACTACTCTATCAAGCTCTTCATTTCTTGCTGACATAAAAATAACAGGAGTATTTTTGTTGTTTTCTTTAATAGCTTTAATTATTTCATATCCATTAACATCTGGTAACATTATATCCAATATCCAAAGATCTGGCATGTCCTCTATTCTTTCTATTGCAGATTTTCCATCTGCAAAAGTAGTCACTTCATAACCTTCCCTTTGTAAATATTTATCTAATAAAATATTTAAGCTCATTTCATCTTCAACAAGATATATTTTTTTTTGCAAGTGTATCACCTCAAATATAATTAATATTTAATTTTTATAAAATATATATCTTTTGTATATATTCTAATACCAATAACTTAGTTTCCTTTTCATAAAACATTCCTAACTTCTAGCCAAATCAACACTGCCTGCGCCTTAGATAATCGTTAATAATTTTTACATTGTTGATTGTATTAAACTTTTCTTCAAATACGTTCTAGTTAAAACTAATTATAACAAAATCAAGTCTGATTTTGATATCATAAATTATTTTTAAACACGTTACTATATTCTTTTTATCTTCCATCAACACTTTATTCTCATTTTAATCATACGTATATAAAACTGTCTAAAAAAATATCATATCTCTTTATTTAGAATTATAACCAGCAATTGTTGCATTAATATCAAGTAATTATGTGAACTTTGTGTGATTAAGAAAAGTAAAAAAATAACACCTTCCAGTGCTCCTTTAAAGTAACGTAATAAAAAAATATTAGAAGATATTTTGAATTAGGTAAGGACAGATTAAATGAAAGACATGGAAACTGCATAGATAATACTTACATAGAAATTTTTTAGGACACCTAAAAAGTGAATTGATTTATCAAAATTCATTCAATACCTTTGAGGAGCTATCTGAAGGAATACATAAATTATTTATTAGTAGCAACAATGAAAAAACCGTACACTAGTTAAATTTAGGTGTACGGCTTAAAAATCATGAACCTCTTTAAATAATGTCTACTTAAATTGTGCTCAGCTCAGTATTACGTCTAGTCAATGAATCTTTTTTATCTTATACAAAATATAAAAGAGCAGTCCTGCTAAGGAATACTCTCTAAAATATAGCATAGGTACATCTATACCAATAAAGAGAAATTATTTGCTGACAAGGTTTAATGTAGTATCTGTTACCTGCATATCTACTCTAAACTGCTCTTGTGGATTATATGCATGATAATACCCATTGTTCATCATGTAGTTTGTTATTTTTTCATGAGTTGCGATAGCGGTATCTAAATGTCTTCTTAACATCTCCCTAACTTCTGGGGTTGCTGTTTCAGAAATTGCAAGAGCATAATTTTTAATCCCAGTTTTTGCTGCTATCAAAAAATCAGTAGCAATAGCTTGATCATTCATCTTATCCATACCTGTAAGTCCTTCGATAATTGCATTCATATAGATAACCTACTTTCCTTGATTTTATTACTGAATTATTGTGTAGATAAAGCCATATTTGATCGACTTATAAGATCTCTTAATTCTTTAATTTCAGATTGGGTTTGTGTAATATCTTGTTGCAAAATATTCTTTAGATTTGAATCAGAAACTAAAGCTGACATAGTAACTGCTTTTGTTAAACATACATTCTTGAAAGTTAAGATTTCATGAAGTTCAAATGCTTCATGTGGTGCAATTCCTTGTCCTGTCATAGTATCACCTCCTAAATTTGATACATAAGTATTGTTTATAATTCGAAAGATAATTATGTGATATTAATATTAATATAAATAACTGGCTCGAAAATAAAAAGTTGCTTAACACAGGGAACTTCACTATCAACGAAATACACATGTTTTTTTCTTAATGACAATATCCAATAAAATCTTTACCAAATAAATAAACAATAGAACATTGAGTAGTGAAGTAAATATAAGTGTTGGATTGAAAGATATGGAATTTATACCTTTTAGTGTTTCATAAAGAACATAATAGGTATTGATATAAATGGTACAGCTAAATCCAGCAGCTAACAGCAGCAGTCTTTTATCCTTAAGATATATAAAAGATAAAATTGATAGGGCTGCAGCAGGAAATAAATATCTTTCATGCATATCTACGGAAAAAGTGAATACACCTGCTATTTGAAGAAGTGCTGCTGCAAAAGCAAATACCCTACTGTTCCCTTTAATGTAAATAAACCATGAAAGTGCTGTGATAATAACAATAAAAATCATCCCCCAGCTATGATAGCTTAATATAAACATTGTAGCTGTATCCTTTGTATAGTTTTTACCAATCAAACTAAAGAAGTTAAATCCATTAACAGAAGCATATGAGTATTCTGACACAGTATTTGAAAACAGCCTAAAAATCCAAAATACATCTTGGTTCAAGGAAAATGGTAGTATGATAATTATCGTCGTAATTAATGCAAAAATAACTGTCTTTAAAAAACTTTTAAGATTTTTTAACCTTATCAATTCAAAGAAAAGTACAGGAAGAAAAATAATTCCTTGCGGCTTCATCATTACAGCAGCTGCAAATAGAGCAGATGAAAGACCTATTTTCTTTTCTGATAACATAAATATTGAACAAATAATAATTAATGTGAAGAATGAATCTACTTGCCCCCAAATTGTAGAATTGATAAAAACAGCCGGATTGAAGATATAAAATGCTGATACCAACATACTAATTTCTAAAGAAACGTATTTTCTAGCCAGCTTGTAAATAACTAAAGACGTAACAATATCAGCTAATATTGACGGAAGTTTTATTAGTAATGTGAAATATGGACTCACTGCTGGGATGCTAACACTCTTACCAATTAAAAATAAAATATACATATACAATGGTGGATAGTCACTTGATCTAGAATTTGAATAAACTTGAGACAGATTATTTGCAGCGGTAGTTGCCCAACTTTTGAAGATATTAACGTCAAAAGGATGACCTTCTATGAATGTGGCCATGGAAATCCGTAAAAGTAGCCCAACACCTGGCAAGGTTAACATTAATATTCTTTCATGCTCTGAATGAATTTTTACCTTTTTGTATACTAACATATAGTAAAATTCAATAAATAAAACTAAAAATAATATTGAATAAGTGATGAGTTGTGCATTATAATTCATACTTGTACTTGTAATTCTTCCTCTCATATGTTCATTGGCAGAGGCCACAGGTTGAGTTAATTTCCTATCTGGTTTCTGTTCTCGTGGTATTTGATTTTGATTATCAGCTAATTTATTTTTTTCACTTAGAGAAGGGTTATTAAATCCAACACCGCTTTGGTTTTGCGCAGTATTATTACTATAATTCCAAACTGTATGAATACATAAAAACCCTGCTGATAATAATATAAAAATCAAACCTATCTTAAATATATGCTTTTTTAAAAACACCATTGGAATTCTCCTTTCAAACGCATCCTTGTATCTCTTTATTTAGAATTATAACTAGCAATTGTTGCACTAGTATCAAAAATTTATGTGAAATTTATGTGATTAAACAACTAAAGCGGAGCAGGCATGTAGCCTACTCCGCTTTAGTTAGATTTCACTTAGTAAAATTAGTCTTCAATGATGCTTCCGTCTGTACCGATGGTAACAACATTCCACGGTATCATTTTTTCACTGTTCAAAAGAGCCTTTTTCACATAATTTACAATTCCGCTGCAGCACGGTACTTCCATACGGAGTACAGTCACACTTTTAATTTCATGATTCTGCAGAATTTTTGTTAGCTTTTCAGAATAATCAGTTTCATCCAGTTTTGGACATCCAATAATAGTTATCTTATTTCTCATAAAATGCTGATGAATATTTGCATAAGCATATGCAGTACAGTCAGCAGCCACAAGCAAATGAGCATTATCGAAGTAAGGTGCATTGACCGGAACGAGCTTAATCTGACACGGCCACTGACGAAGCTGTGACTCAACTTCTGTAACCTTAATCGGAGACACTATCTTTGCTTTTCTTTGGATTGTACTTGCATGCGTTCCTGGACAACCACATTCAAGTTGAGTAGGTGGATTTTTTTCTTTTTCCATGTGTTTTTTCACTGCTTCTTCATCAAAGGCTGCAGCTTCCCTCTCCTCAATAGTAATGGCTTCAGTAGGACATTCTGGTATACATGCTCCCAAACCGTCACAATATGCATCGGATACGATCTTTGCTTTCCCATTAACAATTTGTAATGCACCCTCGTGGCAGCCAGTTATACAAAGACCACATCCATTACATTTTTGTTCATCTATTTTTACAATTTTTCTCTTCATACTTATAAACTCCTCTCAACGATCTTAATTTCATTTATGAGTTAATTATAATATAATTAAAGAGAAAAATCGGTAGCTATGGTTACCAAGTTTTTTACTTTATACTTATTTACGATTATATTATATACGAATTTGTTACCATTTTTATAGCCATATCAAGGATATTATACTTACCTATAATTATTCAACCTACTTTTTAGTTTAGTATTTTCCTTCCTTAATTCATTGATCTCATCTTTTAGCTTTTCAATACTTTGATTATTTAAATTTATTTGTTTATTATAATCAACCATTTTATTAAATACATCTTTAGCATATAGATGTGCTATCTTGATTTCGATACACTGCTTTAAGTCTATATTATACGGGATAATAGGATCTGGTAATTTACTATTCAGTTCATCTACTGTTTCATTAGATAACATATAATCTTGTGCTGAACAATTTAAGTCTTTGAGTATTCTATTCTTAGAAATAACTCTTATCTGATTTAAATTAATTAAGGAATCACATGGAAAAACATTGTTATCCTTACGACATCTTATTAATGATAATTCCATCTCATTGGAAAAATTAGAACCGTCATCTGAAGTAGTTGGAATTACAACTGCTGTTTTAGCAAAATTATATAATATAAACGCCGGATGCGGCAGAGAAGTTTCCCATCCAATATTGCCACATCCAAAGTCTACAAATACTTTTCTTCCCTTTGAATACCGTAATTTAGCTTGAGGTCTATAACTCTCATCTTTTTTAGGGCCATATATACCATATTGATTCCAAGTATCATTCCATATAATAAAAGGTATTATATCTTTAATGTTTGCTGAATCTAACAATTTTTTAGTATCGTTAAAAGTATATTTAAGTCTATCAGCAACTAATTCGTTAGAAACACTAGAATTTAACTTAAGTTTAGGATTAACATATAAATTTCTTTCAACATGATTTTGATTATATTTATTTATTGGCATATTGACCCCTTCCTCTCACAATCATATTCCATTTACCCTATAAACAATAAAACTATTAATATAAAGTCCCCTTTTAACCTAGTCTCCAGATGATCTATTTTTATTTCAGTCACGTTATGTAATGTTATGTTTAGTTTCATTATATGGAACATATTGAAAAAAATCAATATAAATTTGGAAAAGTTTAATTATATCTATATATATTTTTAAAAGAAGTGTTATAATAAGTCTTAAGAATTTCGAAGATAATTTGTGTATATATAAAAATATCCACATTACAAAGGAAGGAGACTTAGAATGTCAAAAGATTCATCTTTAACACCCCAAGAGGTTGCGGATATACTGAAAATAGCAAAAAATACTGTATATGAATTAATAAAACGTGGAGATCTAAATGCTTATAGAATTGGAAGAAAGGTAAGAATTGATCCTGAAGATGTAGAGAATTATAAGAATAAAACGAAGAACATTAAAACTAGCAATCCTTCTATTACTGTTTCAAATAATACAATATCATCAAATCCTAAACCTATCTCTCTTGAAGACATGAAACCCAATAGAGGATTTGTAATTTGCGGTCAAGATATTATTTTAGATATTCTCTCTAGTTATCTAGAGCATCATCCTAAAGGAATGCCTGCTTTACGTTCATACCTTGGAAGCTATAACGGATTATTTTCACTTTATCAAGGTAGTGTACAGTTAGCTACAGTACATTTATGGGATGGCGATACAAATAAGTATAATATTCCTTATGTGAGAAGAATGCTTCCCGGTATTCCAGCAATAATTATTCATCTTGGCTGTCGTATGCAAGGCTTCTACGTAAAAAAAGGAAATCCAAAGGGAATAAAAAACTGGGAAGATTTAAAACGTCAAGATATTTCAATAATTAATAGAGAGAAAGGATCTGGTACTCGTATTCTTCTTGATGAACATTTACGCCGCATGGACATATATGGTTCATCAATTCAAGGTTATAGTCGTGAAACCTTATCTCATTTTGCAGTAGCCAGTACCGTTGCTAGAGGAGGAGCTGATTTAGCAATAGGCAGTGAAAAAATAGCATTACAAGTTCAAGGAATTGACTTTATTCCATTACAAAAAGAGAGATATGAACTTGTAATGAAAAAAGAGGACATGGAAAAACCGGAATTTCAAGCAATTATAGAAATTATACGTTCTAAAGAATTCAAGATGGAACTTGAAGGATTAGGTGGCTATGATTTAGATGAAATTGGACAAATTATATACGAAACTTAACCCCTTTACACTACATAATTCTTTTTATAAATTTAAAGATATGATGATGTCTATAAATTAATTTTTTATTACAATTATAACAACAATGAGCCATCTACTTCTAAGAGTAGGTGGCTTATTATTTAATTTGCTGCCATTTAGCAACACGAAATATTGCTAAAACTGAGAAACCTCTCTCATATGATAAATTCTATTATAAAATATAATGTTAATTTCATTTTTTGGTTGATTTGTTATTTAATATCATATATAATTAACATAACAAGACACAACATAACAAAACAACATGTAGCATATTATAAATAATTAATATAGTATAGAGATGTTTATACCTGCATAAGATATTAATCAAGTATTTTTTATTTTCCAAAATTATATTTTATTCTAGACAAATTCATGATATATAGTGATTAGTCATTTACCACCTCCTTGTTTCTTTTATTATATAGTTGCCACCTGAAACTATAATTAATAAAAATGTGTAAATGACTAATTTACTTTATATAAACTTAATAAGTTTTTAATTGATTTTTTACGAAATATTATATATAATCAAATAAAATATAACAACATAACTTCACATTTCGCAATAAAAAAATACAAAACATAATGCAAAATTATATTTTGTACTATAAATTAAATTTAATAGGCATAGAGCCTATTAAATTTAATGCAGATTTCACTTACTGAAATGACAGCAAATAAAATAATAATATAACTTTTTCATCTCAATGACGAGACTACAACAAATTACGTTGTAATCTAAGTCATTTTTTTATTTTCCAGAAATTTTATTTTCAGATATAGTAAATACGCAAATATAAGTGGCTAAATATTTATGTTCTAGTCTATCTCATGAATTATAGTACTTATAATTATAATCAATAAAATATATACATAATTAAGGAGGAAAACTATATGAAAAAAACGAACTCATTATTAGCAATAACTTTATCTATTATCTTTACCCTTTTAATTACAGGTTGTAGCAAAACCCAACCATCACAAGACATAAAAAAAGCAAACTCAGTAACCTTAACTGTATCTGCTGCTGCAAGTTTAAAGGATTCTATGGAAGAAATAAAAAAAATATATGCATCTGAAAAGCCAAATGTTTCAATAACTTATAATTTTGGTGCTTCGGGTTCACTGCAACAGCAAATTGAGCAAGGGGCTCCTGCAGACATTTTTATATCTGCAGCAACTAAGCAAATGAAAGCACTTCAAGAAAAAGGTTTAATCATCAATGAAACTAAAAAAGATCTTTTGGAGAACAAAGTTGTACTTATCACTTCTAAAGATAAATCAGATATTAAAGACTTCACAGATTTAGCTAATGAAAAAGTAAAAAAAGTAGCCCTTGGCGAACCAAAAAGTGTACCAGTAGGTCAATACTCCCAAGAGGTACTAACAAAACTTAATATTCTTGAAAAAGTACAATCAAAAGCAGTATTCGCAAAGGATGTTAAGGAAGTTTTAACATGGGTAGAAACTGGTAATGTTGATGCAGGTATTGTATATGAAACAGATGCAAAAGTATCACAAAAAGTAAATATCGTTGCTCCTGCTCCTGATAATTCTCATTCACCTATAATCTATCCTGCAGCTGCTATAAAAGCTAGCAAAAATGTTGATGAAGCAAAAGAGTTTATCAACTTCCTTTCAAGCGACAAGGCTAAAGAAGCATTTGAGAAATATGGTTTTCACGTTATAAAAAAATAATTTCTTAAATTTTTATGTTGTTCCTAGCTTTAAAGCATTGAATTTTCTACAGTTAAGAATTTTAAGTAGATTTTTCAATGCTTTTAAAGTTTAACTAACACAACAGATTTACTTAGAATATTCTTAAACATACAATAGGACTAACAAGAAAGGATGGTTATAATGGGAATCGATGTATCTCCTATACTAATATCTTTAAAAACAGCACTAACAGCTACTATTATTACCTTCTTTATAGGTATTTTTACAGCTCAAATAATGACCAACTATAATGGAAAATTTAAAGGAATTATAGATGCTATTTTTACACTTCCTCTCGTTTT
This sequence comes from Clostridium polyendosporum, assembly GCF_018332455.1. Taxonomy (GTDB): domain Bacteria; phylum Bacillota; class Clostridia; order Clostridiales; family Clostridiaceae; genus Clostridium_AY; species Clostridium_AY polyendosporum. The sequence goes on from NZ_BOPZ01000003.1 coordinate 14,667, forward strand.
ACCTCCTACTGTTGTTGGTTTCTTCCTTCTATTACTTTTTGGTAAGAATGGGCCTTTTGGCAAAGCACTTCAACAAATAGGTATTCAGTTAATTTTCTCATGGCCTGCTACAGTCATTGCAGCAGTCGTAGTAGCATTTCCTTTAATGTATAAAACCACAAGAGCAGCTTTTGAACAAATTGATACTAACATTATAAATGCAGCTAGAACCCTTGGGCTTTGTGAATGGTCAATTTTTTGGCGCATTATAGTACCCATTGCTTGGCCTGGAATTGCTGCTGCAACTATCCTTGCCTTTACAAGAGCACTTGGAGAATTTGGGGCCACATTAATGATTGCAGGGAATATTCCTGGTAAAACACAAACCATTCCTATTGCCATCTTCTTCGCTGCTGAAGGTGGAGAAATGACAAAAGCCCTTATGTGGGTAATCATTATAATGAGCATTTCATTTATTGTCATTGTTTTAATGAACTATTGGTCAGAGTATCAGCGTAAGATTATGATAGGAAGGGGGAAGATGTAACATGGAGCTTTTAGTAGATATTGAAAAGGATCTTCCTGGGTTTACACTTAAAGTAAAATTTCAAGCAAAAAATGAAGCTTTAGGACTATTGGGAGCATCAGGCTGTGGAAAAAGTATGACCTTGCGTTGTATTGCAGGAATTGAGACACCTACCCGCGGCTCTATTATATTAAATGGCAAAATTCTTTTTGATTCTAAAAAAGGAATTAATCTTCCTGCTCGTAAAAGAAAAGTGGGCTTTCTATTCCAAAACTATGCCTTATTTCCCCATATGACTGTAGCTCAAAATATTTCTGTTGGTTTAATGAATCTTCCACTAAAAGAGCGATGCCGTATTGTGGAAGAAAAAATTGAAATGATGCATTTAAAAGGGCTTGAAGAGAGATATCCTTGCCAATTATCCGGTGGACAACAACAGCGTGTGGCTTTAGCAAGGGCATTAGCAATTGAGCCAGAAATTTTACTTCTTGATGAACCCTTTTCCGCCTTGGATAATTATCTGAAAAGTCAAGTAGAAAAAGAACTAATAGATGTTCTAGCCTCATTTTCAGGTGTTACTTTGTTTGTATCACATGACATGGACGAAGTTTATAGAATATGTAAAAATATTATTGTTCTTTCAAAGGGCAGGGAAGAAGCATATGGCCCCAAAGAGGAAATATTCAAAAGACCTCCTACACTAGCAACTGCTCAGTTAACAGGATGTAAAAACATCTCTAGAGCACGAAGGATTTCTTCTAATACGGTAGAGGCACTTGACTGGGGATGTACACTTCAAGTCAATGAGCCAGTTGATGATTCAATATCGTATATTGGGATTAGAGCACACCATATCATTCTTGGAGACATTGTTAATAATAAAAATGTATTTAATTGTACTATACAGAATATAAGCGAGACTCGTTTCAGCGTTAGCGCCTATATACAAGTTAACAATACAACTTTAGAAGATAAAACTCACTATTTACAATGGGAAGTTTCAAAGGATATTTGGAGCATGATACGCAACTCATCTTCACCTTTGAATGTATGTATTCCACCAGAAAAGATTTTTTTAATATGATAAGGAAGTGACGAAAATGTATATTACAGACCAAGCAATTGAGAACTTTATTAAAGAGGATGTCCCTTATATAGATTTGACTACCGCTATACTTGAAATCGGAGCACAGGAAGGTAGAATTCAATTTATTTCCCGTGAGGAAGCCGTACTATGCGGTTCAGAAGAAGTTACTAGAATATTTGATAAATTAAATATCAAAACAAAAAAATGTTTACCATCTGGTACACTTTTAAAACCAAATGTCCCATTCATCGAAGGTGAAGGAAATGCTGAAAATCTGCATATGGCATGGAAGGTATCATTAAATATCCTGGAGTATTGTTCAGGAATAGCAACTAAAACAAAGAAGTTAGTAGATAAAGCAAAAGAAATCAATCCAAATATCTCTATTGTTACTACTAGAAAATCCTTCCCTGGAACTAAAGAGCTAGCGATAAAATCTATTATCTCAGGTGGTGCATATCCTCATAGAATTGGGTTATCAGAAACTATATTAATATTTGAACAACATATAAACTTTATTGGTGGAATAGATAACCTTGTAAATATGATTAGCAAAATAAAATCAAGTGCTTGTGAGAAAAAAATAATCGTAGAGGTTGAATCATTAGATAATGCACTCAAACTTTGTATGGCAGGTGTTGATGGAATACAATTTGATAAAATAGCTCCTTACGATTTAAAAGACTATGTAAGTAGAATAAAAAATATAAACCCACACATAACTACAATTGCAGCAGGTGGGATAAATGAAAATAACATTGCAGATTATGCTCAGACTGGAGTAGATGCTATAGCAACCACCTCAGTTTATTTTTCAAAACCAATTGATATGTCTGCTAAAATTATAAAATCATGATTATACTAAAACGAAAAATAAGAGTGAGAGGATTAATACCCTCTCACTCTTATCAAATTTCAGTTTGTTATATATTATATAACTATACGTTAATTTCTGCCTTTACTCCAAGCATTTCTTTGTTTGCTTCTAGTATAGGATTTACAAAATCATCTATAAATTCTACTACTTGGTTTGGTGCTCTACCAACGAACTTTTTAGCATCAATTATTGATAATATTTCTTCTTCAGTAAGTTTGAAGCTATCATCATTTATAATTCTTTCTATAAGATCGTTATTTAAGCCTTCACCCTTAACTCTTTGAGCAGCAGCCATAGAATGTACTCTGATTTTTTCGTGTAATTCTTGTCTGTCTCCACCTCTTTTAACTGATTCCATCATTATGTTTTCTGTTGCCATGAAAGGAAGTTCATTGCTTACATGCGCTGCAACTACTTTTTCATAAACAACCATACCTTCAGCTATATTTATGTAAAGATTTAAAACACCATCTAGTGCTAAGAATGCTTCAGCAACAGCAATTCTCTTATTTGCAGAGTCATCTAATGTTCTTTCAAACCATTGAGTTGCAGCTGTTATAGCTGGGTTTAATGAATTAACAATTACGTGTCTTGCAAGTGCACTTATTCTCTCTGATCTCATTGGGTTTCTCTTATATGCCATTGCAGATGAACCTATTTGGTTCTTCTCAAATGGTTCTTCTACTTCCTTCATGCTTTGTAATAATCTTAAATCATTACTGAATTTATAAGCACTTTGAGCAATCTCTGATAGCGTATTTAATACGATTGAATCAACTTTTCTTGGATAAGTCTGACCAGTTACAGCATAACTGCTTTCGAATCCCATTCTCTCTGCTACCATTTTGTCTAGAGCCTTAATCTTTTCTTGGTCACCATTGAATAAAGTCATAAAACTAGCTTGAGTTCCTGTAGTTCCTTTTACCCCTCTAAGCTTTAGTGTATCTATAACAAAGTCTATGTTTTCTATATCTAATAATAAATCTTGAATCCATAGAGTTGCTCTCTTACCTACTGTAGTAAGCTGAGCTGGTTGAAAATGAGTAAAGCCTAATGCAGGCATATCTTTATATTTCATAGCAAATTCACTAAGAAGCTTTATAACATTGACAATCTTCTTTTTTGTTAGTAAAAGTGCTTCTTTCATTACTATTATATCAGTGTTATCTCCAACATAGCAGCTTGTAGCACCAAGATGGATAATTCCTTTTGCGCTAGGGCATTGTAATCCATAAGCATAAACATGGCTCATTACGTCATGTCTAACCTTCATTTCTTGTTCTATAGCATCATCATAGTTTATATCATATATATGACTTTTTAACTCTTCTATTTGCTCATCTGTAATATTTAAACCTAGTTCCTTTTCGCATTCTGCTAGAGCGACCCACAGCTTTCTCCAAGTGGAAAATTTCTTATCATCTGAAAATAAAAATGACATCTCTTTTGATGCATATCTTGAGTTTAACGGTGTGCTGTATAAATCTCTCATTTTTCATCCTCCTACGAATATACTTTATAAAATTTACTTTAACATTCGTATTATAACATATTTTTTAAGATTTAACAGTTATATTTTATATATTTTTGAAATATAAATACTATAAGAAAACATTTGATGGGGGTTGGTGGAGTGTACAAGCTTAATTCAATCGATAAGCTAAGTTTTTTATTGGTTATTATTGGAGCTATTAATTGGGGATTAATAGGCCTATTTAATTTAAATGTTGTTAGGGTTATTTCTTTCAATAGCTATGCTTTTGAAAGAATCATCTATATTTTAGTATTTGCATCTTCTATAAATTTAATTGCACTTATTATAAAAAGTAAGGCAATTAATGATACATTTTTATTTAAAAAATAAAGTTGAGTCGGCATTAAGCCTACTCAACTTTAATCAAATTCCACTTCATGAAATAACAATAATAAAAAAGGTTCCAAAGGAACCTTTTTTATGTATTATTCTTCTAAATTTTCGATTACTTTTGCAATTTCTTCAGCTGCTAAAGTTTCATCATCACCTGAAGCAACAACTTTTACTACTGCATCCTTTGTTACTCCTAAAGAAAGAACTCCGATTAAGCTCTTAACGTTTGCTTTCTTTCCATTGAATTCAAGGCTTATATCTGACTTGAATGAAGACGCCTTCTTAACTAATAATGTTGCTGGTCTAGCATGTAAACCTGTTGAATTTTTAACTACTACTTCTCTTGTAACCATTTCATGCACCTCTTTATCATTTTTTATATTTATTATAGTTAACTATTATATTATAATAATTTTTTAGCAAAATTTCAATAACTTTTGGTCAAGTTAGCATTTTTTTATATAATTTACAAATTTCTCCACTCTATCTAGACCTAACTTTATATTATCCATTGAAGTTGCATAAGATAATCTAATATAATTATCTAATCCAAAAGCACTTCCTGGTATAACAGCTACATTGTTTCTTTTTAGTAGCTCTTCTGAAAATTGAATGGAGTTCTCTATAATAGTATCTCCGATTTTTTTATTTAAATAGTTAGATATATTTACCATAACATAAAATGCCCCTGATGGATAAATTGTTTTTAAACCATCAATTTGATTTATTCTTTCTATCATAAAATCTCTTCTTTTTTCAAATTCTGATTTCATAGATTCAACTTCATCTTGAGGACCATTTAATGCTTCTATAGAAGCTACTTGAGCAATTGTATTAGGATTAGAAGTCATATGACTTTGTATATTTGTCATTAATTTAACAATCTCTTCTGAACCAGCAGCATATCCTATTCTCCATCCAGTCATAGAATAAGATTTTGATAATCCATTTATAACAACTGTTCTTTTATAAGCATCCTCAGAAATAGAAGCTATGCTTATATGTTTACCATCTCCATATATAAGTTTTTCATACATCTCATCTGAAACAATAATTAAATCATGTTCTTTTGCAAAATCTGCAATTTCTCTTAATTCTTCCTCAGTATAAATTGTTCCAGTAGGATTATTAGGACTGTTGATAATTATCGCTTTTGTTTTTGAAGTAATAACTTTTTCAAGTATATTTACATTATATTTAAAACTTTCATCTTCTAACGTCTCAACAAAAACTGGAACACCATCAGCAATTTTAACTAATTCAGGATAGCTTACCCAATATGGTATTGGTATTAGTACTTCATCTCCCGGATTTAGTATCGCCATAAAAAGATTAGCTAAACTTTGTTTAGCACCTGTTGAAACAATTACTTGTGAAGTTCTATATTCTAAATTATTATCTACTTTTAATTTATTAATTATGGCATTCTTTAATTCAATTAAACCAGATGCTGGTGTATATTTAGTTTGGCCTTCATTCATTGCTTTTATTGCTGCTTGGATTATATTATTTGGAGTATTAAAGTCTGGTTCTCCAGCACCAAATCCTATAACATCCAGACCATTACTCTTCATCTCTTTTGCTTTAGCAGTTATTGCTAATGTCAAAGATGGTGATAATGAACTTATTTTAGTTGAAAATTTCATAGTATACCTCCATTTAATCTATTGTTAAAATTAATTATTTTATATAAATTACTTTAATTTATTTCATACCTTCCAATAACTGTATTATGATCACATATATTTGACTCATGACAATCACTATCTTCAGTTATAATTAATTTATATTTTTTACTTAAATCATAGTAATTATTAATTTGGACTTTAGTATGTCCTGGATGATAAACTTCAAAATTTTAAATGCTTATTGTTTTCTTAAGCATCATATATTTATGTATTTTACCAGCATATGCTAACACTGGAGCTTTTTCAATATATTTCATAGCTTTATTTAAGCTAACATTGTTTATATCAATAAAATATCCTAATATGTGAGTAACTCACCGCTTATAGAGGCGAGAGCTTATAACCCTACTAAAGATAAATAACTTCAATCTTTAATCAATTCATGAAAATAGCCTCGACATGCAATGCTTTTTCATGAATTATAAGTTCAGTTATGAAGTTGTGTATCTATACATGTGCTGACTGAAGATACTAATCCCCCATCTGAAACAAGGTTACTATGGAGTTAAAACACCATCTGATAAATTAGAATGAATGTGTAAATCAGCATATTTCATCTAATACACCCTATTTATAGCATACATATATAAAATATAGCACCATATTGATTGAATGTAAATAAAAATGTATCCCAGCTATCACTTCCTACACGTAGCTATACAAAGAAATTCTCTTCATAACTTCAATTCACTTCTAAAAGGTCCAGACTCGCTATCATTGAAAGAGTTGCACTTTCTTAACGAAATCGCCTTAAGCCACTGAGAAAATTTTAATTATTTATTTAAACTACTCTTCCGTGATTAAGATACAACTTTCCTAGCAAGCCTTATATGTGGTTTGTGTCCCCCAGGCCGAGATTTTGCCTCCGGCTTCCTTCAGACTCCACCTCACGATGGACGCTCTTGTCATTGTCTAGTGGTTCCCACTACCAATCCCACAACGAACTTTCATCGCCAAGTTGTCGCCCATGCTGGGCACACATAAATAAAGCTGAGTAGGCTAGATGCCTACTCAGCTTTCACTTTCTAAAATAACGATAAATAAAATTTAATACATATCGAACCTATTAAATCTGAGCCAGATTTCACTTTGTGAAATGGCATCAAATAAAGAGGATATAGCTTGTCCCCTAAAATTATCTAGGTTGTACTATTAATTTTATTGCAGTTCTTTCTTCTCCATCAATTTGAATATCAGTAAAAGCAGGAACACAAATTATATCTTTACCACTCGGAGCTACAAATCCCCTAGCTATAGCTATCGCCTTAACAGCTTGATTTATTGCTCCGGCTCCAACAGCTTGGATTTCAACAATATTTTTCTCCTTAATTATAGCCGCTAATGCCCCTGCGACAGAATTAGGGTTTGATTTAGTTGATACTTTTAATACTTCCATTATTATTTACCCTCCTACATATTTATTGATAGATATCGTTTACAACAAATACTAAAACTTACTTATATATATAAATTCTATATAAAGGAAGAAAATCCTTCTAATTAAGATATGTTTTTAAAAATAAAATACATTTTGTATAAAACAAAATGTATCTTATTTACTATTTTGCGTAATCAACAGCACGGGTTTCTCTAATTACATTTATCTTTATTTGTCCTGGATATTCAAGTTGTTCTTCTATATTCTTAACAATATTTCTTGCCATTTCAATAGCCCCTGCATCATCAACTTGATCTGGTTTAACCATAATTCTAATTTCTCTACCAGCTTGAATGGCATATGACTTTTCTACACCTTCGTATGAATTTGCAATTTCTTCGAGTTTTTCTAATCTCTTTATATAAGCTTCTAGTGTTTCTCTTCTAGCTCCAGGTCTAGCAGCTGAAATAGCGTCTGCAGCTTGAACTAACACCGCTTCTAAAGATTGCATTTCAACATCACCATGGTGTGCTGCAATAGCATTAACAATTATAGGAGATTCATGATACTTCTTAGCTAACTCACCACCAATTAAAGCATGTGGTCCTTCATATTCTTGATCAACGGCTTTTCCTATGTCATGAAGTAATCCTGCTCTTCTAGCAAGATTAACATCTAAACCTAACTCTGAAGCCATTAAACCAGCTAAGTATGCAACTTCTATAGAATGTTTAAGAACATTTTGTCCATAACTTGTTCTATATTTCAATCTACCTAGAAGTTTAATTAATTCAGGATGTAAACCATGAACCCCAGTCTCAAAGGTTGCTTGTTCTCCTTCTTCCTTGATGTCGTTATCTACATCTTTTATAGCTCTTTCAACCATCTCTTCAATTCTAGCTGGATGAATTCTTCCATCTACTATTAATTTTTCCAAAGCAATTCTTGCAACTTCTCTTCTTATCGGATCAAAGCTGGATAGGATTACTGCTTCTGGAGTATCATCTATGATTAAATCTACTCCAGTAAGAGTTTCTAATGTTCTAATATTTCTACCTTCTCTACCTATTATTCTACCCTTCATTTCATCATTCGGTAGAGCAACGACGTGAACTGTGGATTCAGAAACGTGATCAGCAGCACATCTTTGTATTGCAGTTGTTATTATTTCTCTAGCCTTTTTATCAGCTTCTTCTTTAGCTTTCGCTTCAACTTCTTTAATCATAATAGCTGCATCGTGCTTTATTTCTCTATTAATTTCATCTAAAAGAATTTGTCTTGCTTCTTCACTTGAAAGATTTGATATTCTCTCAAGTTCTTCACGTTGCTTTGCATAAAGCTCCTGTATACTTTGTTCAAGTTGTTGAACCTCTAATATTTTCTTATTGAGATTCTCATCCTTTTTTTCAAGAACGTCACCTTTCTTATCTAATGACTCTTCTCTTTGGATTAATCTTCTTTCAAATCGTTGAATTTCACTTCTTCTTTCACGAGACTCTCTTTCAAAATCATTTCTAAGTTTATGAACCTCTTCTTTTGCCTCTAAAATTGATTCCTTTTTAATAGCTTCGGCTTCCTTTTTAGCATTTTCTAGAGTTATTTGTGCATCATGTTCTAAACTTGAAATTTTTTGTTTAGACACTTTTTGAATTACAGTATATTGAATTATCCCTAAAATAACTAAAACTACTAAGCCAATTAATACTTCAAACATATAAACACCTCCTTCGCGTAGTTAAGCAATGTATTAAAGTAAATATGAAAGCGTAAAAAGGTGTCATATTATTCTTACTGTAAATATTTGAATATGATAAACCAGTATTTGTTATTATTGTATATTAAAAATAAAATTATGTCAAGTTAATGATATGAGTGTAAAGAAAACTAAAATTAAAGCATTATACAACTTATATGTGATATATTATTTACAAAAATACTAATAATTATTACAAAAAAACAAATCGCATTTTTAGCGATTTATTTTTCCTCTGCTTTATCTTCTTTTTTAATTGAATAAATAGGTAGATTATACTTTTCTCTAATTTTATTTTCTATTTCTAATGCAATTTCAGGATTATCCTTTAAAAATTGCTTAGCATTTTCTCTTCCTTGACCTAATCTTACATCACCGTATGAGAACCAAGCCCCACTTTTTTGTACAATTTCATCTTTTACACCAACATCTACTATATTTCCAGTTTTTGATATTCCTTCAGCATACATTATATCAAATTCTGCTTGCTTAAACGGTGGCGCTATTTTATTTTTTACTATTTTAACTCTTGTTCTGTTACCAACTACACTATCACCTTGTTTTATTGAATCTATTCTTCTAATATCCATTCTAACTGATGCATAAAACTTTAGAGCTCTACCACCTGGTGTTGTTTCGGGATTACCAAACATTACACCAACTTTTTCTCTTAACTGATTGATAAAAATTGTAACACACTTTGACTTATTTATCGTACCAGCTAATTTTCTTAAAGCTTGTGACATAAGCCTAGCTTGTAAACCAACATGGGCATCCCCCATCTCACCTTCTATTTCAGCTCTTGGAACTAATGCAGCAACAGAATCTACAACTAATACATCAATTGCACCTGAACGCACAAGTGCTTCTGTAATTTCTAAAGCTTGTTCTCCTGTATCTGGTTGAGAAACCACAAGATTATCTATATCTACACCTAATACCTTAGCATAACTAGGATCTAAAGCATGCTCAGCATCAATATATGCTACTGCTCCACCAATTTTTTGTGCTTCAGCTGCAATATGTAACGCAACAGTTGTTTTACCTGAACTTTCTGGTCCATATATTTCTATAATTCTTCCTCTTGGTACTCCACCAATTCCTAATGCTATATCTAAATCAAGACATCCAGTAGATATTGCATCTAAATTCAACGTACTGTGCTCGCCTAATTTCATTATAGAACCTTTACCAAATTGCTTCTCAATTTGGCCCATAGCAACTTCAATGGCTTTTAACTTTTCTAAATTAACACCCATTTGGGACACCATCCTCTCTCGAACACTTGTTCTCTCTCAATTATAAAATAATTAATTGTTTTAGTCAACTAGAAAATAAAACTTAATATGTATAGAGCCTATTAAGTTTTCATTAGATTTACTTAGTTAAATGACTGCAAATAAAAGTTCCTTATAGTAAGGAACTTTTACTTAAAATTATTTACATATATTAAATTTCTAATCACTACTTTTCAGTATTTATAACAGATCTATTTTTCTTAAAATAATCAATACCAGAAACAACCGTTATAATTACAGCTAGATATACAGCTATATTAGGTAAGTATTGAAAAGATGAATTTAGAAATTCTTGTTTTTCTACTAATTTAGTTAAATATACAGAAGATCCAATATTTACTTTTAAAAGTAGAAGAATTAGTGCAACAATTTGTACTACAGTTTTAATTTTCCCCCACCAACTAGCAGCAATTACTATCCCATCAGATGCAGCTATAGTTCTTAATCCAGATATAGCAAACTCTCTTGCAATGATTATTACAGCAGCCCATCCTGGTATAACTTGCAGTTCTACCAAAGATATAAGAGCTGAAGTTACCAAAAGTTTATCTGCTAATGGGTCCATAAACTTACCAAAACGAGTAACTTGATTTCTACTTCTAGCTATGTAACCATCAAGTTTATCTGTAAGAGATGCTAGAATAAAAACAGCAGTTGCTATTGATCTACCATATGGTATTTGTTTAACAGCAATCAATATTAAAAAAATCGGCACTAACAAAATTCTAAGTAATGTAAGTCTATTAGCTAAGTTCATCACAAACAACTCCCATTAAATCATATTCCAGTGATTCTATTATCTTTACTTCAACAAATTCGCCTTTTTCTAATTTTCTATTTGTATTTATAAATATGTTACCATCAATTTCAGGAGCCATTTCATAACTTCTTCCGTAATGATATTCTCCATTAAAACCTTCTACTAGTACTTTATATATTTGGCCAACCTTTTGAGTATTTAGTTTTTCTGATATATCTAATTGTTGAAGCATAAGCAATTCTTCTCTCTTATCCTTTAATTCTTCAGATACTTGATCAGCCATAGTTGCTGCAGGGGTTCCCTCTTCTTGTGAATACTTAAACACCCCAACCTTATCAAGTTTTATTTCTCTAATAAAATCTTTTAGTTCCTTAAAATCATCATCATTCTCTCCAGGAAAACCTACAATAAGTGATGTTCTTAAAACTATATTAGGAACTTTTTCTCTTAAAGTATTTATTTTATTTATAATTGCTTCTTTAGTTGTCCTTCTTCCCATAAGTTTTAGAATTTTACTACTAATATGCTGTATTGGTAAATCTATATACTTACATACTTTAGAATTTATAGCAATTTCATCTATAAGTTCATTTGTTATTTCTTCTGGATAACAATACATAACTCTTATCCATTCAATACCATCTATTTCGCTTATTTCTCTTATTAATTCATGAAGTTTCTTTTCCTCATATATATCAATTCCATAGCTTGTAGTATCTTGAGCAATTAATATAACTTCTTTTACACCATTAGAAGCTAAAGCTTTTGCTTCTTTAAGTATATTTTCTTTATATCTGCTTCTGTATTTACCTCTTATTTTAGGAATTATACAATAAGTACAGAAGTTATTACAGCCTTCTGCTATTCTAATATAAGCAGTTTCTTTATCTGTAGTAATAATTCTTTCACCTTCATTGATATTTTCATTACTGTAATTTAAACTTAATACTTTTTTTTGCTCTTTAATAAAATTTGTTATAAGTTCATTAATTTTATTATAGTCATTAACACCAAGCATAATATCTATTTCAGGCATTAAATCTGCTAATTCTTCACCATATCTTTGTGTTAAACATCCAGTAGCAATCAAAAGCTTGCAATTATATTTATTTTTATATTCTGCCATCTCTAAAATTGTATCTATAGATTCCTGCTTAGCTTTTTCAATAAAACCACAAGTATTTACTATAATAATATCTGCCTCTTTTGGTTCATTGGTTATATCATAGTCAGTTTTTACCTTACCTAACATTATTTCAGAATCTACTCTGTTTTTGTCACATCCTAGACTTACTAATCCTACTTTATATTTTATCAATTTAATTCCTCCTGTGTTGTAAAAATCTGCGTTGTAAAAAGAATTCATAAATTAATTTTAAAACTGTTTCTCATTTAACACAAGTATTTTTTAATACATATCATCTAGTTCCTCTCTTGTTATAAGAACCTGTCTTGGTTTGCTTCCATCTTTTTCAGAAATAATGTTATTTTCCTCCAATTGTTCCATAATTCTAGCTGCTCTATTAAACCCAATTCTTAATTTTCTCTGTAAAAATGAAGTCGATGCCTGGCCTGTTTCAACAACTATTCTTATAGCTTCATCCAGTAGTTCATCTCTATCATCACTTATTGTGGCTTGAGTGGATTCACTGTTTATATGTTCTATTATATCAGATTCATAACTTATTTCGCTGGATGTTCCTTTTATAAAGCTTACCACTTTTTCTACTTCTCCTTCAGATATAAAGGCTCCTTGAATTCTTAAAGGTTTAGATTCACCAACAGGATAGAACAGCATGTCTCCCTTTCCTAGAAGCTTTTCTGCTCCTGATGAATCTAATATAGTTCTTGAATCTACCTGACTTGATACTGCAAAGGAAATCCTAGATGGAATATTCGCTTTTATAACTCCTGTTATAACATCAACAGATGGACGTTGGGTTGCAATAACCAGATGCATTCCTGCAGCTCTAGCCATCTGAGCCAATCTTGCTATGTAATCCTCCACATCATTGGGGCAAACCATCATAAGATCTGCAAGCTCGTCTACAATAATAACAATCCAAGGAAGTTTTTCACTAACTATACCTTTTGAAAAAAGTAAATTATATGATTCAACGTTCCTAACTCCATTATCTGCAAACAACTTATATCTACGTGTCATCTCATTAACCGCCCAATTAAGTGCTGCTGCAGCCTTTTTAGGATCGGTTACAACAGGGATTAATAGTTGAGGTATACCATTATATACATTTAATTCTACCACCTTAGGATCAATCATAAGAAGTTTTACCTCATTAGGTGAGTATTTATATAATATACTAATTATTAATGTATTTATACATACACTCTTACCTGAACCTGTAGCCCCTGCTATTAAAAGGTGAGGCATTTTACTTAAATCTGCAATAACACATTTGCCACCTATGTCTTTACCTAATGCAAAAGCAAGTTTATTAGATGTGTTTATAAATTCATCTGACTCTAAAACCTCTCGTAAAAAAACCGCAGTAAGTTCTTTATTTGGTACCTCAATCCCTACTGCTGATTTCCCAGGAATTGGAGCTTCTATTCTCACACCACTGGCTGCAAGACTTAAAGCTATATCGTCAGATAGATTAACAATTTTACTTACTTTGACTCCTGCACTAGGTTGTAATTCAAATCTAGTTACAGAAGGACCTTTAGTCACCTGAATAACTTTAGCTTCAACTCCAAAGCTGTTCAGTGTTTCTTCTAACTTAGCAGCATTAGATATCAGATCCTTTTTATCTTCTTTTTTCATTTTTAAATTAGTGTTAATGTTAAGAACACCTGTAGATGGATATTGATATTCAACATTATTAGATGGATCCATAAGTTTCTCCGAAAGTTCTTTATTAACAACCTCTTTCATTTCATTGTCTAGGGAGGTTTTCTGCTTTTCATTTTCCCTGTTATGCACTTCAATATTTTTATTCTCAACTATAGTATTTCTTGAAACTGCTTCCTCGCCACCTACTTCTTCATGAATAGAAGAACTTTTCATAAAATCTAATATCTTAATTTTATTATTTATCCCATTTATAAACTCTTCCTTATCAGGAATTCTTTTATCCTCTATCTTTATAAATTCATCTTTAACTAAAGTATCCTGATTTTTATCTTTAGTACTTCTATTTTTAGGTATAGTTTTTATAATGTTAAATCCTATATCTTCTAAAGTAAAATCAAATAATATTATTGAACATATAAAATAAAATGAAATAAATATGATATAACATCCTACTGACCCAACCAATTTGTATATGGGAAAATTAATTAAAAATCCAATTATTCCACTATGAACAGAAGATTTAGCAAAAACAATAGCTCTTAATGAATTCATAAGACTGGTTTCATCATAAAACTCCCTAAAAGTTATAGTTTGTATTAAAAGTAATGTATTTATTATTAGAACAGTTACGCCCCAAAAGGTTTTAGAAAGAGTAACTTCTCCTTTGGTTTTAATATACAATATAGCAATGTATATTAAATAAATAGGGAGTATAAACGCCCCCATACCTATTAAAGATACGAAAAAAAACTTAGAAAAATACGATAGATATCCAGCTGAGCTTGTATATAAACTTATCATCATAATTAAACTTAAGGCAATTAGCAATATACCTGTTATATCTGAATTCTTATCTTTTATAGTTTTTTTTGTTTTTAACCTCTTCTTAGCCATACATAATCACCCCACTTAATATTTTCTACAAATAAAAAGATTTTCCTTTAATACATATAAATAAACCATAGGTTTTCCTATGGCTTATCTAATTCTATCATTGAATTCAATTTAGAAAGCGCCTCTTTAACTCCCCCAACTTCATCTATTAAACCACAATCTACAGCTTCTTTTCCTATCAAAATAGTTCCCATATCATTAAGTAGCTCATCTGTTTGCATCATTAAATGCCTAAGAGTATCCTTATCCATTTTAGAAGTTCGGGTTATAAATTCATTAATTCTTTCTTGCATCTTATTAAAATATTTAAATGTTTGTGGAACACCTATCACTAAACCATTCATTCTTATTGGGTGTATTATCATCGTTGCAGAAGGAGATATAAAAGAGTAATTAGCCGCAGTTGCTAGTGGAACTCCAATTGAGTGGCCTCCACCAATTACTAAAGAAACTGTTGGCTTGCTTAAGCTTCGTATCATTTCTGCAATTGCTAGACCTGCTTCAACATCTCCTCCTACAGTATTTAATACCGTTAGAATTCCTTTTACATTCTCATTTTGTTCCATTTCAATAAGCTGAGGAATAACATGTTCATATTTTGTTGTTTTTGATTGAGGTGGTAAAACACCATGCCCTTCAATCTGCCCTATAATAGGAAGTATTTGTATCTTTTGATCATTCTTAACAACACTTGTGTTCCCAAACTCTTTTACTGCTTCTATCTTTGAATCAACTTTCTTTTCTTCACTTTCATCAAGGTTTCTTTTTTCGCTCATAACCATTCCTCCTGTACATTGTTATTTTGCACAGGTAAGTATATGGTTATACAGTTACTTACATAAAAACTTTATGAAGAGCTTTAATCGCTTTTTCAACATTATATGAATGAACCAGACACCAAATCGTCATATGAGAATCTGCTGTTTGTAAAATCTCAATATTATTTTCATCTAAAACATTCACTATTTTTGCTATCACACCTGGTATACCTTTCATTCGAGAACCTATAATAGCAATTTTACTGCAATTATCTACAATGGAATAAGATAATTCTTTTGATTTTAATACATTTTCAAGCTTTTCTTTGTCCTCAGAATCTATGGTAAATACTTTTTCTGTAGGAAAGATATTAATTAAATCTAAACTTATTTTACTTGATGCTAACATGTCTAATACACATCTAAATTCTTTATTTTCTTTATTTTCATCGAGCTTTATGATTACTTGAGTTCTATCTCCCATATGAGTAATACCAGTAACAATTCTAGAATTATCAGAATCACCTAATCTGTCAATTATTGTCCCTTGACAGTTTGATAGAGTATTCTTTATAACAAGAGGGATATTACCCTTCATTGCTACTTCAACTGCTCGTGGGTGAATTACTTTAGCCCCTTGATCAGCAAATTGGAAAACTTCATTATAACTTATTTTATCTATTAAATTTGCATTCTCAACTATTCTCGGATCAGCAGTCATGATTCCATCTACATCTGTGTATATTTGAATCTCATGAGCTCCTAAAGCAACACCAAGAATTGATGCGGATGTATCACTTCCACCTCTTCCTAGTGTTGTAAAATAGCCATTCTTATCAACGCCTTGAAATCCTGTTATTATAGGAACCTTACCTTCAGATATTATTTTGATGATTTTTCTTGTATCAACATCAATTAGAGATGCATTTGAATAGTTACTATCAGTTATAATTCCAGCTTGTCCTCCAGTTAGAGGAACTGCATTTATATTATTCTTGTAAAGTTCCTCACACATTTTAACAGAACTAATGATTTCCCCACAGCACATTAAAAGATCACATGAAAGCTTATCTTGTTTTTTAAAGCTGTTTTCTACTAGTGATAATAATGTATCAGTAGCATAAGGTTCTCCTTTGCGTCCCATAGCTGATACAACAACGACAGGAGAATATCCTTCCTCAATAGCTACTTTAATCTTTCGTACTACATGTTGTCTTCTTTCAGCAGTTGATACTGAAGTACCTCCAAACTTTTGTACTATAATATTCAAGCTATCACTCCTCTTGGCTTACAACTTCGTTCTTTTAATCACATCATCTTCCACATCTAAAATTATTGTTCTAGCTCCGATCTTTTTAACATACTCCCAAGGAATCTCCAAGAATTCATTGCCTCCAAAAATACTGAATTTAGAAGCATTCAAATTGATGATGAGAAATTGTAAACACCCTTCGTTATCAATTATTATATCATTACTAGCTAGAGAATTATATTTCTCACCATCATTTACATTTATAATTTCATAACGCTCTATTTCACTTAAAAACTTGACATTATCACTCATAGACATTACCCCCTTTAACATCAAATTATGATGTTATCAGGTGATTTATTCCATTAAATGTTATTGTCAATATTATTGTATGCTATTACCTCTTTTTGTGCTAATAGAGAAATATTTTTATGCTCTACATTTTTCCCTACAAATGCACCATTTACTATACCTGGTTTAAAACACTGCTCAAATATATATGATATTGATTCATAATTAATATCATCTATCTTTAAAATTATATCTTCGGGTTTATTTATTCTATTTAAAAACAACACTGACTTACCATTACTAAACATCCTACTACTAGTGCTTTCAAGTCCTAAAATATAATTAGCCTTAATTTTTTCCTTATTTTTGGAAAGCATATCATCACTTATACCTGTTTTAATAAATTTGTCTAGCTCATCTTTAATAACCTCTACTACCTTTTCTCCATAAACAGGGCTCAATCCTACATAAATGTTTAGTAATCCTATATTTTTATAAGAAAGCATGTATGAATAAACTGAATAACACAATCCTAATTCTTCTCTTATCTTTTGAAATAATATAGAAGAGGCTCCCCCGCCTAAAATATTATTTAGCAATATTAAACTATATCCTTTTTCATCACCTAGCTGAACACCTTTTAATCCTAGATTTATATGAAGTTGTTCTATATTCTTTTCAGTAAATAAGAAATTATCTTTTAAAATTGGAGCTGTATATTCAGTTCTGATTTCATTACCTACACACCAGTTTCCAAAATATTTTTCTACCAAATCCTCAAGCTGCTTGCTATCAAATTTTCCACATATTGATAATACACAATTATTAGGTGTATAGTGTTTTTTTAAATAATCAAGTATCATTGCTCTATTAAAAGACTTAACAGTATCAATGAAACCTAAAATAGGATATGAAAGTGAATCTTCCCCAAAAGCAGCCTTTGCATGGATATCTGCAAGTACATCTTCAGGTGAATCTCCATTCATATTTATCTCCTCAATAACTACACCTTTTTCCTTATCTATATCCTCTTCATTAAAATTGCTGTTAAACAGCATATCAGAAAGAACTTCAATACATAAATCTACATGTGTATTTAATGTTTTTATATAATAGCAGGTAGATTCTTTGCTAGTATACGCATTAATTTGGCCTCCAACATTTTCAATATCTTCTGCAATTTGTTTTGCAGTTCTATTTTTCGTACCTTTAAAAAACATATGTTCTATAAAATGAGAAATTCCACTATTTATAACAACTTCATTTCTTGATCCATTTTCAACAAATAAGCCAACACTTATAGAGTTAACATGTTCTATATATTCTGTAACTACTCTTAGACCATTTTTAAGTTTGTATAAATTATACATATTGAACTCCTCCATATATAAAAATAAAAAGGCAACTAAAAATTGCCTTTCATTCTTATTCTTGTTGTTGTTTATTTTCTTCTGAATCTAGTATGGCATCTTTTCTAGAAAGGTTAATTCTTCCTTGATTATCTATTTCAGTTACTTTAACAAGAATTTCATCTCCAACAGAAACTATATCTTCTACCTTATTTACTCTATTTACATCTAACTTTGAGATATGAACAAGACCTTCCTTGCTAGGTAATATCTCAACAAATGCTCCAAATTGTGCAATCTTAGTTACTTTACCAAGATATATCTCTCCAGCTTTAACTTCCTTTGTTAAACCTTCAATTATTTTAAGCGCTTGCTTTACTCCAATTGAATCAGAAGAAGATACAAAAATTCTTCCATCATCCTTTATATCAATCTTAACACCAGTATCAGCAATAATCTTATTAATTACCTTACCGCCTGTTCCGATAACATCTCTAATTTTATCTGGATCTATTTGAATTGTAGCAGTCTTAGGTGCATATAAGGATACTTCTTCTCTAGTTTGTGGAATACATTCCTTAATCTTATCTAAGATTACTAATCTTGCCTTTTTAGCATTATATATAGCAGTCTTTATACAATCACTTGATAAACCAGCTATCTTTGTATCAACCTGAATAGAAGTTATACCTACTTCTGTTCCTGCAACCTTGAAATCCATATCCCCAAAGAAGTCTTCTATACCTTGTATATCTGTAAGAACTTCTTCTTGAGATAAATCTTCTGAAGTTATTAGTCCCATTGCAATACCTGCTGCTGGTCTTTTTATAGGTACACCAGCTGCTAAAAGTGCAAGTGTAGAACCACAAACAGCTGCTTGTGATGTAGAACCATTTGAGCTTAATACTTCTGATACTAATCTTATAGTGTATGGGAACTCTTCTTCAGATGGTATAAGAGGTTCTAGTGCTCTCTCTGCTAATGCACCGTGACCTATTTCTCTTCTTCCTGGTCCTCTTAAAGGTCTAACTTCGCCAACACTATATGATGGAAAATTATAATGATGCATATATCTTTTAGATTCTTCTTCTCCAATGCCATCTAAAATTTGAACATCACCTATTGCTCCCAAAGTTGCAACAGTCATAACTTGAGTAAGACCTCTAGTAAATAATCCTGTTCCGTGAGTTCTAGGTAATATATCTACATCGCAACCGATTGATCTTATCTCATCAAATCTTCTTCCATCTGGACGTCTTTTTTCATTAAAGAGCATATTTCTAACTATTTCTTTTTGCATTCTATAAACTACATCATTAACATCTGACATATTATCTGGATACTTTTCTTTGAAATGCTCATTAATTTGCTTCTTAACTGCATCCATAGCAGTATTTCTTTCATCTTTATCCGTTATATACATACCTGATTTTATTAGTTCAAGTGAAAATTCTCTTACATCCTTTTCAATTTCCTCATCAACCTTATATAAAACAGGTGTTTTCTTTGGTTTGCCATATAATCTCATAGCCTCTTCTTGGAAAGCTACAATCTTTTTACACTCTTCAAAACCAAAACTTATAGCATTAATCATAACATCTTCAGGAATTTCATCGCCACCAGCTTCAATCATCATTACTCTATCTTTAGTAGCACAAACTGTTAATGCAAGAGAACTTTCTTCTCTTTGTTTTGAATTTGGATTTATAATAAATTCACCGTCTATAAGGCCAACCTGAACAGCGCCAACTGGTGTTGTAAATGGTATGCTTGATAGACATAATGCCGTAGATGCAGCATTAATTGCTAGAATTTCAGGAAGATTATCGTTTTCTACTGAAACTACAGTACAAACAACTTGAACATCATTTCTATAACCTTTTGGGAATAAAGGTCTTATTGGTCTATCTACAGCTCTGCCGTGAAGAATTGCTTTCTCTGATGGTTTTCCTTCTCTTTTAATAAAACCACCAGGTATCTTACCAACTGCGTATAATCTTTCTTCGTACTCTACACTTAGTGGAAAGAAGTCTATCCCTTCTCTTGGGTTTTCAGAAGCATTAGCATTTGTTAGTATTACAGTGTCACCATAGCTCACAAGAATAGCAGCATCTGAAAGCATTCCTAAGTTTCCAAATTTAATCTGCATTTTTCTTCCAGCTACAGTAGTTTCATGAATATAATTCATGTAAGTACCTCCTTTCGGTCCAATATGTAAAATTTTTCTTATAAATTTAAAATAATAGAGCGGTATAACCGCTCTAATTGACTATCTTCTTATACCTAATTTTGCAATTATATCTCTATATCTTTCAATATCTTGAGAAGATAAGTAATTTAAAAGCCCTCTTCTTTGACCAACCATCATTAAAAGACCTCTTCTTGAATGGTGATCTTTCTTGTGAGTTCTTAAATGATCAGTTAAAGAATTGATTCTATCAGTAAGTAAAGCTATTTGTACTTCTGGTGAACCAGTATCTCCTTCATGTCTTGCATGTTTAGCTATTATTTCTTGTTTTTTTGCCTTATCCATGTGTCATACACCTCCGTAAATTATCCCCTAATTCCAAGAATAAAGACGGCAAGACTATATTCTTAGGATTAGGTTCTCAAAGGTATTATAACAGAAGCGTTTATGAATGTAAATAAATTTTAAGAGTTAATTACAACTTTATGTTCTGCTGCATACTCCTTGTCTTTGTAAAGTTGACTTTGCAGTTCTTGTAATGAATTAAACTTTTTTTCATTTCTTATTCTTTCAATAAAATATATTTTTAATTCATCTCCATAAATATTTTTTTTAAAATCTAAAATATTTGTTTCTACTGTCAACTCTCTACCATTAACTGTAGGATTGAATCCAACAGATGTAATACCCTTATAAATCTTACTATCATGTTTAACATTTGTATAGTAAACCCCAACTTTAGGTATTACAAAATCTTTATTATAATCTAAGTTAGCTGTTGGAAAACCAATAGTTCTTCCTATTTTTTTCCCTTCCTTAACCTTACCCTTAAGCATATATGGTCTTAAAAGCATTACATTAGATTCTTCTATATTACCGTTAGAAATACATTCGCGAATTCTTGTGCTGCTTACTACTTCATCTTTATAGTTATATGCATTTAAAACATATAGTGCAAAACCTATTTCTCTACTTAAACTCTTAAGAAGAGCTATATCCCCTCGGTTTTTATAACCAAATCTATAGTTAAAGCCTACAATAATTCCCTTAGCTTTATACTTTTTTACTAATGTTCTAATGAACTCTTCTGGTTCAATTCTCATAAAACTTTCATCAAACTCAACTATACAAGATATATCTACACCTAATTTTTCAATAATCTCAAGCTTAGTTTCATTGTCCATTAGCAACTTAGGTGCTATCTCTTTATTAACTAAGGTTAATGGATGATTTTTAAAAGAGAAAACCATACTTAAACCATTATTTTCAGTAGCTAAAGAAATTGTTTTTTCTATTAAGCTTAAATGTCCTATATGTAAGCCGTCAAAACTTCCTAACGCAATATAAGTTTCTTTATGATAGTTCAAGTCTTTTTTTTCATCAAGCACAATCATCTATACTTACCTCTAATCTAATAGTAACTTTTCCATTTTAAAACCATCTTCAAATTTTCTTCCTAAACCTAAAAAAACACTATTTTCATCATAAACTCTATATAATACATTCTGAAAAACTTTATTTTCTGTAAGTCTTCTATCTGCAACCTTAACACCATTAATTAAAAGTTTACTAAAACCTTTATTTATAATAATTTTATCATAAACTTTTAACGCATCTTCAATAGATATTATATGCTGATGTAAATTTTCTTCATTGATATTATCAATATTAATACCATTTTCTTCGTTAAAAATACCATTAGCTGTTCTACATAGGGATGTCATAGTAGCACCAACATTAAGATCTTTACCTATATCATAGCAAAGGCTTCTAATATAAGTTCCTTTAGAGCAAGTTACAGTCATTGAAATATATGGTAAACTTACTTCTACATCATTGATATCATAAATAAATATCTTTCTTGCACTTCTTTCTACCTCTATTCCTTGCCTTGCTAAATCATACAATCTCTTGCCATTAACTTTTAATGCTGAATACATTGGTGGAATTTGTTCTATTTCACCTTTATATAAACTAATCACCTTAACTACATCATCTTCTTTTATTGCAGATATATCATTTTCCTCTAGAATTTTTCCCTCTAAGTCATAGGTATCTGTTATTATCCCTAACTTTAACTGAACCTTATACGTTTTTTTGTTTTCCATTATATAGTCTATTATTTTAGTAGCTTTTCCTAAACAAATAGGAAGAACCCCTGAAGCTTCAGGATCAAGGGTCCCCGTATGTCCTACTTTTTTTTCTTTAGAAATAAAACGAATTTTCTTCACTACATCAAATGAAGTCATTCCTGTATTCTTAAATACGTTTATTACTCCATTCATAATATCATCTCTTTTTCTATTTGATTTAAAATTAAGTTTTTAGCTTCAGATATAGTTATATTTTTCATTGTGACGCCAGAAGCTTTAACATGACCACCACCGCCATATACTTCAGCAACTTTTCTAACATCAAGATCTTTTTTAGATCTTAAACTAACTTTAATTGCTTCATCACTTTCACGGAAAAGCACTGCTGCTTCAACACCCTTTATTTGTAGTCCAAAGGATATGATATCTGATGAATCATCTAAAGTTATTCCAACTTTATTAACCATATCTTTCGTTATTTCCATTACTGAAACTTTATTATCTTGTACTAAATACATATTGGATAAAACAACACCTATTAGCTTAAGTTTTTCGTAAGTCTTATTATCAAAAATACGACTGTGAATATCAGAATGATTTATTGAATACTTTAATAATTCACCAGCTATTTCATGTGTTGTTGTAGTAGCATTTGAATGTCTAAAAGAACCAGTATCTGTAACTAAAGACGTATATAGACACTTTGCAATATTTTCATCTAATTCTAAATTTAAAAGCTTAAGAATTCTATAAACTATTTCTGCAGTAGCAGCAGCAGAAATATCAATATAATTATATTCGCCGAATTTATCGTTAGATAAGTGGTGATCAATATTAATAATAGTGCCTTTAAAGTCTGCTAAGTTTGCTGAAAGTCTTTCAACACTTCCACAATCTAATGTTATTACACAATCTGTGCCTTCTATCGGCTTAAAATTCATTCCATTAATTTCTTGGGAAAAAGGCAGGAAGCCTAAATTCTCAGGAACTAAATCCTTTGAGATTACATAAGCTTCCTTTCCAATCTTTCTTAACCCTTGTAATAGTGCTAGAACACTTCCTAATGCATCACCATCTGGTGATGTATGATAGGTTAAACCAATTTTATCCTTAGTTAATATTACATTAACTATTGAAGTTAGTTTCATAGCTACTTCTCCTTAATCTTTTCAAGTAAAGCATCAATGTGTAATCCATGTTCAATTGAATTATCCATCTCAAAAATAATTTCAGGAGTATATCTAAGGTTAATTCTATGACCAATCTCTTTTCTTACAAAACTACTAGAGTTCTTAAGTGCAAGAAAGGAATTTTGTTGTTCTTCCTCATTTTTACCAAATATACTTACATATACTTTAGCAAAACGCAAATCCTTTGTTACACTAACGTTTGTAATACTCACCATAGCAGTTAACCTTGGATCTTTGATATTATTTCGTATTATATCACTTACTTCTTTTCTTACTTCTTCGTTAATTCTGCCACCTCTATAGCTAGGCATTCATATCACCTCTTTATAGTTCTTTTCTTTGAATTGCCTCCATAGTAAATGCTTCAACAATATCGCCTTCTTTAATATCATTGAACTTTTCTACACTTAAACCACATTCATAACCTGAGTTAACTTCTTTTACATCATCTTTAAATCTCTTTAATGATGAAAGTTTTGATTCAAAAATAACAATTCCATCTCTGATAACTCTAACATCAGCATTTCTTGTAATCTTTCCGTCAAGTACATAACATCCTGCGATAGTACCAACATTTGATATCTTGTAAATCTGTCTGATTTCTGTTCTTCCAAGAACAACTTCCTTATATTCTGGTTCTAACATACCTATCATAGCAGATTTTACATCTTCTATAGCATCATATATTATTCTATATGTCTTTAAATCAACTTTTTCTTTTTCAGCAGCTGCGATGGCATTGTTATCAGGTCTTACGTTAAATCCTATAACGATAGCATTTGAAGCTGTAGCTAGAGTTATATCTGTTTCAGTAATTGCACCTACAGCACTATGAATAACTCTTACTTTTACATCTTCTGTTGACAATTTTTCAAGGGATGCTTTTAAAGCTTCCGCTGAACCTTGTACGTCAGCTTTAACAATTGCTGCAAGCTCCTTTACTTTTCCCTCTTTAATTTGGTTATATAAATCTTCAAGGGAAACTCTATGTGAAGCATTAAAGTTTTGCTCTCTTACTTTGTCTCTTCTAGATTCAGCCATTTGTCTTGCAGTCTTTTCGTCCTTAACAACATTAAATCTGTCTCCAGCAGCTGGAACCTCAGATAAACCAAGAATCTCAACAGGTATTGATGGACCTGCTGATTTTATCTTTTTACCACTATCATCAAACATAGCTCTTATTCTA
This sequence comes from Clostridium polyendosporum, assembly GCF_018332455.1. Classification (GTDB taxonomy): domain Bacteria; phylum Bacillota; class Clostridia; order Clostridiales; family Clostridiaceae; genus Clostridium_AY; species Clostridium_AY polyendosporum. The sequence goes on from NZ_BOPZ01000003.1 coordinate 39,896, forward strand.
CCATAAGTTGATCCAACTATTATTGAATCCCCTGTATTTAAAGTACCATTTTGAACTAATAGAGTTGCTACAGCTCCTCTTCCCTTATCAAGTTTCGCTTCAATTACTGTTCCTTTAGCTTTTCTTGATGCATTAGCTTCAAGCTCCAACATTTCTGATGTTAGTACTACCATTTCTAACAATGTATCTATATTTTCATGTGTTTTAGCTGAAACTGGTACACATATAGTATCTCCACCCCAGTCTTCTGATATTAATCCATGTTCTGTAAGTTCTTGCTTAACTCTGTCAAGATTTGCACCAGGTCTATCCATTTTATTTATAGCAACAACCATTGGTACCTTTGCAGCCTTACAGTGGTTAATAGCCTCAACTGTTTGTGGCATAATACCGTCATCAGCAGCAACAACTAAAATAACTACATCTGTAACTTGAGCACCACGAGCTCTCATAGCAGTAAACGCTTCGTGACCTGGTGTATCAAGGAAAGTAATTTTTTCATTATTAACAGTTACGGTATACGCACCAATATGCTGTGTAATACCACCTGCTTCAGATTCAGTTACTCTTGCCTTTCTGATTGCATCTAGTAATGATGTCTTACCATGGTCAACGTGTCCCATAACAGTAACAATTGGAGGTCTTTTTTCAAGTTCTTCTTCAACTTCAACTTCCTCTTCAAAACTTTCAAGCTTTGATTCGTCTGCTTTCTTCTCTAAAACAACTCCATATTTCTCTGCTACCTTTTCAGCTGTTTGAAAATCAATTTCTTGATTTATTGCCGCCATTACCCCAGTAAAAATTAGTGTCTTAATAACGTCTGCACCTGGTTTTTTAAGCTTTTCTGCTAATTCTTTAACTGTAATTGTATCACCAATTTCAATGACTGCTCTTTCATCTTCACCATCTTCTGATGAATCATCCATATCGTGTTTCTTCTTTTTCTTATTTTTCTTGCCAGCTTTATTAACCTCTTCAGCAACCATTTCTTCATACTCATCTACTATGGTTTTTTTAGAATCTTCGTCTGATTCCTTTGATTCTGGATTATCAGTTCCTGCCAATAGTTCCTTAATAAGCTCAGCATCTTCATCTTCTATGACACTCATATGGTTCTTTACTTCTATACTAAATTCATCCATTAAAATAGCGATTAATTCCTTACTTGATATGCCTAGCTCCTTAGCTAGTTCGTATACTCTAATTTTTGACATAGATTCACCCCCGATAAAATTCGTTGGACTTATTTTATATTCTCATAATGTGATAAAAGCTTTTTTGCCATATTTAAGTTTGTTACTGCAAGAACATTTATCTCTGGTCTTCCAACACTTAAACCTAACTCTTCTTTAGAAAAAATATCTATCATTGGAATATTATGTTCCTCACAATACTTTGAAAACTTATGTTTTGTTCTTACAGAAACATCCATTGAGAATATAAATAAATGGATTTTCTTTTTATTTAAAATTTCTTCACATCTATTATAGCCTTCTACTAAGTGTCCAGACCTTTTAACTAAGCCTAAGAATTGTAGAAATCTATTCTTCATCAGCTATCTCATCCTTTAATCTTTGATAAATTTCTTCATCAATAACTGCTTCTAAATTTTTGTTTAGCCTCTTAGCTTTAAATGCTTTGTTGAGGCATTCAAGGTTTTTGCAGATATATGCACCCCTACCAGATTTTTTCCCAGTTAAATCTACTGAAATAATTCCTTCAGGACTCTTAACTATTCTTATTAGTTCTTTCTTTGGTTTCATCTCCATGCAACCCGTACACATTCTCATTGGAATTTTTCTTTGTTTCAAAAAAGTCACCTCCTAAGCTAAGCTCTTACTCAACTTGAGATTTACTTTTTATGTCAATCTTCCATCCAGTTAGCTTAGCTGCAAGTCTAACGTTTTGACCTTCTTTACCAATTGCAAGTGAAAGTTGACTATCATCAACTACAACTCTAGCGGATTTATTTTCCTCATCAACTACAGCATTCAACACCTTAGCAGGACTTAATGAATTTGCAATGTACTCTTCTGGAAGTTTACTCCACTTTATGATATCTATCTTTTCGTTTTTTAGCTCATTAACTATATTTTGAACTCTTGCCCCTTTAGGACCAACACATGCTCCCATTGGATCTACTGATTCATCATTTGAATAAACTGCAATTTTTGTTCTTGAGCCAGCTTCTCTAGCTATGCTTTTTATTTCAACAATACCTTCATAAATTTCAGGAACCTCAAGTTCAAATAATCTTTTAACTAAACCTGGATGAGTTCTTGATACAAGGACTTGAGCACCCTTTGAAGTATTCTTTACTTCTACAATGTATAACTTTAATTTTTCATTAAAGTTATATTCTTCACCTGACATCTGCTCATTCGGTCCAAGTATTGCTTCAATTCTTCCTAGGTCCACAAAGACATTACCTTTATCTTTTCTTATTACAGTACCTGTAATAATATCAAACTCTTTTTCTATAAATTCATTATAGATGATATTTCTTTCTGCTTCCTTTATTCTTTGAATAACAACTTGCTTAGCAAGCTGTGCAGCAACTCTTCCAAAATTACGTGGTGTAACTTCTATTTCCACGGTATCTTCTATTTGATATCTTGGATTTATATCCTTAGCTTCTTCAAGGCTAATTTCAGTTACCTCATCATAAACTTCATCTACAACAACTTTTTGAGCGTAGACATGTATTTCACCAGTTTCGCGGTTCATACTTACTCTCACATTTTGAGCTGCTGTTCCATAGTTTGCATAATTCTTTTTATAGGCAGCAATTAAAGCATCATCCAAAGTATTGAAAATTAAATCTTCACTAATACCCTTTTCTTTAACAATTTCCTTCAATGCACCTATAAATTCTTCATTCATTATATTACCCTCCTTATTTATATCTCCCCTTCAAGGTTAACTGCTTTTATCTTATCTTTAGGTACAGTAAATTTCCCATCATCATTTTCAACTATTAGTGTTTCTTCAGTTGCTTCAGCAAGAATACCCTTAACATTTTTTTTCCCACTTATACTCTTGGTAAATCTTACAAGAACCTCTGAGCCAATAAATCTATTGTAATGTTCCTCAGTAAATAAAGGTCTGTTAAGCCCAGGAGAAGATACCTCTAAATAATAAGGATCTTTTATTGGGTCTTCTACATCTAACATATCACTTACTTGTCTACTAACCTTTTCACAATCCTGTAAAGATATACCCTCAGGTTTATCTATGTATATTCTTAAAAAATACTCATTATTTTCTTTAACGTACTCTACATAATAAAGTTCATAACTTAAACTATCTACTATAGGTTTTACAAGTTCTGCAACTTTTTCAACAAGTAATTCCTTTTTCATCTGTTACCCCTCCTTTACATTACAGCATAAGCTGTCCTTAAATTTTATTATTCCCATTACATATAGACCTATGTTTAATTTATTTAAATTAAGCAAAAACGCAACTTTAAAAGTTGCGTTTACAAATATAAAGAGCGGACTTTTTCTGCCCACTCTTAAAAATGCTATTGTAAATAAACTACTACTTTATATACTATCATAGTAATTCTTGGATTACAAGCATTAAAAACAATTAAATGCTATCGTAAATAAACTACTACTTTATATATTATCATAGTAATTCTTGGATTACAAGTATTAAAAATACTTATTAACCAAAAAGACTCAATTGATTTGTTTCTTGTAATCCATCTAAACAACCATGATTGGTAAGAGTTTCAATTACTGTCTTCGATACCTTCGCTCTAATTCTTAAATCTTCCTTAGATATGAATTCCCCATCTTTTCTAGCCTCTACTATACTTTTAGCAGCATTGTCTCCAACTCCCTGAAGATCGTTTATTGGTGGTCTAATCGCCTCTTCTTCAATAATAAACTTTATTGCATCAGACTTATATAAATCAACCTTTAAGAACTTAATCCCTCTCTTATACATCTCATATGATATTTCAAGTATAGTTAAAAGTCCTTTATCTTTTTGTGAGATATTATTTCCTTGTACATATAGTTCATCTATTTTTTCTTTAATTGTTCTTTCCCCTTGACATATTAAATCTGCATCAAAATCATCAGCTCTTACAGTAAAATAGGTTGTATAATAAGCCTTGGGATAGTACACCTTATAATAAGCTATACGTACTGCCATCATAACATATGCTACTGCGTGGCCTTTAGGGAACATATACTTAATTCTTTTACAGGATTCAATATACCAATCCGGCACATTCTTTTCCTTCATAATTTTTTCGTATTCTTCAGAAACACCTTTTCCTTTTCTAACCTTTTCCATTATGTTAAAAACAGTCTTAGGAGGAACATCCTTATACATTAGATATACCATAATATCATCTCTAGTTGAAATACAATCCTTAAGTGTAGTATATCCTTCCTTTATAAAATACTGTGCATTATTTAACCAAACATCAGTACCATGAGAAAGTCCCGAAATTCTCACTAAATCTGCAAAGGATTTTGGTTGTGTATCTAGAAGCATTTAACGAACAAACTTGGTTCCGAACTCAGGCAACCCATAAGTACCAACTTCACAACTTAATTCCTCAGCAGTTACACCGAGTGCATCTGGTTTAGTGAATAGACTTATTACCTTTTCATCATTAAGTGGAATTGTTTTAGGGTCTAATCCAGTTAAATCCTGAAGCATTCTAAGCACCGTAGGGTCATCGTGTCCTAGTAGGAGTATAAGAATATAGCTACTCAACTTCATAACTTAATTTATAATTCGAATATAGCCTCGACATACAATGCTTTTTCTGAATTGATTGATGATTGAAGTTGTTTATCTTTAAAACTAACTAGACATAGAGTCTCTTCAGTTTTAACTAGAATTCACTTTGTGAAATCGTAACAAATAAAAAGCGACAAAGCCGCTTTTTAATAGTTTTCTATTTCCTTAATTAGTTCATTAACTAACTCCTCTTCTTTTACCTTCTTTACAATTTGACCTTTTTTAAAAATCAAACCTTCACCGTTGCCTCCAGCAATACCAATATCCGCTTCTCTGGCTTCTCCGGGACCATTTACTACACATCCCATTATAGCTACTTTTATATTCTTCTGACAAGAAGATAATTTATCCTCTACTTCCTGTGCTATTTTTATTAAGTCAATTTTAGTTCTTCCACAAGTTGGACATGAAATAAATTGTATTCCTGACTTTACATATTCAAATGTTCTTAATATCTCTTTTCCAACCTTAATCTCATCTACTGGATCTCCTGTTAGAGATACTCTTATTGTATCACCAATTCCTTCAGCAAGGAGAGTTCCTATTCCTATACTAGACTTAATTGTACCTCTCCAAACTGTACCTGCTTCTGTAACACCTAAGTGAAGAGGATAATCAACTTTCTGTGACATTAATCTATAACTTTCAATCATATTGATTACATCAGCTGATTTAATAGAAATAACAATATCATTAAAATTCACTGCTTCCAAAATCTCTATATGTCTTAAAGCACTCTCTACTAAAGCTTCAGGAGTTGGTTTTCCATATTTCTGTAACAAATCTTTTTCAAGAGAACCAGAATTCACTCCTATCCTTATAGGAATCCCTCTATTTTTAGCAGCTTCTGCAACAATTCTTACCCTCTCTTCACTACCAATATTACCTGGATTTATTCTTAATGCAGAAACTCCATTCTTTATTGCTTCTAAAGCTAATCTATAATCAAAATGTATGTCTGCAACTAAAGGTATTTTTATTTGTTTTGTTATTTCTTCAATAGCTTTTGCTGCTTCCATATCTGGAACAGCACATCTTATTATATCACATCCTGCATCCTCTAACTTCTTTATCTGCAATACTGTACTTTCTATATCTCTTGTGTCTGTATTAGTCATTGATTGTACCGATACTGGTGAATCTCCACCTATATATACACTTCCTACTTTAACCTCTCTAGTTTTTCTTCTTTTCATTAAATCATCTCCTAAAACTTAACTGGGAATAATATATCTTTTACAGTTACTAAAAACATAAGTATCATTAATAACGCTAAACCAAAATAGTTTAGTGCACCTATAAATTTGTCAGGTATTTTTCTTCTTGTTATTAATTCAATCAGAAGAATAAGAACCCATCCTCCATCTAATGCAGGAAAAGGTAACAGGTTAAATACTGCTAATTGAATACTTAAAAACGCCGTAAACCATATCAACGTCCAAATACCTGCCTTTGCAGCTGTTCCCGTCATCTTAACTATTGTAACTGGTCCACCAACATCAGTTTTAAAATTTGCCTTTCCGGTTACCAATGTTTTTAATGAAGAGAAAGTTTGAGTAACAAGTGCTACCGTCTCCTTAAAACTATAACGGATACTTTCAATAATATTTGGATTTTGAATAAATTCATGAGTTACACCTATTATATATCTTCCATCACTACCCTTAGTTGGAGTTACATTAACATTATATATATTATTTGCTCTTTTATATTGTAAATTAATTGGTTCATCTTTTGAAGAAGCAATTTGAAACACTAAATCATCTTTAGTATACATTTTTTTACCATTAACCTTTAGTAATTCATCACCTGCTTTTAATCCTGCGCTGGCTGCTGGGGAATTAGGGGATACGTCCTTTAATGTATTTAGTGTATAACCAAAATTAACTGTAATTAGGGTTAAAAGAACGATAGCAAGTAGGTAGTTCATTATTGCTCCAGCAGCAACAATTGAAATTCTCTGAAGAGGCGATTTACTTAGAAAACCTCTTTCATCACTAGTTTCTTCTTCTTCACCGTGCATTTTTACATAACCGCCTATTGGTAATGCCTTTATTAAATATTCAGTTTCTTTTCCCTTAAAACCAATGATTTTAGGGCCCATTCCTATTGAAAATTCTTTAACTTTAACATTGTTTATTCTCGCAAGCATAAAATGTCCAAGCTCATGAATTATTATAAGTAAACTAAACGCAATTATAGCTAAAACTATATACATTATAAATCCTCCCTAATTGTATTTTCCGTAGATGTAGTTTCTAACTGATGTATCAGTTTCTAAAATACTTTCAATGGTAACTGTCTTTAAATAATCAAACTTTCTCATACACTCTTCTATTATTTCTGGTATTTGAAGATACGTAATCTTTTTATTAAGGAATAAGTCTACACAAGCTTCATTTGCAGCATTCAATATACAAGGCATAAGCTTACCTGCTCTACCAGCTTCATAAGCAAGTTTTAAACACTTAAAAGTTTTAATATCAGGTTTTTCAAAAGATAAATCATTCATTTCATAGAAGTTTAATTTTTTTGCAATATTTTTTAATCTCATAGGATAACTAAGAGCATGTTGTATAGGTAATCTCATATCAGGACTTCCTAGTTGTGCAATAACACTTCCATCCTTATATTGTACCATAGAATGAATAACAGACTGCGGATGTATAACTACTTCTATATCATCATAACTGCAACCAAAAAGCCAGTAAGCTTCTATAACTTCTAAGCCTTTATTCATTAGTGTTGAAGAATCAATTGTAATTTTCTTTCCCATACTCCAATTTGGATGTTTCAGTGCGTCTTCAACTGTAACTTTTTTTAAAAAATCATTGTTTTTCCCTCTAAAAGGACCTCCTGATGCTGTAAGAATTATTTTATCTAATTCCTCTAACTTATTTCCTTGAAGACATTGGAAAATTGCATTATGTTCAGAATCAACTGGCAAAATTTTAACACCATATTTGTTTGCTTCTTTCATAACAATTTCTCCAGCAACTACAAGAGTTTCCTTATTAGCTAATGCAATATCTTTTCCTGCTCGTATTGCTTCTAATGTAGGTTCTAACCCTATCATACCAACTACTGAAGTTACAACAGTATCCACTTCCTTCAGAGAAGCTACTTTTTTTAATCCTTCCATGCCTACAAATACTTCTGTATTATATTTTTTCTCAGTACAATAGTTGTTAATTTGATAATATGAAGATTCATCATTCATTGCAACGTACATAGGTTTAAATTCATCAATTATTTCTTTTATCTTTTCTACGCTACTATTTGCAGTAACTCCTATTAGTTGGAAATTTTCCTTATAGCACCTTATAACATCAAGTGTCTGTATTCCAATAGATCCAGTAGCTCCTAAAATAGAAATTTTCTTCATCACTTCTCCTCCTGAGTTTTGTTTAATACAATATTTTTTGATAATAAAATATAAAATGGTCCTGCGATAATCCCAATAAGCCCAAAAATCTTCATACCAATATAAATAGATATTAGAGCTATTAGTGGATGTATACCGAGCTTTTCCCCTATATATTTTGTCTCAAGAATTTCTCTATTTACCTGAACAAGAATATATAAGAATATTAATCCTGCTACAACAAAATATTCCTTCAATATAATATTGTATATTATCAATGGAATAAACACAATAATTGTTCCTACATATGGAAGTATATCTAATAATCCACAAAAAATTGAAAATATAAATGCATTAGGTATTCTTAAAATTAAAAATCCTATAAGTGTTTCAATAGTACTAAAAAACATTAAAATGGTTTCAATAACTATTAGTTTTTTCATCTTTTTAAAGGTTAAAGATACATCCATAAAAAATGATGATGGAAATATATTTGAAGCATCATTATAAAACTCTCTCCAGTCAATAAGAAGAAAATATACAGCTATAGTTGCCACTATATATGATGTAATACCATCTGAAGTATATTGTGCACCTTTCTTTAATATAGAATTATCAATAATACTAAAATTATTTTGTAAATTATTAAAACTTGATTTATTAAGAAATATACTTCCTACAATATTTTCAATAAACATGTCCATCTTATGTATATTCTCAATTAAATTCTTCTGAATTAAAGAATAAAACTCACTCCCTAAATAAAATAAACTAGAAAACATAATTAAGTTTATTACTACTAAACTTAAAGCTGCTGATAATTTATCTTTTATTCCAACTTTTAAAAACAAGTTATAAAATGGTTTACAAATAAAAAATAGAACTAAAATATATATAAATGGTTTAAAATAATATTTAATAATGAATGTTATTATAAGTACTATAATGAGTAATATTAAGCAGTTTAATAGTTTTTCATATTCTTTTCTCAATAAATCATCCCTTATTTATTGTTTATATTATTTATATTAACTGCCTTCTTTTAATATACGAAGTTAAATTCAATTGTTTTTGAGCTTTAAATGATTACTCATTTAAGATGAACTTAATTAAGATTACTATAAGCTTTACATAGAAAAAAAGTATTGGATCACTCCAATACTTCTTAATACCCTAAAATAAAAGTTAAATAAAAATATATAATTGTACCTGCGAATAATATACTATCAAATCTGTCTAAAATTCCGCCATGTCCAGGAATTAAATTGCTATAATCTTTTACACCTACATATCTCTTTATTGAAGATGCAACAAGATCACCAAATTGACATAATATACCACATAGTATTCCTATGATAAAATAGTGATATAGCTTAATATCAGGAATATAAGCAGTAATTATATACCCATATAATCCAAGTGAAAGAGTACTACCTAATAATCCACCTATTGATCCTGCAATAGTTTTATTAGGACTAACTAAAGGACATAACTTCCTTTTTCCTAGGTACTTACCTGTGTAATATGCAGTTGTATCACAAAGCCATGAAGCTATAAAAATTAGCCAAACTAAAAATTGTCCTCCTAATTTACAGCTTACTAAATAAATAAAACTAAAAAACACGCCTACATATATAAATCCCATTATGGTTAATGCTACATCTATAAAATTATATTTTACATTAATAACAGGTATACATAATGATATAAGACTTGTAAAAATTAAAATATACATTAGTGCTTCAAAATTATTATTAAATGCATAGTACATTATCAACAATAAATAACCAACTAATGAAAGTGGATTGAATTTTTTTACTTTAACAACTTTATAAAATTCATACATTCCAAGCACTGAAAGAGCTACTATAAAATACTTTAAGAATACTCCACCAAGAAATATAAAAATAATAAATGGAGCAATTAGTAATGCACCTAAATATCGACTATTTAAATTCACAAGATCACCTCGCCTTATTTTATACCACCATATCTTCTTTCTCTATTCTGATAATCGTAAATTGCTCTACGTAAATCACTTTCAGTAAAATCAGGCCAATTAATATTTGAATACCAAAATTCTGAGTAAGCACATTGCCATAATAAAAAGTTACTTAATCTTTGCTCACCACTAGGTCTAATAATTAAATCTGGATCTGGAACTCCCTTTGTATACAGGTAATCTGAAAAAACTTTTTCATTTAGTGAGTTAATACTCTTTTTACCGTCTATGATATCCTTGCAAAGATCTTTAATACCACTTAATATTTCAGCTCTTCCCCCATAATTGAGAGCTAAATTTAGTACTACTCCAGTATTATTTTTGGTTTTATTATAAGCTTCTATAAGTTCATTCTGACATACTTTGGGAAGTTTAGAAATATCTCCAATATGACTAATTACAACATTATTCTTGTTTAGTTCATCAAATTCTTTTCTTAAGTATTCAACTAATAATTGCATAAGAGCATTTACTTCATTTTGTGGTCTTTTCCAATTTTCTGTTGAGAAGGCGTAAAGTGTCAGGTATTGGACACCAAGTTTATTACATTCCTTAATTACTTTTCTGATTGTTTCTATTCCTGCCTTGTGACCCATAGTTCTTGGTAGCTTCCTTTGTTTTGCCCAACGGCCATTTCCATCCATTATTATAGCTATATGCTTTGGTATTTTATTATAATCTAATGATACATCTATGCTACTTTTAACTTTGTTAGATTTAAAAAATTTAAACATCTAACAATACCTCCGCTTATTTAATATAGATAAACAACTTCATAACTAAACTTATAATTCAGGATATACAAGTTCATATCAAATTAAGAATTTTAGGAAAAGTATTGAACTCGAGACTGTTTCCTAAAATTCGTTAAGGATTGAACTTATATATCCTTGGAAAAATCATTGCATATCAAGGCTATTTTCCTGAATTGATTAAGGATTGAAGTATTTATCTTTAAAAATATAATTAAACCACTATTAACATTAAATTATGATTAAATTATCTATATAATTGCTTTAATATAAATTTCTAAAGAATAAAAAAACCTGCTAAAGAAAGCAGGTTTTTATATTGACATAATCTCTTTTTCTTTAGCTAGTATTATATTATCTATTTCTTTTACGTAGTTGTCAGTAATCTTTTGAACATCTTCTTCGCCTTTTTTTATCTGATCTTCTGATACTTCGCCATCTTTCTTTGCAGCTTTTATCTTTTCATTAGCTTCTCTTCTAATAGATCTTATAGCAACTTTTGCATCTTCTCCATGTTTCTTTACATTTTTAACAAGATTCTTTCTTGTTTCTTCTGTTAACTCTGGTACTAATAATCTTATAACTGATCCATCATTTGAAGGATTAATTCCTAAATCTGATTTAAGTATAGCTTTTTCTATTTCCTTAAGCAGTTGCTTTTCCCATGGAGTAATTAATAGTAATCTTGGTTCTGGTGCTGAAACATTTGCTACTTGGCTTAATGGACACATACTACCATAGTATTCCACTTGAATTCTGTCAAGCATTGTTGGATTTGCTCTGCCTGCTTTCATAGTTGCTAATTCGGATTTTAAGACTCCTAAAGTCTTCTTCATTTTCTCCTCAGAAGATTTTATAATATCTTTAATCATAATGACCCTCCTTATTTCTTACAAACTAAAGTTCCTATTTCTTCACCCATGATTGCTTTTCTTATATTTCCTGGTTGATCAAGACCAAATACAAGTATAGGAATATTGTTATCCATACAAAGAGATGTAGCCGTTGAATCCATAACTTGAAGACCTTGTTCTAAAACTTCAATATATGATAATGTATCATATTTCTTTGCATCAGAGTATTTATGAGGATCCTTATCATAAACACCATCTACTTTTTTTGCAAGAAGTATAACATCTGCTTCAATTTCAGCTGCTCTTAGTGCTGCTGTTGTATCCGTTGAGAAGTATGGATTTCCAGTTCCAGCTGCAAAAATAACAACTCTGCCCTTTTCTAAATGCCTCATTGCTCTTCTTCTAATAAATGGTTCTGCTACTTCTTTCATTTCGATAGCTGTTTGAACTCTAGTCATTACTCCTATTGATTCAAGAGAATCTTGAAGTGCAAGAGCATTTATACATGTAGCTAGCATACCCATATAGTCAGCAGTAGTTCTATCCATTCCTTCTCCACTTCTGCCTCTCCAGATATTTCCACCACCTACAACTGCTCCAACTTCTACTCCTAAATCTACTAGTTCTTTAATTTCACTAGCTATTCTCTTAGCTACAGCAAAGTCAATACCAAATCCATTTACGCCTGATAAAGCTTCACCTGAAAGCTTAAGAATTACTCTTTTATATTTGCAACATTCCATCTTCTAACCCCTCCACTAAATTATGTATTTTTTAAAAGACCATATTTTAAAAAAAGAGAACACAGTGTGTTCTCTTTTGTTGTTGACTATTTTCCCTGAACTTGCTTTGCAACTTCTTCTGCAAAGTTTTCTTCTTTCTTCTCTATTCCTTCTCCTCTTTCGAATCTAACAAATCTGTTAACTTTTATTGGAGAACCAACTTCAGTTGATTTTTCTTGTAAGTATTTAGTTATGCTCTTATCTCCGTCTTTAACCCAAGCTTGATCTAATAAACATACTTCCTTGTAGTACTTTTGAATTCTACCCATAACCATCTTATCTACAATTTTTTCTGGTTTTCCTTCATTTAGAGCTTGAGCTCTGTAGATTTCTTTTTCTTTTTCTAATGATTCATTGTCAACATCTGCATTTGAAAGGAATAATGGGTTAGCTGCAGCAACTTGCATACATAGTTCTTTAGCTACTTCTTCAACTACTGGACTTTCAACATCACAACCTAATTCAACTACAACACCTATTCTTCCGCCACCGTGAATGTAACTTTGAACTAGTCCTTTCTCTACTGAGAACTTCTCAAATCTTCTTACTGTCATGTTTTCTCCAAGCTTAGCTATTAAAGCAGTTAAAGCTTCTGTAACAGTTTGCTCATCATTAAACTTTTCACCTACAAATTCTTCAACACTAGCAGCACTAGTTGTTGATGCCATTTCAGCTAATCTTGCAGCAAATGCTACAAAGTCTTCGTTTGCAGCAACGAAGTCAGTTTCACAGTTAAGTTCAACAATTCCACCTTTTTTCTTATCTGCTGAAATAAAAGTTTTAACTATACCTTCAGCTGCAACTCTTCCAGCCTTCTTAGCAGCTGCTGCAAGTCCTTTTTCTCTTAGTACTTCAACAGCTTTTTCCATATCGCCATTTACTTCAGTTAACGCTTTCTTACAGTCCATCATTCCAGCGCCAGTTCTTTCTCTTAGTTCCTTTACAGCTTGTGCAGTTACCATGCTAATTCCTCCTTAAAATGTTAAGTTAAAAGGTAAATGAAGATATATCCTCACCTACCCCCTATATACTATTCTGCTAATTGTTCGCCTTGTCTTCCTTCGATAATAGCATCAGCCATTTTAGCAGTTATTAGCTTAACAGCTCTTATTGCATCATCGTTTCCTGGGATTACATAATCTACTTCATCTGGATCACAGTTTGTATCAACTATTGCTACAACTGGTATACCAAGAATCTTAGCTTCTGATATAGCATTCTTTTCTTTTCTTGGATCAACAACGAATAAAGCTCCGATGTTGTTTGAATTTAATTCCTTTATTCCACCTAGATTCTTTTCTAGTTTTTCCTTCTCATTTCTTAACTTAATAACTTCTTTCTTTGGAAGAACTTCAAATGTTCCATCTTGTTCCATTAGCTCTAACTCAGCTAATCTTCCTATTCTTCCTTTTATTGTCTTGAAGTTAGTTAACATTCCACCTAACCATCTGCTGTTTACAAAATGCATATTTGCTCTTACAGCTTCTTCTTGTATAGCTTCTTGAGCTTGCTTCTTTGTACCTACGAAAAGTACATCCTTACCTTCAGTAGCTACTTCCTTTATGAAGTCATAAGCTTCTTCTACTTTCTTAACTGTCTTTTGAAGATCGATTATATATATTCCATTTCTTTCTGTGAATATATATGGAGCCATTTTAGGGTTCCATCTTCTAGTTTGATGTCCAAAATGAACACCCGCTTCTAATAATTGTTTCATTGAAATTACTGACATTGTGTTACCTCCTCGATTGGTTAATCCTCCACTATCGTCATATCTATAGGAATTCCCATTGGGCACCATCTTATAGATTGGATAATGTGTGTATTTCTTACCTCTGATAGTATATCATAAGGATATAGGGCAGGCAATACATAAATTAAAAAATTATTAAAAGTTACCATAAAAAAATAAGAAGGACTGTATCCTTCTTACATTATAACCTATTTTATCTTTTTTAATTCATCAAGTAATTTTTCATTTAATATTCTAATATGAGTTCCCTTCATACCAAGAGATCTAGATTCAATTACTCCTGCACTTTCAAACTTTCTTAAAGCATTCACTATTACAGATCTAGTTATTCCAACCTTATCTGCAATCTTTGAAGCTACTAATAATCCTTCGTTGCCATCAAGTTCATCAAAAATATGTTCTACCGCTTCAAGTTCTGAATAAGATAATGTTCCAATTGCAAGTTGAACTACAGCCTTTTTTCTAGCTTCATCTTCAAGCTCATCTTGCTTTGCCCTTAACATCTCCATACCAACTATTGTTGCACTATACTCAACTAATACTAAATCTTCATCAGTAAATACTTCTCCAAATCTTGCAAGTAAAAGAGTTCCTAGCCTTTCTCTATTACCTACTACAGGAACGATAGTTGATAATTTATCAGACACTAGACATTTACCTTCTCCTCCAAACACGCATTCTCCTCTGCTTGAAAGGTTAGCTAGTGTGTCTTGTACATTTAAAAGCTTATTATTATAATCATCCGGAAATCTTTTATCATCTAGTACTTTTTTCTTCATGATATCACATTCAAAACTATCTGAGAAGGTATGACCTAGTATTTTTCCTTTTCTACTAATTAAATAAACGTTGCAAGATAGCACTTCACTTAACAATTTACAAACATCTTCAAATGCAACTGGCTCAGTCCCTGACTTCTGTAGTGTTTTATTTAACATCCTTGTTTTACTAAGTAGTGTTGACATGTAATTCCTCCTCATATTTAAACCATGTATGTTAACTGCAAATATATTTTAAATATTGTGAATTGTTTAAATTTTAAAAATTGTTTTGTATACCCAATAATCTTAACATATTGAATTACTAATTTCAACACCCTTTTTATATGATTCGACACGCCGACCTATTTTTCATCTTTATCTAACTTAACTTTATGGCTACATTCTTTATTTGTACACTCTAAGTAGTTACCTTTTGATTTACTATATTTTATCACCATGCAAGAATTACAATTTTCACACTTTTCCTTTGCTGGTTCATACCAACTAACAAAATTACATTCAGGATAGTTTGAACAACCATAAAACTTGTTACCTTTTTTACTTCGTTTAATCACAACTTTTCCACTACATAATGGACATGAGGCATCAATCTCCTCAACTATAGGCTTAGTATTATGACATTCCGGATATCCAGGACATGCTAAGAAGTTCCCAAATCTACCTTGCTTTATAACCATCATTTTTCCACACTTATCACAAGGCACATCACTTACTTTATCTTCTATAACAACTTTAGAAACTTCCTTTTCAGCCTTTTCTATAGCCTCTCTTAAAGGACCATAAAATTCATTTACAATATGAGTCCAGATTTCCTTTCCTTCTTCTATATAGTCTAATTTCATCTCCATCTCAGCTGTAAAATCAGTATCAACTATTTGTTTAAAATATTCACTAACTATATTATTAACTATAAATCCTAGCTCTGTTGGAACTAAGTTCTTTTTTTCTCTTTGAACATATTTTCTTTCTATTAATGTTGATATTGTTGGAACATAGGTACTTGGTCTTCCTATACCTCTTTCTTCTAACAATTTGACAAAAGATGCTTCATTATATCTAGCTGGAGGTTGAGTAAAATGTTGTTTACCATTAATACTTTCAGGAAGCAAAGTTTCTCCTTGTTCAATTTCAGGTATAATTATTCCATCATTATCATCTTCATTCATATATTCATATATTTTCATAAAACCATCAAATTGAACAGTTGATCCTGAAGCTTTAAGCTTATATTCCCCATTATTAATTTCAATAGAATTCGTATTTAAGATACAAGAAGCCATTTGACTTGCAATAAATCTTTGCCATATTAACGTATATAACTTATATTGTTCTGTTGAAAGATTCGCCTTTGCAACTTCTGGAGTTATTTCCACCATTGACGGTCTTATAGCCTCATGTGCATCCTGTATATTCTTCTTAGTTTTATAAAGTCTTGGAGTTTCAGGAGCATATTCTTTGCCATACTTATTTAATATAAAATCTAAGGCGCTATCTTGTGCTTCCTTAGAAATTCTTACTGAATCAGTTCTCATATAAGTTATAAGGCCTATTGTTCCATATCCTTTAACCTCAACACCTTCATAAAGTTGCTGTGCAATTGACATTGTTCGTTTTGTTTGAAAATTCAATTTTTTGCTAGCATCTTGTTGTAACGTACTTGTAGTAAAAGGAGGTAGTGGATTTTTATTTTTAGCTCCTTTTTTCACCTTAGAGACTACAAAATCATTCTGCTTTAATTCAATAATGACTTTATTTGCCTCTTCTTCTGAGTAGATTTCAAACTTTTCTCCCTTATATGTTGAAATTTTAACATCGAACTTTTTATTACCTTTTTTTAGTTTTGTGTCAACAGTCCAGTATTCTTTCGATACAAAGGAATTTATCTCCGCTTCTCTGTCGCAGACAAGTTTTAACGCTGCAGATTGAACTCTACCAGCACTCAAGCCCCATTTTACATTTCTCCATAAAATTGGACTAATTTCATAACCAACCAATCTATCCAATACTCTTCTAGCTTGTTGTGCATCAACTAAACTGTGATTAATCTCTCTTGGTGACTTAATTGAATTTTTTACCGCATTTTTAGTAATCTCATTAAATTCGATACGACATTTTTCTTTATCATCTATTTTTAATACGTTAGCCAAATGCCAAGAGATTGCTTCGCCTTCTCTATCAGGGTCTGTTGCTAAATATATCTTATCGCTTTTCTTTGCAAGCTTCTTAAGTTTATCCAAAAGCTCCCCTTTACCCCTGATAGTAATGTATTTTGGATTAAAGTTATTTTCCACATCAACACCTAATTGACTCTTAGGTAAATCCCTAACATGCCCCATTGATGCCTCAACTATAAAATTTTTACCTAAATATTTTCCTATGGTTTTAGCCTTAGCTGGTGATTCAACTATTACAAGATTTTGACCCATCACTTACTCCGTAAAACTTCGGAGTGTTCACCCCCTTAGTTTTTAATTTATCTTAACATAATAATTACCTAATAAACATATTATTTCATTTTTGAATTGCATTTCAAATAATAACTCATAAATTAATGACGTGTCAATATTGGTATTTCTTATAATTTCATCAATATGCACTGGTTTATCCTTTAATAACTTCAATATTTGAGATTTTAAGGTATTACTTGTTAATTTTTTATTAAGCTCTTTTATCTTTAATAACTCGTATAGTTCCTTAATATCTGTAAAAACAAATGCACCATCTCGTATAAGTTTATTTGTTCCTTTACTTTGAGCAGAAAAAATTGAACCTGGTACTGCTATTACATCTTTTCCTTGATCCAATGCATAGTTAGCCGTAATTAGAGATCCACTCTTTTCACCAGCTTCTATAACTATCACTGCGTCACATAATCCACTTATTATTCTATTTCTTCTTGGAAAATTATATGGCAATGGTTTTACTCCCAAAGCAAATTCTGATATTATACATCCAGTATCAGTAATTTTCTTATACAACAACTTATTATAAGCAGGATAAACAATATCTATACCACACCCTAAAACCGCACAAGTAAAACCATTAGATGATACAGCAGACTTATGTGCTTCTGTATCAACACCATAAGCCCCCCCACTTATAATGTTTACTCCTAATTTAGATAAACTATTACTTATTAGATTTGTAGCTTGTAATCCATATCCAGTACAGTGTCTGGAACCAACAATAGCAATATTTCTACCTTCATTTAATTGTTTTATATTACCCTTATAAAAAAGAGCATATGGTGGCATTTCTATCTTTCTAAGAGATTGAGGATAATCTTCATCATTAATAGTTGTGATATTAATGTTATTGCTTTTCAATTTATTAAAATACTCTAATAAAACTTTTTCATCAAATGGTTTTATTATATTTTTCTTCACGCCATTATATAAACAATATTTTACAACCTCATTATAATTAATACAAATATTTTCTTCATTATTATATAATTTTATTAAATGATGTTTTAAATTATCCGTAATGTTTAACATAGAAAACCAAACTTTGTAAGTTTCCATAAAATCACACCTACTTATATAACATCTCCATTTATAAATTTTCTATAATAAAGCGCCTCAACTATATGAGATTTATTAACTAAATCCACATCATCAAGATCTGCAATAGTTCTAGCTATCTTTAAAATTTTATCTATAGCACGAGTGCTTAAAGAAAACCTTTCATAAATATTAGCTAAAAACTCGTCTGTTTCCTTGTCTAATATTATAAACTCCTTAATTTGATTATGACTTAATTGTGAATTGTATTTAACATTTAAATGTTTATATCTTTCCATCTGTTTTATCCTTGCATTCTCAACTCTCATTTTCATTTGTGAAGATTTTTCACCTTTATTTGAAACACTTAACTCATTATAAGAAAGATATGGAATATTTATATAAAGATCTATTCGATTTAGCAATGCACTAGATAACTTCTTAATATATCTTCTTTTTTCCTGATCTGTACATACGCACACTTTTCCTTCATTTAATATCCCATCATTTCCACAGGGACATGGATTAAAAGCAGCTACAAACAAAAAATCTGAAGGATAGGTTACACTACCTGAAATTCTGGTTACGTTTACTTTCTTTTCTTCTAAGGGCTCTCTTAAACACTCTAAAACTCTTTTATCAAATTCTAAAAGTTCATCTAAGAAAAGAATTCCTCGATGTGCTAGTGTAATCTCCCCAACTTTAAGTTCCCTTCCTCCACCCACCATTGTTATCGTTGTGGTTGTGTGATGTGGACTTCTAAAAGGTCTTTTTTTTATAATGCTGCCCTCTTTATTTAACATTCCAGAAACACTATATATCTTAGTTACCTCTACACTCTCTTCATAACTTAAAGGAGGAAGTATAGAAGATAATCTTTTCGCTAACATTGATTTACCTGAACCCGGAGGGCCATAAAGTAATATATTATGATTTGCGCTAGCAGCTATTTCTAAAGCCCGCTTAGCTGTCTCATGACCATACACATCAGCAAAATCATAAACTTCACTTTCCTTTTCTTCACTTATTTTAACGTTTAAAATTGAAGGTTTCATATCTTCATAAATTAAAAAATTAGCTACTTGAACTAGATGTTTAAAAGAGAATAGTTTTAAGTCCTTTATAATTGAGCATTCATGTAAATTATCTTCAGGAATAATTAAATTTTGTATTTTCTTATTCTTACCTTCTATAGCTATTGATAGACAACCATTTACAGCTCTTATATCTCCATCAAGCGAGAGTTCTCCTACTAATAAATATTCTTTTGGAGATTTCAATTTAATTTGATTACTTTCTATTAATATTCCTATAGCAATTGGCAAATCCAACAATGTACCAATTTTCTTAATATCTGCAGGAGCCAAATTTATAGTTATTCTCCCTAAAGGAAATTTAAATCCACTGTTTATTAATGCCGCTCTAACTCGTTCTTTAGATTCTCTTATAGATGTATCCGGCAAACCTACTATACTAAAAGACGGAAGTCCTTTTGAGATATCTACTTCAACATTTATTAAATTTCCATCTAGACCATTAAAAGAAGCACTTAAAATTTTAGTAGTCATTAGCATCACCTCCTTAATGATTATTGACCACTTATTTTTATTAATAATCACTATACTATTATAACGGTAAAATTTGGTCAAAAATATAATTGTAGGAAGGTGGTATTTATGAAAAAATATAATAAGTTAATTGGCTCTTTCGGTGAAAATATAGCAAAAAACTACTTAATTAACGCAGGATATAACAAACTAATTTGTAACTATTATTGCAAATTTGGAGAAATCGATTTCATAGGGTGGGATGGTGAAGTATTATGTTTTATTGAAATAAAAAGTAGGTACAGTCTTCTATTTGGTAGCCCATCTGAAGCTGTTACCTACTATAAAACTCAAAGAATAAAAAAAATAGCACAACTTTATTTATATAAATATAAAATAAATACCTCTAACGTAAGATTTGACGTATTGGAAGTTAATCTAAATTATAAAAATAATGATATTTTAATTAATTTAATAAGAGATGCTTTTAGATAATGCTATATAAAAATTCTATATTAGATTATACTTAGCAGCTCAACGCTTGTGCAAAATTATACTATAGTAATTTTTAAGATTTAAATTTGTAGATTATATTATCTACATAAAATGTTATTTAAAAATGACATTCTATGTATTTCACTTGGACCATACTGCTGAATAGCCTCAATATGATTTTTTGTTCCATATCCTACATTTTGTTTAAATTCATATTGAGGATAGGTACTATGATAATCATTCATAATATTATCCCTATATACCTTAGCAATTATAGAAGCACAGGCAATCGATGCGCTCTTTGCATCACCTTTTACCACAGCTTTGTTTAAAATTTTTATATTTCTTACCGGATAACCATCAGATAATACAATCTCTGGCTTCACCGATAATCCATAGCAAGCATCTAAAAAAATTCTGTTGTTGCAATAAGCAATTCCTTTTTCATCAATTTCCTTATTGCTACACTCGGCTATATTATATGCTATTGCTTTTTGTTTAATAATTTTTGATAATTCTTCTCTTCTTTCATTGTTTAATGCTTTAGAGTCCTTTATACCTAAAATTATATCATCTAAGCTATGTAAATCTAAAATCACTGCTGCAGCAACTATTGGACCAGCTAATGGACCTCTGCCTACTTCATCAACTCCGGCAATATAATTAAAATCACCAAAACTTTTGTCAAAACCGTACATTAAGTTAACTCTAGAAAATTCATCCTTTAGTTTAGAGAATTTATTTTCAATTTTCCTAGAAAGTGCTTTTATATTTTTTCTCTCATCAGTAGAAAGAATTTTAGCTATCTCTTTAATAACTGATTCATTTTCCAAATCTATTTTAATATCAGATAACAATTCATTAACTTTTTTAAAGTTATATTCTGATATATTTTTCCTTAAGTCTTCTATTAAATATTCCAAAAAACCACCTCTATTTAGGCTCTTCTAAAGAGATATTTTCAGACTCTTCTAAAGAGATATTTTCAGACTCTTCTAAAGAGGTTTTTTTAGGCTCTTCTAAAGAAATCTTTCCTATTTTTCCACCTCTAAATTCATCTAATATTATGACAGCTATCCTATTATAGTCTATCTCACCACCTGATACTATTGCGCCTCTTTTTCTTGCTATACTATTTAAGGTTTCTAGTGGTTCTTCAGAAAGTTCTTCTATTTTATATCTTGCCTTTAGTAATTCAGGATGTAATGTTTGAAGTCTATCAACGAGCTTTAATGCTAGCTCTTCTATATCCATAATTTCATCCTTAATAGCTCCAGTGAATGCTAAGCTTAATGCAACTTCTTCATCCTCAAATTTTGGCCAAAGAATCCCAGGAGTATCCATAAGTTCAATACCGATTGACGTTTTAATCCACTGTTTACTCTTTGTAACACCAGGTCTATCACCAGTTTTAGCAATATTATTTTTTGCCATCCTATTGATAAATGTAGATTTTCCTACGTTTGGTATTCCTACTACCATAACTCTAGTAATAATTTTAACTAGTCCTTTAGATTTTAATCTATCATGCTTTTCCTTTAATAATTCCATAAGTATTGGTTTAATATTCTTAATGCCTTCACCTTTTAAGCAGTTTACTTCTATTGCTCTTACATCTTCTTTAGAAAGGTGGCGAATCCAGTCCTTAGTAACTCTTGAGTCAGTTAAGTCACTCTTATTTAACAGTATTAATCTAGGCTTACCCTTACACAACTCTTCTACATCTGGATTGGCACTAGAATATGGAATACGTGCATCTCGTATTTCAATAACAGCATCAACCAGTTTTAAGTTCTCCTTAATTTGTCTTTTAGTTTTAACCATATGTCCAGGGAACCAATTTATAGCCATAAAATCAGTCCTTTCAATTATTATATTTTATATAAAAGTTATAACTCGATCATTATTATAAATAGCATTTATATTAAGTTTCCCATAAAATAAGCTCTTAAAATAAATTCTTAAAATAAATTCTTAGGTAATAAAAAACGGAGCTAAATTAGCCCCTGTTTTTTACTTAATTATATTAAATTAATTCTTTAACCTTAGCAGCCTTACCTACTCTATCTCTTAAGTAGAATAACTTAGCTCTTCTTACCTTACCTCTTCTAGTTACTTCAAGCTTTTCGATGATTGGTGCGTTAAGTGGGAAAGTTCTTTCAACTCCTACATTGTAAGCAATTCTTCTAACAGTGAAAGTTTCTCTTAATCCACCATTTTGTCTCTTAATAACAGTTCCTTCGAAAACTTGGATTCTTTCTCTATTTCCTTCTTTTACTTTAACGTGAACTTTTACAGAATCTCCAACGTTAAATTGAGGTAAATCAGTTCTAATTTGTTCTTGCTCTATTAATCTTATTACTTCGTTCATGTGCATTCCCTCCTTAGTGTAATTTTGACGTTCATACCAATGAGTTGACAGAGGAACGCCCGTACTAGCACAAAGGTAATTTTATCATAAGTATATTACTTAGACAATACCTTTTTTATTTTTCTTTTAATAGTTTAACATCTTCCTTTGTAAGTTGTATTTTCTTGAAAAGATCTGGTCTTCTCTGTTGAGTTATTATTAAAGATTTTTTTCTTCTCCATTTTCTAATATTATCGTGATGCCCTGAAAGCAAAACCTCAGGTACTCTTTTACCTTCAAAATATTCAGGTCTTGTATATTGAGGATATTCAAGAAGTCCACTATAAAAAGATTCATCTTGAAAACTTTCTTCTCTGCCAAGTACTCCAGGAATTAATCTACCTATACTATCTATTATAGGAATACAGGCCATCTCTCCCCCAGTTAATACAAAATCACCAAGGGATATTTCCATATCAAAATACTCATATGCTCTTTCATCTATACCCTCATAATGGCCACAAATAAATATTAGTTCTTCTTCTTTTGATAATTCTTTCGCTATCTCTTGATTAAATGTTCTGCCTCTTGGTCCCAGAAATATAACTTTTCCTTTATTTTTTTTCTTAATATCCTTTATACAATCTACCACTGGCTGAGCACTCATTACCATTCCTGCTCCTCCACCATAAGGATAGTCATCAACTTTTTTATGCTTACTAGTAGTGTAATCCCTAATATTTATAGCTTCAATAGTAAGAGTCTCATTTTTTTGTGCTCTTCCTAGTATGCTATGATTAAAGATATCAAACATTTCTGGAAAAAGAGTTAAAATATTAATCTTCATCTTGCCATTCCCCTACTGGTCGAATTACAATTTTTTCATTTTCTATATCTATTTCTAACACTATTTCTTTTAATACAGGAATTAATACTTCTTTATTACCCTTAACCCAATAAACGTCATTACTTCCTGTTTTAATTACATCATACACTTTACCATATTCAAACCCAGTAGTATCATAAACTCTACAGCCAATTAAGTCAGCTATAAAATATGTATCCTCCGGCAACTCAATTGCCTCTTCTCTTGGAATTGTAAGATATTTTTGCTTATATTTTTCTGCATCCTCTATCGAATTAATTCCTTCTATCTTTAATATAACTCTATCCTTTTGAAACTTAACACCTTCAATGTTTCTTTCTACACCGTCTATTAAGACTTTTTTTAAATAGTTAAATCTATCAACATCTTCAGTTAGCGGAAAAACCTTAACTTCTCCCTTTAATCCATGAGTATTTACAATTTGACCAACGTTTAAAAATTGTTTCATAGAGTCACCCCTATTTCTTTATAATGTGTAAAAAGAGCTAGGGCAATCCTAACTCTTATTAGATAATTTCTACTACAACTCTTTTATTGTCTTTTACTGCTGCAGCCTTTACCACTGTTCTTATAGCTTTTGCTATTCTGCCTTGTTTGCCGATAACTTTTCCCATATCTTCAGGATCTACCTTTAATTCAAGTATTAATGATTGCTCACCTGCAACTTCTTTTACTTGAACAGCTTCTGGATTATCGACAAGTGATTTAGCAATTAATTCTACTAACTCTTTCATAAGAATCCACCGTAGGGCAATTCCTAAGGCAGAATTCACCTCCCAAGCATAATTACTTGTTTATACCAGCTTTATCAAAAAGTCTCTTAACGATATCAGTTGGCTGAGCACCATTACTTAACCATTTTGTAGCCTTTTCAGCATCTATTTTAACTTCTGCATCTGGTTTAGCTATTGGGTTATAGTATCCTATTTCTTCGATGAATCTTCCATCTCTTGGGCTTCTTGAATCAGCAACTACAACTCTGTAGAAAGGAGCTTTTTTAGCACCCATTCTTCTTAATCTTATCTTTACTGCCATGTTTTTCACCTCCTTTAAAAGCTAATTAATTTATATTTAACTAAAGAAAGGTAGTTTTCCTAACAATCCTTTTTTAGCATTCTTTTGTATTGACTTAAATTGCTTCATGTTCTTTTTCATCATCTCATATCCCTTTAGAAGCTTATTAACTTCTTGAATTGAAGCTCCTGAACCTTGAGCAATTCTCTTCTTTCTTGATGCAGAGTGTGCAACTAAACTAGGATTTCTTCTTTCTTTAGCTGTCATTGATTGAATCATAGCTTTAACTTTAGATAGTTGTTTTTCACCCTCTGAAAAATCTATGTCACCTAACTGTTGAGAATTAACTCCTGGAACCATTTCTAACAGCTTATTTAGAGGACCAAGCTTTTTCATTTGCTCCATAGCCATCAAATAGTCATCAAAATTAAATTCTTGGTTCATCATTCTATCACTAAGCTGTTGTGCTTCTTTTTCATCAATAGCTTGCTGTGCCTTTTCTATTAAAGATAACACATCACCCATTCCAAGAATTCTTGATGCCATTCTATCAGGATGGAACACCTCTACATCATTCATTTTTTCACCAACACCAGCAAATTTTATTGGCTTGCCAGTGATATGTCTTATTGATAAAGCAGCTCCCCCTCTTGTGTCACCATCTAGCTTAGTAAGTATAACACCTGAAACATCTAATGAATCATTGAAGGTGTCAGATACATTTACTGCATCCTGACCAGTCATTGAGTCAACTACTAACAATATTTCATTGGGATTTACTGCACTCTTAACATCTCTTAATTCTTGCATTAAATCTTCATCAATATGAAGTCTACCTGCAGTATCTATTATAACAAGGTTATATCCATTTTCTCTTGCATTAGCAATTCCTGCTTTTGCTATATCAACAGCGCTTACTTTGTCACCCATTGAGAAAACCGGAACATCAATCTGCTTACCAACAACTTCAAGTTGTTTAATAGCGGCTGGTCTATAAATATCACAAGCAACAAGTAGTGGCTTTTTATTCTTTTTCCTCATATGAAGCGCAAGTTTTCCACACATAGTGGTTTTACCAGCACCCTGTAAACCTACTAACATCAAAACAGTAGGTCCTTGATCTGAGTAATTAATTTTACTCTCTGAAACTCCCATTAAGGCAGTAAGCTCATCATTAACAATTTTTATAACTTGCTGTGCAGGTGTTAAGCTTTCAAGAACTTCTGCCCCTACACACTTTTCGCTTACATTAGCTACAAATTGCTTTACAACTTTATAGTTAACATCAGCTTCTAAAAGCGCAAGTTTTACTTCTCTCATGGCTTCTTTTATATCTTTTTCAGTAAGCTTGCCTTTTCCCTTGAGTTTCTTAAGCGTTTCCTGAAGTTTAGACGCTAAACCCTCAAAAGCCATGTTAACCCTCCTATCCGTTAATAATATCTTCTAAGACATTATCTATATAATCAATAATTTCAATTTGAAGTTCATACTTAACTTTTAAATCGTTAATTAATTTATTTCTTTTCTCTTTTTTTATATTGCCTTTTTCCAGCAACTTAAGTTTTTCTTCATAAGCTAGTAATTGCTTATAACATCTTTTTAGAAGATCATGTATTGCTTGTCGACTCGTATTATTGATTTCAGAAATCTCTGCTAATGATAAGTCGTCATTATAATACATAGTCATTATGTCCTGCTGCTTCTCAGTAAGCAAGGATCCATAATAATCTAATAAAAGAGAAATTTCAAACCTGTCTTCCATATAACCACCCAACTCACAAAAAATATAATATCAAAATACAATCTATGTGTCAAGTACTTTTACTTAACACATAGATTTTTTTTAAAATAGAGCTTCAGCAAAGCTTTCTGCATCAAATTCTTGTAAATCTTCTATACCTTCTCCTACACCAATGTACTTTACTGGTATATTCAAGGAATTTTTTATAGCTATTACTACTCCACCCTTTGCTGTACCATCTAGTTTTGTTAGAATAATGCCATCAATAGGACATGCCTCCATAAAATGTTTTGCTTGAATTACGGCATTTTGTCCTGTAGTAGCATCTAAAACTAAATATGTTTCTTTTTTAACATCACTATATTCTCTTTCCAAAATTCTATTTATTTTTGAAAGTTCATCCATAAGATTTTTCTTATTATGCAGTCTTCCAGCAGTATCACAGATTAATAGATTAACATTTCTTGCTTTTGCAGCTTGGATAGCATCATAAACTACTGCTGCTGGATCTGAACCCTCTTGATGTCTTACAATATCCACATTAGCTCTCTGACTCCAAATCTCAAGTTGATCTATAGCTGCAGCTCTAAAAGTATCAGCAGCAGCCAATACAACCTTCTTTCCTTCATTTTTAGCTTTAGCTGCTAATTTTCCAATAGAAGTAGTCTTCCCTACACCGTTAACCCCTATAATAAGAAGAACTTTTTTATCAGTTTCTTCAGTTTTATTATCGCCTTCTCCTTCTTTAAGCATTTCTGTAATTACTCTTTTAAGACATGGCTTTACTTCTGCAGGATCTTTAATTTTTTCCTCTCTAATTTTAACTTTTAATCTATCTATGATTTCCATTGTAGTTTCCATACCTATATCAGATGTAATAAGAATTTCTTCAAGTTCTTCATAAAGATCATCATCAATAGTAACTGCAAGATTTAGTATATCATTTATCTTGTCAGTTAAATTATCCCTTGTTTTAGTTAATCCAGTTTTTAATTTTTCAAATAGTCCTCCAAGCATATTAATCCTCCTTATGTTGTTAAATCCACAGAAACCACTTTTGATATGCCTTTTTCTTGCATTGTTATTCCATACATTATATCACTAGCTTCCATTGTTCCTTTTCTATGAGTTATAACTATAAATTGAATTTTTTCTGAAAATTTCTTAAGGAATTCAGCATATCTATATACATTAGCATCATCGAGAGCAGCTTCTATTTCATCTAAAATACAAAATGGTGTTGGCTTCATCTTTAGAATAGCAAACAATAAAGCAATTGCTGATAAGACCTTCTCACCACCAGACATAAGATTTATATTTTGAAGCTTTTTACCAGGTGGTTGAACATTAATATCTATATTAGAAGTAAGCTCATCACCTTCTGAAAGTATAAGTTCTGCACTTCCTCCTTTAAACAATTCAATAAAGGTTTCATTAAAATTTTTATTTAAAACTATAAAATTCTCTTTAAATACCTCTTTCATCTTAGAGGTCATCTCCATTATAACACCAAGCAACTCTTCCTTTGCTTTCTCTAAATCGTCCCGCTCATTACTCATAAATGTGTATTTCTTAGACAATTCTTTATATTCTTCAATAGCACTTACATTAACTGTTCCAAGTTTTGATATTTCTACTTTTATTTTTGATATATCGCCAGTATATTTTGATATATTCTCTATTTCTGTAGCTAAATCAAGGGCTTCAGCATAAGTAAGATTTAATTCATCATTAAGCTTATTGTAATAATTTTGTTTTTCAACTTCTTGCTTTGTTTTAATAATATCATTTCTATGAATTTCTTCTTCTTTTTTCCTAATCTCAAAAGTTAGACTTTCTATTCTACCATCTAAAACTTTAAGGTCATCCTTTAACTTAACTCTTATTATTTCTGAATTGGTAGCTTTATTCTCCAACTCAGCAATGGTATTAATTAGGATATCTATTTTCACTTTGTCTTCTTCAATTTTATTTTGCCAAACAACTCTATTATTTATAGATTCATCTATTAATGTATTTAATGCTTCTACTTTCTTATTAAGTTCTAAAATTTCTCTTTCTATTCTAGAAATTTCACTAATTTTATTTGAAACAACCTCATCTATCTGCGCTTTGGTAATTTTCTTTTCAGTTATTTCTTCTTTATTCTCAATTATTTTACTACTCACATTTTTTATTTCAATGTCAATATTTAATATTTTCTGCCTGTATGACAAATTTAAAGCTTCAAGATTTTTAATTTCATTATTCTTATCATTGATTTCGTTATCATACTTTTCAATCTTACTTTGGTTAAGTATTAATTCATTTTGAGCAGTCTTTATATTTGACCTTAGCTTTATAGTATCCTTATCTATATTAGATATTTCATTTTCAATTTTTGCAACTTCAACATTTTTATAATGTATTTCATCTCTTAAATTGAGATTTTCTTCATCTAGTATCTTAACTTCTTTTTTATCATTTTCTATAATAATATTTATATTACTAATACTATTTTTAGTATTTTCTAATTTAATACCTAATTCATCAATTTCTCTTTTTCTACTTATAATATTCGTACCTTTATTATATATACTTCCACCAGTTAAAGCACCGCCTGGATTTACCACTTCTCCATCTAAGGTAACAACCTTATATGAATAATTAGAAACCCTTGCTACATTTAAAGCACTATTCATATCCTTACAGATAATAGTCCTACCTAATACATATTTTATAGCATTATCAAACCTATTATCATACTTTACAACATCTGAAGCTATCCCAATAAATCCATCTACCGCTGTAACATTGCTATCAATAGACAATCTTTTACCCTTAATAATTGATAAAGGTAAAAAAGTTGCTCTTCCAAGCCTCTTCTCCTTTAAGTAAGAGATTAATTCCTTAGCAGTGTCTTCATCCTTTGTAATAATATTAGAAATTGAACTTCCTAATGCTATCTCTATAGCTGTTTCACATGTTTTTTCAACTGAAATTACTTCACCTAATACTTGACAATCCGTATCATCTACATGAACTAATTTCTTATGAATATGTTCCATTAATAACTTTACAGATTTGTTATAACCTTCATACTGCTTTTCTAAATTTGTAAGAATGTTTTGATTTGCTTCCAACTTATTAGCACTTTCAAGTAAATCTCTCAACTGTTGTTCATTCTTAACTATTTTAGCAAGCTTTTCAGATATCTGTTTTTTATTAGATTTAATTATATCTTCAATGTTCTCTATCTCAAGTTTTATAGATGATATCTTTTCCTCTAGTATAAGCTTAGTGGAAAGATTTATTTTAAGTGAATTTTCGTTATTAACACAATTTTCTTTTATTTGATCTATAGAATCATTTAGGTTTTTTAATTGATTTAATAATAAGCTTCTATTGTTATTAAATTCAGAAATTTTCTTAGTATTTTGAAGCTCTTCATCTTTAAGTGCTTGTAATTCACTCTCCTGAGATGCAATTGATTTAATTAGTTCTTCAGTCTTTATTTCTAAGTTTACTACATTTTCGTTTAGTTTTGTTTGAAGAATATTTTTTTCAACTAATTCTTTTTGTAGATTACTTCTACTATTGTCTAAACATAGTACCTTGCTATTTAATTCTTCAATCTCACTTCTATTATTATCTATGGAAACTTGTAAATTATTAATCCTTTCCTTAAGAAGCTCTATATTAGCTTGAAGTTCGGCGCATTCTTCTTTACTTTTATAGTAAACAACTCTTTCTTCACTTGAAGAACTTTCAATATCCTCTAATCTTCTTTCAATCTGCCGTAGATTATTCTTCTCATCAAGCAATTCTTTATCTAAAACTTCTTTTTCATTAAGTAGTTTGTATATTTTTCCACTCTGTTCCTCTATTACTTTTTCAATTTTTTTTATAAAATAAACATAAAGTGAAGTTTCTTTTCCTATTAATTCTTTAGAAAGTTCTAAAAAAACTTTAGCTTTTTCATTTTCAACTTTTAACGGTTCTAATCTCTCTTCATATGTAGAAATTATATCATTAATTCTAACTAAGTTTTGCTGAGTATTATCTAACTTTCTTTCTGCTTCATCCTTTCTAGTTTTAAACTTCACGATTCCAGAAGCTTCTTCAAGAAGTGCTCTTCTCTCTTCTGGTTTTCCACTTAAAATAGCTTCAATTTTACCTTGTCCAATTAATGAATAACCTTCTTTTCCAATACCAGTATCCATAAATAAACTTGTTATATCTTTTAATCTGCATTGAGAGTTATTAATAAGATACTCACTATCACCCGATCTAAATATTCTTCTAGTAATTATGACATCAGAGTAATCAATTGGAAGTTCTCCATCTGAATTATCTAAGATTAAAGAAACCTGTGCAAGGCCTACTGGCTTTCTGTATTGAGTGCCGGCAAATATAACATCCTCCATTTTTCCACCCCTAAGGGTTTTAACACTTTGTTCTCCTAATACCCATCGCACAGCATCAGAAATATTACTTTTTCCACTACCATTAGGTCCAACTACTGTCGTAACTCCTTTTTTAAAATTAAGTTCCGTTTTATCAGCAAAAGACTTAAATCCCCTTATCTCAAGAGATTTTAGAAACATATGTCCACTCCTTACTACTAATACAAGTTCAATATTTAATGAAACTATAGAGGCTCTTAACTTTAGATCCTCTTATAGATACACAACTTCATAACTAAACTTATAATTCATGAAAAAGCATTGCATGTCGAGGCTATTATGCTGCCATTTCACAAAGTGAAATCTGGCTCAAATTTAATAGGATCGATGCCTATTAAATTTTATTTAACATGAATTGTTTAGAAATTGAAGTTGTTTATCTTTAATACAATTCTCAATTTAGTTAAAAATTTTTATATATTTATACTTCTATTATAAATTGAAATAAACTTAATATAAAAATTATTGTAATCATTCCCATCATTATTTTGTTAATTCTTTTTCTAGTTTTTTTCTTCATTAAATTCAACTCCCTATTCTATATTAGTTTATAGTAAATACGCTTAAATATCAATAATTGAGTAATATAAAAAAGCCTTAGAGATTCCCCTAAGGCCTTTATTTTATCTTGGTTCAACGATAAATTTTATAGCAGTTCGCTCTTCTCCATCAATAGATATTTCCGAAAACGCTGGTACAACTACTAGATCTATTCCATTAGGAGCTACAAACCCTCTAGTAATTGCTATTGCCTTCACTGCTTGATTCACAGCACCTGCACCCACGGCTTGAACTTCTGCAGTGTTTTTTTCTCTTAACACAGCTGCTAAAGCCCCTGCAACAGATTTTGGCTGGGATTGAGCTGATACTTTTAATACTTCCATAACCATTCCTCCCTATTAACTACATAAACTATTAGGTAAATCTTATAGGAAATATATTCTATAAAAGTTTAAAATATCCTTCTATAAATTACTAACAACCAAAATTTTATATCGACAAATTATACACTTTATCGTCAACCAATATTTTAACTTCCTCTTTACTTACATTATGAGAAGTCCTCACGACAATATCTAAATTCTTCAGTTGTTTTTTTAATTGGTTAAAAAACTGCTTCTTATTTGTATAAAGTTTAGAAATATTTCTTTCATTAATTTGAATTTCAGCTCTTCCAATAACATTTTTTAAACATTGATATATTTTATTATTTATTATACTTCCTTCTACTAGCTCTCGAAAGGCTGGATGGAATGGTCCAATAACAATATCGCCACCAACATTTATATTATCAGTTGGTTGTAATCCAATTCTTATAACTTTAATATTGTTTTCTATATACATACTATATATTTGTTTTGTTATCTCAACTGCTTCGTCTAAAGAGTATGGAATATACTCTCCTCTTAAATACATGAGTTCCATTGGAGTTTCTTTAATTACTAAAGCTGGATAAATTCTGGATATATCAGGTCTCATTAATATAGATTTTCTAGCTGTTTCTATATCTTTCTCAAAAGTATCTCCAGGTAAACCTAACATTATTTGATGACCTAAAGTAAACCCAAACTCTTTAATTAGTGAAGAAGCTTTTTTCACATCCTCTTCAGTGTGACCTCTTCCTGATTTTCTAAGTACCTTATCATCTAATGATTGAACACCAAGTTCAATCACGTCTACTCCATAACCTTTCAAATGTGTCAAAATATCATGATTTATGTAATCTGGCCTTGTTGAAAGTCTTATAAAGTCAATCTTTCCAGAGTCTTTATATTCCTTTGCCACTTTTAAGAATTCCTTTTGTTTATTAATAGGAATTGCGGTAAAAGTACCTCCAAAGAATGAAATTTCAACTGTTGCATCTTCTTTTATAATTGTCTTTAGGTATTCTTCTACAGTTCTTCTTACATATTTATCATCTATACTATCTTCTTCACCAGCTATCTTGTTTTGATTGCAAAAAACACAATTGTGCGGACAACCAAGATGAGGAACAAATATAGGTATAATATAATAATTCTTACTCATTTGCTTCCTCCAAGCTCTTTAATGCTTGTTTTGCAGACATTTGCTCAGCCTCTTTCTTGCTGAAACCTTCACCCTCACCTAACACTTTATCTTCAATTATAACTCTTGTATAAAATTTTCTTCGATGAGGTGGACCTTCAAACTTTACAAGTTCATAAGAAATATTAGTTTCTCCATTTTGTTGTAAAACCTCTTGTAATCTTGTTTTAAAATCTAAGATAATTTTATCATTTATCGCCATATTAATTATATCTTTAAAATTTGTTAATATAAACTTTTTTGCTACGTTAAGTCCTTTATCTAGATATATAGCTGCTATTACTGCTTCAAGACAGTCTGCTTGAATAGACATCCTTTCTCTTCCACCGGTAAGTTCTTCACCTTTGCTCATTCTGATTATTTTCCCTAACCCTAATCTCTTTGCCACTTCATAAAGTGAGTTTTCACAAACTATTAAGGCTCTTGTCTTTGTTAATTCTCCTTCTGTCTTATTCTTACAGTTGTCAAATAAATATTCCGAAATACACAATTGTAGAACTGAATCGCCTAAAAACTCTAGTCGTTCATTATAAGGAACATCTTTCTTATATTGATTAGCATAAGAACTATGAGTTAAAGCAGTTTCTAATAGACACTTATCATCAAAAATAAAACCTAATCTATCTTCAAATTCATTAAGATTAAAATCATACATTTTCTTTGGTTCAACTCCTTAAGGCTTATTCTTCAGTTTGCTAAATTAACAAATTCAAGAATAAACTTAAATATATTTTTAAAATATAAAATCCCGCATTAGGCGGGACCTTTTATTCCTCACTATGTTCTCTAATGTATTCTACTACATCACCAACAGTTGAGAATCCTTCAGCAACTTCATCTGGTATCTCCATTTCAAGCTCATCTTCTAAAGTCATGATAAGCTCAACTATATCAAGTGAATCTGCTCCTAAATCTTCAATGAATGATGATTCCATTTTAATATCATCTTCACTTATACTTAATTTGTCTGCTATTATAGCTTTTATTTTTTCAAACATAATAATTATACCTCCTAATATAAAACCTAATTAGATAATATTATATATCACAAACATCGTCAATATAGCTTATAAATTTATATATCTATTTTTTTATAATTTAACCAAATTTATTATTTAAATTCATTTTCATTTATATTTTCGATGTCCAATTTTATCTTTTTAATAATGTTATTATTGCTAAAAATCTGTGCTTGTCTTATAGCATTTTTAAATGCTTTACTATCTGAACTTCCATGAGCTTTAATACAAACTCCGTCAACACCTAGAAATGGTGCCCCACCATGCTCAGTATAATCAAACTTTTGTTTTATACCTTTAAGAACAGGCTTAACTAAAAATGCACCTAGCTTTGCTCTAAATGTAGAAGTAATCTCATCCTTTATGATATTAAACATAGTAGATGCTACCCCTTCATACATCTTAAGTACTGTATTACCAACAAAACCGTCACAAACTAAGACATTTACATTCCCATTGGGAATATCTCTTGGCTCTACATTACCAATAAAGTTTAAGTTACTTTCCTTAAGCATCTTATAAGTTGCTTTGGTAAGTTCATTCCCTTTTTCTTCTTCTGAACCTATATTTATAAGACCAACAGTAGGATTTTTAATTCCTAATACACTTTCAAAATAAATCTTTCCCATGATTGCAAATTGCAATAAATAATTTGGTTTACAATCTACATTAGCACCAACATCTAATACCATAAATGAATTATTTTTACCTGGCATAATTGGAGCCAAAGCAGGACGTTCTATCCCTTTAATTCGTCCTACAACCAGGGTACAACCTGCAAGAAAAGCACCAGTACTTCCTGCAGAAATTATAGCATCACACTTTTTTTCTTTAACAAGTTTAAGTGCTTTATTAAGTGAAGAATCTTTCTTTTTCCTTAGAGCCATTACTGGATGTTCATTAGTACTAATTACTTCTGTAGCATTTATAAATTGCACTCTATTTTTATCATACTTAAACTTATCAAATTCATTTCTAAGTTTTTCTTCTGGGCCTGTTATATATATTTCAATATCATCGTACTCTTTAAGTGCTTCAATACACCCTTCAATCACTGCTTTAGGAGAGTGATCTCCTCCCATGCCATCAATTGCTATTTTCATATCAAATGACCCCTTTTTTTTGCATATAAAGAAAAGAAAGTCTAATGACTTTCTTATTCTTGAGAAGCAACAACTTCTTTACCTTTATAATATCCACAACTTTTACATACTCTATGAGCAAGTTTCATTTCATGGCATTGTGGGCATTCAACAATACCTGGTAAGCTTAATTTGAAATTTTGAGCTCTTCTTGAATCTCTCTTAGCTTTAGAAGTCTTTCTAGCTGGATTTCCCATAATTACACCTCCTTATTAGCAAACAAGTCCTTAAGTTTTGCCAGTCTGATGTCAACATCTCCAATATCACAACTACATCGTTTAGTATTTAGATCCGTTCCACACTGCTGACAAAGACCTTTACAGCTTTCACTGCAAAGTCTTTTAATAGGTAAGGTTGATATAATGTTGTTTACGATTATTTCAGTGATATCAAGTTTATCACCATCTGCAAGAATGATGTCATCATCATTCTCTGCTGTACTTTTATTATTTGTAAACTTCTCATTTACCTTAATATTGATAGGATATGAAAAGTTTTTCAAGCATCTTGAGCAACAAAGTTCTAAATCCGTAGTAACATCTACATCTAAAGCCACAATATCTGCACTGACAGTTAATATGCCATTAACTGTAACAGGTACTAAAGACTTTATAACCTCACCGTCGAATGTTAATTCATTCATATTAAAGGTATAGATAACTTGTTTAGTTCTTTCTCTTTTGCTTAATAAATCTGATATTTGTAGTATCATAATGTTTAGCTCTCAAGTGTGTTTTACCCAGAGCTAACATTCACACTCCTTAAATAAATTAGTAATATTTACTGACAACACAATTTATTATATAAACAAGGATTTTAAAAGTCAAGTAATTTTAATATTATTTTATTGTAAGTGCTTGAGTATCCCTAGCAATCATTAATTCTTCGTTAGTTGGTATAGCAAATACTTTAACCTTTGAACCTTCAGTACTTAATTCAGCTATCTTCCCACTCACATTATTTCTTTCAGCATCTATTTCAAGTCCAAGGAATTCTAACCCCTTACATATCTCCGCTCTTATTGCTACTGAATTTTCACCAACACCAGCAGTAAATACTATGCAATCTACACCACCCATTGCTGCTGCATATGAACCTATATATTTTCTTACTCTGTAATAGAACATATCAAGAGCTAATTGTGCTCTGTGATTTCCTTGTGCTGCAGCACTTGTTACATCTCTAAAGTCACTGCTCACACCTGAAACCCCTAATGCTCCTGATTTCTTATTTAATAAAATATTTACTTCTTCTGTAGAATAGCCTAATTCATTAATTAAGTAGAAAATAACTGCTGGATCTATATCTCCACATCTTGTACCCATTACTAATCCTTCAAGCGGAGTAAATCCCATTGAAGTATCTATTGATTTACCGTTCTTTATAGCAGTTACGCTTGAACCATTACCTAAGTGACAAGTAATAATTTTAAGGTCTTTAACATCCTTACCCATAACTTTTGCTACTTTATTAGAAACATATTTATGAGAAGTTCCATGGAAACCATATTTTCTTATATTATGTTCTTTATATAGCTCATATGGTATAGCATATAGAAATGCTTTTTCTGGCATTGTTTGATGGAATGCAGTATCAAATACAACTACCATTGGTGTATTTGGCATTAGAGCTTTACAAGCATTTATTCCGATTATATTTGGAGGATTGTGAAGTGGCGCTAATTTTGCACATTCTTCTAATTCCTTCATTACTTCATCATTTACAAGAACTGAGTTTGAATATTTCTCTCCACCATGTACTACTCTGTGACCAACAGCTGATATTTCATCCATTGATTTAATAACACCATTAGCACTGTCAACTAAAGCATCAAGAACTAACTTTATTGCATCCTGATGACTTTTCATAGGTTGTTTAATTATATAT
The DNA here is from genome assembly GCF_018332455.1 of Clostridium polyendosporum. GTDB lineage: Bacteria > Bacillota > Clostridia > Clostridiales > Clostridiaceae > Clostridium_AY > Clostridium_AY polyendosporum. The sequence continues at coordinate 77,048 of NZ_BOPZ01000003.1, forward strand.
TTATCTCTTCCTTCAACTTTTTGAGTAAGTATTGAACCTTCAATTCCTATTCTTTCAACTAATCCTACCGCAAGAGCCTGTTCATTTGACATATTTATTAATTGATATTTTAATGATGAGCTTCCACAATTTATAACTAATATGTTCATTATTTTTCTCCTCCCCAAAACTAACTATATACCTAAACTAATTATACCCCTAAACTAACTATTCTTTATTGTTTGTGCTTGAACTGCAGTTAATGCTACAACGCTAACTATGTCATCTGAGCTACAACCTCTTGAAAGATCATTTATTGGTTTAGCAAAACCTTGGCAAACTGGTCCAATAGCTTCAGCGTTAGCAAATCTTTGTACAAGTTTATAGCCTATATTTCCCGCTTGAAGATCAGGGAATATTAATACATTTGCTTTTCCAGCCACATTACTATTCGGTGCTTTTTGTGAAGCTACCTTTTCAACTATAGCTGCATCTAATTGCATTTCTCCATCTATCATAAGATCTGGTCTTAGTTCTTTTGCTTTTTCTGTTGCTTTTCTCACTTTTTCAACTAACTCATGATCTGCTGATCCCATAGTTGAGAAAGATAACATTGCAACTCTTGGTTCAACTTTGCAAAGGTTTCTTGCAGTATCTGCTGTTGCAATAGCTATTGCAGCTAATTGATCTGCAGTTGGATTTGGATTAACTGCACAGTCTGAGAATAATAACATTCCCTCTTCTCCATACTTTGATCCTGGAACCATCATAATAAAGAAGCTAGATACTACGGATACTCCTGGTGCAGTCTTTATTATTTGTAAACCTGGTCTTAACAAATCACCAGTTGTATGAATCGCTCCTGAAACCATTCCATCAGCGTCATCCATTTTAACCATCATTGTACCAAAATAAAGAGGATCTCTAACGATTTTTTCAGCTTTCTCTAATGTCATCCCCTTACTTTTTCTTAACTCATAAAATCCATTGATATATCCTTGAAGTTTACCTGATGTTTCTGGATCTTCAATAGTAACTCCTTCAAGATTAACCCCTAATTTTTGAGCCTTTTCTTTTATTTTAGCAGTATTTCCTACTAAAATAACATGTGCTAAGCCTATTTCTGTTATTTTTTGAGATGCTACTAATGTTCTTTCTTCATCTCCTTCAGGAAGCACAATCTTTTTTCTATCTTGTTGTGCCATTTCCCAAATTTGTTTCATAAGTTCCATGTTAATTTCTCCTTTCAATAGAAACGAAATTGTATACAATATAATGATACTCCTAAAATACTATAAATTTCAACATATAAACTTCAAAATTCTAGAAGTTAGTATATTAAAACAATTCACAATTGTCGCAAAAAATTCTTTAATATTTTATCCGTATTCATATAATTTAATAATTGTTGTATTATATAATTATCAGATTTTTTTTGAAAAGGAGTACTTTTATGAAGGTTGTAGGAATTATCACTGAATATAATCCCTTTCACAATGGCCATAAATTACATCTTGAAGCAACAAGAGAGACAACATCAGCTGATGGTATAGTATGTGTTATGAGCGGAAACTTTACTCAAAGGGGAATTCCAGCAATTTTAGATAAATGGACTAGAGCTAAAATGGCAATAGAGAATGGAGTAGATTTAGTATTAGAAATCCCTACTCTTTTTGCTGTTTCTTCTGCCGAGTTTTTTGCTAAAGGTGCTGTTGATTTACTTAATTCTCTAGGGATAGTAGATTCTTTATGCTTCGGAAGTGAAAGTGAAAATATAGATTTAATTTATTCTATAGCAAAGATTTTAACAAATGAACCTATGGAATTAAAAATGATTATTAAAAATGAAATGGATAATGGAGAGCCATTTACTAAAGCACGGAGTACAGCAATTTTAAAATACTTACTAAATTCTAATAGCAGCCTTAATAAAGAGAGAATATTGCCACTTTTGAATTCTTCAAACAACATACTAGGCATAGAATATTGTAAGAATCTTATTAAGACACATAGTAATATTAAGCCCTTTACAATTAAGAGAATTGGTTCTTCATATAATGATGTAATACCTACATCTGAATTTGCAAGTGCAACTTCTATTAGGGAGTTAATAAATAAAAATGTATCCATAAATGAACTTGAAAGATATATACCTAAAGCTTCACTTCATATTCTTACAGATATTTTGCAAGAAGGATATAAGTTACCATCATCGGAAGAAATGTTTTATTATATAAAATATAAGTTATTAACTAACCCTACCTTAATAAACAAAATTCCAGACGTTATCGAAGGTTTAGATAACAAAATTAGAAAAGAAATTATCAACGCCACTTCACTAACAGACCTAATACTAAAAATTAAAAGTAAAAGATATACTTATACTCGAATCTCAAGAATACTTTGTCAATTTTTTATTGGCTTTGACGGATTTAATATTATAGATTTAAGAAAATGCACTCCTAGTTATATAAGAATCCTAGCATTAAATTCAAAAGGAGCTCAAATATTAAAACTAATCAAGAAAAATTCACAATTAGAAATCATAAATAAACCACCAAAGTATATTAATGATCCTATGCTAAAACTCGATATTCAGGCAACAAATGCTTATTCTATACTTAATCCCCAAATACCTATTAACTCAGATTATATTATTAGCCCAATTGTGAATTTTAAAAAATAGATTTAAATTTAAGTTAGTAATCTTATTTACCTATAATTTATTTTAGAATACTAAAAATTAGATATTAGAAATATAAATACTATATATGGGATAGGGGGTGATCACATTTATAGTATTTTTATATTAATTATAATTATAATCATCTTAGTATTAGTATTATTAAAGTTATTGAATAGTAGGACAAGCACTTTTATGACTCTTTTACTAACAATTATAATACTCTACTTTATTGTAAATCCAAAAATATGCATACAATCCGCACTTTCCGGTGCCCAATTATTTGTCAATGCAATTTTGCCTTCATTATTTCCATTTATGGTTATATGTAACATGTTAATTGCTTTTGACGGAATAACAATTTACTCAAATGTATTAGGCCCTATATTATGCAGGCCCTTAAAGCTAAGCAAGAATTGCAGCTTTGCAATCATAGCTAGTTTATTATGTGGATATCCTTTAGGAGCAAAGTATAGTGCTGAACTATATAAGAATGGATATATAACTAAAAATGAATTTAATAGATTACTAAATATAGCTTCAAATGCTGGCCCTCTTTTCATTCTAGGTTCTGTAGCAAGTTCAATGCTTAATAACATTTATTATGGTTATATAATACTTGCTGCTAATTACCTTTCTGCGTTCATAATAGGTTTAGTAACAGCAGAGAACAATCACGGGGTAACAATGGAATATAAAGGTAAAGTTCAAACAAAAAATCTCGGCGAGATAATGAAAAATGCCATCAGTGATGGCATAAATGGTATTCTTATGGTTGGTGGATATGTAATAATCTTTTCAATTATTATTTCAATCCTTAAAAATAATGTCTTATCAACTATTATATCTACCTATTTTCTAGATGGAATTACCATTAATAGAGATTTAATATCTGCATTTTTTCTTGGTATCATTGATTTAACTAATGGATGCTACATAATTACTTCAAGTAGTTTAGATATACCAATAAAATTATGCTTTCTAAGTTTTCTTTGTAGCTTTGGTAGTTTTTCAGTTATTGCTCAAACTAGCGCATTTTTTTACAAGTATGAAGTATCTCTATTAAAATATGTAGCCTATAAAATAATCCAGGGTATTATTGGTGCAATAATAACTTTTTTAGCATCAATATTCCTTCTAAATACGATACCAACTTTCAGTTCGACCCTAACTAACAGTACTATGATAGTATCTGCACCATTCATCCTTTTACTAATACTAACAATTATAACGATAATAGCAAATAAATTACTTCATGCTTCTTAACTCTTTTACATTTTCTCTTATTGTTGCAGAAGCTTTATTAAGGTTTTCTGAAAGTTCTACAGCAAACTTTTCTACATCTGTTTTTATTAACTTTAAACACTCATTTGTCTTATTATCTATTTCTTTCTCAAGTTGACATAAAACTTCATCAGCATAATCTCTTGCACCAAGTCTAATAGCTTTAGCTTCTCTTTGTGCTGAAGCTATTATTTCCTGTGCCTTAATTCCAGCTTCCTTTACGATATCATGGTTTTCAACCTGTTTTTTTATCATTTCCATCGTTTGTTTCTTTACAGCTTCATATTCTTTTTGTGCTTCACCTAAAATTCTCTCTCTTTCATTCATGACCCATTGAGCTTTCTTAAACTCATCAGGAAGATAGTTAATAATTTGATCTACTACCTCTAGAATTTCCTTTTTATCCATTACAACCTTTCCCGTAATAGGTACTTTAGCTGAACTCTCTACTATATCCTGTAAATATTCTAGAAGTTCAATGATATTAACCTCTATTTTACTCATGATTTTCCATTATTCCCCCTTTATCTTTTTTATTACATCAGGAATTATTTCATCAGGAACTAATTCCTTTATGCATCCCCCAAACTTTGCTACTTGTTTTACTGCTGAGCTACTTAAGTAAGAATACTGTGCATTAGTCATCATAAAAACTGTTTCTACCTCTGGATCTAACTTATTATTCATCAGTGCCATTTGAAACTCATATTCAAAATCTGATACTGCTCTTAAGCCTTTTAAAATAACATTAGCATTTTTTTCTTTCATAAAGTCTATAAGCAAACCATTAAAACTCTCTACCTTAACATTTTTATAATTCTTTGTAACTTTTTCAATCAGCTTAACTCTTTCATCTACGTTAAATAAACCCTTTTTTTCTACATTAACAAGCACAGCAACTATAAGTTCATCAAAAACCTTAGCTCCTCTTTCTATAATATCCAAATGTCCATTAGTTATAGGGTCAAAACTCCCAGGATATACGGCAATTTTCATTTTAGTCCTCCTCTACTCTGTAGAAACAAACTGTTGTATTTCCATACTTTCTATGATTATAAAGTTTAATCTTGCTAGTACCTTCAAAAATCTCTTCACTTGTATCTATCTTCGCAACTATAATTCCATTTTCATCTAAAAGGTTTCTTTCTTCCACTATCTTTATAGCTTCTGGGATCATATTCTTTAGATATGGAGGATCTATAAATATTATATCAAACACCTTATTTCTGTCTGCCATAGTTCTTAATGCACTATAAGCATCCGTATTTAAAGGATGACAGAAATCTTGGAATTTAAGATTTTCAATATTCTGCTTTAATACTGGAAAAGTTATTGGACTTTTGTCTACAAGATAGCATTCTTTTGCTCCTCTACTTGCAGCCTCTAATCCTAAACTTCCGGTTCCTGAAAAGATATCTATTACTACTGCATCTGGAATATACCCTTGTATTATACTAAACATTGATTCCTTAATTCTGTCTAACGTAGGTCTTGTATCATAAGTTGGTGGTGATAGAAGTTTTCTTCCTTTTGCTTTTCCTGCAATTATTCTCATTTGTTTAATCCTCCTTTAACATACATAACATTTTACCATAATAGTCAAACTTAAACAATTATTTAATATTAGTTTATAATTAACTAATAATTTAACAACAGTTATTAAATATACTGATAGTTTATTAAATCCTTGAAAATTTAAGCTTGTTTTTTAATTAAAGCATATATATTTTGAGTTTCTTTCTAAGTTTTTTGATATTTCCTCAACTAAAGCAATATTAATACAATCTTTACTATCTATAACTCTATTTGCTTCTTGACTAGCACATTTTAATATCATCATATCTTCTATTATATCAGCAAGAAGCAGCCCTGAATCGCCATGTTGTTTAACACCAAACATTTCTCCAGTGCCCCTTAACTTTAAATCCTGTTCAGATATATAAAATCCATCTGTACTTTCAGTCATTATCATCATTCTTTTCTTAGTAATATTATTCTTTGCATTTGCAATTAAAATACAATATGATTGATATTCTCCTCTTCCTACTCTACCTCTTAATTGATGAAGTTGAGCTAATCCAAATCTCTCTGCATTTTCAATTATCATTACACTAGCATTAGGAACATTTACACCAACTTCTATAACAGTTGTTGATATAATAGCTTTAACTTCACCACATTTAAATCTATTAATTATTTCTTCCTTTTCTTTACCACTCATTTTTCCATGAAGCATAGCAATTTCAATATCACTAAAATAAGTTTCCTTTAATTCATAAAAAAGCTTTTCTACAGAATTTAAGTTTCCTTTTTCATCTTCTTGGATTAAAGGACACACTATATATATTTGTCTACCTTTTTCAATTTCTTTCACAGCAATAGAGTAAGCTTTTGCTCTTAAATTATTTTGAAAAAATACTGTTTCTATTCTTTTTCTTCCTGGTGGAAGTTCATCAATTACCGAGACATCTAAATCACTATAAAGATAAAGAGCTAAAGTTCTTGGAATTGGCGTCGCTGTCATAACTAGTACATCAGCTTCTTTGCTTTTATTAATAAGCTTACTTCTCTGCTCAACTCCAAATCTATGCTGCTCATCTGTTACCACTAATCCAAGGTTTGCAAATTCTACATCATCTTGAATAAGAGCATGAGTACCTATAACAACAACAGGAGTTCCGTTCTTAATAATCTCTTTTATTCTTCTTTTTTCTGCTAAAGATGTATTTCCAGTTAATTGTTCAATATTAATATTAAAACCTTTAAAAATCTTTAATGCTTCTTTATAGTGTTGAGAAGCTAATATTTCAGTAGGAACCATTAATGCTACCTGGTAACCATTCATATAAACATTAAACATAGCGATAAGCGCAATAATAGTTTTTCCACTCCCTACATCTCCTTGTACCAATCTATTCATTGGATATGGACGCTTTTGATCCATAAGAATCTCTCGTATAACTCTAGTTTGAGCAGTAGTTAACTGGAAAGGCAATGAATTTTTTAAGTCTTTTAACTCTTCTGCCATCTTAAATTCAATACCACTTTTAACTTCTTTTATATGCTTCTTAACAAGTAATAACTTCATGGAATATGTAAAAAGTTCTTGAAACTTCAACCTTGCTATAGCTCTTTCTAAACCTTCCTTATAGCTTGGAAAATGGATATTCCTAATGGCATCATCTAAAGATACAAGATTATATTTTTCAATAAGGTAATATGGAAAATTCTCAGTTATTTTTATTTTATCCAATACCTGATGAATCAGTTTTGATATTATCTTATTAGTTAAATCATTTTTTAATGAATACTTAGGAACTATTTCATTTTTAATAGCATCATTACAGGCGATAATAGGATTAATTATCTCAAGTGTATTTTTTTCTTTTTTAAATTTTCCCATTAAATTATAATTTTCACCTGCTCTAAAATTATTTTTTATATAGGGCTGATTAAACCACTTTGCAATTACTTTGTGCCCCATATATTCAAAATTTAAGGTAGTTAATCTTTTCCCTGTTTTTGTTCTAAAATCTTTCTCAAAGCATATTGCTTTACATGTTAAGATTTGTTTTTCATCATCCACAATCTCATCAAAAGTACTGTTACCAGTTACAAATTCATAATCTTTTGGAAAGTATAGTAATAAATCTAGTACTGTAAATATTCCTGTCTTATTTAATTTTTCCTCTAATTTTAAACCAACACCTCTTATACTACTTACTTCGCTATATATATTCATTAAATCACCTCTAACGCAGAATAAACCTTAGCAGACATAGAGCCTATTCAATTTTAGCCAGATTTCACTTTGTGAAATGGCATCAAATAAAGAAAAAGCGACAAAGCCGCTTTTTTATTCAACAGAAATAATGAAGTAGTATAATGGTTGCTCACCCTTATAACACTGAACATCAATATCGCTATACTTTTCTTCAATGTTAGTAAAAAAGACATCAACTTCTTCTTCTTTACAATCTTGACCGTAAAACAACGTGATTAATTCACTTTCATCATCTATCATTTCATCAAGTACTTTTTCCAGAACATCAAAAACGTCTTCTCCAACTTCCTTTATTTCTCCCTCAATTAATCCAAGAATATTACCTTCTTTGATTACAACTCCATCCATTTCAGTATCTCTTACAGCATAAGTGATAGATCCTGTTTTAACCATATCTGTAGCACTTGTTAACTCTTCCACATTCTCTTCCACATCAGCTTCGGGATTAAACGTGGTTATACAAGTAATACCTTGAGGTATAGTTTTAGTTGGTATAACTCTGATATCTTTGTCTGATACATCTGCAGCTTGGTTTGCTGACATTATTATATTTTTGTTATTAGGTAATACAAATATATGCTCTGCATTTAACCTGTTTATACAATCTAAAATATCCTGAGTGCTTGGATTCATCGTCTGACCACCTTCAATAACATAATCAACGCCTAAATCCTTAAATATATTCTTTATACCTTCTCCCATAGCAACTGCAATAAACGCATATCTTTTTAATTCTTGATAACTATCTTCTACTGCTGCTGTTTTTTCTTCTATAGCAAATTCATGTACACTTTCACTTAATAGACTTCTATGTTCTTCTCTCATATTATCAATTTTTATTTTTGACAATTCACCTAATTGTATAGCTTTAGATAAAACTATACCTGGATCATTTGTATGAATATGCACTTTTATGACATCATCGTATCCTACAACAATAATTGAATCTCCATGTAATTCTAAGTCATTTTTAAATTGAGTTACTTTTTTGCTATCACCTAGAATTATAAATTCTGTACAATAACCAAACTTAATATCCTGAGTATTATAATTATTTATTACTGAGACCGTATTAGCTATTGATTTATCTGTAGTTAAAACCTCTATATTATCTCTAAGCACTTCCATAATACCTTCAAATATAATTATTAGCCCCATTCCTCCAGAATCTACAACTCCAGCTTTTTTTAAAGGAGGAAGCATCTCTGGAGTTCTATCAAGCATTATTTTACTTTGTTTGTATACGCTATCCATTAATTCAGTAATATCATCCGTACAACAATTTACTGCAGTCTCTGCTGCAGTCTTTATTATCGTAAGTATAGTGCCTTCTGTTGGTCTCATTACAGCTTTATAAGCTGATTTACACCCTTCCCTTAAAGCATTTGCAAACTCTTGTGAATCAGCCTCTACCTTATTTTCTAACCCTTTGGAAATTCCTCTTAAAATTTGCGAAAGAATAACTCCAGAGTTTCCTCTAGCCCCCATCAAAGCACCTTTTGCAAATTTTCTTGATATCTCACCTATAGATAAATGCTTTGAATTTTCAATTTCTTTAACTGCGGCTCTAAGAGTCATTGACATATTTGTTCCAGTATCTCCATCTGGTACTGGAAATACATTTAAGGAGTTAACAAAACTACTTTTCTCTTTTAGCTTATTACTACCATTAACCATCATATTATAAAAAGTTTCGCCACTCAACTTCGTATGTTGCATTAATGTTACCTCCTAGACTCTTACAGCTTGAACGTTAACAGTAACTGCTGACACCTTTAGTCCAGTATGATTTTCAACATTATATCTTACTTTTTGAATTACATTGTTAGCAATTACAGAGATTTTTGTACCATACTCTACCATAACAAAAAGCTCTATAACAAGTTTTTCATCCTTGAAGCTTATCTTTACTCCTTTACCTAAATTTTCGACCCTCATAAGCTCCCAAAAGCCATCAGTAGCGCTTTTTGATACCATACCAACGATACCATAACACTCCATAGTAGATAATCCAACAATTTTTGCAATCACTTCTTCAGAATATGTTATATTTCCAAGTTCATTTGAAATTCCTAACATAAATATTCCTCCTCAATTATATCCATTAAATATATTCTATATTAAATAGGAATATTATTCAAGAATCATATAGCATGCTTAATATTTATTGCAATATTATTTTTATATTTTACTTGCATAAATTATACATAATGTGATAGAATATTATCTGTCCTATTGAAGAGTTTTATCTTCAGAGTCAAGGAGGTGTTTTCAGGTGTCAAGAAGATGCGAAATATGCGATAAAGGTGTTATTTCAGGAGTACAATACAGCCACTCACACAGACAAACAAAGAGAAAATGGGCTCCAAACATAAAGAAAGTTAAAGCTATCGTAAACGGAACGCCAAAAACTGTTCACGTTTGTACAAGATGCTTACGCTCAGGCAAAGTTCAAAGAGCTATATAATGTTTCTTTAAAATGCAATTGTATTTAAAACAATTGCATTTTTTCTTGGCTAAAACTGAGTAGGTTGATACATACTCAGTTTTAGCAATAAAAAAGCATGCAGAACTACTGCATGCTTTTTTACTCTTGATAATTTTTACTTTTCCTATGTAAGTTATTTATTATCTTTTCTTACAAATAACCTTATAATGCAAGATAAAAATTTAGGCAATTTAAAAGCAATAATTTTCATATTTTACACTCCTTTATTATTAAAGTCTCAGTTACTTATTATTAATTAATCATTTAAAAAAAAGTCCAATAAGATAAGCTATAATCAATCTTTTCTCTAAAATGAACTCATAGTAATAAATGTTAATAGTATTTAGAAAAACCATATAATGGGCAATAAAAAATCACCAATAAGTTGCTTTGCTATTATTTTATGCAATAGTCAACTTATTGGTGACAATTAATCTCTTGAATATATAACTAATAATTTTCCAGATAGGAAATCTACTTCTATAGGGGTATTTATGAATTCATTTGATACTGTTCTGCTATCCCCTATTTTCAAATCATATTCCTTAAGGGGATACTTTGCACCCTCTATAGATAATTTTTTCACTACATCACCATAACACTGAAAGGAAATTGTTTGTCCATAATTACCACATAAAGTAGTCTTACCTTCTACTAAAAAAATAGTATTATTATCATCTTTTATTTTAGCCCTTTTATTTAATTCTAACGCTTTTCTTAATAACCCTAAATTTCCTAAAACATGATCTAATCTAGAGCCAGTACAACCAAGTAATACTATTTCTTCTGAACCTTTTTCTATAGCTCTATTAAAAGCCAGTTCGCTATCTGTATAATCCTTTTCTGGCAAGAACTTCACCATTTCCACATCTCGAAAGTAATCTATAACTATTTTATCAGCAGAATCAAAATCACCTATTAAAATATGCGGCATTACTCCATATTCGTAAAATACCTCAGCGCCTCTATCTGCTGCAATTAAGCAATCTGCATTCTTAATTTCACTTAAGAAAAGCTCCTTTGATGGCATTTTTCCTCCAGCAACAATGACACTTTTCATACTAAATACCTCTTTTTAACGCTTCCATATTTTCTTCTATCTTGTCACCATTAAATACAGCTGAACCTGCCACTATAACATTAGCACCAGCTTCGACTACCTTATTTATATTAGTGGTATCAATACCTCCATCTACTTGAATTAAAATTTCTTTTCCAATATCTGAAGCCATATTTTTAATCTCTCTAATCTTATTAAGAGAATAATCAATAAATTTTTGTCCTCCAAAACCAGGATTAACTGACATGATAAGAACCATATCTAATGATGATAATATGTCTTTTAAAACTACTGTTGAAGTTCCTGGATTTATTGCTACTCCAGCTAATTTACCTTTACTCTTTATGTAATTTATAGTTCTATCAATATGTCTATCTGCTTCATAATGTACTGTTATCATATCAGCACCACTATCAATAAATTCATCTATAAACCTTGATGGTTCTTCTATCATTAGATGTACATCAAATATTTTTTTAGTAATAGGTCTTAATGCTTTCATTATTGGAAATGCAAAAGAAATATTCGGAACAAACTTTCCATCCATTACATCAATATGAATGAATTCTGCCCCTGCTTCGTCTATTCTCTTAATTTGTTCTCCTAATCTAGCAAAATCTGCTGAAAGTATTGAAGGTGATAATTTTACCATTTTGTCTTCCTCCTATTTAATATTTCTTCTAAAGTTTTCGTATAAAATTCATATCTATAAATATTAATCTTTCCATCTTCAACCGCCTGCTTTACTGCACAGTTTGGTTCCTTATAGTGATTACAGCCAGTAAATTTGCAAAGATTATTGTACTCCTCAAATTCAGGAAAACTAAATTTCAAATCGTCTTTCTCAATAAAATCAATTTCTAGAGTTGAAAATCCTGGTGTATCAACTAAGAAACCTTCTTTTACCTCTATCAATTCACTGTGTCTAGTAGTATGTTTTCCTCTTCCTATTTTTTCACTTACTTCTCCAGTTTGCATACGTTCTTCTATTCCTGACAAATAATTTAATAATGTTGATTTACCAGCACCAGAAGGTCCACATAATACTGTTACATTGTTTGTCAATCTTTCTTTTAACTGCTCTACTCCTATTCCCTGTTTTGCTCTTATAAACAAAACCTCATATCCTATATCATTAATTTTCTTTCTAATTTGCTCTTTTTCTTCTTCAGTACACAGATCAACTTTATTTAAACATACTATTGCCTTAATATTATTGTGCTCACAAAGAACTAAGAATCTATTAAGCAAATCATAATTTACATCTGGATTCTTTATTGCAAAAACCACAAAAGCTTGTGTTACATTTGCTACTGTAGGTCTTATAAGTTCAGAAGTTCTATCTAGTATTTTTTCAATAACTCCCTTATCTTTTTCTATTTTTATTTCTACTTTATCTCCTACCATAGGTTTTAACTCATTGTGTCTAAATTTTCCCCTTGCTTTACATTCTACTATTCCAGAATCTGTCTTGATATAGTAAAATCCGCCTATGCCTTTTATGATTATTCCTTTCATAATACCTCCAGATCACTTAATATTTATAAGGATACCTACATTTAATTTTTATTAGACCACAACATTAATCTTGTTTTTAATGTTTTATCTGAAGTTATAAATTTAATTACAACCTTATCAAACTATACCCCTATATATTTATAATGATCAATTTATTAGAAAAAATTCATAAGGTGCCAGTAACTACTGACACCTTATGAAATTATGGCTGCTTAACAGATTTATTTAAGAGTTACTTGAATTGTCCCGCCTTCAGCTACCTTATCAGTACTAACCTTGTAGACTCTAGCGCTATTGTCACTATTTTGACCACTATAGCTTATTTTTATTCCTCTTGAATTGGCCCAAGCAACTGCCTCTTCGCTAGTTTTTCCCATTAATTCTCCAGTATTATAAGTCTTCTTTTCTGGTTCTTTTTCTGGTTCTTTTTCTGGTTCTTTTTCTGGTTCTTTTTCTGGTTCTTTGTAAGTATAGTAGTATACAGTAACAGCTGTACCTTGTTTTACTTCAAAGCCCGAATCTGGATTTTGTTTGTAAATTTTGCCACTGACATTCTTTTTACTATCATCTGAAGTTACTGTTTCTACCTGTTTCATATCAAGCTTTAATTCATCTAAAAGTGTCTTAGCCTCATCTAAGGATTTCCCTGCTAAATCTGGTATCTTAGCAGTCACTATCTCTGGTCCTTTACTTACTACTACATTAATTTTTGTATTTTTTTTCACTTCAACATTAGCATCAGGATCTTGTGATATTATTGTATCTTTTTCCACAGTACTACTATATTCATAATTTACATTACCTAAATCAAGTCCAACAGATGTCAATGTATTACGTGCTGCTTTTAAACCCATACCCCTAATACTTGGAGTTTCTATTTTTTCTTCGCCCAGACTAACCACAACTCTTATTTGATCTTTTGGTTTTGCTTTTTGATCTGGAGAAGGTGACATTCTCAATATAATTCCTTCAGGTTGATTACTATTCTCTGTACTAGCTTCAACATAAATAAGTCCAGCATTTTCAATAATAGTCTTAGCTTCATCTTTACTTTTACCAACAACATTAGGTATAGTAATTAATTCCTCTGACGCCTTCGTCTTAAGATTTCCTGATTGATTTTTAATCCAGAAAGATGCAGATACTGCACCAAATGCTAGTACCAATACTGCTAATAGTGAAAAAATTACACTTCTCTTTATCTTTATTGGTATCTTACCTATGTGTATCCTCTTTATTGGTGTAGTTCTCTTACTTTTATTTATTAGCTTTTCATTCTTCTCTTTATTCTTATGCTTATCCTTATCTTGGTTATAATCTTGATTATAATCTTTATTATTTTCATCAGCTTCACTATAATCATCTTCGCTATAATCATCTAATACCTTTTGATCATTAGAACTATCTACTATTACTGGAGCCATAATTATTGTATGATCTTCTTCTAAATCACTTTGCTGTGATGCTATTATTGCATTTGGATTTTCTTTTATTCTTTCAAGATCACTAATAATTTCTTTAGCTGATTGATACCTCTTAACCTGCTCCTTTTCCATAGCCTTCATAATAAGATTATTAAGACTATCAGGAATCTTTGTATTAAGATTTTTAGGAGGTGTCAATTCTTCCTGTATATGCTTTAATGCTATAGCTACAGGACTATCTCCATTAAATGGTACTCTACCTGTTACCATTTCATAAAGTACTACCCCTAACGAATACAAGTCTGTTCTACAATCTGTATATACGCCTTTAGCCTGTTCTGGTGAAAAATAATGAGCTGACCCCATAACACTGTTAGTATAAGCAAGCGTAGAAGAATCTGTTGATTTAGCTATACCAAAATCAGTTACCTTAACAATCCCTTCTTCTGTAACAAGAATATTCTGAGGTTTAATATCTCTATGAATAATATTGTTTCTATGAGCACAATCTAAGGCATTAGCTACTTTTAATCCAACATTAATGGCAGTTTCATAAGATAGCTTTCCTTGTTCTTTTATTATTTCCTTAAGATTTTTTCCCCTTACATACTCCATAACAATATAGTGAATACTATCTTGTGTTCCTACATCGAGAATATTAACAATATTTGCATTGTTTAAATTTGCTATGGCGGTTGCTTCCCTTTTAAACTTTTCAACAATTTCTTCATTACTATTAAAGGTTTCTTTTAGTATTTTTACTGCAACAAATCTCTTTAATTTATTGCATCTAGCTTTATATACGAAAGACATACCGCCTTCGCCAATCCTTTCAACCACTTCATATCTTTCCCCAAGTATTATGCCAACCATAGTTATATCTCTCCTCCAAAAATCATTACTGTTATGTTGTCTTTTCCCCCTCTGCCATTCGCCAAATCAACTAAAACACTACAGGCCTCTTCAAAACTTGATTTTGATAAAACTATATCTCTAATTTCTTCTTTGGAAACCTCATTAGTTAAACCATCCGAACAAATCACGTAAATATTATAAGTTCCTTTTTCTATGTTATATATATCAGCCTCAACATTAACACCTGTTCCAACAGCTCTGGTAATAACATTTTTTCTTGGATGATTTAATGCTTCATCTTCACTGATAGACCCACAGTCTAATAATTCTTGTACTAAAGAGTGATCCTTTGTAATCTTAATTATCTCTTTATCCTGCAATCCAAAACAACAACTATCTCCAATATGTGCAATTTGTGTTATATTATTGGTTATTAAACATGCTGTTAAGGTTGTTCCCATGCCATTTAATCCTTCGTTACCTAAAGAGTATTTAAATAAATCAAAGTTAGTTTCCTTAATTGCATTAGCTAGAAGACATGTCTCCTCTATTATACCATAATTTTTTCTAACATATGTAATTACACCCTCAACTGCCAATCTACTAGCAACTTCTCCTGCATTATGCCCACCCATTCCATCTGCAACAATATATAGACAAAAATCATCGCAAGTAACATAACCAGCATAGTCTTCATTTATTTGTCTTCGATTACCTATGTCAGTTTTTATGCCTATCATAAAATTCCCCCTCATTTACTTTGGGACTTGATATAATTTCTCCTTAATTGACCACACGCTGCATTTATATCTGATCCCATCTCTCTTCTTACTGTAACTTCAACACCATAATTTTTCAATATATTTGCAAAATCTTCAATAGTCTTTTTAGATGATTTTTTAAAATTATTTTCTTTAACTTCGTTAACAGGTATTAAATTAACATGACAAAGTAACCCTTTAAGTAATTGGCTAAGAGCCTTTGCATCTTCTTTAGAATCATTAATATCCTTAACAAGAGAATACTCAAAAGTAACTCTTCTGTTTGTTTTTTCTATATAATATCTACAGGCATCTAGAATCTCTTTAATCATATATTTATTTGCAATCGGCATTATTTCCCTTCTTTTTTCATCACTAAAAGCATGTAGGGATATTGCTAAAGTTATTTGCATTCCCTTATCAGCAAGTTCATAAATCTTTGGAACAATACCACAAGTCGATAAAGTTATATGTCTTTGGCCAATATTCAATCCATAGTCGGCATTTACAAGTAAGAGAAATTTCATTACATTGTCAAAGTTATCAAATGGTTCTCCACTTCCCATTAAAACAACATTAGAAATTCTATCTTCTAATATTTTTTGTCCAATCATTATTTGAGATAAAATTTCTCCTGCAGTAAGATTTCTAACCATACCTTCTAAAGTTGAAGCACAAAATCTACATCCCATTCTACATCCAACCTGCGTAGAAATACAAATTGAATTTCCATGCTTATACCTCATTAATACTGCTTCAATTACATTACCATCCTTAAGGCCTAGTAATATTTTTTGTGTATCATCTTTCTCAGATTTGCTTACCTCAACAACTTCTGGAATACCTATATAGAAATTATTATTGAGCTTTGAGATTAAGCTTTTTGAAAGATTAGTCATATCTTCAAAACTCCAAATCTCTTTTTTATAAATCCATTCCATAACTTGCTTAGCTCTAAAGGCCCCTTCACCATTATCTTTCATCCATTGTTGCAATTCAGTTAAACTAAAATCAAGTATGTTCTTCATTTTTTCACCTACCACGTTTCATTAGTTTAGCTATATAGAATCCATCCATTCTGCTATTTGGTATTATAGTTAATGAACCATCATTATTATATATAAGATTATCAGCTTTTCCCACAAACAACTTCTCAATAACAGCATCTTTATGCTTACTCAAAAACCATTGAATATTTTCTTCATTTTCTTTCTTATTTAGAGTACAAGTAGAATAAAGCATTATTCCATTAGGCTTTACATAATTCCAACCATTCTCCATAATTTTTCTTTGTATATCTATAATATCTTTTAAGTCTTTAGGAGACTTAGTCCACTTAATCTCTGGTTTTTTCCTAATTATGCCCAGGCCAGAACATGGAACATCTATTAATACTCTATCTGCACAACTAACATACGCACTATTTAGTTTTGTAGCATCCATAATTTGTGCTTCAATATTAGTAAGTCCAAGTCTCTTACAATTTTCTTTAATAAGTTCTAGCTTATGGTCATATACATCAAAAGCTAAGATTCCGCCATGGTTATTCATAAGTTCACCAATATGCGTTGTTTTACCTCCCGGAGCACTGCATAAATCTAAAACTTTTAAATCATCCTCAAGATCCATTGATGGAGCCACGAGCATAGCACTTTCATCCTGTACAGTAATACATCCCTCTTTGAAGAGAGGATTAACCTCTATATTTCTTCCTTTAATAATATTAATAGCTTCAGGACATATAAAACCCTCTTCTACCTCATACCCCTGAATCTTTAATTGTTCAAATACATCATCATAATCTTTCTTTAATTGATTTACTCTTACTGTTACATCTGGTGTAGAATTTAAACCTAAAAGTATCTTCTTTGCTACTTCTTCTCCGTATTGTCTGATAAATAATTCTACCATCCATTCTTCCATTGAATATTCAAAAGCTAATCTTTTTATATTCGACGTTCCTTTATTAAAGTCCTTATCTTTGTTTCTTAAATAATTTCTTAATACTCCATTTACAAATTTAGAAGATTGTAAAGATACTCTTTTAGCTAAATTAACCGCCTCATTAACTATAGCATAATCTGGGATTTTATCTAAGAATCTAATTTGGTAAATAGCACTTCTTAAAACATTAATAAGCTTTTTATCAATTTTATTGATATCTTTAACAAAGCTTGAAATTATAAAATCAATTGTTTTTTTATACTTAACAGTTCCATAAATCACTTCAGTTACTAATGCCTTATCCTTATCATTAAGATTACTCTCATTAAGACGCTTATTCAATTCAATATTTGAATAAGCACCATGAAAAAGAACACTATCAAGTATATCAACTATAACTTTTCTGCTGTTCATTATCTTCCCTCAAATCTTTAATCATTTCTGTCACTTAATATAATTAATCTAATTAGCTGTGACACCGCCATTAAGGTTGCTGCTACATAAGTCATAGCTGCAGCATCAAGAACTTTTCTTGCACCTTTTATTTCATCATTATAGAGAATGCCTCGTGAACTTAAAATTTTTAAAGCTCTTGAAGATGCATTAAATTCTACAGGTAAAGTTATTAATTGAAAAATAACAACCCCTGAGAATAATATTATCCCAAAAGTTACTAAAGGTTGGATTCCAAGAACAATTCCAAGTAAAAATAGAATCCACGATAATCCTGAACCTAAATTAACTACAGGCACGATAGAGTTTCTAACAATTAAAGGTATATAAGATCTTTGGTGTTGAATTGCATGACCAACCTCATGGGCTGCGACACCAATTGAAGCTACTGAGTTACTATAATATACATCCTGTGAAAGTCTTAAAACTTTATTTTTAGGATCGTAATGATCAGAAAGCGATCCTGGCACTAACTCAACTGGAATATTATAAAGTCCAGCATTATCTAGAAGCATCCGTGCTACCTGAGATCCTGTTAAACCGTTATTACTTCTAACTTGTGAATACTTTTTAAAGGTTGAAGAAACCTTCATTTGTGCATATATAGAAATCAATAAAGCTGGTAGAATTAAAATATATGTTGGATCGAAAAACATAAAATCATCTCCTATCTTCCTAAGACTGTTCCTTCTTCTATGGTGTTACCGTTGATGTACTGTTCTACCCTTAAAGGCTTACCATTTGGAAACTGAATCTTTTCTATTAATAACACCTTATCTTCAGTTGCAACTTCAATACCATTTTTAGAAACATTAAGAATTGTTCCAGGTTCTTTATTGCACTGTTTTTCTATTACTTTAGTTTTGTATAGTTTCATCATCTCGTTATTGTAATAGGTATACGCTATTGGCCATGGGTTTAATCCTCTTACTAAATTATGAATATCCTTCGCACTACTTCTCCAATCTATTACGGCTATTTCTTTGTTTAACATCGAAGCATAACAAGATTCTTCATCATTTTGTTTAATTGGATTAATTGTACCATCCACCATTCCTTTTATTGTTTTAACTAATAGCTCTCCACCTGTTATCATAAGTTTATCATGAAGTTCACCAGCAGTCATTTCCTCTGTTATTTCAAATTCATTTTTTAACAACATATCGCCAGTATCTAGTCCTACATCCATAAGCATCGTAGTATTACCAGACTTCTTTTCTCCTTTAATTATACTCCAATTAATAGGTGCAGCCCCTCTATACTTTGGAAGTAATGATGCATGTAGATTTATACAACCATACTTTGGTATATCCAACACTTCCTTAGATAGTATCTGTCCAAAAGCTACAACTATTATGAAATCTGGTTCCATTTGCCTTAGTTCCTCTATAGTTTCAGGCTCATTCTTAAGCCTTACTGGCTGATATACAGGTATATTATATTCAACAGCCACCTCTTTAACTGGAGATATAGCTAGTTTTTTACCTCTTCCCTTCGGTCTGTCAGGTTGAGTAAATACTGCTTTTACTTCATATTCCTCTATTAGTCTTTTTAGTGATGGAACTGAAAAGTCTGGAGTTCCCATAAATACAATTTTCATTACTATACCTCCTACTGCTTCTTAACATGGTCTACAAATAATATTCCATCAAGGTGATCATTTTCATGGCATATAGCTCTTGCCAAAAGATCTTCTGCTTCTAGAATAAACTCTATTCCTTTTTCATCTAACGCCTTAACTTTTACCTTTTCTGGTCTTTCTACTTCGCCCTGTTCTCCTGGTACACTTAAGCATCCTTCTACATCTATTTTACTTCCACTCTTCTCTAAAATTTCAGGATTTATAAATACCTTCGGACCATTTCCATCGTAAATATCAATTACAAATATTCTCTTTAATATCCCTACTTGAGGAGCTGCAAGGCCCACACCATCTGCATCATACATTGTTTCAATCATATCTTTAATAAGAGTTAATACTCTTTCATTTATTTCATCAACATTTCTGCTTTTCTTTCTTAATAAATCTTCACCAATTTTTCTTATATTTCTTTTTGCCATAAAAACTCCTCCTAAGTCAAAGTATTTGGATTTATATCCATACTTACTCTTACTACATTATAAACATCTTTTAATTGATCATAAACTATTTCTTTAATATTGTTAGCAATATTGTAATCAAATTCACCCTTGATTATAATCTGCCACCTAAACATTTCATTAATCTTTTGAATAATAGAAGGACACGGTCCTAAAACATCAATGTGATTTTCATTCATTAATCTTTCTTTTACTTTATCTCCAAGAATCGTTGAAAATTTAATTAATAAATCTTGCTTTTGTGAGCTTAAGTTTATTATCATAATCTTAGAGAAAGGAGGGTAATTCATTATTTTTCTAATATTTAACTCTTCCTTGAAAAAGCCATCATAATCATAAATTGACGAATACCTTAAACTATAATGTTCAGGTGAATAGGTTTGAACTATAACCTCACCTTCCTTATTGCCTCGTCCTGCTCTTCCAGCCACCTGGGTAACTATCTGGAATGTTCTTTCAGCGGATCTGAAATCAGGTAAATTTAAAGAAATATCTGCTGTTATCACTCCTACTAGAGTAACATTAGGAAAATCAAGACCTTTCGAAATCATCTGAGTTCCTACCAATATGTCTGCCTCACCATTTTTAAATTTATTATAAATTTCTTCATGAGAATTTTTCTTTCTAGTAGTATCTACATCCATTCTAAGTATCCTTGCCTTGGGAAAAGACTGCTTTAATGCAACTTCAACCTTTTCTGTACCAGCGCCAAAATATTTTACATATTTACTTCCACATTTTGGACATAAATTAACCTGTTTTTTTGCAGACCCACAATAATGACAAACAAGATACCCGTTAGTGTGATATGTCATTGAAATGTCACAATGTTCACACTTAAATACATAACCACACTTTCTACAGGACACGAAGGTTGAGTATCCTCTTCTATTTAAAAAAATTATAACCTGTTCTCTTCTATCAAGCCTTTCTTGAATTTCCTTATGAAGCTTTCCGCTAAATATTGATTTATTATTTTCTTTAAGCTCTTCTCTCATATCAATAATATTCATTTTAGGAAGTACAGCATTATCAACTCTTGAATTTAATGACACAAGTTTAATTTCATCTTTTAAAGCTCTATAGTAGCTTTCTATACTTGGTGTTGCAGAACCATATACTACTTTACAGCCAGTAAGCCTTGATTTTAACTCAGCAATTTCTCTTGTATGATATTTAGGATTCTGATCAGACTTGTATGTACTTTCATGTTCCTCATCTATGATAATCAAACCAAGATTATGAAAAGGTAAAAAAATTGCTGAACGTACCCCAATTACAAGTTTAACCTCTCCATGCTTTATTCTATACCATTCATCAAATCTTTCTCCATCAGATAACTTACTATGAAAAATGGCTACATTCTTACCAAATCTCCCTTTAAACCTTTCTATCATCTGCGGTGTAAGTGAAATTTCTGGCACTAAAACTAGAGAAGTTTTATTTTCTCTAAGCATTTCATTAACAAGATTCATATAAACCTCTGTTTTACCACTGCCAGTAACCCCTTTGAGTAAAAATTGTGTTGCTGTTGATGTTAGTATTGTATCAACAGCATTTTGCTGTTCAGTATTTAAAATCTTTTTAGAGTATTCAACATATTCTTTTTGATTAGATCTATCAATTTTTTGTTCTTCAAGCTTTAGAAAGCCATTATCCAAAAGCTTATTTAAGGAATATAAAGAAACATTGAACTTTTCATTCAGTTCACTTTTAGTATATATTCCATCATTTTCTTTTACAATATTAATTACATTAATAAAATTAGATTTATTAAAGTTTTTATCAAGTTCTTTTGAAAAAGCAACTAAGCTTTTAGTTTTTATCTTGATTCCCTTCATTATTCCAGTAGGTATAAGAACTCTAATAGCTTCTATATATTTGCATAAGTATCTTTCTCTCATAAATTCTATGATAGTTAAATCTTCTTTGGTTAGAATAGGAGTCTCTTCACAGAGAGTTTTTACCGCCTTAAGTTTTGATATATCTCCCTGAAAAAAATTACTAAGAGTTATTACAAACCCTTCGATAAGCTTATTTCCCTTACCAAATGGCACCTTTACTCTATGACCAATTTTCACCCTATTACTTATGCCTTCATCAACTAAATATGTAAAAGGCCTATCTACCTGGACTGAATCATTATTAACTATAATTCCTGCAAAAATATTCACATATCCCACCCTTTATAAAATCAGTAGAATTTATATAAGATTATATAAATTCTTATAAAGTAAAAAAGCGCACTTAGCGCCTTTTTATAATATCAAATAAATTCTTTGCTACTTCTCTTTTACTCATCTTATCTAGAAATGAGGTTTCTCCACATCTACTTATAATAGTTACCTTATTATCCTCTGTACCAAATCCAGTATCACTAGAAGTAATATCATTTGCTACAATATAATCAAGATTTTTTCTATCAAGCTTAGACTGAGCATTTTCTAAAACATCATTACTTTCTGCTGCAAAACCTACTAAAATTTGATTTTTCTTTCTCTCACCTAATAATTTTAAGATGTCATTATCTCTAGTGAATTCAACCAAAAGATTTTCGGAACTTTTCTTAATTTTTTTACTGCTGTAGTTTTGAGGCTTATAATCAGCAACTGCAGCAGATTTAATAACTATATCTATAAAGTCAAAGTGCTCAAGTACTGCATTTAGCATTTCTTCATTTGTTTTTACCCTTACAACTTTCATACCAAAAGGATCTGGTAAAGATGTAGGGCCAGAAATTAATACTACCTCAGCCCCTCTATCCCTTGCTTCCTCTGCAATAGCATACCCCATTTTTCCAGAAGATCTATTTGTAATATATCTTACAGGATCGATTGGTGCTATTGTAGGACCTGCGGTTACAAGGACTTTCTTTCCAATTAAGTCTTTTTTCTCATTCAACATAGAAAGTACAATTTCTGAAATCAATTTCGTATCTGCTAACTTTCCTTTGCCCTCATCCCCACAAGCAAGCCTTCCACTGGCTGGTTCAATAAACTTGTAACCATATTCCTGTAACTTTTTAATATTTTCCTGTACCATCAGATTTTCATACATATTTGTATTCATGGCAGGAGCAAAAACTACTGGTGCTTTCGTTGCCATAATTGTAGTGGAGAGCATATCATCTGCTATCCCATTAGCAACCTTACCAATTATATTTGCAGTTGCAGGAACCACAAGAAATAGGTCTGCTCTTTTAGCTAAAGAAATATGCTGAATTTCCCAAGCTTTAGGCTCATCAAACATGTCTGTAATGACCATGTTTTGACTTAAAGATTGAAATGATAAAGGTGTAACAAATTCAGTTGCAGATTTAGTCATTATAACCCTTACTTCAATATCATTTTTTCTTAAGGTACTAATAACATCCAGTGCCTTATAAACAGCTATGCCACCGGTTACTCCTACAACAACACACTTTTTATCCATTTTTACTTAAAGCCTTCCTTTATTTGCTCATATTTTACTAATTCTTGATTTACCTCATTAATTGACACTGTTAATGGTTTATTAGAATCAACCTTTACAAATGGTTCTGCACCATCTATTATTTGTCTTGCTCTTTTTGATGTTACTATTACAAGAGAATATCTATTATCAACCTTTTGTAATAAATCAACTATTGATGGATTAATCATAGAGTTGTTCATGAATTAAACCCTCCTTTGAATCAAGTATTTTCTCTTTAATTCTATCAACTCTGCATTTTTCAGCCTGAATAATACTTTCTATTTTTCTTACTGCTTCTCCAACAGTATCATTAACCACTGCATAATTATATTTTGATACATAATTTATTTCTTGATACGCAGCTTTGAATCTAGTCATTAAAGATTCTTGAGTTTCACTTCCACGTTTTATAATTCTTTGTTTAAGCTCTTCCATAGACGGAGGAAGTATAAATATAAAAACTCCATCTTTCGCATTTTCTTTTACTCTTAGAGCACCTTGAATGTCAATTTCTAGAATAACGTCCCACCCTTTTTCAAGCATTTCTTCAACCGTTGATTTAGGTGTGCCGTAATAATTACCATAAACTTCTGCAAACTCAAGAAAATCATCAGATGCAATTCTATCTAAAAATTCTTCTTTTGTTAAGAAATAATAATTAACTCCATCTTCTTCTCCCAGTCTAGGCTTTCTTGTGGTAGCAGAAACTGAGATGAACAAGTTGGGATTCTTTTCCAAAAGAGCCTTACAAATGGTTCCTTTACCGGCTCCAGAAGGACCTGATATTACTATCAATACTCCTCTGTTATGATTTTTCATTATTCATCAACCTCTTCTACATCATCATCTTTTGTTGATAATCTATGTGCAACAGTTTCAGGTTGAACTGCTGATAAAATTACATGATCACTATCTGTTATTATTACAGCTCTTGTTCTTCTTCCATATGTAGCATCAATTAACATACCTCTATCTCTTGCTTCTTGAATTATTCTCTTAATCGGTGCTGACTCTGGACTAACAATCGCAACTAATCTGTTTGCTGAAACTATGTTACCAAAACCAATGTTTATTAATTTAATACTCATTTTATTCCTCCTAATTATTCAATGTTCTGTATTTGCTCTCTTATCTTTTCTATCATGTTTTTTATATTAATAACTATGTTAGTTATTTGCAAATCTGTTGATTTAGATGCTATAGTATTAGTTTCTCTATTCATCTCTTGTACTATAAAATCAAGTTTTCTTCCTACAGGTTCATTTAATTTAAGTGTATCTCTCATTTGTTTAAGATGACTATAAAGTCTTGTTATTTCTTCATCGATAGTAGCTTTATCTGCAAAAATTGCAATTTCAGTGGCTAATCTATTTTCATCAACCTCTACATTACCTAAAAGATCTTTGATTCTTTCTTGCAATTTTTGTCTGTAAGCTTCAACTACTGACATAGACTTCTCTTCTATAATCTTTATCCACTGCTCAATTTCACTACACTTTGATATAATATCCTCAGCGAGTTTATTTCCTTCCACTTCTCTCATTGCTATAATTGTACTTAATGACTTATTTAAAAGTGGAAAAATATCTCCCCAAAGTTCTTCTAGATTTTCTTCTTTTTCTTCTAAAGTTATAACATCTGGAAATCTTGCAACAAGAGATACTGAAAAATCATCCTTTAGATTGTATCTGCCCTGTAATTCTTCAAGACATTTTACATAGCTATCAGCTAAAGTTGTGTTTATTTTAGCTATAGTATCAGACTGTCCATAATTCTTATAGTTTATAAAAATATCAACTTTTCCTCTATTTAATCGTTCATTTACTATTTTTCTAATGCGTTCCTCTAAAGAAATCATTGATTTTGGCATTCTTATGTTTAAATCTAGGTATCTATGATTAACACTTTTTATTTCTAAAGAAAAAATATGATTACTTCCTTCTTCACTAGTTGCTCTTCCAAAGCCTGTCATACTTTTTACCATTTTCTTATCCTCCTTTTATTTAGCTTTTTCCGTACATAAAACTCATAATACATTTATATTATTTATTTATTCCATTGTCAATGACTTGTTAACAAAATGTTTACATTTATTTTAAAAGAATTACCTCACCAGCTGTACTAGTGAGGTAATTCTTTATATGTATATATAATTGCAGAAAACTATTTTAATGATTTGATACCAACTTTACAATAAACATTATTGCTAAAGCAAACATTACAGATGATATCTTCTTCTTTTCCTTATTAAATATGTTATTAACAAAATTAAGTACTACATAAGATAATATTCCTACTATTAAACCATCACCTATTGAATATGTTAGTGGCATTAATATAATTGTTAGAAATGATGGTACAGCTTCCGTAACCTCTGAAAAATCTATTTCTTTAATAGAGCCCATCATTAGATATCCAACATATATAAGTGCTGGTGCTGTAGCTGCTGATGGAATTGCAACAAATATTGGTGAAAAGAACATTGCAATTAAGAATAGTACTCCTGTTGTTAATGCTGTATAGCCTGTCCTACCGCCTTCTTCTACTCCAGTAGCACTTTCTACATATGTAACTATCGCTGATGTTCCCATTAAACCTGCAGCAGTAGTTCCTATAGCATCTGATAAGAGAGCTCTTCCTGAGTTTGGTACTTTCCCATTTTCATCAATCATATTTGCTCTAGCAGCAACACCAACAAGTGTACCAACTGAATCAAAAAAGTCAACAAATAAGAAAGTTAACACTATTGATACGAATGTTAGTATATTTCCAGTTGATGTTAACCATGAAAAATCGACTTTACCTGCAATAGGTGCTATAGATTCGAATTTAAAAATTCCATTTGGCAGGAATATACCAAAAGCTTTAGCACCTTCTGTATCATAAAGAGCGTATGCCCAAGCTATTAACGTACTACCTAAAATACCCCAAAGCATTGCCCCTCTAACTTTCTTTTTCTCAAGCACAGCTATTAATAATAAACCTATTAAAGCAACTGCTACTGATGGAGTAGTAAATCTACCTAATGCTACAAAGGTAGCTTCATTTTTAACTACAATACCAGAATTAGCTAGTCCTATAAATGCAATAAATAATCCAATACCACCTGTAACTGCTAACTTTAAACTCATAGGTATAGCATTAACTACCGCTTCACGTACACTTAATACGGATAAAAGTATAAATATTACACCCTCAACAAAAACAGCAGTAAGTGCAACTGTCCATGGTACTTGTTTTCCTAAAACAACAGTATAAGCAAAGAATGCATTTAGACCCATACCAGAAGCAAGACCTAATGGAAGATTTGCATAAAGTCCCATTACTATAGTTGCTAAAGCCGCTGATAAACATGTAGCAGTAACTAACGGACCAGCTGGCATACCAGTTTTACTAAGTATAGCTGGATTTACAGCAATAATATATGCCATAGCTAAAAATGTCGTGATACCTGCTATAACTTCTTTTTTGTAGTCAACATTAGTGTTTGATAAAATTGCCAATTTTCTTTGTTTAAGATTATTACTTTTCATGAAAGATCTCCTCCTATGTTTAATGATCGATGCTACACCAAGAACAAAACTTGATCAACATCATTTTAAATGTGGTTGTTAACTAAACAGAATCGCTCATAGTCAGATATTTACGGCATCTGGTAGAAACTTTTGAACCATATCATCAAAAATATATGAGTGATCTTATCACGAAAAATATTATATATTTTTAGAAATATAATTGTCAACGTTCCGAATATCCTTATGTTAGTATTTTTTTCACTTCATTTAATTATTATATAAGCCTCTTTCAAATATTTCTTTTATTACCTTTAAGTCATTTGTAAAGCTTAATGCAGTAATCAACTTTATTCTTGCCTTTTGTCCTGGCATATTATCTCCAAAAATTACACCAAGATTTCTTAGTTCCTTCCCTCCACCATGATATCCATAAGAATCAAAAACTCTTCCTTCAAAGCATCTTGAAACTATAACAACTGCAATATCCTTCTCTATAGCTCGTTGTATACCCCCAACCATTTTAGGAGGAATATTGCCTCTTCCCATTGCCTCAATAACTATACCCTTGTCTCCTTGAGAAATGAAAAAATCGATTAATCTTGAGTCCATTCCAGCAGCACATTTTATTAAGCTTACCTCAGCACTTATGTTACTAATTGGAATATGTTGCTCTTTTCCACTATTCCTATAGAATATAACTCTATTATTATCAACTATACCTATAGGACCAAAGTTTGGTGTTTTAAATGCATTGAGAGCCATAGAGTTAGCTTTAGTTACCTCCCATGCGCTATTAAGTTCTCCATTAAAACAAACCAATACGCCCCTATCCTTTGATTCTTCAGATATAGCAGTACAAATTGAAGCTGCTAGATTAGAAGGACCATCATAGCCAAGTTCAGAACCACTTCTCATAGCTCCTGTAAAAATTACCGGTTTTTTAGTATTTAAGGTTAAATCTAAAAGATATGCTGTTTCTTCAAGAGAATCCGTACCATGAGTTACTACTACTCCATCAACATCCTGCCTATCAACAAGCTTTTGTACATATTTTGATAACTCAAGCATAATTTCAGGAGTAATATGTGGTCCTGGAAGACTAGAAAAAGTATATGATTCTATATCAGCAAAGCTTTCTATACCTGTTACCATAGACATTATTTCTTCCCCTGTAAGACTTGGCACTGCTGCCTTTATCCTAGGATCAACCTTCATTGAAATAGTTCCACCATTAAATACTACTGCAATTTTTTTCATAGTTATTCCTCCAAGCTCTATAAATGTAATGTAACTAAATTTTTATCAAAAAGTATTATACTTTATACACATGAAATTGTATAGTCATCCAGTATATTCAAATTTAGCCAAATTTCAATCTGTCAAATACAATAAAATAAAAATTTCACCATAAAACAAAAAAGCTAAGACAAAAATAACTTTAGATAGAATTTATTTAAATTACTTAGAAAAATTTTAAATTTAGTTATAAAAACCAGTATTGAGATATTACTATAATATCTCAATACTGGTCTTTTTATTTACAAGATAATGAATAATATATAAATTTTATAAAAATCTACTTTTATCTCACTCTCTATTTCTACGATTAATATTTTCAATCCTCGTATACTGTTGAAGATTATTTACACTAGTTAGAAAATCATGTATAAAATTTGCTCCTCTTGAAATCAATAGTCCAGTCAATATTTGCCCAACGTAATCAATTTTTGTAGGTAGACCTACAACTTCAAGAAAATTTGCACCAGTGGCTAAACATAACAAAATTCCTATTAATATAGCACCTAGTCTATTAATATTAAATTTACCTTCTGTAAAAATCATCTTTAAATGTTCCCATACTGCTTCTGAGATAGCAGCTAAAATAATAATTTCAGTAAATCCATTCATTCTTATCCCCCCTAAATTACAATATTCCAGGGGATAAAATATTATACTAAGAAGCACCTTATCAATATATTATTTTGCTTCTTTTGCAGCTTTTAAAATTTCTTCAAAATTTGGTTGATTTGTAATCTCTTCCAAATATTCAATATAAACAAATTCATTGTTTGAATCTACAACAAATGCAGCTCTAGTTAATAACCCAAGCTCTTTTATATAAGTTCCTGTAATTTCACCAAACTTTCTATCTTTATAATCTGAAAGAGTCTTAACATTTTCTACTCCCTTTGCAGCGCACCATCTTGCTTGTGCAAAAGGTAAATCCATAGATATTGTGTAGCATGTAACTTCAGGCATTTCCTTTATTCTTTCATTGAATGTCGCTACTTCTAAATCACATACTGGTGTATCAACAGATGGAACTGTTAAGAATATTCTTACTCCTTTTGTATCTTTCAAAGTAACTGGCTTTAAAGAATTATCATATGCAACAAAATCTGAAATTTTCTCTCCCTTGACAACCTGATTTCCTACTAAAGTTAATTCATTTCCTTGAAAAGTAATCTTCATTATTTAATCCTCCTTAATTTTTCTAACGATTAATTATATTATTATTATATACCTTACAAACCTCTTTGTAAATAATAATTATTAATTAATAATTATTATAATTAAAAAGAGAGCTTTTCAGCTCCCTTATTCAGCATTTTTTCTATTCTTAGCGTGTTTCTCTTGATTATCACATGCAGGAGTACGTTTTGTACCTATGTTAACTTCTTGTTTGTTTAACTCACTTTTTTTACCTTTAGACACATCTTTCACTCCCCTCAAATTTATCATTTCCAGTTGTACATTTAAAATACGAAGTAAATTAACAGGAAACCTTGAATTTTAGCTAGATTTCACCTCGTGAAATGACAACAAATAAGTGGCTCTAAAAGAGTTCTATAAAAATCAAATTATCTTCTTCTATTTTGCACCATATCAATAGCACCTAAAACTATATGAGCTAATCCAAATCCAACTAGAGCTGTTTCAGCCATTGGTACAATATCTCTTTTCTTTAGCCTATTTTTTCTTAAGTCATTTGCCCTTAGAGCTGCTGCTCCTAAAGTTACTGCTGTTCCTAAAACTGTAGGAATTGTGCCTTCTCTTAATCTCATAATAACGCCTCCTTCCTATTTATATTTTTTTGGTTTTATCAATGATTTATTCTTATTTTTCTTTTCCTATTTTTCATTTATATTGAAATAAAATTTTAATTTTATTTTTTTAATTCCCATTTAAGAGAATATTATTTACAAGCATATATATTTTAAAAAATTCTCTTATTAAAATTCAGATATTCTAACTCTCAAATATTTATATAGACCACTTTCATAGTGATTATTATACTTATTTTTATATAATAAAATTTTAGAAAACAAAAAAAGAGCCTTTAAGACTCTCCCTTACTTATAATTTTTGTTAAACCATTTAATAATATTGTTTATTCCATCCTCTTCATTATCATGTTCAATAATGAAACTTCTTACATCAGAATTAGGCATACTTACATCAACTATGAGTAATCCTTTTTCTTCTCCAACTATAACAGTTCCCTCTTTCTCAGGATTATTTTTTCCCGTAAACATCATGCTCTTTGTATGAGTATTACTTTCAATAGATCTTATACTATTAAATTCAATAAGATTACTTGTATTATCTTTTATAACTTCTAATATTTTTTCAAATTCCTTAGTGTGAAAACTATTCATATATATTAACCCCCTTGCACTAATCATACCTTATGTTTTAAAATTCTACCCATTATTAATAACTTTATTCTTTTAGATAAATAACTTCATAACTCAATTAATTAAGAATTAAATCTATTTATCTTTATCTGCTGCTATTTAACAAAATGAAATCTTATCAAACCTCAGCAAACCTTAAGTTCACTAATGGTCTTGTTACAAAAAGAAAGGAGCTGCAAGGCCCCTTTATGATCTTCCTTTACTTGTCTCTTCTAATTCCCATAATTCTTTTTTCTTTTTTTCTTCTTGTTTCTTTTCTTCTTTTTTTTCTAGATAATCTTGTCTTCTTTTTTCATCTCTTGATGGCATAAAAATCACCTCATATTTAGTTTCTCCTTTGGATAGAGGCTTTATGCGGTATTTTAGCTTATGTGTTAAGAAGATCTTAACCTTGCCTTTTTTTATTATAAAAAAGGTGGCAGTAGCCTACTTCTTTCCCCAGTATAATAAATAGCTAATTCGTGATAATATTAAATTTTACTCCAACATATATGTTTCTACATCTACTATAAGTTTATCATTCATAGAATTAATAATTTTTGGAACGTTAATTACTAAGTTTAATCCATCAAAACTTCCTGTAATCCTTGTAATATCTACATTAGGAACATAAAAAGACTTAGATATATTGCTACTTTGCTGAACTATAAATACATTTCCCATTAGACTATTATTTGCTACTCTATTCACCTTTACTGTAATTATTAAATGGTTATTATTATAATTAATACTTATGTTATTTCTTTTTACCCCTTGTAACTTACCATAAATAAGATACTTATCATCAAGCTCATTCATATTTAAGTCTATATTATTACTACTTAATTCATTAATGATTTTAAGTAATCCAAACATATACTACTCCCTAATAAATTCTTTCTCAATTCATTTTATTAGGAAACCACTTCTTTGTTCCTTTATATAAAGAAATTAAAACTTAAAATAAATAAGCTTAAAACTAAAGCCGAGCAGTCTGGATGCCTGCTCGACTTTAGTAAAGATTGAAATTGTTTATTTTTATTTAGAATTTAGGCAGTTCTTTACTTTCATAAAAGCATAGTCTATGGCAGAATCAAGATTATTAGTATTCTTTCCACCACCCTGAGCAGAGAAGCTGCTTCCTCCACCATTTCCATCAATTAAGGTAATAGCATCTTTTAAAAGAGAATTCATACTAATATCTTTTAAGTCCTTTGAACACATGAATATAAGATGTGCTTTATCTTCTGATTTAACAGCAAACAAAGCTATAACATTTTTAAAAGCTGTTAATTTTGAAGCTAGGAGATTAACATATTTAAGATCTGAATCAGTATATATAGATTTTACTATACTAATATTATTTATTTTTTCGCTTTCATTAATCATGTTTTGAATTTCATAATCAGCTATTTCAGATTTTAAAGCTCTATTTTCAGCAATAATTTTATTAAAATCTTGTGTAAGTTTTTGTATGTAAGCTAAAGCATCACTTTCACTACACTTTAAAGTACTGCATATTTTTGAAGTGAATTGGTACTTTGATAAACTGTCTGAAATAGCTCTTTTTCCACATAGAAATTCTATCCTTGTAGTGTTTTTATATTTTTCCCATTTCCTAATTTTAATTAACTGAACTTCTATTGTTGATCTAGGATGTAGTCCACAGCATGGATTTACATCTATATCTCCAATTTTAACTATTCTTATTTGTTCACCTGTTTTAGGAAGAGTTTTTTTGATAGGAAGTTTTTTTAGTTCAGACTTAGAAGGAAATAAAAACTCAACTGGAACATTGTCTAATATAATATTATTTGATAGATTTTCAGCTTCTTGTATTTGTGTTATATCAAGCATTTTATCCACATCAATTGTGCAATAGTCTTTCCCTAAATGAAATCCAACAGTATTTGCATTAAACAATTCAACAAAACAAGAAGAAAGAATATGTTGACCAAGGTGTTGCTGCATATTATCAAATCTTCTATCCCAATCAATAGAACATTTAACCCTATGAATTTTTATAGGTTTTTTTGAAGCTACATGGTATATAACTCCTTCATTTTCATATACCATCGTTACAGGAATTGATTCTATGTATCCAGTATCACTAGGTTGTCCTCCACCTTCAGGGTAAAAGTAAGTTTTGTCTAGCTGGATGTGAAATTCCTTATCTTTTTCAATTATATTTACTATTTCCGCAGTAAACGCTTTTTCATATTGATTTTCATAATAAAGCTTTTGCATTAGTATACATCTCCTTTGAGTAGGTATATTTAAAAGTATATATAACTAGTTTCTTTAATAAGAGTACTATTAAAGATTATAACCTAAATCATCTATGATAGATTATAACTCATTAAAATAATTAAGAAAAAACTAATATAACCAAGTAAAAAGAATAAAGCTGAGCAGGTATTGAACCTACTCAGCTTAAGTCAAATTTCACTTCCTGAAATGGCAGTTTATTTTATTGAAGCAACTTGTTGCTTTAATGAACTTTGTGTTTTATTTTCATTGTTTTCTACACTATCTTCAGTGTCTTGTTTTTCTTCCTTAAAGCCTAATACTAATGTACCTGCAAATGCACCAGCAAATGCTATTATCATACCTATAATATAATTAATCATTGATGGACCTGATACTATTGCAATACCTGGAATACCTGTTACTCCAAGTCCATTCATTCCAACCTTAGTTAATACAATGTATCCTCCACCTAATGCTCCACCTATAGCAGCTGCTATGAATGGTTTAACAAGTCTTAAGTTAACTCCAAATATGGCTGCTTCTGTAATACCTAATAAACATGATAATGACGCTGGTACTGCAACTTGCTTAAGCTTTTGGTTTTTAGTCTTAAAATATACAGCAAGAGCTGCTCCACCTTGTGCTATGTTTGCCATTGCCCATATTGGTAATAAGAAGTTTATTCCTATATCCTTATTTCCTAAAAGTCCTGCTTCAATAGCATGGAAGCTGTGGTGAATACCTGTGATAACTATTGTTGAATATAATCCTCCAAATAAAAGTCCAGCTACTGGTCCTAAAGTATTATAAAGTGTTTGTAAACCAATAGAAATACCATCACCTATCATTCTGCCAGCAGGTCCTATAACTATTAATGAAAAGAATCCTGTAATCATTACTGTTAAGAATGGAGTTAGAAGTATATCTAATACGTTTGGTATTATCTTTCTTAAACTTCTTTCAACATATGCCATTACCCATACAGCTATAAGTATTGGTAATACTGTTCCTTGGTAACCAACCATACCTATATTTAAGCCAAATACATTGATTGAGTTTTTTATACCATCTCCAAGTGTCCATGCATTTTGTAATGCTGGATGAATCATTATTGCTCCAAGAGCAGAAGCTAAAAATGGATTAGTTCCAAATTCTTTTGCAGCTGAAAATGCTATAAGTACTGGTAAGAATACGAAAGCAGCATTTGAGAACATATCTAGTACTTGGAATACACCACTCTTACCATCTATCCATCCAAATCTTGTTGACATGCCTAAAAGTCCCATTAAAAGACCGGATGCAACTATTGCCGGAATAATTGGCACGAATATATTTGAGAGCATTCTAGCAAATCTTTGAAGAGGATTCATCTTCTTCATTGCAGATTTCTTTTGTTCACTTACAGAGGATTGTGCTATAGATCTACCTTTTAGAAGTTCTGCATAGACCTTATTTACAGCACCTTGTCCTATAATTATTTGATATTGTCCTGAGCTTAAGAAAGCTCCCTTTACTGCATCAATCTTTTCAAGTTCTTTTGTCCTTGCTAAAGAGTCATCCTTTAACATAAAACGTAATCTAGTTGCGCAGTGAGTAACACTTTCAATGTTGCCCTCTCCCCCAACTAAAGGTAGAATTTGATTTGCTAATTTGCCATAATCCATTAAAATTCCCTCCCTTTTTCTACTTAAACATTTACATTTTTGCTTCACCTTAACAATGTGTTTTTAAAGAATTTAGTTTCTAATTATACGTCAAGCTATAGATGCTATTTTATTTTTGTCTATGATACTAAATTTGGAGAAACAAAAAAACCCAAACCAAAATGATAGAACACCTCTATCCATTGATTTGGGTTTTGCCTGCATCACCAGTAACAATCCCTAGGGATTATTCTCTTTACATTTTTAATTATATCAGCCCATGTAAACCTTGTCAACAAAAATTGTAATTTATTTTCGAACAATAAATTAGTTAGTTAAAACTACTAGTACCTAAAGGTTGAAGCTAGAGAAAAGTATACCCAAACTGATGGAAATCAAAAAAAGATTCTACAGTGACAATAATGCTAATATTGCAGCATTTCTTTTCTTACAAAAGCCATTTTCTCCCACTTTTTAGTTTTCCATCTCCATAGCATAAATACTCCTCTAAACCACTCATCACATGCAAAAGCTGCCCATACGCCTACAAGACCAAAACCTAAATGAATTCCGAAGAGATAGGATAATGTTACACTTATTCCCCACATAGATAAAACCCCCATATAAACTGGAAACTTAACATCCCCAGATGCTCTTAAAGCATTTATAACCACAACGTTAAAGGAACGGCCTGGTTCAAGGAAAGCATCTACAATAAGTACCATGCTGCCTACTGCTAAAATAGATGTATTCTTTGTAAATAAGGACAATACTTGAAATCTAAAAGCTGCAAATATAAGTCCCATACCAAAGGAGATAATTATAGCAAGCTTTAGACTTTTAAGACAGGTTTCATAGGCCTTTTTCTTTTCATTCGCTCCAACTAAATGCCCAATTAATATTTCCGTCCCCTGACCTATAGCTCCCGAAAAAAGAAAAGCAAACATCACTATGTTTTGTACATAAGCTTTAGTTATAAGAGCTTCATTTCCAAGAAAATTGATAAAATAAGTGATTGTGAGCTGTGAAATATTATAGGAAAGTTGCTCTCCTGCAGTTGGGATACCTATTTTTAAAAGATCTGTTACAATCTTTTTAGGAAAAGACCTTAGATGTCTAATACTAATTCCTCTCTCCACATTTCTGAACACTACATAAAGCATTACTATAAGACCTAATATTTTGCTAATGTTAGTAGAAATAGCAACTCCACTAACTCCTAATACAGGAAGACCAAATGGTCCAAATATAAAAAGATAATCAAGGATTACATGAATAATATTCATTACTAAAGTTACAAACATTGATATCTTAGTAAAACCATGACTCCTAACTATAGCGGTACAAGTCATAAGTACTGACTGAGAAAATAAAAAGCCACCTACAATTTGAAGATACTCCATACCATACTTCATAAGTTCCTGACGTATTCCCATAGTGCCTAAAATCCAACGAGCCCCCAAAAACATTATTAAGCTAAGAATAAGCCCAAATAAAAAGTTCATAATTAATGAAACAGTGGCAACCTTTGAAGCCACCTCTTTGTTCCCTGCTCCAAGATTTTGAGCAATAAGTACAGAAGTTCCTGTAGCGAGAATTCCAAACATTATATTCATCATTCCTATGAGCTGATTGGAAACTCCAACAGCAGCTACAGCATTATCAGAGTATTTACTTAACATTAAGGTATCCACACTACCAAGCAGCATAAAAAGTAAAATTTCAATAAATATTGGCCAGGTCAAATTAAATACTGTCATCCTCTTTTCAGAATTAGCACTATATATCACAGTAATCATCCCCATTTCATAAAAAAATAGGAAGCGTAAATTCTATTAACTCTTTACGCTTCTCCAATTAATTATTTCCTAATAATATTTTATTGCTTCATCTTTTAAAATAATCTTGAGTGCTGCCTTTTTATATCAGCCTTTTCATTTACTTTCTACTATAGCAAGTGCTACTGCACCTATAACTCCAGCATCAGTTCCAAGTCCTGCTGGAACAATTCTGCATACCTCTGCCATTGCCTTGAAACACCTTTTATTTACAACCTCTTGAACCTTATCAAATACAATTTGACCCGCCTTTGAAACACCTCCACCTATAATAACTACTTCTGGATCAAAGGTTGATATTGCATTTGCTATACCTATACCTAAGTAGTTTAAAGCTGTATTTACTATATCCTTAGAAACATCATCCCCAGCAGCTGCTTCCTTAAACACTTCTGCTGAAGTTACAGTACTATATTTCTTTAATGAAGTTTCTACCTTACTTTCTACTGCTTCTCTTCCTCTCTTACCTATTGCTGTCCCTGAAGCCACTGCCTCTAAGCATCCAAGATTTCCACATCCACATCTTGGACCTTCTGAAACCACTGTCGTATGTCCTATTTCAAGTGCATTGCTTGTGTTACCTCTATATACCTTTCCATTAAGAACAGCTCCACCGCCAACACCTGTACTTACTGTAAAGTAAACCATATTCTCTGTTCCTTTTGCGGCACCAAACATAAATTCACCTATTGCAGCAACATTGGCATCATTATCTAAATAAACCGGCAATCTGAACTTTTCTCTAATAGGTTCTACAAGATTAAAGTTCTTAAATGGAAGATTAGGTGTTGTAATAATTATCCCTTTTTTAGCATCTAGTGGTCCTGGAGAACCAATGCCAATAGCTCTAATATCATCAGTTGTTAGATTTCCTGTTTTTAAAACATATTCTACTGTTTCAATAATTCTATTTAATACTGGAATTTCACCTTCATGGGCATCTGTTGGAATTGTTATCTGGCTCTTAACATCTCCATCTAAATCGGATAATGCAGTGCTTATTTTTGTTCCTCCTAAGTCTATTCCTATTACAAAGTTTTTCATTTTTATCTCCTCCATATAATTCGTGTTACTTAATTATAAATAAGGATATACTTAGTAGACTCCTAGAAAGTATATCCTTATAAAGTATGCATAGATAAAAAATTATGCAAATTCACAGCATCATCTAACTGAAAGTTTACATTTATTGAATCCCTTTACATCTAGCCTTACAATAATATTATATCTACATTGCTATTTATAAACTTGCTTTATTTTGTCTAAAAATAACACTATTTTGACTGAAAAATTAGGAAAATGCCTAAACACCGCCAAAATATATACTTCTAATATAGCTGCACCTTAGAATAATAAAAGGGTGTTATAAATATTAAAGAGGATATCTTCATAAAAAGATACCCCCTTTAACAATTACTTTTAAAAACTATAATATTATACCTATATTTTAAGTCAGCACTACTGTAGCCACCGCAATAGTGGCTTAATGAAACAAATTAATTAGCTTTAGACTTTCTTAAGAATAAAATTGCAAAGAATACTCCTAGTATCGCAAGTAAGAACATTAGATAAAACGTATAGATATAACTTCCGAACTTGTCCCTAAATATACCTGAGATAGAAACTCCTAATACTGCTCCTACTCCATAGGCAGTAAAAATAAAGCCATAATTCTTACTATAGTGTTTTGAACCAAAAAATATTGCTGTAGCTGTAGGTTCTATAGCTAACCAACTTCCAAGGGTCATCCAAAGTAAAGCAAAAGAAACTACATACAGACCTACGGTTCCTTCCCTTGCCATCAGCATTAAACCTGATGAAACCATTATTGTTATATATGCTATTATAGAAGCCTTTAGAGGAGACAATTTATCTGTAAGCCAACCAAATAAAGATCTTCCAATGCCGTTGAAAACTGCAAACAATGACACCATAAATGCAGTTGTTTTAGAATCCATTTTAATAATTTCTTCTCCAACAGAGCTTGTTATTCCCACTGTCATAAGTCTAGTCAATGTTCCTATAGCATAGCATGTCCAAAGACCATAAAATTTTGGTTTGGTAAGCATTTCTTTTGTACTAACATCTAAAACTTTCAAATTATTGTTATTTATTGTTTGTTGTTTATCAAACAAATTTTCCTTAGGAAATCTAAAAGGTAAAGCTAATACTAAAATAATTACTAAAAATAGTGTTCCCAAAACTTTAAAAGTGTGAAGTGGACCATAAATATGTATGAACCATCGTGCTAAAGGTGCGGTTATCAAAGGGGATACTCTAAAAACACTCTTTATTCCTTATTTAATTTTATTAAATCCTTAAATATATCTTCTATTGCTTGTTCATTTATAAAATAATAACTTTTCGACTGTACGTTACAATTCATATAACTTACAGTAAACATACGACCTTTAGCAGATAACGATATCCAAACGTCACTTTTTTTATCAACGCTAAACCATTTTAATGAAAAAGCTACATTTTTACCTTTATCATCGTATTGAATTTCTATTCTTGCATAATTTTCAATTTCTACATAGCTATATAAATCTGATGAAACCACTTTATTTATTCCATAACTATCAAAATATTTTTTTATTTCATCTATAGTATTTTGAATAGCTCTAATAACATTATTTTTATCAATCTTCACCACTCTAAAGTTTAATACTAATTCTTCTTTCGGGTTCATAATACCAACATCCCTTCACAAAATCTTATATCAATTATACCATAATGTTTATTGTTTTTTTACATAATAAGCTCTAGTATTCACATTTAAGCAGATACTAGAGCTTATTATTTAATCGACATTCTACCATTTTATTTGTTGTTGTAAATT
Organism: Clostridium polyendosporum; assembly: GCF_018332455.1. Taxonomy (GTDB): domain Bacteria; phylum Bacillota; class Clostridia; order Clostridiales; family Clostridiaceae; genus Clostridium_AY; species Clostridium_AY polyendosporum. The sequence goes on from NZ_BOPZ01000003.1 coordinate 116,599, forward strand.
ATCTTCTCATTATACCAAGTTGTTGAAATAATACTAAATATAACAAAAATTCCTAGAGTGATCCAGAGCTTCTTTGTATTATAAGATGATATTTAACTTTTGTCATCTATTAAAAATATTATGTCACTATACATTAAAATGTTTACAGGTAAAATACTTTATATAAGTTATACTATAGTCTTTTCTAAAATAATAATCTTATCATTCTGCATTTTTTCTACAAGTGAAGATGGTAAACCAAAATATAGTTCGATTTCATCATTATTTACATTTTTGGAGAATTTCCTTCTATTTAAGTGTGCATATCTTTTATAGTTATATTTCCCCCAGAAATATATTAATATAAAAATACACATCGCAATAGCAACTGTAATTAGCAAAATATGTATTGTTGTCTGAATATTATCTAAAATAAATAACTTATGATAAAAATTAGATAAATTAAATAACCAAAGTACTATAGATAATAGGATTTGAAATATATATCCTAACATAAAAAGCCAGCCAATTGTAGTTATTAATTTTTCTAATATTTTAATAGTTCTCTTTTGCAATCCATCAATAATATTCATATTGAAATCCCCCTATCAGGACTATCCCATATTGCAAATTTTTTTCTTTTATCCCTGAATAATGTTTTAGGGATAGCTCTTAATATTACTAGAGCATTGAAATACCAATAAAAAATTGGATACCAAATAGCCCATAAATAATATTTAAGTAATTTTTCATCATATCGTTTATCTAAAGACATTGCTACAACGAATTGTACTAAGCACAATAAGGACAAATATTGACCCTGCCAAAACATAGGAAAAAAGGTCTGTTTTCCGGTAATAATCTGTATTATAGTTATTATGAATAATATACTCCATGCGATTGCCCAAAATATACTAAATATTTGTTCTATATATACAGGTAACAAACGTCTATATCTCCAATCTAAAAATATATCCCAATGACGCATTATAACTTCAAGACCACCTTGAGCCCACCTTACTCTTTGCTTCCACAACCCAACAATTGTTTCCGGTACTAACATCCAACAAATAGCTCTAGGCTCATATCTAATATCCCAAAAACGTTTCTGAAGTTTCCACGTTACTCCTATATCTTCGGTAATTAAGTCTCTGTCCCATAATCCACAATCTATTAATGCTCTCTTTCTAAACATTACAACAACACCTGAAACAGTCATTACTTTACCTAGTAGCCTTTGTGTGCGTTTAATCAAACTAATAATACTTGAAAATTCGCATAACTGAATTCTTGCTAGTAATGAACTACGATTCCGTACTCTCGGATTTCCCGTAACAGCACCAACTCTCTCACCATAATGAGGTGTAATAAAATGAGGTATCATGTAACTTAAAGCATCTACGTCAAGATAAGCATCTGCATCTAATCCAACTAAAAACTCTCCTTTTGATGCAATCAATCCTAAATACAATGCATTTGCCTTGCCGGTATTAGTTTTAAGCTGAATAACTCTTAACTTTTTATATTTTTTTGATAGGTTTTCCAATATTAATTCTGTCATATCTTTGCTTCCATCATTAATAGTTATAATTTCATAGTTAGGATAGTTTAGTTCATTAAGTTGTTCTATTGTATTTTCTATTGTATCTTCTTCGTTATAACACGGTATTAAAATAGATACCATAGGAGTTTCAGTAAGAGGTACTCCAGGTTTTTTTTCTCTTCTATGATAAAATAAAATTCCACCAATAATCCAAACTGTACTCATTACAAGTGGATACCAAAATACAAACAATGAAACATACATCGTAAAGTTATCCATAAAGCCCCTTTCGATTATGATAAAATTTATATCAATATTCTACAGCATAGTGGACAACTTTGAAACTTGATATTTCTGTAAGAATTACTGCACAATAAATATTTGCCCGGTTTCCTTGCAAGAAACCAATTCTTACTTCCTCACTAAATGTAAAGAGGCTGGCACCTTACTATACAAAATAGCACAATTTCCTAATAGATTGTGCTATTTCATATAATGAAAATTTGTTATTTAATTGTAAGATTTTTAAAGTATTTATTTTTATCCTCATCAGTAATCGCCCTTATAATCTTGCAAGGATTCCCTGCAGCAATAACATTACTTGGAATATCTTTTGTCACTACACTCCCAGAACCAATTACAGTATTGTCACCAATAGTAACACCTGCATTTATAATAACGCCACCACCAATCCAAACATTATTACCTATTGTAATTGGAAAGGCATATTCAACCCCACTATTTCTTAACTCAGGATGTACGGGATGACCTGCGGTAAAAAGACTTACATTTGGTGCAAACAAAACATTATCTCCAATTGTAACTTTGGCACAATCTAAAATAGTACAATTATAATTGGCATAAAAATTCTCTCCAACTGAAATATTATAACCATAGTCACAACGGAAAGGTGGCTCAATAAAAAATTCATTTTCCGTTTTACCAAAGAGTTTTTTAATAATTTCATTACGCTTTTCAATCTCAGTTGGACGTAAACCATTAAAATCAAACACCAATTCTTTAGCATATTGGCGTTCTCCTAGAAGCTCCTTACCAAAAGCTTTATATGGTTTACCAGCTAACATTTTTTCTTTCTCTGTCATAATTACTCACTCCTTATATTCTTTTTTCAACCAATTGAATATTATAGCTCAAACTTTCTAATGTAATAGAAATAAGCCCATTCATATAATCATCATGTATATTTTCTCGCAAAAAAATTTGTGGCATATGTTCTTTTGGTATTATTTCAAGACAATGATTATAAATATCGTCTAATTGATCAGACTTAAACAATTCTCCTGTTAAAGCTATTGTTTCAGGGTTAATAATTGCTATTATAGATACAATTGCTTTAACTGCTAAAGGTATAAATCCATCTTCACTATTTAATCGTTTTAATTGTTCTTCTCGTGATAGATCTAAAGGCAAGAAAGACAATTCACCTGCAAATTTAGTATTTCCTTTTAAAATATGTCCATCAACAATAATACCTGCACCTGGAAAGTTACCTTTTGGAAAGAATACAATTGCAATTGTTCTATCTCTATCATAATTTTGTTTTTTATAGAAGCCATATACTGTAAAGTTCATATCATTTTCAATTGTAATTTCTAATTGATATTTTTCTTTAAGCTTATTTCCTAATGGAACATTGATTAACTCCTTAATATCGCAAACACCAATTACACCTTGGCGGACAACCCCAGGAACACCAATACCCACAGCCTTAATATTTTCATATCTTTCAATCAATTCCCCGATAAGACTGTCTATAACATCATAATTTATACTATTAAAAATTTTTGACCCTTCTTCAATAATTTCGCCGATCAAATTTGTAACAGCATAGTTAATTGTATAGATGCCACCCTCATTTTTTAAGTATAAACAAGCAATAAAAGCGTAGTTAGCATTATACACAAAACGTCTTGCTGGTCGTCCACCATTAGGTTGTTCTAATTCGATCTCGAGAACTTCTCCAGATTCTAAAAGCTCCTTTAGTATATTGCCACAAGTTGCTACACTTAGCCCTGTTGCATTAGCTATTGTTAGCTTAGTGCCATATGATAAGTTTTTTAATGCCACTTTAACAAGTTCAGTATTTATCTGTTTGACTCTAATAGTATTGTTAGTTATTTGAAGCATTTTCTCCCTCCCTAAGACTTTTGATAAGTGTTATTAAAAGTCTTATGTTAATATATATTATAATGTGCAAATAAATTATTGTAAACAATTAAATAACTATAAAGTGGAAATAATAAAAACAGTTAATAGATTAGTCATGGAACATTCTTATTCCTAATCCCTTAAATCATAGTATCCTATTCTGTTCATTCTAAAAGAAAAAGGACATCAGTTAAAGAGCACCCTAAAACTAACCTCCATAATTCTAACTTCTATTTTATGATTGGTCCAAAATCAATAGCAACTCTATCACTTTCTATTCTGATACTAACTTTACTAGAAGTAACAGCTCTATTGCAATAACACTAGATACCTATTCTCATGTGTTCCCAATCATATAGCAAATAGTAACAGAAAAACTAAATGGATATTCAATGTCCCACAAAAATTTGCTCCTATTTTGCTCTCAGGTGACAAGTTACCCCTCCCTATAAAAAAATAAAAACCTTGATGAAATCAAGGTTTTCATATGCTTTGGTCTGGGTAACAGGATTTGAACCTGCGACCTCTAGAACCCCATTCTAGCGCGCTACCACCTGCGCCATACCCAGAGATTATAATAATATTTTCCAATATTATTATAATCAATTATGAAAAATTTTACAACTATAAAATTATACAGATTAATCCACCGTTGCCCTCATTAATTATTTTTTGAAGAGTCTTTTGAATCTTAACCTGTACGTCTTCTGGCATCTTGTAGAGTTTATTTTGAAGGCCTTCTTTAACAAGAACCTCAAGGGACTTACCAAACATATTACTCTGCCAAAGTTTTGTAGGATCACTTTCAAATTGTTCTAATAAGGACTTAAATAATTCTTCTGTTTCCTTTTCAGTACCCATAATAGGTGAAATTTCAGTTTGAATGTCTGCCTTTATAAAATGGAGACTAGGAGCACTGGCTTTTAGCTTAACAACATATTTTCCACCCTGTTTTACAAACTCAGGATCTTCAAATTTCATTTCTGCAAGCTGTGGTGCTACAAGACCATAACCACTTTCTTTTACATCTTTTAAAGCTTCTTCAACCTTATCATATTCAATTTTAGCACGATTTAAGCCTTTTATAAGGGTAAGAAGTTCACTTTCTGAAGATATATCATGGTCACATATTTCACTTAAAATCCTGTAGAATATACCATGCTTTGGACTCATTGTTATCCTTGCAGTACCGTCTCCTAAATTCATTTCACATATTTCTGTTGTACCTAAAAACTCTTCTCCTTCATATCCATCTATGAAACTTTTTATATCTCTTACTTTAAATATGTTTTTGCACATATCCTTTACTATGTTTAAGAAATTCGTTTTTAACCAGTGTGATGGCTCAAGTTTTTCAATCCATTCAGGCATGTCTATGTTGATTTCCTTCACTGGGAATTCCTTAAGTACTTTTTTGAAGATTTTATTTATGTCTTCTTCATTCATATTTACTACATCCATAATTTGTACAGGAACATTGTGCCTCTTTTCTAGCTGAGCTTTAAGCTCTTTTGTCTCTGGATCATTTACTTTAGATGAATTAAGTACAATTATAAAAGGTTTATCAATAGATTTAAGTTCATTAATAACCCTTTCCTCTGCTTCAACATAATCTTCTCTGGTTATCCCTGTTATGCTTCCATCTGTAGTTACCACAAGACCTATAGTTGAATGGTCATTTATAACCTTTCTTGTGCCGATTTCGGCAGCATCTTCAAAAGGTATTTCATACTCAAACCATGGAGTAGTTACCATCTTAGGTTGCTCTCCTTCAAGATATCCCAGAGCTCCTTTTACGATATAACCAACACAATCAACCATTCTAACCTTAAATTTTAAACCCTCATCTAATGAAATTTCTATTGCTTCATTAGGAACAAACTTCGGCTCAGTGGTGTGTATGCTTTTACCTGAACCAGACTGTGGCAATTCATCCTTAGCCCTCTCCTTTTTATATGCATTTTCTATCTTTGGAATAACCATTAAGTCCATGAATCTTTTTATAAAAGTAGATTTACCAGTTCTAACAGGTCCTACAACGCCTACATAAATGTCTCCCTGTGTTCTTTCAGCTATATCTTTATATATGTTAAAACTGTCCAAGATATATCCTCCTGTATATATTATTAACACTACATATATATTAGATAATTAATAAAATTATACATAAAAAAAGAGATAGAATTTAATCTATCTCTAGTATGTCTCATCTTTTTTATCTCTTGACATAAGTTCTTTAACACCTTGTACTGCATCTTTACCTTCAAAAAGAACTTTATAAAGCAAATCTGTAATAGGCATACAGATATCAAGTTTTTCCTTTAGTTCGTAAAAGGCTTTACAGGCTTTAATTCCTTCAACAACCATTCCAACTTCTTGAATAGCTTCTTTAGCTGTCTTTCCTTGACCAATAAGTATTCCCGCTCTTCTATTTCTTGAGTGCATACTAGTACAAGTAACTATTAAATCACCCATACCTGTTAATCCATAAAAGGTTTCTATTTTCCCGCCAAGCTTTACGCCGATTCTGCTTATTTCCTTCATACCTCTTGTCATTAATGCAGCCTTTGTATTATCTCCATATCCTATACCATCAGATATTCCAGCTGCTAGAGCTATGATATTTTTTACAGCTCCGCCTATTTCAACTCCTACTAAATCATCATTAGTGTAAACTCTAACAGTTGAAGCCATGAAGAGATCCTGAACTTTTTCAGCATTGTTCATATCCTTTGAAGTTACAACTAATGTAGTTGGAATTTCAACTGCTACCTCTTCTGCATGAGAAGGTCCCGACATTATAACTACTGGATTTGGCAATTCCTGTTCTATAACTTCTGAAATTCTAATATCTGTACCTTCTTCTATGCCCTTAGCAATACTTACTATTATTACATCTTCTGCTAGTCTACCTTTTAATGATTTACAAACTAATCTAATAACATGTGAAGGAACTGCTAAAACAACACACTCAGTTCCTTCTAAAGCTCTATCTAAATCATTATAAGCTGTGACATTTTCAGGAATATTTAACCCCTTTATATATCTATCATTTTTTTTGTTTAGGTTAATATCGTCTACTACAGCTTTATCTCTATCCCAAACCTTAACCTCTATTCCCTTATTGGCTAGTAATATGGATAGTGCTGTACCAAAACTTCCTCCTCCTAAAAAAGTCACCTTATTCATCTATTTATTCCTTCCTTTCCCTATACTCAATTTCTATACCAGTACCCTTAAAATCAAAGCTTTCTCTTAATTGATTCTCTAAATATCTACCATATGAAAAATGTACTGTGTTAGAATCATTTACAAAGAATATAAACTTAGGTGGTTTATTAGCAACTTGAGTTGCATAATAAATTTTTAGCCTCTTTAAACCAACAACTGGTGGTTCTTTCATAAGAACTGCTTTATTAATAACTTCGTTTAATATGCCAGTAGATACTCTCTTAGAATAGTTATTATAACACATTTTAGCAATTTCTAAAACCTTATGCACTCTTTGACCAGTAAGAGCAGAAATAAATAAATAATGTGCATACGGCATAAATGATAGATTACTTTGAATATCTTTAAGGTATAGATTCATAGTTTTATCATCTTTTTCTACTAAGTCCCATTTATTTACTATTACCATTATAGCCTTATTTAGCTCGTGTGCATAGCCTATAATTTTCTCATCTTGATCAGTAACACCTTCTTGTGCATCAATCATAAGAATACATACATCTGCTCTTTCAATAGCAGCGTAAGTTCTTATTACACTATATCTTTCTATTTCTTCCTTAACCTTGCTCTTTCTTCTAAGCCCAGCTGTATCTATTAAAATAAATTTGCCTTCTTCTGTTTCAAGATAACTATCTATAGCATCTCTCGTAGTACCCGGAACATCACTTACGATAACTCTTTCTTCTCCAAGAAGCTTATTTATAAGTGATGACTTTCCTACATTTGGTTTTCCTATCATTGCAATTCTTATGTATTCGTCTTCTTCTTCATCTGCCCCTGCTGTATCGAAGTGTTTTACAACTTCATCAAGCATATCACCTAGTCCAAGTCCCTGTGAAGCTGAAATAGTTACAGGATCTCCGATACCTAAGTTATAAAATTCAAAGGCATTAGCTTCATCTTTCAATGAATCAATCTTATTTACAACAAGTACTACTGGTTTTTTACTCTTTCTAAGCATTTGTGCTACTTCTCTATCAGCTGCTGTTAATCCTTCCTTACCATCAACGATAAAAACTATAACATCTGCTGTTTCGATAGCTATCTGTGCCTGTCTCCTCATTTGTTTTACAATTGTGTTTTCACTTTCTGGTTCTATACCTCCAGTATCAATCATTGTAAAATTATGAGTTAACCATTCTGCTTCAGCATATACTCTATCTCTTGTAACACCTGGAGTATCCTGTACGATAGAGATTCTCTTACCTGCCAATTTATTAAATAAAGTCGATTTACCCACGTTTGGTCTTCCTACTATAGCTACTATAGGTTTTCCCATGATTACGCCTCCTCACAATGTTCATTTATTAATTTTATTAAGTCTTCACCTGTGTAATCACAAACTATGACTTTTACACCTAATTCTTGTTCTATATTCTTGATCTTTAAATCATCAAGCATAACTCTCTCTTTTATATTTCCCAATTCATACCCTTTTCTAAACATATTATCAGCCATAATGAGATATTTGGATGAAATCTTATTCTTTGTTTGATTAATTATATCTTGACCTGTTAAAAGCCCTGATACTGTTATGGTTTCACCAAAAAACTCATTGGTTATCTTAAAAACATCAATTTTTATATTTTGATTTTTTTTCATAATTTTTTCACTAACATTTTTTATTTCATTATAAGCAGATACACCAGTTACAATTGAAAAATGTCCTTTTAAATTTTGATTCAATATATCAAGATCACGATCTATCGTATCTCTAAGAAGTCTTATAACTCCAACACCATCTTCTAACTGCTCATAATTGTCATAAAAATTACCTTCAGGTAAATCAATTTTTGCTAAAACATAAAATTCATCAGAAAGTCTTACAAATGGAGTTCCTATTTCTTTTATGTATTTTTCTTGAAGTTTCTTCACATTTTCAATTTCAGCTCTTGCGGTTTCCTTATTAAATATATCTAGTTTTTGTAATCCTTCTCTATGTTTTGTTATCCCAACTGGAACTGCAGCAATGTTTTGAATTGAAGGATATAACTTATAAAGATCTTCAACTGTACGTTCTAATTCTTCTCCATTATTAACTCCTGGAACAACTACAATTTGAGTATTCATTTCAATGCCTGCCTCAGCAAGTTTTACTAATCTTGGATATATGTTACCGGCAAATCTATTACTTAGCATCTTAACTCTAAGCTCTGGATTGGTTGTATGTACTGAAATATTAATAGGGCTTATTCTGTATCTTATTATTCTATCAATATCTTCATCCTTCATATTGGTTAGTGTTACAAAATTACCTTGAAGGAAAGATAATCTAGAATCATCATCCTTAAAATATAACGTTTCTCTCATACCTTTTGGAAGTTGATCTATGAAACAAAACATGCACTTATTAGAACAGCTAATAGCCTTATCCATAATGGATGCTTCAAATTCTATTCCTAGATCTTCATGATATTCTTTTTCTATTTCATAAACCCAAATCTCGCCATCTGGTTTCTCTATTTCTACTTCAAGATATTCGTCAGCTAACAAAAAATTATAATCAATTATATCTTTAACTTCCGTACCATTTATGGAAAGAAGAACATCTCCTTTCTCAATACCAAGTTCTTCTCCAATACCACCTGGCAGTATATTAGTTATCCTATTTTTCATTTGCTCAACTCCTGTGTAATATTCTACATTAAGTAATATTACCCTATTAAATAATACTAGTCAACAATTTCACTTTATTTGCCAACAATAATAACAATATATATCAATCCTGCCCAATTTTAGTCAGATTTTACTTTATAAAATTGTATACAAACAAGAGCTAAGAAGGACTTCTTCTTAGCTCTTGATATTATTCATTTAAATCCACAAAGTTACCAGTAATTAGATAAATAGTCCATTCACATATATTCGTTACATGATCAGCTATTCTTTCAAGATATTTGCATACAAATAGAAGTTGTGACGCTTGAGTTACAAAAGCAGCATTATTATTCATATACCCTATTAGTTCGTTAAAAATCTTTTTATAAATTCCATCTACTTCGTCATCCATCTTACAGATTTCATATGCTTTATCAACGTTACTGTCTATATAAGCATCTATTGACATTCTTATCATTTTTTGAACTATATCTGCCATTTTAGGTATATCAACAAGTTCTTTGATATATTTTTCGTCCTTCAATCTTTTTGTTATTTTAGCGATATCAACAGCATGATCTGCCATTCTCTCTAAATCTGTAACAATTTTAGTAGTAGTAAAAATATTTCTTAAATCCTTAGCCAAGGGCTGCATAGTAGCAATAAGTTTTATACACTTATCTTCAATATCTTTTTGAAGATTATCTACTAAATCATCATTCTTAATGATCTTTTCTGCTAATTGTACATCCTTTGTTACTAAAGCTTCAACTGAACCATGAATTTGCTTCTCAACTATACTTCCCATCTTTACTAATTCATCATGTAGAACCTGTAATCCTGTGTCAAACGAACCCCTTGTCATACTATCACCTCATAATCAATTTTACCCAAATCTACCTGTAATATAATCTTCTGTTCTCTTATCTTTTGGTTTATAGAATATATCTTCAGTTTTTCCATATTCAACAACTTCTCCACTTAAGAAGAAAGCAGTCTTATCAGCAATTCTTCCTGCTTGTTGCATATTATGCGTTACAATAACTACAGTATAATTCTTCTTTAATTCATCCATTAACTCTTCAACTTTATTAGTTGAAATAGGATCTAATGCTGATGTAGGTTCATCCATAAGTAACACTTCTGGTCCTACTGCTAAAGTTCTTGCAATGCAAAGCCTTTGCTGCTGTCCTCCTGATAAGCCTAACCCACTCTTTTTAAGTCTATCTTTTACTTCATCCCAAAGAGCTGCTCCCTTTAGACTCTTTTCAACTATTTCATCAAGCTTGCTCTTATTCTTAATTCCATGAATTCTAGGACCATAAGCTATATTATCGTATATTGACATTGGGAATGGATTTGGTCTTTGAAACACCATTCCAACTCTTTTTCTTAATTGAATCTCATCATAATCTGCATAAATATTTTTTCCTTCAAAAAAAACTTGTCCTTCTATCCTAACAATACTAATCAAATCATTCATTCTATTTAATGTTCTTAAAAATGTAGATTTACCACATCCTGATGGTCCAATCAATGCTGTAACTGTATTTTGATCTATATCAAGATTTATATTTTTTAATGCATGTGTATTTCCATAATATAAATTTAAATCTTCTGTATGTATTATAGCCATTTTTTCCCCTCCTATTTCCCACTATATGACTTATATAATGCATTACCTAAAATTCTTGCACCAAAGTTAAATATAAGTACCATTATTATTAACACTGCTGATGCTCCATTAGCTATCTTTGATGCATCTGGAACTATGCCCTCTGAATTTAGCTTCCAAATATGAACAGCTAATATCTCTGCTGGTCTAAATAAGTTATAAGCTGATATTTTATCAACAGAAGACATACCTAGAATACTAATCTTATCAAACTTAAATAAAGGAGCACTCATCCCTGCTGTATATAAAAATGCAGCAGCTTCTCCAAAAATTCTACCAGAAGCTAATATAATTCCTGTTAGTATTTGTGGCATAGCTGATGGCAATGTTACATTTTTTATTGTTTGCCATTTTGTTGCTCCTAATCCCAAACTAGCCTCTTTGACCTTTTTAGATGCTTCTCTTATAGCATTTTCACTTACTCTTGTCAATGCTGGTAAGTTTAATATACTAACTGAAAGTGCACCTGCAAGTACAGAATACTTCCACCCAGCCAAAGTAACAAAAACAAGTAATCCAAACAAACCTACAACAATAGAAGGTAATGAGGCCATTGTTTCTATACAAAGTCTAATAAAGTTAACAAACTTACCTTCGCCAGCGTATTCAGATAAATAGATACCTGCACCCAAGCCTAATGGTATAGTAATTAATAATGATACTATAAGCATATAAAAAGAATTAAAAAGTTGTGGTCCTATGCCCCCACCTGGTTGATCCATTTTAGGCTTTCCAAATAAGAAATCGAAATTTAAAGAATCCATACCTCTATATATTATATATATGATAAAAACGGCTAAAAGTAAAACAATAAAACCTGAAATTAAATACAATATAGATGTTGCTATTCTATCCGCAGTCTTTGCCTTCATTATGATTCACCTCTGCTTCCAATCTTTCTGATTACAACAATAAATGTAAATGAAATTAGTAATAGTATAAGCGCTAATGACCAAAGTGCATTATTCCATGATGATCCAAAAGCGGTATTTGACATATCCATAGTAAGAACACTTGTTAATGTCGTTGTTGGGGACGTAAGTCCACTAGCAAACTTTACAGTATTACCAATAACCATTTGTACAGCTAAAGCTTCTCCAAAGGCTCTAGCAATACCTAAAACCACCCCTGTAAGTATTCCACTTTTTGATGCTGGTACTATTACTTTATATATTGTTTGCCATCTTGTTGCTCCTAATCCATAAGATGCTTCTACATAATCTCTTGGAATAGTTCTGATAGCATCTGAAGCTATCGATGCTATTGTAGGTAAAATCATAATGCTAAGCACTAAAACTCCGGCAAGCAAACTAAATCCTATTCCTCCAACTTTATCTTTAAGAAATGGAACTAAAACACTTACTCCAATCCAACCATAAATTACTGATGGAATTCCAACAAACAATTCAAGAGTAGGTTGAAGTACCTTAGATCCAAGCTTTGGTGAAATAATATTCATAAAAACAGCCAATGCAATGGCTATAGGTGCACTTAATAAAACTGCTCCTACTGAAACAAAAGTAGAACCCGCAATAAAAATCAAGGCTCCGAATTCTGGCTTGTCAGCCCCTGGATTCCAGTCTGAACTTCCAACAAACTTAAAAAATGAATAACCATCTTTAATAAATGTATTTATTCCTTTTGAAGCTATAAAGAATATTATTGCTAATGTTATAGCTACTATTAATATACCACAAAAAAACGCAAAACCTTTACCTATATATTCAGATCTAAACCTTTGCCAAAAACTTCTTTTTTCCATAATTCTTCCCTCAATAAAAAATATTTAACATCGTGTTTTTAGACTGGCGGTTGCCAGTCTAAAATTAATTATTTAACCTTCATTTCTCCACCGGATATAAATCCAAGCTTCTCCATAGTATCCTTATTTTCTGAACTTACCATATAATCTAAGAAAGCTTTTGTTAATCCTGTTGGTTCCCCCTTAGTGTACATATGGCCCCATGACCAGAATGGGTACTTTCCATTTGTTATGTTTTCCTTAGTTGCTTCTACATTATCTATAGCAATTGTAGTTATTGTTTCCTTAACCTTTGGATCTTGAAGATATCCTAAACCAAGATAGCTTATTGATCCCTTATTCTTTTCAATGGCAGTCTTAACAGCTCCATTTGAATCTTGTGTAATACCAATCTTATCATTTTCAAGTTCTTTTTTACCATCTAAAACAGTGTTTATAAATGTAGATCTTGTACCTGATGAAGCTGGTCTGTGAATTACTGTTATTGGCGTATCCTCTCCAGTAATATCCTTCCAATTAGTAGTTTTTCCTGAGAATATATCTTGTATTTGAGCCTTAGTTAAAGATGTAGCTTTAACATCTTTTCCTACTACTACTGTAAAACCTTGAGCTGCAACCTTGTGGTCTACTAAAGCTTTTGCTTCATCTCCCTTAAGTTTATCTTCTGCAAAAACATCTGAGTTTCCTATATCAACAGCTCCTTGTGATACTTGGGTTAATCCAGTTCCGGATCCACCACCCTGTACACTGATCATAGCATCTGGATTTTTTCCTTGAAAATTTTCAGCTGACTTTTCAACTAATGGTTGTAGGGCAGTTGACCCTGAGGTTGTAATAGAACCTGATAATGCTGCTCCGTTACCTACTTTTCCCTGCTCTGCTTCTTTCTTTGTACACCCAGCAAATGCAGCTGTAGTCATTGTCATTGCTAATGCTAATATTGCAAATTTTAGCCCTTTTTTCTTCATGTTTTCAACCTCCAAAATTGTTTTTCTTAACCTTACAATATATATATTAACTAATAAAAGTTAAGTCAATATTAGACTATTGTTAAGTTCTCTTAACATAAACATAAAAAATTTATAGCTTAAATCATAAAGAATAGTCTAGTATTATTTAACTTAACTTTCATAGATAGTATTAGCATCTAATAACCTTCTATTCATTTCATTTTCTAATGAAATTCATTTAGAACCCTAACCCTTAGAATCCTGTAAAATAACTCTTAGTACGATTTCCTATTATGTAAAAAAGAATACTGTCTAAAATTTTAAACTTTAGACAGTGTATTAACTTATACTTTTTAATATTATTATAAACTTTGTTCCTATGTCAAGTTTACTTACTACTTCAATAGATCCATTAAAGGCTTTAACTATATGTTTAACAATTGCTAACCCTAATCCGGTTCCTCCCTTAGCTCTTGACCTAGCTTTATCAACTCTATAAAAACGTTCAAAAAGTCTTGGGATGTCCTTTTGTGGTATTCCTATACCAGTATCTTCAACAGTTATAACTATATTATCATCTTCTGATCTAGTAGCTACTGAAACAGAATCACCTTCTTCAGAATATTTAATAGCATTATCAATTAAATTTATCATCATTTGTTTAAACTTGTCAGGATCTCCATATAAATTTTTATTGTTCTTTAAATCAACAGAAAGATTAATATGCTTCTTTTCAGCTTCTATCTTCATCATAGTGAATACATTTTCTATAATTTCTTCTCCACTAAAGGTTTTTTTCACATTTTCAACCTTCTGCTCAATATTGGATAATGTTAAGATATCATTAATTAATCTAGTTAACCTTTCTGCTTCTTCGTTTATAATATCAAGAAACTTTTGCCTATTTGCTTCATCCTCAACATATTTTAAGGTTTCTGCAAAACCTTTAATAGAGGTTAAAGGAGTTTTTAATTCATGTGACACATTAGCAACAAATCGAGATCTAATATTTTCAAGCTTCTTTATATCTGTAATATCTTGTACTACAGCTACAATACCAATACGTTCATAACCGTTAATAATCTCTGCAGTTTTAATTCTTAACTCTCTTTCTTGAGGCCATATAATCTTAATCTGTTTATAATCATTAGGCTTTTCAAAAACACTATCAAATTCAAAATCTCTAATATGATCCATTAACGTCTCGCCTATTATATCTGTTTTTATTCCAAATATCTTTTTTGCATAGGGATTTATCATTATTACTCTATGTCTTCTATCAACAGCTATTACTCCACTATCCATACTTTTTAAAATAGCTTCTAATCTGTTTTGTTTATCAATTAACTCTGCCATGGTAGATTGCAGTTGATCAGCCATATAGTTAAAAGTTTTTCCCAAGCTTCCCAATTCATTAATGGAACTAAGCCTAACCCTTCTATCTAGTTCCCCCTTTGCAATCCTTGCAGTTATAAATTCTAGTTCTTCAACTGGATTTACTATAAATTTAGTTAATTTTAGTGAAAGAATTACTGATAGAAGTATAACAAAAAGTAACGTTATAATATAATATTTTATATTCTTATTCTGAAATATCCTTACATTATCAAGAGGAATAGAAGTTCTTACTATACTCCCATCCTTTAACTTTGTTGCATAATAAACTAGATTCTTATTTAGTGTCTTACTATATCTAACACTTGACCCTTCACCACCATGTATAGCTTCAATTATTTCTGTTCTAGAAAGATGGTTATCTAAGTCTTGTAATCTAGTGTCAGTATCTAATATAACAACTCCATCTTTGGTTATATAAGTAAATCTGATCTCTTGATCAATTTTTTTTAACTCATTCAGTTTATCAACTTTATTTGGAACATCGCTTAAAATTAGTGCAGATAAAAGATCATTATAATGCTTTAAATTTCTCTTTGAATTTTCAATATACTGATAGTTTGATATAGCAATAAAAGAAGAAGTTACTACAACTAAAGAAAAGACTATAGTAATTATAACCGAAAGCATAATTTTTTTCTTCATATTTATTCACCACTAGAAAATCTATATCCTATTCCTCTAATAGTTTCAATAAACCTTGGATTTTTATCATCATCTTCTATCTTCTTTCTTAAATGTCTAATATGAACATCTACCGTTCTAGTTTCACCAATATATTCATATCCCCAAATTTTATCAAGCAGCATATCCCTAGTAAGTACTTTTCCTTTATTTTGAATAAGTGTTTCAAGAAGTTCAAATTCTTTAAGTGTTAAATCTACTTTTTCTCCATTCTTTAAAACCTCATGTTTCAAAAAATCTATTGTAAGATTTCCTATATTAAATACCTTCTCAAAACTTGTAGTATTAGTAGTTCTTCTAAGTACAGCTTTTACCCTTGCCACTAACTCTCTAATTGAAAATGGCTTTGTAAGATAATCATCTGCTCCAAGCTCTAACCCTAAAATTTTATCTATTTCTTCTCCTTTTGCAGTAGTCATAATAATCGGTATATTGGTCGTTAGAGAATCCCTTCTAATCTCTTTACATACATCATAACCATCTAGTCCTGGTAACATTAAATCTAATAAAACTAATTTAGGTTGTTCTGATTTTACTACTTTTAATGCATCAATACCGTTATATGCTGTTAATACTTTATACCCTGAGTTCTCTAAATTAAACTTTAAAAGTTCAACTATATTCTCCTCATCATCTACAATTAATATTTTTTCGTCTGCCATAACCATCCTCCGTTACTTTATAAAAATAAATGAGAGTAACCTTCCAGAATTTAAGTTATCCTTTCTATATGAATGTAACTTTGCAGTATTACTGCAGTAAGTACATAGATTAGTGTGATAAATTTTTTCTTTCGTAATACCTTCATCTATTAGTTGTGCTTCTATACATTTTTGCAAATTCAAATTTCTTTCTTGAAAAATATCAATATTTTTATAAAGTTCATCTTTTAAAAACTTCTCTTTTAATTCCTCACTAACTTCATAACAACAACCCATTATATGTGGTCCTATATACGCTTTAATATTTTCTCCTAAACAACCATATCTTTCTTTCATAGCTTTTACTGTTTCTTTAGTAATTTTATCAAAAGTTCCTCTCCACCCGCTATGAACGGATGCTATAACACCTTTTTCTTTATCCCAAAGGAGGATAGGAACACAATCTGCTGTAAAAACGCCAACAGCTATGTTTTCTTTATTCGTTATTATTGCATCTCCTTCAACCTCTCCATGTGGAGCACAATTCTCCTCTGCAATTATAATATTACTGCTGTGAATTTGTCTTAAATAATATACATCATCTAGGTTTAAAACTCTTTTAACTTCATTAATTTTCTCTTCTCCACAGTCACCCAACTTAAAGCTAAGGTTATTTTCTGCTGTAGAAAAAATAATATTAAAATTTCCATCAATATGATGAAAAAATCTCATTCCTTCTTTTTCAATAATCATAATTCCATTCACTTTCCTTTTTCTCAATTTTAACATTTTTAACTTTTAAATAAAACATACTGTAGACTATTTTAACTTACCTTAACTAACTTTTAACATATTTTATTCCACTGAAGGGTGTAAGGATTATTCAATTTTAGCGAGATCCACTTTATTAAACAGCAACAAATAATAGTGAAAGGGTATTAAATCCTTTCACTATTATTAAATTTCACCTTGTGAAATGACAGCAAATAAATCTAAGCAGGCATCGAGCCTGCTCACATTGAGTCAGATTTCACTTCGTGAAATGACAGCATATAAAAGAACTACTTTTGTATTTCTTCTCACATTCCCATCAGCCTCTTTATCTCTTCCATAAAAGTATTTATATCTTTAAATTGTCTATAGACAGAAGCAAATCTTACATACGATACCTCATCTACTTCCTTAAGCCTTTCCATTATCATTTCACCTATGTATTCAGACTTTACTTCTGTGAGCATTTTATTACTTATTGTTTTTTCAATATCATCTGCAATATCTTCAATCTGTTTTCTTGAAACGGGTCTTTTTTGACAAGCCTTTATAAGTCCATTTATAATTTTTTCTTTATTAAAATTTTCTCTAGTTAAATCCTTCTTTATAACTAATATTGGAATATCTTCAACTTTTTCATAAGTTGTATATCTCTTACCACACTTTAAACATTCTCTTCTTCTTCTTATGGTAGTATAGTCCTCTGTTGATCTGGAATCTACTACTTTACTTTCCTCATATGCACAATATGGACATCTCAAACTTTTCACGCCCTTCCAATTGAATGTATAAATATTATACACATTTTCAATTTGAAATTCTATACATCTCCAATTGTTTTATCTTTACTATCGACTAATATAACGTCTACACCTACTTTAATTACATCTTCCCATGGTATTTCTAGCATGTCCAACTTACCAAACCAATTATTTTTTTGTACAGGAATTAATATAGAAATTATTCTATTATCATCACAATCTATTTTAATGTCTCTTATAAATCCAAGTTTAGCGCCAACATTCATATCTATAACTTCCATAGCCCTTAAATTATTTATTGAAAACATATTTAACTCCACTTTAACCCCTCCTTTTCTTCTTATATAAAAATATATGATGAACCAATAGTATAAATTCCAAAATAAGAATGAAAGGATTCAATGCCCTTTCATTCTTATTCAGATTTTATTTTACGAAATAACAACAAATAAAATAGAGCTCAAATGAGCTCTATATGTATTTTTTCATGTGCTTAAGTGCTGTTTTTTCCAACCTTGAAACCTGTGCTTGAGATATTCCTATCTCATCTGCCACCTCCATTTGAGTTCTTCCATTAAAAAACCTTAAAGTTAGTATTAACTTTTCTCTGTCATTTAGTTTTTTCATAGCTTCTTTTATGGATATGTTCTCTAACCAACTTTCATCTTGGTTCTTATTATCTGAGATTTGATCCATAACATAGATTGCATCTCCACCATCATGGTATATAGGTTCAAATAATGACACTGGATCTTGAATAGCATCTAAAGCAAAAACGACTTCTTCTCTTGGTAATTTAAGCTCCTTAGCTATTTGTGAAATAGTTGGCTCTTTATTATTGTCATTTACCAACTTATCTCTTACTAATAGTGCTCTATAGGCTATATCTCTTAAGGATCTGCTCACCCTTATAGAGTTGTTGTCTCTTAAATATCTTCGTATTTCGCCTATAATCATTGGAACTGCATAAGTCGAGAATTTTACATTTTGCTCTAAGTCAAAATTATCAATTGCTTTCATTAAACCTATACAACCTACCTGAAATAAATCATCTACATTTTCTCCTCTATTGTTAAACCTCTGAATAACACTTAAAACTAATCTTAAATTCCCATTAATAAACTTTTCTCTAGAGAATCCATCTCCACTTCTCATTTTAAGAAGAAGTTCTTTCATCTCTTTTTCCTTTAAAACAGGTAGCTTAGAGGTATTGACACCGCATATCTCTACTTTATTGATTATCATGTGTAATCAACCCCTTATAAGTAATAAACTTACTGCATTAAAATTATTTCCTATTGAGGTTGATTTTATACGAAGCCAACCCTTACTAAATCATTCTATTTATTTCCTTCTTTAAACGCTTTATAATCTTTTTTTCTAATCTAGAAATATAGGATTGTGATATTCCAAGCATATCTGCAACTTCTTTTTGGGTCTTTTCTCTTGCACCATATAATCCGAACCTAAGTTTTACAATTTCTTTTTCTCTTTCACTTAAGTTCTTCATTGCCATAAATAAAAGTTGCTTGTCAACTTCATCTTCGATCAGATTATAAACTATATCATTATCGGTTCCTAAAATATCTGATAGCAAAAGTTCATTTCCATCCCAATCAATATTTAATGGTTCATAGAAAGATATTTCAGCTTTTACTTTACTATTTCTTCGTAAGTACATTAATATTTCATTTTCTATACATCTCGATGCATAGGTTGCTAGTTTTATCTTTTTTTCTGGGTTAAAAGTGTTAACTGCCTTAATCAATCCGATAGTTCCGACTGAGATAAGATCTTCTACACCTATTCCTGTATTCTCGAACTTTCTTGCAATATAAACTACTAATCTCAGATTTCTTTCAATTAAAACGCTTCGTACCGTCTCATCTCCGCTGATAAGTTTAAGTACAAGATTATCCTCTTCTTCTTTACTCAATGGAGGCGGGAGTGCATCGTTCCCCCCTACATAATAAAGAGTTTTAAGCAATATTTTGAATTTTGAAAAAATTCGGTTGATAATAATACTAACACTTAACATACCACCACACCCCTATAATACTGCTCTAGACAATAAAGCTCCGTAATCATTTGAGCTACTGAGTTTCTCATTGCATAAACATATTATTACATCCTTAGATACTAACTTTTTATTGTCCTTAAATAGATTAACTTTATCAACCTTATAACCTTTCAGATTTCCACTATGACCATTAATCGCTTTATATGGTACATAATATATACTTTTTTTATTTAATTCATGAATTTTAATAATTTTTTCTTCTACAATTATCACTGGTAGGCAGGTTGCTGGTTCAATAAGCTCATTTCCTGTGTCAAGAAAAGCTTTCACTTTATAGCATTCTCCTGATAAGGTAAATTCTATTTCATAAGTAAAATCAAATATAACCTTTCTATCTTTTATAAAAATCATTATCCTGTATAAAAGTAAATATATTATCATAATACTTAGCAGCATATACTTAAATGAGTAGCTTGTTATTATAAAACTTTCACTTATGTTATAATTATTTTGGTACATAGAAAAACCAAAACAAAAACCACACAAAAGCATAGATACCAAAATAAAAATAACTGAGGATTTTATTAAGAAGATTAAATCATTAATACTAGAAGCGACGTAAACCATTACCATGGCAACCAATAACTTAATAGGTAGGATAGTCAATAAGTAGAGCTTAGGAATAAATAATACTATAGTATATAAAGCTCCTAGTAATGCTGATAGAATTATTCTTTTATAATTACATTTACCTCTGACAATTTGAATAGTTACTAACAACAAAAAGGAATTAATTATAAAATTCTCAAACACTACTACATCTATATACACTTCCATATATTTCACTCCTTAAAACCATTATAAAACTTCATGTACTAAAATTTTGTCACATTATATTCCAAAGAAAAATTTTTTATAGTATCATTTTTTACATATTATCCCATAAAGTTAATAAAACTAAAAGAATTTTAAACTCATTTACCTTTAGTTAAATTTCAATTTATCAAATGACATAAAAAAAGACATGTATTAATACATGTCTTTTAACTTAATTATCTTTTTTGTCTTCTTAAAAATGCAGGTATATCTAATTCATCTGCAAAATTTGGAGCAGCTGCTGCCACTTCTTCTTCTTGAACTTTATTAACTTCAGGTTCATTAATTTCTATCTTAACTTCATCTCTGCTTTTTTCCTTGTTACCTTTTTCCTTTTCAAAGCCTGTTGCTATAACTGTTATTCTAATTTCATCCTTTAAGTTCTCATCAATAACAGCACCAAAGATAATATTGGCATCTGGATCTGCAGCTTCTTGTACTATTTCTGCAGCTTCATTTATTTCTAAAAGTCCCAAATCGCCTCCACCAGTAACATTTAATAATACACCAGTAGCACCTATTATTGATGTTTCAAGTAAAGGAGAAGAAATTGCTTGCTTTGCAGCTTCTTGTGCTCTATTTTCTCCATTTCCTCTACCAACACCCATATGTGCTAAACCTTTATCTAACATTACCGCTCTTACATCAGCAAAGTCAAGGTTTACTAGACCAGGAATAGTAATAAGGTCAGAAATACCTTGTACACCTTGTCTTAAAACGTCATCTGCAAGCTTAAATGACTCTAGCAATGTTGTCTTCTTGTCTACCATGCTAAGGAGTCTTTCGTTTGGTATTGTTACAAGAGTATCTACTTTTTCCTTAAGATTATCAATTCCCATTTCAGCATGCTTCATTCTTCTTCTACCTTCAAATGGAAAAGGTTTAGTTACAACCCCTACTGTTAATATTCCCATAGATTTTGCAATTTCAGCTACAACAGGAGCTGCACCAGTACCTGTTCCACCACCCATACCAGCTGTGATGAATACCATGTCTGCACCTTTTATAACTTCTGTAATCTCTTCTCTACTCTCTTCAGCAGCTTTTTTTCCTATCTCAGGATTAGCACCTGCTCCTAAGCCTTTAGTTAATTTTTCTCCAACTTGAATTTTTTGATTTGCATGAGAAAGCATAAGTGCTTGTTTATCTGTATTAACTGAGATGAACTCAACATTCTTTAACCCCTCAACAATCATTCTATTAACAGCATTGTTACCTCCGCCGCCGCATCCTATAACTTTTATATTTGCAAAATCTTGCATATCTACTTCAAAATCTAACAAACTAATTCCTCCTTTAGAAAATATCATCAATTATCCTTTTAAGATTATAAATAAATCCTCTTCTCTTTTTAGTTTCTTTTTTTATATTGCTTTTCATATTGCTCTTCATATTGCTCTTCATATTGCTCTTCTTATTGCTGTTCATATTATTACGAAGGGATTGCTCTTTTAAATTATCTCTATTAATTTTCTCACATATTAATTTTAACCTATCATAACCATTTTTAACAATACCAATTGATGTAATAATACAAGAATTTTGTAATCCTAGTTGATTTTTTGTCACAATAACTATCTTTTTACGCAACTTATCTTCGATAATATACCTAATATCCTCAAAATATGTTACTCCATCACCAATAACATATACAGCATCTATTTGATCTAAACATTCACTATTCTCAATATCCTCATTGATCAATGTAGCAATTTCTTCTAATCTAGCTCTTACAATATTCTTATAAAGTTTAATATCAAATTCTAATGTGCTAGATTTAGAAGCCCCTACAGCTTCTTCTCTGTACTTGGTGAAATAGTCGATACTATGTAACTTTTTCGTCCTTTCAGCCTCATCTCTAGAAACATTAGTGCAAACTGATATATCTCTTGTTATATTTTCTCCCCCTATAGGTAAAAATGAGAAATATTTTAAAGTATTATTTTTAAAATATGCAAGCTGGGTAGTTTCAGATCCCACATCAATAATAAGTATAGATGAAAGTTCTGTCTTATCACTTAAGAATATTTCTCTAGCTGCATTTATACTTAAGCTAAATCCATTAATCTTTAAGCCAGCTAAGTTTACAACACCTTTTAAGTCATCAAGTAAATCTCTCCTACCAGCTACTACATTAGATATAACTTCTAATCTTTTGCCCTTTAATCCAATAGGATTATGTATATTACTTTTTTCATCTATAACAAAAGATTCTATTATCACATCTACTATTTCTTCATCATCAGATAACTTAATATTTTTACAATCTTCTACAGCTTCTCTTATATTATCCATATCTATAGTATTATCCATTGAATTAACATAAGAAACACCAGTACTACTTATAAGTCTACATCCCAAAGCGCTGACTCCAACATATACTTCACGAAAAGACATGTTAGTTGATTTTTTAAGTAAATCAACACACTCTTTTATACTTTGAGCAGCTTCAGTTAAATTTATTATTTTTCCTTTTGAAAATCCTTTTGACTCTACATAAACACTCTGAATAATTTCAAAAGAATTATCATTACAACTTGAAAGGGTTGCACTTATTTTATTAGACCCAATATCTATTCCTACACATATATTCTGCATTTAAGTTCTGTCTTCCCTCCTTAATAGCTAAATACTAATAGTATATAGTAGTATTCAACATAATTAACATTTTTCCTTTTTTTTTAAACATTAATTTTATTGGTAATTTATTGAAAGAAACTCTACTGAATCCAGTAGAGTTTCTTAATTTGCCTTTTCTAATTCTCTTATATTTATACTTCTTGTATGAATGGTGTGAGACCATTCCTTATTATTTTTATTTAGTATGCCTTGTATAGAGATTGGCAACCATGTTAATGAAAAAACTGGATATATCAAATAATATAAAAATACTTTAAAGTTAAATTTTTTATCTAATATAAGTATAAACGGCGTATAAATAAATTGAAGTAATATTACCATAACTGTTCCTAATTTAGTTAAGTTAAAATTTGTCGTTTGTATTGTATTTATGGTTGATATAATCATATCTGGAGCAACTTTAAAATAATTTACAATGTTTAAAATCATCGCTATTCCGAGTAATATTATAATTATTGGTTGAATGCTATATAATGCGCAATCAAAAGCTATAAAACTACGATCCTTAAAAGCTTTCTTCATAAGATTCCAAAAATATCTTGATGAAACATCTGCAAATCCTTGCATCCATCTCCTTCTTTGAGCCCAGGATTGAGCTAAAGTTAAAGGTTTTTCATCGTATATAATAGCATCATGAGCCCATCCAACCTTATGACCATTTAATACAAGTTTACAGGTAAACTCTAAGTCTTCTGTTAAACATGTTGCTCCCCATCCTAATTGTCTTAATGTCTCAGTTTCAATGCAAAAACCTGTTCCTCCAAGCTGATTAGACAATCCTAGGTTACTTCTCGAAAGTTGAAGCATCCTATTAGATGACCAGAATGATATTGAATAGCTTCCAGTAATCCAAGTATCATTTGGATTTTTGCTATCTAAATACCCCTGAACAACTTTATAATCTTTAAGTAACATTCCATTCATCTCTAACAAAAAGTTTTTAGAAATAAGGTTGTCTGCATCAAATACAGCTACTGCATCATACTTCTTTTTCATTGAGAATATTTTACCAAACATCCATTCTAATGCATAGCCTTTTCCTCGCTTTGTCTTATCAAATCTCTCATATACCTTAGCACCTAAATTTCTAGCCTTTTCAGCTGTTTTATCCTTACAGTTGTCTGCAATTACAAAAACATCAAATAATTCTCTTGGATAATTAAGTTGAAATAAGCTTTCTATAATATCGCTTATAACCATCTCCTCATTATGAGCGGCAACTATTAAGGCAAAACTTTTTTGGGGATCTACCTTGTTCTTTGATTTTATTCTTATTATACCAAATAAAGAAAGGATAAGGTAATACATTGAGATTATGAATACTACATCTGTATAAATAACGGCAATTAATTGAAGTAAGTTTTTTATAATATGCATCAATAATTCCCCCTTAGTTCATAGTTATTTTAGCATAAAATTATGTTAAATACTATATATGATTAACAAAATTTGATATTATCAATTTAAAATGGTGATTTTTGGGTATAAATGAGTATAGTAACTAATAACGAAGCTTTATTTGATTTTATGTTTTATGGTATAATATTTTCAGAAGATTCAGTAAGGAGGTTTTACCATGTTGTGAACTTGTGAAAAGGGATTTAAAAAGTCTCTATTTCACAGATTTGATGAATCCTTTGGATAGCTTAAATGTTTTTTAAGCTTATCAAAATTTATAAGGAGGATTTATCATGAAAAAATATATGATAATACAACTACTAAAATCACTAAAAGATAATGAACCATCATTAGATAATATATGTATAAAAATTCTAGATTATATGTCATTCTAGATTATATGTCATTCTCATTATATAAGGCAACTCAAAAAGAGTTGCCTTTTGTTACATAGTAATTAATCTAGTGAGTAAGTCTTTATCAACAGAATGACTTACTGCAGTTTCTTCAGTAATAACGCCTTTTCTACAAAGTTCAGCAAGAGCCATATCCATAGTCTTCATTCCATACTTCCCACCTGTTTGGACTGAGGATTCTATTTGATACGTTTTACCTTCTCTTATAAGACTTTGTATCGCAGGAGTATTAATCATAATTTCTAGTGCAGATGTTCTACTATTATCTACTGTTGGTAAAAGTTGTTGTGATACTATTCCTTGAAGAACTGATGAAAGCTGCATTCTTATTTGCTGCTGCTGATGGGATGGAAAAACATCTACTATTCTATCTATTGTCTTTGCAGCACCAATAGTATGTAATGTAGATAATACTAAATGACCTGTCTCCGCTGCAGTAATAGCAATTGAAATTGTTTCTAAATCTCTCATTTCTCCTATAAGAATAACATCTGGATCCTCCCTCAAAATGGCTCTTAAAGCATTTTGATAGGACATACTATCTTTACCAATTTCTCTTTGATTTACTATACATTTATTATGCTTATGTAAAAATTCAATTGGATCCTCTAATGTAATAATATGAGCCTCCTTATTTTGGTTTATCTCATTTATTATTGCTGCAAGAGTAGTACTTTTACCACTTCCAGCATGACCTGTTACTAATATTAATCCTCTTTTCTTTAAAGCTAAATCCTTAAGTATCGGTGGATGACCTAATTCACTTAAGGTCGGAACTTTTAAAGAAATAACTCTTATCGCAATTGCATGGCTATTTCTTTGCTTAAAAACATTTACTATAAATCTTCCTATACCAGCAATAGAATATGATGTATCAAACTCTCCAGTTGTATCATATATATCAAAATTACTTTCTAGTATCTCCTTTGCATACCTCTCTGTATCTGATGCAAGTAGTTTATCATCACCTATTCTTACGAGACTACCATTTACTCTTATTACTGGTGGAATACCAACGGTAAGATGAAGATCTGATGCTCCTTGTTCAATAGTTGTTTCAAGTAATTTCTTTATCGTAACCATAATTTGTTCCCCCTTATATTTACCGTTCTTAAAAATTATTATTCTACAAAATTGGCTAAACTCCTCTTTAAATAGAAGAATTTAGCCAACAAATTACTTTCTATTATTTAACTCTTTAAAAAGCTTTTTTAATGCCTTCTTTTCAATTCTAGATACATAAGATCTTGAAATACCCAACAGCCCTGCTATTTCCCTTTGAGTTTTGGAATGACCATCAATAAGTCCGTATCTCATTTCTATAATTTCTTTTTCTCGTTTAGTAAGTATAGAATTCATTTTATTATAAAGAGACTTTATTTGCAAATTATTTTCTACAGCTTCTAAAACTGAATCATTTTCACTGCTTAGAACATCTATCAGACAAATTTCATTCCCTTCTTTATCAATACCTATTGGGTCCTGTAAAAAAACTTCTCCCTTGGACTTTTTATTATTTCTAAAAAGCATAAGTATTTCGTTTTCAATACATCTAGCAGCATAAGTAGCTAGTCTTGTTCCTTTTGATGTATCATAAGAATCTATAGCTTTTATTAATCCAACTGTTCCTATGGATATTAAATCATCTAAATCCCTATTCTGGAAAGAGTACTTTTTAACAATATGAGCGACAAGCCTTAAATTTCTTTCTACTAATATGTTTTTTGCATTTAAATCTCCTGTTTTTAATTTTTCAATATAAATTTCTTCTTCTTTTTCATCAAGTGGCTGAGGAAAAGAAGTATTACCGGTAACATAACCAGATAAGAGAACCATGTTGCCAATCACATCAATAAAGTAATTAAAAATAAACACAAGGTGCTCCTCCTATTAGTGCTTATTAATATAATATGATTAACAAATAGTAAAGTTTCCTTTTTGTTAATTTGTTTTTAATAAATTAACGACAATATCCTTAAAAATAGGAGCTGCTGCTGTATTCCCACTTTTACCTTGCTCACTATCAAATTCCCTCATATTAGGAACAAAAACAACCAAAGAGTAGTACTTTCCATTCATATTAAAATATCCCGCAAACCACCCATGGTAATTTTCTTTATTATTTTGTGGCGCTTCTGCAGTACCAGTTTTACCTCCAGTTTCAATCCCTTCAATTTTTCCATTTGTTCCTGTTCCATCTAAAACTACCTCTCTCATATCTTCTTTTATCTTAGCAGCAGTTGAAGACTTTATAACTTGTGTTTCATTACTACTGAACTTTTTTATTATCTTTCCACTATTATCTACAAATTCATCAATTATATAAGGCTTAATATACCCTCCATTATTTAATACAGTAGCAACAACAGCAGACATTTGGAGAGGACTTACAAGAAATGTCTGACCAATAGCTATGTTAACTATATTATTATCCTCTTCTGGCAATACACCTGGAGATTCATCCTGTAAACCTAAGTTTTTGGTAAAAAGTCCTTGTTTTTTTGCCAAACCTATAAGTTTATCATAACCTAATTCTATGCCTATTTTTCTAAAAACTTCATTACAAGACAATTTAAAAGCATCGTGGATATTTACATATCCATGGGCATGTGAGCAATACTGACCATTACAGTAAAACAACTCTTTTTCATCAAAATTTTCTTCAATTGCAGCAGCCTCTGCTATTATTTTAAATGTAGATCCGGGATCAAAACAGTAATTAGTAACTCCTAATGCTATATTAGGCTGTGTTTCGTCCTTTTGTACTAATGCTCTAACCTTTCCACTATCTGCTTCTATTATTACAACTCCTACATTCTGAAAACTTTTATATTTTTCATTTTTTAATATATTTCTAATAGTATCCTGCCAATCTTTGTTTAAAGTAAGCTTAACATTAATATTGGAATTGGGAATATTATATCCCTGCAGTTGGTAAGTAGAATCATTTTGAATTCTATACATTACATTTGGTGTTACATTATTATTTGTATAATCAAAAATAGTTTTCTCTAATGTACCGCTATCTTTAAGTTCTTTCTTATCGCTTTTATCTTGTGTATTGTTCTTATATGGAGAGATAAGCATGGTTTCTATCTTCCAAGCCTCACTCTTATTTACTTCATCAAAGATAAACATATACATTCCCTTCATGCCTTTTAACTGCTGAATCTTATTATAATTCTCTTCACTTACAGAAAAATATACCTTTCCATTTTTACTTAGTAAATCTTTAAATGAAAAGTCTGACTTCTCACTTTTCATTATAAAATTAAAGGCAAGAAGATTTTTTAAGTTATTCTCGGCACTATTTAACTTGAAGGACATTACATCTATTACAACAACATAACGCTTGTTATAATTTAATAGATCCTTACCATTTTCGTCTAATAGAAGATATTTAGTTTGTGAAATAGAATCTTGCTGTGTATTATTTTTAAATGATGTATTTACAGCTTTAGGATTATATTTATTCTGTAAGTAAAACAGCCTCCCAAATAACCCTACCAAAAGAAAAATTAGCATTATTCTTATAATATTAACCCTTCTACTGTTAAAGTTCATAAAAAAACACCTCACTCTAGCTAGATTCTAGCCTTATGCAAGGTGTTTTATGCAAATTACTTACTCTTTATCAACATATCTTTTTCTTTTAATTCAACATCAGAAATAATAGTAAAAATCATTTGCGCTCTAGGAGCTACATCAATTTTTTTACCAGCTTTGTCATGCATATTGTTTAACTTCACCTCAAAGTTAGCGCCTTCAGGTCTAAGTATTTCTACAACATCACCTTCAAATACTCTGTTTCTTTGCTCAATTACAGCTGTTTTTGTTTCTTTATCATAAGATTTTACTATTCCTACTATATCAAAATCTCTTATATAAGAAGATGACTCATATGTTTGTTTTATTTTCTCTCCAAAATAGAAACCTGTATGATAATTTCTATGACTAACTTTAAGTAGGTTATCCATCCATTCTTGTTTAAACTCATAATTTTCAGGATCATTCCAATAGTTATCTAACGCCTGTCTATATGCTTTTACAACAGCTGCTACATAATATGAACTTTTCATTCTTCCTTCAATCTTAAAAGAGTATATACCACTTTTTACAAGCTCTGGAATATGTTCTATCATACATAAATCCTTTGAGTTTAATATATAAGTTCCTTTATCATCTTCAAAAACAGGGAAGTATTCTCCTGGTCTCTTTTCTTCTACTAAATAATATTTATATCTACATGGTTGAGCGCATGCCCCTCTGTTAGAATCTCTTCCAGTCATATAATTAGAAATTAAACATCTGCCGGAATAAGACATACACATTGACCCATGAACAAAAGCTTCAAGGTCACAATCTTCAGGAAGTTTGTCTTTAATTTCCTCTATTTCTTTCATAGAAAGTTCTCTTGCAAGAACAATTCTTTTTGCACCCATCTCGTGCCATAATTTTGCTGACTTCCAATTTACGTTATTTGCTTGAGTGCTTATATGTATTTCCATTTCTGGCACTACTTCTCTGGCAGTTGCAAAAATAGCTAAATCTGAAACAATAATTGCATCAATATTTAGTTCTTTAAGATTAATTAAATATTCCTCTAGTCCTTCTAAATCCTCATTATGAGGAAAAACATTTAAAGTTACATAAACTTTTCTTCCACGTGAATGAGCATATTCTACACCTTCTTTAATTTGCTCATCTGTGAAGTTATCCGCGAAAGCTCTTAAATTGAGCTTACTTCCCCCCATATATACTGCATCTGCCCCAAAATCTATAGCAGTTTTTAGTTTTTCTAAACTCCCTGCTGGAGCCAGTATTTCAGGTTTTCTCATGTTATTACCTCCTTTTTGTAACAGCTATACCATCCCCCATAGGTATAACAGAAGTTATTAGACTGTTATCACCAGAAACCATCTCTAGATAACTTCTCATTCTTTTTACTATTGTGATTTTTCTTCTTTTAACAAGATCGTTTGAAGCAACCATACCTCTAAACAATACATTGTCAGCAATTATTATTCCATCTTCCTTTAATAATCTTAAGCAATGAGGTAAAAAATGATTGTAGTGACCTTTACCTGCATCCATAAAAATCAGATCATATTCTTCCTGTAACTTTTCTAGTACTTCTAGACAGTCTCCCTGTATTATCTTTATATTATCACTAAAATTGTAATTTAATATATTTTGCTCTGCTACGCTAATCATACTTTCATCTCGTTCTATAGTTGTGATATGGGGTTCACAACCTGATGCAAGATACATCAAAATTGAGGAATATCCAATTGCAGTTCCAAGTTCTAATATTTTTTTAGGCTTTTTCATGGATACCATAAACTCTAGAAATTTAGCTGTTTCCTTTTGTACAATTGGTACGTTATTTTCTTTAGCAAAATTTTCTAATTCTCTTAGTATACCTTCATTTTCAGGAATAAGACCTCTAAGATATTCCTCCATGTAGTCATGTGTTATTCCATTCATATAAATTCCTCCAAAACTATATAGATACACAAATTTATACTAAATTTAGAATTTTAAAAAAAGCATTAAACGCCGAAGCTATTTTCCAAAACTCATCATTGGTTCATCTTGTATATTTTAATAACCAAATTCCTTCTTTTTAATTAAGAAGTCTTTATAAGTGGCTGTAAAGTAATGACTATTGTCCTTCTTAAGAACATAATATAAGTAATTAGTATTGTCTGGTTTTATAGCAGCTAAAATAGAAAGTTTTCCTGGATTACATATAGGACCTATTGGTAGTCCTTTGTTTTTATATGTATTATACGGCGATTTTACTTCTAAATCTTTATATGTAACAACATCTTTATGTTGGCCAAGAGAGTAAATTACTGTCGCATCAATTTGCAGCATCATATTACTTTTTAGCCTATTTTCTATTACAGAAGAAATTAATGTTCTGTCTTTTTCTACCCTAGCTTCCTTTTCTATGATAGAAGCTACTGTTAATATTCTTTCATAGTCTTTTTCTTTTATTTCACGTCCTGTTTCTATTTGTACATCTTTCATGACTTGATTAAATCTAGTTATCATAGCAAGAATTATGTCATCAGCTTTAGCATTTTTTTGAAACGTATATGTATCTGGAAATAAATATCCCTCAAGATTATATCTTTTTTTATTATCATCTTTTACAAACCTTGGGATAGGATATTTTCTTAATGCATATAAAAATTCTTTCTTTGTTACTAAGCCAGTTTTTTCAACTTTAGTAGCAATATCTTCAACTGAAAAACCTTCAGGGATCGTTAACTTTACAGAGTATCCTCCCTGTTTTAAAATACTTATAAATTTTTCTAAAGACGTATCGATAGACACATCATATGTTCCAGGCTTAATTTCCGCACCTAAGTTATGCTTTTTAATATAATATTTAGATATATAGTAATTTCTTAATACGCCCTCTCTCTTCAGCCTTTCCAGTAAACCATATAAGGTTTCCCCTTCATTTACTACAATCTCAATTGTTGGACCTTTTGCTATTAATGGACTATCAATCGCTTTTTTATATTTTACATAACTACACCCTGAAATTACTAAAATAAATAATATAATTATAGAGACAAGTCTCATGGGTTTAACTAACTTTTTCATAATATACCCCTATATAAAAGTAAATAGCCAAAACTGGCTATTCACTTTATTATAATACTTATTTAGGAAATAATAAACTACTTGTTTCTAGATGCTCTTTTTCTCTCAGTTGGATCTAATAATTTCTTTCTCATTCTGATTGTCTTAGGTGTTACCTCAACAAGTTCATCTGAATTTATAAATTCTAAGCATTGTTCTAGAGACATTATTGTTGCTGGTGTTAATTTTAAAGCATCATCTGAACCTGAAGCTCTTGTATTTGTTAATTGCTTTCTCTTACAGATATTAACTTCAATATCATCAGCTCTTGAACACACACCACAAACCATACCAGCATATACATCAGTACCTGGTTCAATAAATAATATTCCTCTTTCTTGAGCATTGAAAAGCCCATATGTAACTGCCTCACCTGATTCAAATACCACAAGTGACCCTCTGCTTCTTCCTGGTATTTCACCTCTATATTTTTCATAACCTTCAAACACGTGATTCATTATACCATTACCCTTAGTATCAGTCATGAACTCACTTCTAAAACCTATAAGTCCTCTAGCAGGTATATTGAACTCAAGTCTTGTATAACCATTTACTGCAGATGTCATATTTACCATTTCTGCTTTTCTTGGTCCTAATTTTTCCATAACCGGTCCCATGAATTCTTCAGGTACATCTATAGTTAAGTATTCTATTGGTTCAACTTTCTTTCCATGTTCTTCTTTAAATATAACATTTGGCTTTGAAACTTGGAACTCATAACCTTCTCTTCTCATAGTTTCAATAAGAATTGAAAGATGTAGTTCCCCTCTTCCGCTAACCTCGAAGCAGTCTGGAGATAATTCATTAACTCTTAAGCTGACATTTGTTTCAAGTTCTCTCATAAGTCTATCTCTTAAATGTCTTGAAGTTACAAAGTCTCCTTCTCTTCCGGCAAATGGAGAGTTGTTTACCATAAAGTTCATACTTAATGTAGGCTCGTCTATTTCAACAAAAGGAAGAGCCTCTGGGCAAGCTGCATCTGCAATAGTTTCTCCTATATTTGCATCTAATATACCAGATAAAGCAATAATATCACCAAGTCCAGCCTCTTCAGCATCTTCTCTCTTAAGACCAGTATAAGTATAAACATTAGAAACCTTATACTGAACTGACGTTCCATCTTTTCTAACTACTGCTACCTGTTGGTTCCTTTGTACCTTTCCTCTAACTACTTTTCCGATTACAATTTTACCAACATATTCGCTTGAATCTATAGTAGTTACCAACATTTGGAAAGGTTCATCCATATATCCTTTAGGTGGTTCAACATATTTTAAAATTGTTTTAAATAATGGTTCCATATTTGAACTTTCATCTTCAACTTCATATTTTGCAAAACCTTCTCTTGCTGAAGCATATACAATTGGGAAATCAAGTTGCTCATCATCAGCACCTAACTCTAAGAAAAGTTCAAATACTTCATCAATAACTTCTGTTGGTCTAGCATCTGGTCTATCAATTTTATTTATTACTACTATTGGTTTTAATTTAAGTTCTAATGCCTTCTTTAGAACGAACTTTGTTTGTGGCATTGGTCCTTCATATGAATCAACCACTAGAAGTACGCTATCAACCATTTTAAGAACACGTTCAACTTCTCCACCAAAATCAGCATGCCCTGGAGTATCAATAATATTTATCTTTATACCTTCGTGAATAACTGCAGTATTCTTAGAAAGTATTGTGATTCCTCTTTCCTTTTCAAGATCGTTAGAGTCCATTACTCTTTCTTGTACATTTTCATTTACTCTAAAAACATTACTTTGTTTTAAAAGTGCGTCAACTAGGGTAGTCTTACCATGGTCAACGTGAGCAATAATTGCTATATTTCTTATATCATTTCTTGTTGTTAATTTCATCTTTATTCCTCCAAAAGTTTAATTCCAAAATAAAATTGGATACTGATGTATCCAATTTCATCAGATTAATTCTAATCTTTCATCAATAAAAAGTCAATGAAATTACTTGGAATCAGGTACTATTTGTTCCACGCCTATAGCGTCATTTAGTATCTTTAATAAATCATCCCAAATAACTGCAAATTTGGCTTCCGCTTGAAGATACTGAGCAATCTCTGGATTCATCATCACTATACTTCCAATATTTTTAAATTTTTCTTTGGTTGTATCGCTTATATTTCCATTATTTTGCATTTGTTCAGTATAAGCTTGAATTTGAATTTTCCTGAAATCCTCTACCATTTTTCTATGTTTATCATCTTCATTAATTTTTTTTGAAGCATTTCTATATTCTATAACCTCTGGTAGATTTTTTAACTCTTTTGCAAATTCATGTGCCTTATCGTAAATATTTGCCATACCAAATCCCCCTCTGCACTTATATTTCCATAATTATAGGAAGTATCATTGGTTTTCTCTTAGTTTTTTCATAAAGGAATATTCTAAGTTCATCTTTGATATTAGACTTCATTGTAGCCCAATCAGTAATTTTCTTTTCTTCACATTCTTTAAGAACTGATTTAACAATCTCCTTAGCTTCTTCCATTAAGTCTTCAGATTCTCTAACGTAAACAAATCCTCTTGAAATTATATCCGGACCTGCAATTACAGCGCCATTTTCTTTTTCTATTGTAACAACTACTGTTAGTATTCCATCCTGTGATAAGTGCTTTCTATCTCTTAATACAATATTACCAACATCTCCTACACCTAAACCATCTACAAAAACTTGGCCAGATGTAACAGTTCCATTTTTTCTTATGGAATCTCTTGTTATCTCAATAACATCTCCGTTATCAGGTATTAAAACATTCCTTTGTGAAAGACCAAGCTTTACAGCAAGTTCTGCGTGGTGCTTTAAATGTCTGTACTCGCCATGTACAGGAATAAAGAACCTCGGTCTTACAAGAGTATGAATTAATTTTAATTCTTCTTGGCATGCATGGCCTGAAACATGTAAATATGCTAAAGCTTCATAAATAACGTCCGCACCTTTTTTAAATAACTGATTGATAATTCTTGAAACAAGCTTTTCATTTCCTGGAATTGGTGTAGCAGAAATTACTACCATATCACCTTCTACTATATTCACCTTTCTATGTTCTGATGAAGCCATTCTTGTCAATGCAGACATTGGCTCACCCTGACTTCCAGTAGTGATTATAACGATTTTATCATTAGGATATTTATTTATATTATCAATACTTATAAAGGAATCTTTTTCCATCTCAAGATATCCCAACTCAGTAGCTACTTGGACAATATTCTCCATACTTCTTCCAGATACAGCAACTTTTCTACCATGCTTTTGGGCTACAGTTATAATCTGCTGTATTCTATGAATATTGGAGGCAAAAGTGGCAACAATTACCCTTCCTTTGGCCTTAGCAAACATGTTTTCAAAGTTATCTCCCACTATTCTTTCAGACATTGTATATCCAGGACGCTCAACATTTGTACTGTCTGCCATCATTACTAATACGCCCTTCTTACCCAATTCAGCAAACCTTGGTAAATCAATTACCTCACCATCTATAGGAGTATAATCTACTTTAAAATCTCCTGTATGAAGTATAACTCCTAATGGAGTATGAATTGCAATTGCTACTGAATCAGCAATTGAGTGATTAGTCTTTATGAACTCAACCGATGCACTGTCTAACTTAATAACATCCTTTGGTTTTACCCTTCTTAAATCAGTGGTACCTAATAAGCCATGTTCTTTTAATTTAGTCTCTACTATACCTAAAGTTAATTTAGTTCCATAAACCGGAACATTTAACTGCTTTAATATATACGGTAGTGCACCTATATGATCTTCATGACCGTGTGTAAAAAATATTCCCTTAACTTTATCTCTATTTTTAAGTAAATATGAAATATCAGGTATTACTATATCTATACCAAACATTTCTTCTTCAGGGAATTTAAGACCGCAATCTATTACTATGATATCGTCTTTAAATTCAATTGCGGTCATATTTTTTCCTATCTCATTAATACCACCTAAAGGTATTATCTTCACCTTTAGTTTTTCGCGTTTCATATTTCCCCTCCTTTTTTATGTAATAGTAGTACAGCATTCTTTTCTTTAGAAATCAATGTCTCTCCACTATTATTTTTCTCTACATTCGTTACATAATCCATAAAACTTTACGCTATGGTCTAGTATTTTAAACCTATATTTGCCTTCAATTTCTTGTTCTAATTCTTCAAGCAAATCATCTTCTACCTCGAAAACTCTCCCACAGCTATTACATACTAGGTGGTGATGTCTGTGATTTTCATGGTCATGAGCGAGCTCATATCTTGCACATCCATCATTTAAATCTAATCTATAAATAACTCCCATCTCCTCGAGAAGAAGTATTGTTCTATAAACGGTAGCTAATCCAATTTCAGGACAATCTGTTTTTACTTCATCGTATATCTCTTCTGCCGTTAAATGTTTACCCTCATTTGAAATAATAGTATCAACTATAGCTCTTCTTTGCGGAGTTAATTTATAACCCTTCTTTTTCAAGTCTTCTTTTAATCTATTTATGTCATTTGAAGTTATCTGTGGCATCTATAAAACCTCACTTCTTAATTTAAATCATCTGCAAATAGAGTTTCATAGGCTTCAGCAATCATTTCGAATTCATTTTCATCTTCTACTGTTACTAATACGTCATTTCCATCTTCATCTTTAATTATCTTTAAAGCGACAGCCTCTTCTTCGTCTCCATCCATTGGAGCAACTATTACGTATTCACTATCTTCTATATCAAGTTTTGTAACAACCTCAAATTCAATTTCATTTCCATCTTCATCTAAAAGTACTATTGTTTCCATATCTTTTTCCATTAATAAACACTCCTCTATTTAATTAATTTTACTTTAATTGATAATCCTTATCAATTAAAGTTTAGAAATTCTATCCAAATATCCTTGAAGAATATATGTTGCAGCAACCTTATCTACTAGTTTTTTTCTTTTTTCTCTTGAAAGATCTGCTTCCAGCATTGCTCTATGTGCTGCCACTGTAGTTAGTCTTTCATCCCAATACTCTATTTTAGGATTAAAACCCTTAATAATTTTTTCACAAAAATCTATCGCCATTTCCCCTGAAGGTCCTATAGTTCCGTTCATATTTTTAGGTAATCCTGCCACTATAAGTTCTGCATTATACTCATCATATATTTTCTTTACTTGTTCTATATCCGCTCTAAAGTTTTTTCTCTTTATAGTAGTAATTCCTTGAGCAGTAAGACCTAATGGATCACTTACTGCAACTCCTATAGTTTTGGTCCCTATATCTAGTCCTATTATACGCATAAGTCACTCCTTAATTAATAAAGAGTACCCTAAGGGCACTCTCTACTTTATCTCTAGATAAGATTTTATTACTTCTTCAAGAATTTCATCTCTCTCAAGTTTTCTTACTAAAGCCCTTGCCCCATTATAGTTCGTGATGTAAGTAGGGTCTCCTGATATCAAGTAACCAACAAGCTGATTAACAGGGTTGTAACCTTTTTCTATAAGTGAATTATAAACCTCTGTAAGAATAGCTTTAGTTAAATCCTTCTTGCTTCTATCGAAGTTAAACTGCATTGTATGTTCTAAATTGTTACCCATAATTCGCTGCTAATAAACTTAGCAACTTCACCCCCCTTACTCGTCTGAGATAAAACTTTATTTAAACTTATATATATTTAATATCTATATATTCATAGTATACACACTATATTAATTAATTATTCAACATTGATTATCTTAAATTTATTATAAACCAATTATATGCAAATGTACACTACTTTACTAAAGTTTCTACAATTTCGTAAGATTTTGAAAGGGCATCACTTAATTTTGAGGCATCTTTTCCACCAGCTTGAGCCATATCCGGTCTTCCACCACCGCCACCGCCAGTTATTGCAGCGACTTCTTTAATTATCTTTCCACAATGTATTCCTTTTTCTAATGCACTTTTGGTTGCCATAGCAACTAAATTCACTTTATCACCAGCCACACTGCCTAATACAACTACACCTACATTTAACTTGTTTCTAACCTTATCAGCTAAATCTCTTAACCCATTAGCATCTATGTCCTTTAAAGAAGCTGTAACCACTTGTACTCCCTTAACATCCTTAGAATTATTTATTATGTCATTTTCTGCTCCTTGCAGCAACTTAGCCTTTAATTCTGAAATCTCTTTTTCTTTATCTTTTACTTCTAATGCTTGAGCAGTTATCTTTCTTAAAACATCTTTTTCATTACATTTAAGTGCTGAAGCAGCTTCCTTAAGTACTGTATTTTTATTTTCTACAAACTTAATAGCATTAAATCCTGTAAGTGCCTCTATTCTTCTAATACCAGCAGCAACTCCTGATTCAGATATAATCTTAAATAATCCTATCTGACCTGAATTCTTTATATGAGTACCTCCACAAAGTTCTTTTGAGAATTCACCAATAGATACTACCCTAACTTCTTCATTATATTTGTCATCAAATAAGGCAACAGCACCACTATTTTTTGCTTCATCAATTGACATAACATCTGTAACAACTTGATATACTTCCATAACTTTTTCATTTACAAGTACTTCTACTTTTTCAAGCTCTTCTGAAGTTAAAGTTGTAAAATGTGTGAAGTCAAATCTTAATCTTTCATCATCAACATAAGAACCTGACTGATGAACGTGTTCACCTAAGACTATTCTTAAAGCTTCATGCAGCATATGAGTAGCTGTATGATTCTTACAGATATTATTTCTTCTATCTCTTTCAACTTCTAAGGTTGCTATAGTGTTAACCTTGACTTTGCCTTCTAAAACTTTAATTATATGGTATATCTTACCACCAACATTTTTTTTGCAATTTTTCACTTCTATTTTAAAATTATCACCATAAATGAATCCAGCATCTCCAACCTGGCCTCCCATTTCAGCATAGAATGGAGTAACTTCAGTAACAAGGAAACCTTCTTCTCCGGCACTCATTTCATCCTTAAGTTCTTTTTCATCTGCTAACATAAGAACTTTTGAATCAAGTTTTAAATTAGAATATCCATCGAATACTGTGTTTATGGAAGCATCTATTTTATTTACTGGACTCTCATCACTACCCATGTAGGTATTTTCTCCTCTTGCTGCTCTTGCTCTTTCTCTTTGTTCCTTCATTTCTTTATTAAAACCTTCTACATCTATAGCCATTCCCTTTTCTTCTAATATTTCTTCAGTTAATTCAAATGGGAATCCATATGTATCATATAATTTAAAGGCTTTGTTTCCTGAAAGAATTTTATTTCCTGAAGCTTCAATTTGAGCTATATAGCCTTTTAGTATCTCCATACCTGCATCGATAGTTTCGTTAAATCTTTCTTCTTCAAGAGTTATAATCTTCTTTATATAATCTTGTTTTTCTTTAAGTTCTGGATATGCAGCTCCATAGTTTTCTACAACTGTATCTACTATCTTATTTAAGAACACTCCATTAACACCTAAAAGTCTTCCATGTCTAGCAGCTCTTCTTAAAAGTCTTCTTAAAACATACCCTCTTCCCTCATTAGAAGGTTGAACACCATCACATATCATAATTGTAACACTCTTTACATGATCTGTAATTATTCTAAGTGACACATCCTTATTGCTATCCTTATTATATTCTGTATTTGTTACCTCACAGGCTTTGTTAAGAATGCTCTTAACTGTATCAATTTCAAAGATATTATTTACACCTTGCATTATTGTAGCCATTCTTTCAAGACCCATTCCTGTATCGATATTAGGGCTTGAAAGTCTATTATAGTTGCCTTGCTCATTCTTATCGAATTGAGTAAATACTAAGTTCCAGAACTCAACCACTCTATCTTCATCAGCTGCTTTAATAAATTCCTCAACTGAATTAATCTTTCCTGATCCTCTATCAAAGTGAATTTCTGTACATGGTCCACAAGGCCCAACTCCTATTTCCCAGAAGTTATCATCTTTGCCTAATCTAAAAATTCTTGAAGGATCAACATTTGTTTTCTTAGTCCATATTTCAAAAGCTTCATCATCCTCTAAATATATTGTAACGTAAAGCTTATCTTTTGATATTTTTAAAACCTCAGTTACAAACTCCCAAGCCCACGGAATGATTTCTTCCTTAAAATAGTCACCAAAGGAGAAGTTACCTAACATCTCGAAAAATGTACCATGTCTTGAAGTTTTTCCTACATTTTCAATATCTCCAGTTCTTATACACTTCTGGCATGTAGTAATTCTTTTTCTTGGTGGTTCTTCTACCCCTGTAAAGTATGGTTTAAGTGGTGCCATACCTGCATTTATTAAAAGCAAGCTCTTATCATTCTTAGGTACTAATGAAAAGGAAGGTAATCTTAAATGTTCCTTGCCTTCAAAAAATTTTAAATAAGATTCTCTTATTTCATTTGCTCCCATGTAATTCATATATCTTACCTCCATGTTTTTTACATTATAAAAAAGCTCTCATCCCTCAAGGGACGAAAGCTCAAACTTCTTCCGCGGTACCACCCTAATTATGTATAAAAATACATCACTCTCAAGATATAGCTCCGAGATAGCCTTCAAAATGTCTGCTAAGAAGTTTCCACCAACTACTTCCTCTCTTAATAGTCAAACACCTTTACTCCTTCTCTTCATCGCTTCTTATTTACTTATAGGCAAATTATATTCGAAATGGTGCTATAATGTCAATATTTACTTAAAAACACTAAAAAAGATGGTGGTTAATATTCTCATAAATTACTTTTGTAATTACTCCTATTGGTATTGCAAGTATCATCCCCATAAAGCCACCTACTTTTTCACCAATTAGCAATAATACGATTATAACAAGAGGATGAATACTTATACTACTAGCTGTTATCCGAGGTGCAATTATATTTCCTTCAACCTGCTGTATAATTAAAAATAATAATGTCGTCCAGATAGCTTTACTTGGAGATTGCATAAGTGCAACAAGTATTGCTGGTAATGCACCAAAAATAGGACCAAAGTAAGGAATTATATTTACAACAGCATTAAAAATTGATAACCATAAAGGAAATTGTACTCTTAGTCCTACTAATACTACAAAAGACAATATTCCAATAATTAAACATAAAATAAATTGACTAAAAATATATTTACCTAATATCTTATCTATATCTTTACTTATCTTTTTTATTAAGCTTCTCTTATTCATAGGTAATAATATTAAAATCTTATTACCTATTAACTCTCCATCTGCTAGAAAATAATAAGTAACTACCGGTACAACCGCAAGCGAAAGTATATTTTCACTTAAATCTATAATCCAATCAAATGTTTTTTCTGATAACTCTACAAAAATAACATTTATCTTTTCTGTTATCTGCTCATTTATAGTATTAAAGATTTTATAATTATTTATTTTTATTTTATTCGATATCCAATCAACAAAATTTTCACCTGAGTTTATTATCTGTTCAATATTAGAACTTTCTTTGAATAATGATGGTATTAAAAAAACAAAAGCTGCTATAAAAAGTCCCACTAACCCTAAAATTAATAATGCGGCAGTAATTCTTTTATTAACTCTTGCTTTTATAACTATTATTTTATATAAAGGTTTTAAAGAATAAGAGAGTATAAACGAAAATAGTAAGATTGAAATAACTTCTCTAATTATTTTTAATTTTATATACAGTATGATGCACAGCACTAATAAACCTACTATGATAATATTTACAACTAATTTTCTACTAAACTTTTTCATAATACCTATCTTTAATTAAATTATGAGGCATAGATTTTAATATAATGCTGCTATTTGCAAAGAATAAAATTGAGTCTTCTCCAAGAATTGTGTGGTTTATCAGTATTATGCTCTTACCTCTAATCAACCTATCTATAAATCCCGATGAAATAATTATTCCTTTTAGAGAAAAATCATATATATCAATTAATACATCCTCAACTACACCAATCATATTTCCACACTTATCTACAACATCCATATCTTTAATAGCACTAAAGCTTAGTCCATTATGCTGCATTGTAGATGTGACTATCATTGCTTCATTAAAAGATATAACACTTTCCACTGGAACATAATTATTTTTTGAAAAGCCTTTGGTTGTAATTTGAAATCCAATTACTTTGCTTTTATAGTAATCAAAAATAATATCCTTTATAGTACCTAACTTTTTTCCTGTTATATTATAAACATTA
The DNA here is from genome assembly GCF_018332455.1 of Clostridium polyendosporum. Taxonomy (GTDB): domain Bacteria; phylum Bacillota; class Clostridia; order Clostridiales; family Clostridiaceae; genus Clostridium_AY; species Clostridium_AY polyendosporum. The sequence continues at coordinate 158,923 of NZ_BOPZ01000003.1, forward strand.
ATATAATCAAAGTCTTTTCTTCTAAGCATCAGAACCATCCCTTCCTAAACATATCCTTAGTATTGACAATTGAACATAATTAATACCAAATTTATGTAAAAATCAGTAGAGTATATTAAACTACTCCGCTATAATTTATATGTATTTCACTCTTATGAAATTTCACTTTGTAAAATGACAAAAAAAAGACAATCCTTTCGGATTATCTTTTTAACTTAAATAATATAACTATTATATAATTTCGTCGATGATTCCTCCACCAACTACTACATTACCTTGATAAAACACCACAGATTGACCCTTAGTTATAGCTCTTTGCTTTTCCTTAAAAGATACTCTAACTTTTCCTTCACCATATGGTGTGATAACTGCATCTGCCGGTCTTGCTGAATATCTTATTTTAGCCTGAATATCTACAGCTCCTTGAACCTTATCGAACAGTATAAAGTTAACATCTTTTGCTACTAAATCAGTTTTAAATATATCTTCTTCAGCTCCTATAACCACCTCGTTAGTATATGGATTTATATCAGTAACAAAAACTGGCCTTCCCATTGCTAGACCAAGACCCTTTCTTTGTCCGATGGTATAGTAAACTATTCCTTTATGTTTTCCTAAAACATTTCCACGTTTATCAACAAAATTTCCTGACTTAACTTTACCTGGTGCAGCTATTTCTATGTAATTACCATGATTATTATCTGGTATAAAACAAATTTCTTCACTATCTTTTTTATTATGTACAGCAAGACCTATCTCTTTTGCAATCTCTCTTATCTTATCCTTTGTATATTCTCCACAAGGCATAAGTGTATGTGCAAGTTGATATTGAGTAAGATTGTATAATGCATAGGTTTGATCTTTTCTATCATCCTCTGCTCTTATCAAAAGATATCTTCCATCTTTTTCTTTTATTTTTGCATAGTGTCCTGTAGCTACATAGTCCGCTCCAAAACTCTGAGCTTTTCTTAAAAGTTCATCAAACTTTAAGTACTTATTACATGCAATACATGGATTTGGAGTTCTACCTGCTATATACTCATCTACGAAGTAATCAATGACCTTTTCTTTAAAACTTTTTCTAAAGTTTAATACGTAAAAAGGAATACCAAGCCTATCTGCAACTCTTCTGGCGTCTTCAACGGCTGAAAGAGAACAACATCCTCCTTCTCTTTCCTCATACTCCTCATCTTCTTGCCAAATTTGCATGGTAACTCCTATAACGTCATATCCCTGTTCCTTTAAAAGGTAAGCAGCGACAGAACTATCCACTCCGCCGCTCATACCTATAACAACTTTCTTTTTCATACGCTTCTCCAAAATTATTCTCCATGAACATGATCATGAATGTCATGTGAATGTTCTTTAAAATCCCAAGGCTCTAATCCTTGCTTTATTCTATAATCATTGATTGCTTTATGAATTGCTTCTTCTGCAAGAACTGAACAGTGCATCTTTACTGGTGGAAGTCCATCTAAAGCTTCTGCTACTGCTTTATTAGTAAGTTCCCAAGCTTCATCTACAGACTTACCCATTATTAATTCTGTAGCCATACTTGATGAAGCTATAGCAGAACCACAACCATATGTCTTAAATTTAACATCTTTTATTATATTATCCTCAACTTTTAAATATATCTTCATGATATCGCCACACTTAGCGTTACCAACTTCTCCAATTCCATTTGCATCTTGTATTTCTCCAACATTTCTTGGATTCTTAAAATGCTCCATAACTTTTTCACTGTAATTCATAATTATTTTTCTCCTCTCTTTTGAAAATCTTCCCAAAGTGGTGACATATCTCTTAATCTTTGAATAATAGGTGGAACCACTCTAAGTACATGTTCTACATCTTCTTCTGTTGTTCCATCTCCTAATGATAATCTTAATGAACCATGAGCGATTTCATGTGGTAATCCTATAGCTAATAGCACATGGGATGGATCTAAGGAACCAGAGGTACATGCACTACCACTAGATGCGCACACTCCCTCAAAATCTAACATAAGAAGTATTGATTCACCTTCTATAAATTCGAAACATACATTTACATTACCTGGTAATCTTTTTTCTCCTTTTGGCCCATTTAATCTTGTATATGGAATCTTTAATAGACCATCAATAAGCTTATCTCTAAGTTCAGTAAGTTTTTTTGCATGTTTATCGAGATTTACTGTAGCAAGTTCTATAGCTTTACCTAATCCTGCAATAGCTGCTACATTTTCAGTTCCTGCTCTCCTTGCTCTCTCCTGTCCACCACCATGAACTAAGTTATCTATTTTTATTCCTTTTTTTATATAAAGAACTCCAATTCCCTTTGGTCCATAAATCTTATGTCCAGCAAGTGAAAGAAGATCTATATTCATATCTTTAACATCTATGGCTATATTTCCTACTGCTTGAACTGCATCAGTATGGAAAAACACCTTTCTTTCCCTACAAATCTCACCTATTTCTTTTATAGGTTGAATGGTTCCTATCTCATTATTCGCAGCCATTATTGAAACTAAGATAGTCTTATCAGTTATAGCATTTTTTAATTCGTCTAAATCTATAAAACCTTCTTTATTTACGCCTAAATAAGTTACTTCAAAGCCATTTTTTTCAAGATATTCACAGGTATGAAGTACTGCGTGATGCTCTATCTTTGTTGTAATAATATGATTTCCCTTATTCTTATTAGCAAAAGCAATACCTTTTATAGCCCAGTTATCTGCTTCTGATCCGCCCCCGGTGAAATAAATCTCACTTGCTTCACAATTTAAAGCCTTTGCCACTCTTTGTCTGCCTTTATCAATAGCCATCTTAGTATCTCTTGAGATACTATAAAACGAAGATGGATTTCCAAACTTCTCTGTAAAGTATGGAAGCATTTCTTCTAACACTTCTGGTTTTACAAATGTGGTAGCTGCATAGTCCATATACACAACCTTATTCATTACAATCACTCCTATCCCCAATTTTTACTAAATTAATTTTTGCATTTATTTCTTCATAGTCATTTACTATATCTTGAAGAGTCACAGACTCCATAACTTCATCAATACTGTTTTTAATCTTTTTCCATAATAATCTTGTAGCACAGCAATCAATATTATCACAAGGTACACCGTCAATACATTCTGAAATTTCAATAGGTCCCTCTAATACCTCCATAATTTCAGCAATGGTAATATCTTTTGGACCCTTGCTTAAAACATATCCTCCTTGAGCACCTCTTATACTTTTTATTAACTTAGCCTTTCTCAGAGGACTAAATAATTGCTCAAGATAATACTCAGAAATATTTTGTCTTTGAGATATAGTCTTTATGGAAACAGGAGCTCCTCCATAGTGTATTGCTAAATCCACCATTGCCTTTACACCATATCTTCCCTTAGTTGACAACTTCATATTTTCACCCCTCAATATTGAGTAGAATTTAATGTTGAGTAAAATGATAAACTTTAATAATATAATACCAAATCCGACCTTATCTGTCAACAATAAAAGGAGACCTTTTTAGTCTCCTATCTAATTTGTGTTAATCTATTTTTTAATATTCTTCCAATAATCACTAGCTACTTTCTCATTCTTATTATCGCCCGGTAAATAATAACATGATCCTCTTAAATTACTTGGCAAATACTCCTGCTTAACATAGTTATTTTTATAATCATGGGGATATTTATATTCAATACCTCTCCCTATTTCTTTTGCTCCAGCATAATGAGAATCTTTTAGATGATTAGGAATATCTCCAATATTTACTTTTTCCAAATCAAAAAGAGCACCATCTATAGCTTTATACGCTGTATTTGATTTAGGTGCTGTTGCAAGTAGTATAGTTGCTTGTGCAAGAGGTATCCTCGCCTCAGGAAAACCAAGCATATTTGCAGCATCAACGCAAGACTTCACTATAGTTATAGCATTTGGATAAGCTAGCCCAACATCTTCACAGGCTATAACTAAAAGTCTTCTACATATTGAAGGTAAATCTCCCGCTTTAACAAGCCTAGCTAAATAATGAATAGCTGCATCTGCATCACTTCCCCTTATAGACTTTTGAAAAGCACTAAGAATATCATAATGACTATCACCCATTAAATCATAATTTAATATTTTACTTTGAGTACTTTCTTCAGCAATTGTTTTTGTTATATGTATAACCTTGTCTGAGTTAGGATTAGTAGAATAAAGCGCAACTTCTAATCCATTTATTGCCTTTCTTAAATCGCCATTCGAAGATGCCGCAAAATAATTTAACGCATCCTCATCCACATCCACTTGCATACCAGGATAAAAAGACTTTGATTTTTCAACAGCTCTCTTTAATGCATTTATAATATTTTCATCATTGAGAACTTTAAATTCAAAAATAGTTGATCTACTTAAAATAGCTTTAAAAATATAATGATATGGATTTTCAGTAGTACTAGCAATAAGAGTTATTCTTCCATCTTCAATGAATTCTAATAAAGATTGTTGCTGCTTTTTATTAAAATTTTGTATTTCATCAAGATATAAGAGAACACCCTCACGTCCCATAAATGTATCAAGTTCATCAACTATATCTTGTATATCCTTAAGTGATGAATTAGTTGCATTTAATCTATAAAATCTCTTGCTTGTTTTTCTTGCAATAATATTTGCCACAGTAGTTTTTCCCGTACCCGGCGGACCATAAAATATCATATTTGATATACAACCACTTTCAATTATTCTATTTAATATTTTATTCTTTCCTAATATGTGCTCTTGACCTACTACATCTTCTAACTCCGAAGGTCTTATCTTATCAGCTAAAGGTTTATGCATAATATCACCACTTTCTAAATTAAAATATACTTTAAACTTAAATAATATAAAATTAAATACATGAAAAAGGGAGACGAATGAAGTCTCCCTTTATAATGTGCTGTCATTTACAAAGTGAAATCTGATTAAAACTAAATAGGTTCGATGCCCTTTACTTTATTTTAATCAATCTGTTATGAATTGTACAACAATATATTATACTGCATCTGTAGCATTTTCGTATGCTGCTACTATTTCTCCAAAGTAAAGAACATGATAGTCATTATTACTATAAAACTTCTCATCAATTTCTGGAATTAATAATGACTTATCCATCTCTCCTTTATAAACAACCTTACATTCATAATACATATTGCAATTATCAACTATTGGAGAGTCAACTTCTTTTGAAGATGCAAATGATATATTTGCTTCCTTACATTTATCAGTATTCCTACCTGATTTTTTTCCACATAGAGCCAAAGCACTTTGAAGTTTATCTCCATAAGGAATGCTTACTGTAAAGTTATCAATCTTTTCTAGTAGTTCATAAGTATATCTTGATTTTCTAACCATTACTGTAAGAACTGGTCTACCCCACATATACCCTATACTTCCCCAACTTATTGTCATTGTATTTACCTTATCTTCATTTTTCACTGTTAGAAAAGCACCTGTTTTATGGAGGTTTTCCATTCCTTTTTCTAGTCCTTTAATAAAATCTACAGCCATTTATTATTTCGTTACCAAAAATCTATAAAACCCTATACAAAGAATATAAAAAGTCTATATAAATTTTGTTTCTTTCCTACTTCATAGTGTCCCATTTTGTCTAAGCTACTTTGGTTTGCTGTAACACTAGATAGGGTTTGCTACTTTTTAGTAGGGAATATAACAACTTCTCAATTATATATGTGTGCGTTGTGAAAAGCCTCCTGGGCACTTTCACATTCACAATCCTAAAGCACATATAAGTATATTCAAAGTTAAGAATTTTACACTAATTACATTAGATTTTCGTAACGAACTTCACCTCTCTTTCATTATAAATTTTTATAGGCTTTCTTTAAACTATTATTAGCCTACTTATAAATTATCGTTACATAATCTATATTTTAAGACTATACGTATATTCTTGCAAGTTTTTCCTTTGCATTTAATTTACTAATAATAAACTAAAAAATCTAAAAAACCTTATAATTTCCTTTATAAATAGATATATTTCCTTCATGTATTTTTACTATATCACCAAAAAATTCAATCTTATTATCAATAACTGCTATACCATATCCATCACTACAGCAATATATTTTTTTTCTGTGCTGTAATGAATAATCTATAAGCATAGGTAAATATTGAGTATTTTCTTGCCAGTGAGGAATGAAAGTAAAATCAACTAAAGATAGAAATGTTGCGTCTTTTACAGGTGGTTCTTCACCAACTATTAAGGATGCAATAGCTATATCTTCAGTCATTAAAATACCTCCAGCACTTACTCCGACTAAAATGCCACCTTGTGAAACATACCGTTTTAATATCTTATTCATATTTCTCTTTTTAAGAAGATATAGTAATTTATTTGTATCATCACTACATAGATATATTGCGTCACAATTTAAAATATTATCTGTTATTGTTGAATTAAATTCTTCTTCTAAATCAAAATATAATATATTAGATAGACCTAAACCCCTATAAAAAAACATATTACTATTAAAAACTTTTCTCATACTATCTGAATTGAATGAAATATAACCCACTTGAGCCCCTTTTTTACCTATGGTTGATAATAGGAGCTTATTTACAGAATCTTCTCTATGTGAATTTAATTTACTTAATAAAAACAATTTCATTTTTTTGCCCCCTAACCCCTAATATTTGATTGTATATTATTTATATAATTCTATAATATGTATGTTAAAATATTATTTATTACATATCGTTATACAATAATATTACTTCTGTCATTTCACTTTATAAAATAATAGCAAACAAAATAGCAAGCCAGTATTGAGAAAATCTCAATACCGGCTTATATCATTGTTTGTATATTCTACCCTCATAATATTCTTCATTATCATCTTGATAAACGTCAATCTCTATATATGCACCTTGAAGAGAAGTTACAGAATTCTCTATCTTAAACCCTTCTATGCTTATAGTCTCAATTTCATTATTTTGATTTATACAGGTTGCCAAAGTTATATACTGATCTTCCTCAGAATCATATGACGCAACAATCTTTAAAATTCTGAAATTTGCCTTCTTTAATAGCTTTTCACCACCATCTAGTAACTCAATTTGTTCCATTTCATAATTATTATATGTTTTATAACTTTTATGAAACATATTGCCTCCCCAAAACTAATGCTACTATTAAATATATGTTGAATAATATTACTTATACTTTTATCTTCTAAATATTTTTTTATTCTCCATACATGAATTTGAGCCGGATTTCACTTTGTGAAACAGCAGCAAATAAATCTTATTAAATATTGACGCCACTCAAATTTCACTAAATTTTACTTAGTAAAATAACAACAAGAAAAAAATAATTAATTTCTATATATATAAATCAATATTCTCCATATATTTCAACCACTTATTACATAAACAAGTAAGTTTTTTAGTAGAAATTATCCTTTCCAATATCTTTGCTTCCTTACAAGCTAAGTCGAATTCTTCTGTTGAAATATCACCGTTATTTAGTGCCTGATACAGTTCATCTTCATCTAATAGAAATATATCACCACTTGGCAACACTGCTAAATCTAATAAAAGATCATCCCAGTAAGCCATCCCTTGATCGGTCACCCCATTTTCTTTTGTAATATCAAAATACCATTCAATTATATTATCGTTATTATCAAACATAGTAGTAAGCGAATAATTTGCATTTAACGGAGTAATTTGAAGCCACTTGTATCCTTTGTCGGCTAGAATTAAATCTATACCTTGAATATTTTTAATCAAAGGCTCTTTTACCTTATCTAAATATATTAAAGATATATAACCATTAAACTCCTCATCATTTATACATGCAAGCTTAAATCTCTTTTCTAGCACTCTCTGCCATTGAGGTCTATTGGCATATTTTCTTGTTATCACATTGATACCGTTACCAAAAATCTATAAAACCTTATAAAAAAAATATAAAAGCCTATAAATTTTGTTTCTTTCCTACTATAGTGTCCCATTTTGCCTAAGCTACTCTGGTTTGCTGTAATACTCCATAGGCTTTACCACCTTTTAGTAGGGGATATAACGACTTCCCAATTATATATGTGTACGTTGCGAAAAACCTCATGGGCGTTTACATTCACAATCATTAAAGTACATATATAATACAAAATCAAGACTTTTATTTTAATCACATTAGATTTTCGTAACGGATTTCACCTCTCTTTCATTATAAATTTTTATAAACTTTATTTAACTGTTATTAACGTCCCAAACCATAATAAAATTAAATATAACACTAGTTTATATATTGTTATTCTACATTTCTTATATTTCTTATATTTCTACAAAACATATAAAATTCCTTTGTGAAATAAAACTTAATAGTCTTTATACATACTAAGTTTTACTTTGTGAAATGAAAACAAATAAAAAGAGATTACTCTCAAAGCCTAAAAATTGCTCTTGAGTTAATCCCTATTACCTTAATACTATGTTTTTTCTTTTTTTTAATCACCTTAAAATAAGTAAGTAGACTTATGAATAAAGCTAAGCATTCATAGAACCTACTCAGCTTTATCTAGATTTCGCTTTTTTAAATGATTCCAAATAAGAAAGTTAGAAATCATAATAAATATATACGCTAAACACCTATTCTAATATACAATATCGTAAATTAAAGGTATATTATTTTCCATTAAATCTGATATTATATAACTTTTAACTAAATCTTCAACAGCTTTTTTACCCTTATCTCTATCATTAGCATGAATAAATGCTAAAACATCTCCCACCTCTACTTTATCTCCTCTTTTTTTATTTAGTACAATTCCAACCGCAAGATCTATTACATCTTCTTTAGTAGTTCTTCCAGCGCCTAATTCCATTGCTATTAATCCTATTTGCTCAGCATGAATTTTTGTAACATATCCTGTCTTAGAAGCTACTACGGGAATTATATAATTTGCTTTCGGTAATCTTGTTGTATCATCTATACAACTTATATCGCCACCTTGTGCATTAACAAATTCCTTTAATTTATCTAGTGCCTTTCCAGAGACTATAGTATTCATTAACATTGTTTTAGCCTCATCTAAATTTGTAGTTTTACCAGATAAAATTACCATATTGCTACCTAATGTAATACAAAGCTCAAGTAAATCTTTTGGACCGTTACCTTTTAATGTATTAATCGCTTCTTCAACCTCTAGTGCATTACCTATGGCTAACCCCAACGGTTGATCCATATCTGAAATAACGGCTATTGTTTTTCTTCCCACCGCTTCACCTATGCGTACCATTTCTTTTGCAAGCTCATGTGCTGATTCTGATGTTTTCATAAACGCACCTTCTCCAACCTTAACATCAAGTACAATACTATCTGCACCTGCTGCAATTTTCTTGCTCATTACACTTGATGCAATCAAGGATATATTATCCACAGTTGCTGTAACATCTCTGAGAGCATAAAGCTTTTTATCTGCAGGTGCTAAATCTGCCGTTTGTGCTACCACAGCGATCTTTATTGAATTCACATTATTAATAAATTGTTGTTTACTAAGATTAACTGAAAATCCCTTAAAAGATTCTAATTTATCAATAGTTCCTCCAGTATGACCAAGACCTCTCCCTGACATTTTGACAACAGGAATTCCTAGTGCTGCTACCATAGGTGCTAATATCAAAGTGGTAGTATCTCCTACGCCACCAGTGGAATGCTTATCAACTTTTATTCCTTTTATTTGAGAAAGGTCTAAAGTGTCACCTGAATTAACCATAGCCATAGTTAAATCGGATGTTTCTTTGCTAGTCATTTTATTAAAAAATATAGACATTAAAAGAGCCGATACTTGATAATCTGGCACATCTCCCTTTGTATAATTTTCTATAAAATAGTTTATTTCTTCGGTAGATAATTCCTCACCATTTCTTTTTTTTAAGATTATATCGTACATTCTCATAATTTTTCCTCCACCCAAAACAACACGTTAAGTCTTCCGCATTTATAATAAAATATTTTAATATAATAAATTAAATATAAATACTAATAAATAACACTATAATTTTTAGAAATCTAAAAAAACAAAATTACTTATAAATCTCACTAGTAATTAACATTGTTTTTTATTAATATTTTCTCAATTTCTCTTATGATTAATACAGTGAGAATTTATCTTTTTTCCTTAGGTTCCGCCTTAAAAATATTAGAAAACATATTATTGTTTTTGTCTTTTCCTAAGCAATTATAAAAACCTCTTATACGTATATTTTAGTTATTATAAATTTAATTAAATTCGGTATTATATAAGTCTCTACAAAAACGCCCAAAATCAAGAGAAAAAAACAAACTATATAAAGATTAAAATATTGAGACATATATTCTTTTGTTTGGTGAGCTTTATTTATTTTACCTTTTAGTTTTACTATGGAAAGCTGTATAGAAAAAGCAGAACATACTATGAAACAAGGTACATATATTAAATTTTGAGGTATTACTGCAATTAAAGCTAGTCCTATTCCTTTTGTTCCTAAAATGTTTATTATGAGTGAGAATGTAAAGCCTATTAAAAAGCCCTTAAAAAGTATAAGAATCAAAATAATAGGTGCTCCAACTACCAATAACCCAATAACAAACACCCCAAGAAGAAGTAACAAATTATTTCTTAATGCCTCAGTTAACAAGAACTTGTAATCTATTGGTTTCTCACCAATTACCGTCATAAAATTATTAAAATACGATGCTAAATCATTTCTACTCAAATCACTCATATAAAATACAGTATATATTCCTAAAACTACACCTACGGTAAAAAACGTGAAAATAGTTAGGTATAATATTTTATTATCTCTTATATTTTCATTAATCTTATCAAGAAATGTGTTCATCTTTTTACCTCCCTACTACCCATTAATTAATACTATGTATTCAAATAACAAGTTATACTAATTTATGTAGGCTATAATATAAAAGATGAACACAGAAAAGTTAAGATATATAGATCAACGAAGCCATAGTTTTAGCATCTTCAATCTTTCCTTCTTTGATCATATTTTTTATTTCTTTAATTGAGTATATTTTTACATTTATAAACTCATCATCATCAAAACAAGCTTTTCCACTAGCTAATTTAGTAGCTTTAAAAAGATGAATATATTCGTCACAAAATCCTGGCGCAGGAGCAAATTTACCCAGATATACAAAAGAATCACTCTTGTAACCAGTCTCTTCTTCCAATTCTCTCTTAGCACATTGAAGAGGGTCTTCACCTATGTTAATTTTACCTGCTGGAATTTCTAATAAAATCTTTTCTACTGGTTTTCTAAATTGTTCAACCATAAGTATTTTGTCATCATCAATAAATGCTAATATTGCGACAGCGCCTGGATGTCTTATCATATCACGTTTAGCTTGTTTTCCATTAGGAAGTTCCACTATGCTATTTACGATTGTTAAATAGTCTCCCTGATAGACAAGTTCTTCCTTTATAGTCTTTTCATACAAATCTTCCATTACTTACCTCCCATTATATATTTCTTTTATTAAGAAATAAAGTACAATTGCTTTTTCTTAAATTTTACAACACCTAAATAACTATTTAATATACTTTAATCACAAATTTATATTAGATAGCTTTTTACTAAATATTCTAAATTAAAATTTTAAATTATCTTTATTAAAATGTAACTGGTTATTATAATCCAAATACATATTATAATACCTCCAGCAACCCAATTTTTAGGCTTACCTTCATTAAAAATATATTCTGATTGTTGTCTACATTCATTCATAATATCGCTTGGTATTAGTTTTATAACAAAAGCAATAGCAAGTGGTAATAGAATCAAATCATCAAGATATCCCAATATGGGTATAAAATCAGGTATTAAATCAATAGGACTTAAAGAATAGCCTACTACTAATATTGAAATTAATTTTGCATAAAAAGGTACGTCTGGTCGTTTAGATGCCAAATATAATGCTCCAATCTCTTTTTTTATTTTTTTGACTATTTGCTTAATCGTTGAAAACCAAGTTTTAAATTTTTTATTTAATTTATTATCCATAAAACCTCTCAAGATTAACTAATTTCTTATGCTGTAATAACTGCAATTAATATTAAATCATAGATTAATTATATACTAATTATAGCTTACCAAACTAGTTATAGGTTATTCTTTTGACAAATATAAATAGGTAAGAAGTTTTTGATAGTTGGCGATTTGGTGGACAAACCCCAAAAACTAAAGTCTTTTGAAAAACTTTATTAATGTAAAAAATCCTCCTTAATATTATATTATGTATAATACTAAGAAGGATTTTTCTTACATTCTTACTTTATTCGCTTCATATTAAGTGCTTATAAGCTTAATGCTCTTAAATCTAGATGTGTTTTTCAATCAGTACATCCGAACATACTAGAAATGACTTGAATACATCGCTTAGCTTACTTTATTTTTAAGTCTTAACTTATCAGCTACCATAGCAATAAACTCTGAATTTGTTGGCTTGCCCTTATCATTGTGAATAGTATATCCAAATAGCTTATTAATTGCTTCAACTTGGCCTCTTCCCCAAGCAACTTCAATTGCATGCCTTATTGCTCTTTCAACTCTACTAGCTGTAGTATTATATTTTTTTGCGATTGAAGGATATAGCTCCTTTGTTACTGCTGATAAAAGCTCCATATCATTCACTACCATGCTTATAGCTTCTCTTAAATACATGTATCCTTTTATATGAGCTGGCACTCCTATTTCGTGAATAATGTTTGTTATTTCTGATTCTAAATCAACTGGTTCTTTTCTTGCTTCTACCTTAACTTCTGGAGGTTCAACAAATGATATGGTTTTTCTATTTGTATCGCTAGATATAGTATTATTAAACATTTGTCTAATTCTCTTTGTAAAGACATCCATATCAAAAGGTTTTACAACATAATAATCCGCTCCAAGAGTTATTGCTCTTTGTGTAATTTTATCCTGTCCAACTGCTGAAAGAACTATAATTCTTGGCATTGGACTTAAATTCATTGTATTTAACTTCTCAAGAACACCTAAACCGTCCAGGTGAGGCATTATTATATCTAATACAACCAAATCCGGTTTCTTCTCTTCAATAAGTTTTAATGCTTCAAGTCCATCCTTTGCAATTCCAGTTACGATAATATCTCTTTGGTTTAATAAATAATCATTTAATATGTTACAAAATTCTTTATTATCATCTGCTATTAAAACTGATATTTTTGATTCTTGCATAAATTTCTCCCCTTCACACTCTATTCCAATTATTAACAATTATTTTATTCGACAAATCACCATTTATTCCTTCTTTTAATAAAAAAAAGTTTATAAAATTGTTGGATTCGATAAATTAAAAGATAAAAGATATCCGAAGGATACCTTCAAAGGATATCTTTATAAATTATAACACAATTCTTATTTTTTTATCAATTAATTATATTAGCATCTTTTAACATCCATTCAATATAAATACCATATCCCAAATCTGGCTTATTAATTAATACATGGGTTACAGCGCCTACAATCTTATCATTCTGGATTATAGGACTTCCACTCATTCCCTGAACAATTCCTCCTGTTTTAGATAGAAGTCTTGAATCTGTAACTTTTATAATCATACTTTTGGGACCAGGTTTCTCCTGTGGAAGCAGTTTTACTATTTCTATATTATATAAGCTAGGTCCATTTTCATCAACAGTAGTAATTATTTGTGCTTTTCCTTCTTTAAGTTCATGTCTAAGTCCAACTTTCAACGGTCTATTAATAGGTTTATTAACAATAGATTTGTCGGATGTCCCAAATATTCCACATATTGTATTATTAACAATATTACCAATTGGTTTATCTTCTTCTATAAAAACTCCTTTTAATTCCCCTGGTGTTCCTTTTTGTCCTTTTCTTACACTTATAACAGAAGTATCAACAATCTTTCCTTCTTTTATTTTTAAAATCGTATTAGTATCATAATCAGTAATTGGATGGCCTAAAGCACCAAACTTATTTGTTTTTCCATCATAAAATGTTAATGTACCGACACCTGCTGTAGAATCTCTTACCCATAAACCAATTTTATATTTATCATCATTTGTTGCTTTTACACCCTCTATTGTTTTATTGATTTTTTCACCATTTCTATCAATTACAATATCCAAAGATGACTTTTTTGCAGAATTTAACTTTCGTATAAGATCTCTTGAACTTTCTATTTCTTCTTCATTTACTTTTAAAATTATATCTCCAAGTTCAATACCTGCTCTTTTACTTGGACTTTCAACCTTTCCTTCTAAAGTTTCTATATCTGAAAACCCTACAACTAATATGCCTATGGTGTTTATTTTTACTCCTATACAAGATCCACCAGGATATAATTCTATGCCATCTACTTTGCTTGAAGAAACAGATTTTACGTCAAATAAACCTAATAATTTAACATTAGACTGTATTTGTTCTCTATTTAAAGTATTATATATATTAGAATAGGTAAAGATATTTTTGAAGGAAATAGTATTATTATTAAAATTTGTAGGTACTTTTTGTATAGAAGAGAATATACAAAAGCTTAATAAAATCACTGGAGCCAGAACATAGCAAAGTTTTCTTATAAGCTTTTTATCCATTTTATCTCCTCCTTTTCTGTTTTTAAGTTACCCACTTTTTACTTGCTATATGCTATAGTAACTTTGTTATTCTAGACAATTTAAATAAAAATATACTAATTTTATGATTAAGTTAAAAATTTAAGAAACAAAAAAATAGAACTTATTAATCAGTTCTATTTTTCCTATATTTTCAATATTTATGTATTTAGCATTTACGTATATTTTTCTTTTTTTGATTTGCCATCTTAGTCATTTCTGTTGCATTTTCTATAGTTGAACTTGTAACTTCAACTCCACCAATCATTTTTGCAATCTCTAATATTTTATCTTCCTCAGTAATTTTCTTTACTTGAGTAAAAGTTTTATTATTATGAATATGCTTTGATACTAAAAAATGACAATCTGACATACAGGCAATCTGAGGTAAATGAGTTATGCAAAAAACTTGATGTTTAGTGGATATCTCATACATTTTTTCTGCAACACATTGAGCTATTCTACCACTTATTCCTGTATCAATTTCATCAAATATCACTGTAGGTATTCTATCCTTGTTAACAAAAACAGTCTTTAAAGCAAGCATTATTCTGGAAAGTTCTCCACCTGATACAACTTTTTCCATAGACTTTAGCGGCTCACCAGGATTTGTAGATACTAAATACTGAACTTCATCTTTACCTCTTAAATTAAAATCTGAATGATACACAACCTCTATTTTAAACGCACATTTTTCTAAACCAACATATTTAAGTTCATCAGAAATCCTATTTTCAAGTTCATTAGCGATATCTAGTCTAATTAAATGGATTTCTTTAGAAAGTACTTCCATTCTATCTAAAAGCATATCTTTCTCAGCTATTAGCATTTTTATTGTAGCTTCAGAATTCAACAATTCATCATACTGCTTTAAAAGTTCATTCTTATAATTTAAAATATCTTCAATTTTTTCACCGTACTTTTTCTTATACAAACTTATTTTATATATTCTACTATTAACTTGTTCTAATTCCTTTTCATCATAAACAACATCTTCATTTAAGTTTCTAACATCTCGTGATATATCTTGTAAATTATAATAAATGTTATTTAAACACTGATTTATTTCTCTAACTTTTTCTAAATGCTTTTCAATTGAAGTTAATTCATGACATACATGAGAAAGATTATCTAAAATAGATTCTCCATCACTTCGTTCATTCAATAGATTATAGGCTATCGTTAAACTATTATTTATCTTTTCTGCATGTGATAATAAATTATACTTTTCTGCTAACTCTTCATCTTCTCCAACTTTAAGATTAGCTTCATCAATATCATCCACTTGAAATTTCAAATAATTCAATAGTTTTTCTCTATCTTCATTACCTTTTAGATTTTGAATCTTCTCATCTAAATCTTTTAACTTTTTAAATAATACATAGTATTCAGATATTTTTTCATGTATTTTATCTTCACCATAACTATCTAGATATATAATATGATTTGCTTTATCTAATAGAGCTTGGTTTTGATGCTGACCATGAATATCTATTAATTTTTCTGTTAATTTTTTTAATGTTGATAAAATAATAGCTTTACCATTTACCTTCACAATACTTTTTCCATTCTGGAAGGTCTCTCTAGATATTATTACCAAGTCATCATATTCTATATTTAAATCATCTAAACATTCCTTTATCTTTTCATTTTCTATGTCAAATACTGCTTCAACAAAAGTTTTCATTTCTCCAGTTCTAATTAAGTCTTTATTGAACTTACTACCTAATACATAATTAATAGCATCAATTAAAATTGATTTACCTGCTCCTGTTTCACCAGACAAAATATTAAATTCTTTTTCAAAGGAAATTGTAAGCTTTTCAATCAGAGCAAAATTTTCAATAGTTAGTTGTAATAACATTTTACCCCACCTTAAAATACTATTAATATCTAATCATTTTTTTCATTTTTTCAACAAGCTCTTCTGCTTTCTCATTAGTTCTAACTAAAATAAAAATTGTATTATCACCAGCAATAGTTCCAGCTATTTCACCTAGGCTTAACAAATCTATAGCTTCGGCAGCTGCTGATGCTGATCCTGAGAGAGTCTTGACAACAACCATCTTATCAATATTTTCTACATGAAGAACGGTATTTGCAAAAATACTGGTCATTTTATCGGTTATTTCATTATTTTCTGGCTTTATAGAAGAATATTTATATTTTCCATCTGCTCCTAAAACTTTGATTAGTTTCAATGTTTTTATATCTCTTGAAACTGTGGCTTGCGTTACATCAAAACCTGCCTTTTTTAACTCATCTGCTAACTCTTCTTGAGTCTCAATCACTTTTTCGCCAATTATTTCTAGTATCTTCAAATGTCTCTTTGATTTCAAAGTTATTCACCTTACCATTCACCATTTTTATTTAAAATTTTATTTCTCAAAACTTCAAAATAATCGAAATTATCAAAAACCACCAAATTACAACTTGTAGAAAATTTATTTACAATAATTTGTGATGATTTTGATAACTTTATAGACTTTTGGCCATCAACAGTTAAAAATAATTCTTCGTCAAAGTCCTGTGAAATAATTTTTATAGTACTTTGAGCGCCTACAATAATTGGACGCATTGTCGGAGTATGAGAACATATGGGAATTATTGATATAAGTTCTAAAGATGGTACTATTAAAGGTCCTCCAGCTGAAAAGGAATATGCAGTTGATCCTGTAGGTGTTGAAACTATAATTCCGTCACCTTTAAAAGATGAATATACTTTATCATCAACATATATTTGAAACTCTACCATTCTAGAAAGTGTTCCTCTTGCTACTACTATATCGTTTAGAGCAAGATTACTATATTCATTCTCATTATCATAAACAGTACACTTAAGCATCATTCTTCTTTCATACTTTATTCGACCTTGCTTTATCTTTTTCAAAGCCCAGTCTATTTCAGCAATTTCTACACTAGTTAAAAAACCTAAATGACCTATATTGATACCTAAAATAGGCACATTAATAGAAGGCACTATATCTCTTGCAGCTCCTAAAATTGTTCCATCTCCCCCTAAAACGAATAAAACATCTAAGGGTGACTTTAAATTTTCAACATCATTTTTAGAATTAATAATATAAGTATGTGAGTTGTTAAAATAGAATTTAATTTTTTTTAAAATCATAGATAGAATTAATCCATCTTTATCTTTTGACGGATTAATAAAGATTCCTATATTTTTCATGATTCCTCCCAATTATAACTGCTCATGAGATGCTTTAACAACTTCAGATATATCTTGTTTGTCAAAAGATATATTAATTGAACTATCTTTAGTAAAATAAATTAGGTATTCAATATTTCCTTCTGGTCCCTTTATAGGAGAGTAACCTACGCTTATAATCTTAAGACCTGATTCTTCTACATAATCTGCAATATCAGTAATCACTTCTTCATGGGTTTTAGGATCCCTAACAACCCCTTTTTTCCCTACTTTTTCTCTTCCTGCTTCAAATTGAGGTTTAATTAAAGCAACAACTTCTCCTTGTTCATTAAGAAGACTTACAACTGCCGGAAGTACTTTTTTCAATGAAATAAATGACACATCTATTGATGCAAAATCTGCTTCATCATTAATTTGTTCAGGAGTTACATATCTTACATTAGTTCTTTCCATGCATACAACTCTAGGATCAGTTCTCAGTTTCCATGCAAATTGTCCATACCCTACATCAATTGCATAGACCTTTTTCGCACCGTTCTGAAGCATACAATCTGTAAATCCTCCCGTTGAAGCTCCAATATCCAAGCATATTTTATCTTTTAATGAAATTAAAAAAGATTTAATAGCTTTTTCTAGCTTAAATCCACCCCTACTAACATATGGCAAATCTTCTCCTTTTACTTCAATATGTGCCTCTATCTTAACTTTTTCTCCGCATTTATCTACTCTTCTACCATCTATAAAAATATTTCCTGCCATTATATTAGTCTTTGCTCTCTCTCTTGATTGAAAAAAACCTCGTTCAACTAATAATATATCTAACCTTTCCTTTTTCTCTGACATTTTTATCTCCTCTGTTATAGTAATTTAAGAATTTCGTGTTTTATACTTTGAGGGTCTAATTTGAACAGTTTATAAAGTATACTTATCTCTCCATGTGGAATAAACTCATCTCTGTACCCTAAATTTATAACCTTCCTACTATGTGAAATTTTATTCAAATATCCTAAAACTTCTGAACCTAGACCACCTTTTACCATGTTATCCTCAACTGTTATTATATCGAACCCTTTATTGGATAAATTTCTTAATAACTCTTCGTCTAAAGGTTTTATAAAACAAGCATTAATTAAAGTAACTTCTTCTTTTTTATCCTTTAATAAATTGATAGCTTGAATAGAATGCTGTACCATTTTTCCTGTTGCAATAACTGCAATCTTTCTACCGTCCTTTAGAACTTCCCATTTTCCTTTTTTAACTTCTTGTACAGGAAGTAATTTTATATTATTATTATCTCCTCCACGTGGATACCTTATAGCTATTGGAAAATTTTGAACTAAAGCCCATTTAAGCATTACCTGTAATTCATCAATACACTTAGGTGAAATTATTGTCATATTAGGGATATGTGATAAGTATGAGATATCAAATACACCCTGATGAGTTTCTCCATCTTCTCCAACTATCCCAGCTCTATCTATTGCAAATACTACTGGCAATTTTTGAATGCACACATCATGCAATATTTGATCATAGGCTCTTTGTAAGAAAGTTGAATAAACTGCAAATACAGGTCTTAAACCTTCTACAGCCATTCCTGCTGCTAAGGTAACTGCGTGCTGTTCAGCAATTCCAACATCAAAAAATCTATTTGGAAACTCATTGGCAAAATTCTTTAACCCAGTTCCATCAGGCATAGCAGCTGTTATTGCTACTACATCTTTCTTCTCTCTAGCAATTTCAATTAAAGTCTCTCCAAAAGCTGAAGAATATGTTCTTCCAGATGTTGTACATATCTCTCCACTATCACTATCAAAAGGCCCTATACCATGAAACTTTTTTGGATTTTCCTCTGCAAAGTTATAGCCTTTACCTTTTTGAGTTATTGTATGTATTATAACAGGACCTTCTAATTTTTTTGCTTTTGTTAATATTTCATTTAATTCCTTTAAATTATGTCCATCTATAGGACCCAAGTATTTTAGTCCCATGTCTTCAAAAATCATACTTGGAACAACTAATTGCTTTATACTATCTTTAATCTTACCTAATGATGTTACTATATTTTTTCCTACATTACTATGACTTAAGGTACTATTTATTTCATATTTTATTTTATTATAATTTGGATTTAATCTAAGCTTATTTAAATATGTAGATAATACTCCAACATTTTTCCCTATAGACATCTGATTATCATTAATAATAATAATAATGTTAGTTTTATTATACCCAGCATCATTTAAAGCTTCCAAAGCCATTCCACCAGTAAGAGCTCCATCACCTATAACAGCAATAACATGATAATCTTTTTTTAATAGATCCCTCGCTCTAGCAATACCTAAGGCCGCTGAAATTGAAGTACTACTATGTCCCGTATCAAAAATATCGTACTTACTTTCACAACGTTTAGGAAAACCGCTTATACCGCCAAATTTTCTTAAAGTATCAAAATCATCTTTTCTGTTCGTTAATATCTTATAAATATAACACTGATGTCCTACATCCCATACAATTTTATCTTTTGGGAAATCAAACACCTTAGATAAACTTAATGTAAGTTCTACCACTCCCAAATTTGATGCCAAATGTCCACCATTCTTTGACACCTTTTCTATTAAAAAAGCCCTAACTTCATCTGATAGCTTTTTCATCTCAATTTCATTTAGACTTTTTATATCATTTAGATGGGATATACCATCAAATATTTTATCCATATATATTCATTCCTTCTAATAATTATTATACATACACAAGGTTACACTAAATTAAGAATTATAGAAAAAGGGTTGAATGCCAGACCTGTTTATAGATATACACCTTCTTGCTCCAATGCATATAGATAAACAACTTCATAACTGAACTTATAATTCAGATATAGAAGTTCATAATTGAATTAAGAATTTTACGAAAAGTATTGAATGCCGAAACTTTTCCCTAAAATTCGTTAATGATTGAACTTATATATCTTTAGAAAAAGCATTGCATGTTGAGGCTATTTGCTTTCATTGGACTTTGTGAAATCTGACTAAAATTAAGTAGGTTCGATGCCTATTAATTTTATCTTTCATGAATTGTTTAATGATTGAACCTGTGTATTTTTAAATTAAAATTCTCTATTTAAAAGTTCAATAGTAATTTTTCTTAAGTTGCTACTATTTAAAGGAAGTTCGTTTAATATTTCTATACAACGATTAGTTAAACTTTCGCATAGCTGTTTACACTTTCCAACTCCATATACGGTAACAAAATTAGTTTTATTGTTGTATATGTCACTTTTTACATTTTTCCCTAATTTTTCTGTTGAACCAATAACATCAAGTATATCATCCTTTATTTGAAATGCTAATCCAAGCTTTTCACCAAACTCACTTAACAGATTAATATGTTCTTCTGGTGCTCCTCCAAGAACAGCTCCTGCTAAAATAGATGCTTTAATTATCTCTCCTGTTTTTTTAAGATGCATATATCTTAACTCATCTTCATATATATTCTTACCTTCATTTAATATATCAACCACTTGTCCTCCAATCATACCATCGGCACTAGCAGCTTCAGATATGATTTTACTTGCTTTTAATGCTCTAATTCCATTGTCTATACTGAAATTTATCATAATATTCATAGCTTCATTCAATAACCCATCACCTGCAAGTATTGCTATAGCTTCCCCAAAAACCTTATGGTTAGTAGGCTTACCTCTTCTCAAATCATCATTGTCCATAGAAGGTAAGTCATCATGTATTAATGAATAAGTATGAATCATTTCTATAGCAGCTGCCATTGGCATCACTTTATGTATATCTTGTTGATACATTTCATAAGTTAATAATAACAAAATTGGTCTTATTCTTTTACCACCAATATTTACACTATAAGCCATTGATTCATAAATTAATTTATTATAAGTACCTTTATTTTTAAAATATTCTTCTAGGTAAGTATCAATGTTCTTCTTTATTTGAAAAATACTCATTTTATACTCCTTTTATATCTATCTCTTGGTCATCATTAATAACCTTTATCTTCCCTTCAAAATTATTTAAAGTTTTATAAAGCTTATTTACGAGCTTTACTCCTTCCTCATAAACTTTCATTGATTCTTCTAAGGAAAGCTCATTGCTTTCTAACTTATTAACAACTTCCTGTAACCTAGAAAACATGTCATTATACGATTCAACTTTTCTTGGCATTAATAACACCTCATTCAATAGAACTAATAGTTATCTTTGTACTTCCGTCTTTTAATGTTATCTTTATTTCATTCTCTTTTCTCAAATGTTCTAAATCTCTAATAATCCTATCTTTACTATCTTCTATTATAGCATAGCCTTTATTTAAAACGTTAGTTGGATTAAAAGCTACAAGTAAATTATTTGCATTTCTTAATTCAAGATACGTATTATCAACTCTTTTATGGATAGATTTGTTCAATTTATCCTTTAAATTATCAATTTTATTATATTCATTAACAATCAATTCTAGAGGACTATAAGTTTTTAATAATTTTTCACAGCTTCCTATTCTGTTTTTTTCCAAAGATAGTATTCTACTAATACTTCTTTTAAGAATATCTGAAGTGTTTAAAATTTTATCAATAATCTCACTTAATTGTGGAACTGCTATCTCTGCAGCAGCAGAAGGGGTAGCAGCTCTAATGTCACTTACAAAATCAGCTATTGTAAAGTCAACCTCATGTCCTATACCAGAAATTATAGGTATTTTGGATTTGAAGATAGTATAAGCAAGGTTTTTATCATTAAAAGCCCATAACTCTTCAATTGAGCCTCCTCCTCTTCCAATAATAATAATGTCAACTGTATTATTTTTATTGAAAAATTCTATTCCTTTAATTAAATCCTCACTAGCTCCTTCACCCTGAACTAAAGATGGATATAATACTATATCAACAAATGAATTTCTTCTCTTTACCACATTTATAATATCTTTAATTGCAGCTCCTGTAGGTGAGGTTACTACTCCTATCCTTTGAGGAAATGAAGGAATTGGCTTTTTGTATTGTTCATCAAAAAGACCTTCCTTAAAAAGGTCTTCCTTCAATAGCTGAAATTGAACAAACAAATCACCAATTCCACCCTGTTTTAATTGTCTACAGTATAATTGATAAGTACCATCCTTAACATATGTAGAAAGTCTACATTTCATTTCAACCTTCATACCATCTTTAGGCTTGAAGGTTAGAGATGCTGCATCACTTCTAAACATTATACAGTTAATCTTACAGAGATCATCTTTAAGAGAAAAATAAATATGTCCACTAGAATGTACTTTTAAGTTGGAGATTTCCCCCTTAACATTTAGGTTATTTAAAATAAAATCATTATCTACAATTTTTTTTAAATAATTATTAACCTCAGTTACACTAAGGGTTTTAATTATCATCTCTTCTCGCTGCCTCGCATGCATTTAATAATAATAGAGTAGTAGTTAAAGCTCCAACTCCCCCTGGCACTGGCGTTATATGAGATGCTATATCTTTAACTTTCTCAAAATCCACATCTCCTGTAATTTTTCCGTTTAAAGAAGAAGTACCTACATCAATAACTACAGCACCTTGTTTTACATATCTGTTATCAACGAAATTAGGTCTACCTATTGCAGCTACTAATATATCAGCTTCCTTACAAACCTTCTCTAAATCTCTAGTTCTAGAATGACATATAGTAATAGTACAGTTTTCATTTAATAAAAGCTGGGCAGCTGGTTTGCCTACTATATTACTTCTTCCAATAACTACTGCATTTTTTCCTTCAAGTTCTATATCATAATACTTTAATAGCGTTAATACACTTTTAGGTGTACATGGAACAAAACATCTATCTCCTTGATAAAATCTACCTATACTTATATCCGTTAGACAATCAATATCTTTTTCAGGAGATATTGCAGCAATTATATTTTTGTCATTAAAATTTTTCGGAAGAGGTAATTGAAGAATTATACCATGCACTTCTTTATTATCATTTAACCCTTTAATAGTACTTAAAACCTCTTCTTCTGAAATATCACTAGGTAGGCATATCTTCTCAAATTTTACCCCTAACTCCTTTGCTACCTTTTCTTGACTGTTCTGATAGTAAATTGATCCTGGATCTTCTCCCACTAAAATTGACGCTACACAAGGTATTGTTTTTCCTTTTAGTTGTCTTTCATTAACGAAAGATTTTATTTCCTCTTTAACATTTCTTGCAACTGCTCTTCCATCGATTATTTGCCCCATAATAAATGCCCCCTTAAAATTAATTACTTTTTAAAATTTTATCTAATATACCATTTATAAATGATACTGATTTTTCATCTGAAAATATTTTAGCAAGCTCTATAGCCTCATTTATAGAAACCTTCTCTGGAATATCATTCATATATAGCATTTCAAAAATAGCCATTCTTAAAATTGATATATTTACCTTTGGTATTCTATTAAATTTCCAATTAACTAGATACTTCTCTATAGTAGCATCAAGTTCATCCTTTTTTTCATCTATACCAGTAATAATTCTCTTAATATATTCTAAATCCAACTCATTTAAGTCTTCTTCATAATTTTCAATTAAGCTCTGTATTACCTCTTCTGCAGATTCCTTATTCATAAGCATTTGATATGATAGCTGTACAGCTACTTCTCTTGATTTAACTCTATTCATTTTATCCTCCTATGTTTTTATTAATATTATAGTCATACTTTAACATTATTAAACGTTAATACTATTTTTACACAATGAAACACCCTCTGTAAACAGAGGGTGTAAATTATCCTTCAGCTTCTTCTACTTTTTCTTCGTTCTTAGTAACAACTATGTTCTGAACATAAACATTTACTGATGAAACTGACAAGCCCGTCATTGCTTCTACGGTTTTCTTAACATTTTCTTGTACTTGCGATACAACCTCTGGTATTCTAATTCCATAATAAACGGCTATAGTCATATCAATTGAAGCACTTCCATTGTCTACAGCAACCTTTACACCCTTACCTGCAGTTTTTTTACCAGTAAGAATCTGGGTTATGCCACCCGTAACACTTGAATTAGTCTCTACAATTCCATTAACTTCTCCAGCAGCGATACTAGCTATAACACTAACTACTTCATCAGAAATCTTTACAATTCCTATGTTAGTAACTTCTCTGTTTAGCTCATCCATTCTGTTACCCTCCTTAAGTCTTGCATAGCAAAACTTGTTAATCATATGATTATTATAACAAATATTAAGTTATATTACAATTGTATTTATTTCACCTCTATAAGTATATCCTTGATTTTAGCTACACTTGTAACTGAATCCTGAATTTGAATACTTTGTTTTTCAGTTAAAGGTTCTTTAGATTTAACTATAACTCTAGCTTTATTTCCTTCTATTAGACAAAGAGCATCTTCAAATCCCTTACTCTTTATACTTAGTTCTATTCTTGTTTCATAATTCATAGCCATAGTTAAATTCTGAAACTCTTGTGTTGCCTTATCCTTTTGCTCTTTAGAAGTGTTTTTGTCTTCCATTATTGATTTAAGATTTTGAAGTGCTTGAGAGCTTGTTTGTTCCCTTTCATTTCTTGAATCATAGAAGTAATCTGTAGTAGTTGTTGTTGTGTCTTTACTATCCTTATTAAAGGATAGTGATGAACTAAGACTGCCTGTACCATCATCAACCTGTCCATTAACTCTAGCTGCTAAAATACCGGCACATACAATAAGTGCCAAAAGCGTTAATATTATACCTGCTTGCTTTCTATTCATAAAAATACCTCCCATCTATTTTCTACTGAATTATATGCTATTTTTTCATAGGATATACATTCACTTTATCTAGAGGTAGATTATAAAGATTTGAAACAGCTTTACCTATGTCATATTTAACTTTGCTATTTTCTGCGCCTTCAGCAACAACTACTACCCCAATAACCTTTGGTTTATATGTTTTAACAATAAGTGGTTCATTACCCTTACTACTAGTAGTAACAACCACTTTACTGCCATCAGTCTGTTGATTAGTTATTCTCTTTCCTCCTTCCTTATCAGTCTCATCAGTAGTAACTTTTTGAGCATTAGTATCTACTGCTGGAACCTTAGTTTCATCACTTTCAAAAGTAATCATTACGTCAACCTTTCCAATACCCTCCATTTGTTTTAAGATACTTTTTAAATCATTCTTCTGCTGTTCCTCATAATTAAAATTAGATACATTTTCATTTGCATTTTCCTCACTCTTTGAAGTGTCTGATGAAAAAGTTTGCGTTACTGGTTTATTTGAAAAAAAAGATATTGCAATATATACAAAAATTAATATTAAACATCCAGCAATCAGCTTTAAAATCTTTTGCCCATCAGAAGACTTGTTGAATTTTTCAAAAAAATTTTTTATATCCATATTTATCCCTCTCTACTCCATTTCAAAAACTTTTATTTTATCCTCTGAAGTTTTTAGCTCTTGAGAAAGAATAGTTTTAATATCTCTGCTCAAATTATTATTAACCTCTTTCTTTTCAGAATTATTTTTATTGATTACTACTTTTTCTATTTTTTTTATGCCGCTAGTAATTATATAGACATTTAAATAATTAACATCTAATGTCATATTTTCAAAATCAAATTTTCCATCTATTTCAACTTTAAATTTATTATTCTTAAGCTTATCTTCAAGTATTTTTTCACAATTTTTTTGAAGATTATCGAAAAACTTCTCCTCAGTTTTATTATTATCATTCTTTTCACTTATGTTCATATTGGTAGTATTCTGATATTTATCAATTGCAGTCGAAATTTCTATATCTGAACTAGTAAGTAACTTAATGATAGGATTTAATATGACTGCCATCAATATAAGCCCTAAAACAAACTTTACATATTTTTTCAAACTATTGTCAGGTAGTATTAGTTCCACTGCGGTTATAAAAATTAATGTAGCACTTAAAGTTAATACCCAGCTTTTAAGAAACTCCATTTTTATCCTCCAACAATAAACTTTCCTGCACTAGCCATTATTGATACCATAATAAAAAACATAACTGTAATACTTATAACACATGACATTAATAGTATCAGTGATTCACTTGCTGATACAACACAATTAACAATTCTTTTATCAGCAATAGGTTCAATTAATGCAGCAGATATCTTATATACAAAAGCAATAATTGCTATCTTAATTACAGGAAAAAGCATCAAAATTATTATTATGAGAAGTCCTATTGAACTTATAGCATTCTTTAAAAGTAAAGAATACCCTGCCATAGTTGCAATAGTATCTGAAAGTGCTTTACCTACAATTGGTATAAAATTGTCTACAGCAAATTTTGCAGTCTTTAAAGTAACCACATCCAGTGTATTAGATGCTATACCTCTTACCGTTAGAAGACCAATAAATATAGTCATTATAATCCCCTGAAACCAAAGTATATACTGCTTTAAAACCTTACATAATCCATTAATTTTATGTTCTTCTGAAAGATTATTTACAAACCCTAAAACAAATCCAGTAAGAATTATTGGTATTATTATGTCTATATATAATCTTGGTGTAAGCCCTACTGCTGCAACAACTATAGGGTCTGCAGTGGCCGCTTGAGTTAATCCCCCTACTGTGGCAAGTAAAAATACTAAGCTTGGCAATAATACCGCAGTAAAATCTGAAAGTTTAGTTATAGTTTCCTTGGCTAAGTTTAATGAAATTAAGAAACTTTTTGTTAACAACATAATCATCACAGCATAACATGCGTAAAAAGCTATATTAGAAACACTTTCACCACTGAAGGAACTTTGTAAGTTGCGTAGAAGAGCACTTATTATTGCAAGTACTATTAATGAAATCATAAGTTGTAGTGTTGATCTTACTTCTTTTAATAATAATGCTGTGCAAGCCTTTATCAATTGACCAGTAGATAAGGATCCTTGTCCATTTTTCATATAGTTTGTGATATACTCTCTAGCATCAAGACCATTTAATATTTCCTCATCTGTTTTCATATTTTGAATATAATCGTATAACCTTTCAATTTTAGGATTGTCCTCTACTTGCTGCTTATCTTGTTTTTCTATAGCTAAAACTAAACTTGAATTAAAGAACAATAGCAGCAAGAATATTAAAAAAGTGAAGTACTTTTTCATAAATAACACCTACATTATTTTTAAAATTGATTCTAATACTGCCATTAATATCGGTATAGCAAGAACAAGGATTATAATCTTTCCTGAAAACTCCACCTTAGTAGCTATACTTCCAGCACCTGCATCTTTACAAATTTCACTACAAAAAGAAGTCAAATAAGCTATTGCTACAATTTTTAAAACAATCTCAATATAAATAATATCTATATTAGCCTTTGTAGCTATATCTTTTATAAAGTTGATTATTTCACTTATTTGTGGCACTAGTATAAGAAAAATTAAAATTCCTGCTACAATAGAAACATAAATTGCAGTCTCACTTTTTTGCTCTTTTAATATTAGGTAAAGAAATAAAGTAATGAAACAAAATGAAACTATTTTAATAATAAGCATATTTCCTCCTAAAGCATAAACATAGTCTTTACTGAGTCAAATAGCCTACTTATTAAAGTTATTACCATCATTAATATTATTACTATACCTGCAATATTGGCGATAGTAGCTATCTCCTTTTTCCCACTACTATCTAAAACCTTCTCAATAATAACTAACAATATACCAGCACCAGCTATCTTGAAAAGTAAAGATAAATCTAACATAGTCCCCCACCTCACTTATACTAAACATATTGCTATCATTAGGCCTGCACAAACACCTAAATATTGATACATTTTTGAATATTTATCACTTTCCTTTTCTGCTTTTAAAAGATTATTTTTGATCCTTTCAATTGCTAAAGTAAAGATTTTAACTTGTCCATCTATTCCAGTTCCTCCGATAGACTTACATAAATCTAACATTATTTCTGTATCCTCTTTTAATAAACTTAAATTAACATCACACTGCATTATACTCAATTTACATGCACTATATACATTGTCTGCTGAATTATTTTCCAAATGATAGCCAATAAGTCTGGTTATTTCATTGATTGGTTCTTTTGCTTTAGTAGAAATAGTGATAAATGCTTCTGGTAAAGGAGTTAAGGTATATGTTATTTCATTTTGAAGATCAATAACACTCTTTAATAGTTCATTTAGTTGAAAAGCTCTCTTTCTAAATCTATTACCGTAAAGGTACCCTATATAGCTTGATGCTACAACTATGATTAAAAGTAAAAAGAACTTAAACACATTCTCCCTCCTTTCTCCCTGATATAACATTAATAATATCTTCTACTGTCCCAATACCTTTTCTATTACTTAAAACAATTACTCTTTCAATAACTTTATTGTCTAAAAGCTCCTTAAATACTATTCTTTTATATAAATCTTCAATATTATTTCCATGTATTGTTGTAATAATATTTACACCACAATTATAAGCACTAAGTAGTGCTTCTATATCTTTATTAGTACCTATTTCATCGCATATTATAACCTCTGGAGCCATGCTTCTTATTGCCATCATCATTCCTGAACTTTTAAGACAATTGTCAAAAACATCTGTCCTTATACCTACATCCATTTGAGGAATGCCGTTATATGAAGCTGCTATTTCACTTCGTTCATCAATAATTGAAACTTTTTTACCTGATATTTTTAATTTAGGGAATCCATTAGATAAGTTCCTTGAAATATCTCTTATAAGAGTGGTTTTTCCACATTTAGGTGGTGAAATAATAATAGTATTATAGATTCTTTCGCCATCTACAATATATTTCATTAAAGAGTTTGAACAACCAATAACTTCTCTACAAATCCTTATATTTAATGAATACACTGACTTTATAGTTTTAACGCAACCATTTTCTATTACCCACTGACCTGATAAACCAATTCTATGTCCACCTTTTATAGTTATAAATCCTTGCTTAATCTCTTCTTCAAAGGCATACAGTGAATAGTTACTTATTTTTTGAAGTATATTTTTCACATCATCTATTGAAGGTACATAATTAAGTATTATTTCTTTATTATTAACACTTACTATTATTGGTTTATTTATTTTTATTCTGATCTCTTGAAGTTTGTCCATTTTTTCCTCTGCATTAATGATTTCATACATTTTAAATGGCAATATACTTCTTATCTCCTCCAAGATTTCCCCTTCTTTCTATCCCTTAGCTTTTAAAAATTAAATATAATGAGTAAACTAGTATATATATAATTCTTATTAAAATTTTAAAAAAATTATTACTTAAGGAATAAAAAAATACTCTCAAAAATTGAGAGTATTAAATCACTATATTCTCCGAGCAATAAGGACAAGGAATAATTTCATTATTATTAATTGCTTGTGTTTCTATAAATATAGTCTTTTTACAATGATTACAAGTTACTTCAACATATTCATCTTCATAGGCTTCTAAATCCTCTATAGATACTTCTTCAAATAAATCTTCTTGAATCTCCGAAATATCTTCATTTAAGAAACTAATAGATTCCTCAAGTGCCTCTTGATTTACTTGAAGAGCTTCTACCTCATTACATAGTTTATCTAATACATTTACTACTAACGAATTAAATTCTATGCTTTTATTAGATTCTTTATTATCGTCTAGTAATTCATAAAGATTTTCAATAATATTTCTTATTTCCTTCACGAATAACACATCCTTTATGCAAAACATGCTAAGTTCATTTAGAACTTAGCATATAAATTGCCTATACTCTTTCCATGTATTCTCCAGTTCTTGTGTCTATTCTGATCATGTCCCCTTCATTTACGAATATTGGAACATTAACAATTGCACCAGTTTCAACTGTAGCTGGCTTAGATATATTTGTTGCTGTATTTCCCTTAACTCCTGGTTCAGTTTGAGTAACTTGTAATTCAACAAAGTTTGGAGGTTCAACTGAAAAAGCTTCTCCTTTATAAAACTTTATGATGGCAAACATGTTCTCTTTTAAGAACCTTATAGCATCTTCAACTTTTTCATGGTTTAAAGGAATTTGTTCAAAAGTCTCTTGATCCATGAAATAGTATAACTCTCCATCTGAGTAAAGATATTGCATTTCTTTTCTTTCAATAACAGCTTCTTGTAACTTTTCAGTTGGGTTAAATGTTCTATCTGTAACGCCTCCTGAAATAACATTTCTAAGCTTTGTTCTAACGAAGGCTGCTCCCTTACCAGGCTTAACATGTAGGAAGTCTATAACTGTAAACACTTGTCCATCTAAATCAAAAGTTGTACCTTTTCTTAAATCACTTGCTGATATCATTTTAAGTATCCCTCCAAAATCTATTAATTCATTTATATTATAACCCTTTCAGGTAAATTAATACCAAACCACTATAAATAATATAATTACTTAAGTATATTTTCAAGCACTTTTATTTATAAACATTTTTTTACTATTATGTAATAATTATTGTAACTAGTATGAAAATATTATAATTACAAACAATAATCGCTGTAAATATAACAATGCTATTTTATCAAAACAATACATCAAATGCAATTATTTTCATTAAAATTGGTTAATGATACTATATCTAAACTATAACTTGTTACCTTCACAATGTAGAATTACGCTGCAAGATAAACTATTTTGATTATAATTAAATTCACAACTTGATATCTTAATATGATTATCTTCAAAAAACTTCATTACCGTAATTAATCTATCAAATTCCATATTTAAATTTAAAGTGACATCAGTACCTCCAGCATTATCATTAATTTTAATTATTCTAGCATCTTTTATGTCCTTTGATAAAACATAAAGTACTGTCTCTATATCTGTTTGTTTGTTCTTAGTATCTAAATTTACAATCTTCTCTGAAGTCTTTTGATTATTTATATCTTTTCTATAATTAACTATAATTAGTGACACTTGAAAAAATAGCAGTATATTTAACAACAATAATACAAAAACTGAGTATTTATTGATTTTCATTTACTAATCCTCGCACTTAATCTGATTACTTGATCTTTTTCTTGTATATCTATAGATAAAATCTTAATTTTATAAGTTTTCAAAACATCGATAAACTTCGCTATATCTTTTTCATTAGCTAATATTTTAAGCTCATCTTCATTTAATGTAAGCTCGATTATATTTAATTTACAAACGAGATCTCTAATCTTTTTTAACTTTTCACTATTTAAAATTACGTCCTCATTATTTATAGTAATGTTGTTTTTCATTTCATAAGTTTGTTCTTTTTTATGCGAAATAAAATTATTCATACTTATTGGTAGCAAAAATAAATTAGCAATTAATATGTATATAGTGATTCGTTTTATAATCTCAGAGTAATATTTATTTTTTCTTTCAATATACCTAGAGGGTAAGAAATTTTTATATTTTTTATAAAACATTGTAATCCTCTCTTTTTAACATAACAATTTCTTTATCTTTGGGAACTCCATCAATAAAAATGGGCAATACATCACTAACTATAAAAATCTTATAATCTTCAAAGTCTCTTTCAATTAACTTCCTTACTCCGTTTATAACCTCTTCAAAAATATTCTTAAAACTATCTACTTCTTTATTATTAATAATATGATTTGATACAATTACTTTTGTCCAAACGCCCATTACATATGTATATTCATTTAAAGTAAAAATTATAAAATTAAGTTCCTTGTTAATATCTTTTAATATCTTTTTTAAAAATAAAAATTGTACTGGTATTATTTTTATATTACCAGTATTTTGTTCTAACTTATCTATAATCAAATTATTTTTTATAGTATATATAAATGCCATCTTTTCTCTTTTATTCTTTATAATTAAATAATGAAATAATAAATTATCCCCTTTAAAAAACTTATTAATTTCTAACGAGATAAGCTTCTCGACATTCTTATATTTTTCATTTAGTTTTATGATTTTTATAAATAAATCAGAATTTAACATTACTATTTTACAATTATCCTTTTTACTATTAACAATATCACTATAGTCAATATTATTTTTTGTGTACTTAAAGCCTAAACTTGAAACTAATACAGTATTCCACCTCATTATATCCTCCTACTTAATAACCTTAGTTATTTCCTTCAACAAAATTTTTTGCTGTAATTTAGATTTTTCTAAGCAATTCTGAGAAGACCAAAGAAGTAGCGAACTTAACACAAGTGTAGTTCCTAAGATTATTAGAACACTTAAACAAATATTTCCACACCTTACTCTCTTAATATCAAACACCTAGATAATTGCTCCTCTCCTTTTATTTTTATAGTTAAGTAAACCAACTTATTTTTTTTAATAAATTCCACTTTTTCAACATTCTCTAATAGTATCTTTGTTGAACTAACTAAAATATTAGTATTATTTATATTAATCTTATATGCTTTAAACACTGATGATGAAAATGAAAACATTTCACCTTCTATCTGTTGAACATCTCCTTGTGAGTGGTAAATAATAATTTTATTATTTTCAATTAAATATATTTTTGTGGGCGATATATCTAATTTATTTTCTATAAAATTAAAACAATTAAGTACATTATTTTTATTGATTTCTGTTACATTACTTTTGTGTATATTTTTTAAAACAAAATAAAACACATTAAAAGCTACAGCTAATATTACTAAGCTCAGAGACATATAAATTATTAGTTCAATAAGTGCATACCCTTTTTTATTACTTATCTTAATTGATTTTATTAATTTGTATAACCTTGTTATATCTTCCTTGCCCCCTTTCTAGCTTTATATTCAGTTGTAAGATAACTCCTGATAAGTTATCACTATGAATTATCAACTCAATATAATTAGATTCATTTTCCTTATATCTAGAAGCTACAGAAAATAAATCTTTAATTTTTAAGTCCTCATAATTAATTTTCTTCGGTTGAAAATAATATGAACTACCATTCACAGAAATTTTGTTCAATAAATCATCTTTGCTATAGTTGTATTTTAACTCTTTAACTAAGATGTCAATAATACAATTGCTTTCTTTAAGCAGTTTTTCATTTGTAATATTATTTAGATATACATCCAAAGTGAAAAAAATAGCTGATGTTAAACCGAAAAGGATTGCAACCGCAATCAAAACCTCAAGCAAAATATTCCCTTTTTTACTACCGCACTCTAACATAGCTATTGTCCGGTTGTATAGTTATATTAGCTTGCTTATCTCGAGGTCCCTTGATAGATATTGTGCCTGAGGTATATATATTTCCCTTAGAACTTATTACAAGGATATTATCTATATCTGTATTAATATATACATTGTATTTTGGAGGAATAATTAAAGTTTTTATTTTTCTTTCTTCTGTTTCTAAACTTATCGTCCCTCTTGTATTTACTATTCTTGCAGATTTATCATTTGCCTTACAAAAAAGTTCACTATATGTAATTAAACTGTGTATTTGCTCAACATACCATTCCATTTCTTTTTTTTCTTCATACCTTTTATACATCGTTCCAATAGACATAAAGCTAGACATAATAATTACAAGAATACATAAATAAACCATAAGTTCAATTAATGTAAAACCTTTTTTTCTGGTTGTCTTTATACATTTACTCCTGAATAAATAGGTAAAATCATTATTATTATTAAAATGCATATTATAACTCCTATAATTAAAATAATAATTGGCTGAACTAGACATATTTTTCTATCTAAGTTCTCATAAAACTTTGTTTGAAGCATTTTAGTAAGCCTTAAAAGATTATACTCAAGTTTACCTGATTCTTCTCCTGACTTTATCATGGATAAGCTTAAATTTGAGTATCGCTCTAACATTTTAATTGCTTCTAATAAGCTTAATCCCTCATTAACATATTCTATTATTTTTTCAAAATCTTTTTTAATAACCTTGTTAGTAATATTGTACTTACAAATTTCAAACCCATTATAATAAGATATTCCACTACTAATAATTAAATAAAGGGTGTAAATAAAAAGCATTTCATTATATTGCTGAACTATTTTAATTTTATATAAAAACTCTTGTATTCTTACAGAACTCAAAATACTACTAATAATCAATATTATTCCTAATCCCCATCCAATTAGATAACCAAAAAATATATGTGGGCTTTCTATGATGTAATCACTAAAACTTAATATTTCATTTGTATACCATGGAACATTTGTATTCATACTTAATATAAAACCTTTCATAGATGGAACTATAAATAGCAAATAAAAATTTAACAGTAAAATTACAGAAATTAATAATATAATAGGATAGGTTAAAATATTCTTCAGTTTACTTTTCCAACTTTTTACCATATCATAGTATTCTGTGATCTTATCTAAAACATTAATAAGACTTCCACTCTTTTCACCAATTAAAATCATTTCTACATATAGCTCTGGAAAATCTTTGGAATTTACCATAAAAGCTTCTCCTAAACTATTACCTTCACTTACTTCTTTTTGAATATTCATTATGATAGTTTTATACCTCTCACTAGATAAACAGTCTATTAAAATTTCCAGAGTACTAGATAAAGGTATACCGGAATTTAACAACAAAGATAGATTTGATGTAATCATAAGTATACTTTCATAATCAACTAATAGGTTTCTCAAAATGCCTCCCCCTCAACGAAATCTACATATTCCTCAAAAGAAATTCTTCCATCTAAAAGTAAACTCCTACAAATTTTTATTAATCCATTATTAGATGTAGAGCTATTATATATACTGTCACTTTCACCTGAGAAAGCCTTTAATTTATCATCTATAACCAAAACCTCACTAACTAATGTCCTGCCTTTGAAGCCAGTATAATTACACTTACTACATCCAACAGATCTAGATAATCTAGAACCTATCTTAATACCATACTTTTCAATTTGTTCAGATGAAATAACATAACTTTCTTTGCAATTATCACATAACTTTCTTACTAATCTCTGAGAAATAATACCTTTTATCGCATCCTTTACTAGGTACTTTTCAACTCCCATATCATAAAGTCTTGTGAAGACTTCTAATGCAGAATTAGTATGAATTGTTGAATATACCTTGTGACCTGTAATAGATGAACGTATTGCTATTTTAGCAGTTTCCTCATCTCTAATCTCTCCAATCATTATCACATCAGGATCCTGCCTTAATATGCTTCTTAAGCCGCTAGAAAAAGTTATTCCAGCCTTTATATTAACATTAATCTGATTTATACCATCTAAATAAACTTCTACGGGATCTTCTACTGTTGTAATATTTAAATTATTAATGTTTAACGTTTTTATAATTGAGTATAATGTAGTAGATTTCCCACTCCCAGTTGGTCCACATACTAAAACTATTCCGTGTCTTAAAGCAATTAACCTCTTAATAATCTCTAACTGCTCCCTTGGAAAACTTAAAGAATTAATATCTAAATTGAAACTTTCATTATATAATATTCTTATGACTATCTTTTCGCCATAGATAGTAGGTATTGATGAGACTCTTAAATCATAACTTCTATCTTGATACTTAAAGGAAATTTTCCCATCCTGAGGCTTTCTTTTCTCAGTAATATCAATATTAGATATGAGTTTTATTCTAGTACAAGCAGCTAAATATTGATTATTATCTATTTTTGCCATTAAATAAAGCTTTCCATCGACTCTAATTCTTATTATCGAATTACTCGCCATAGGTTCTAAATGAATGTCACTTGCTTCTTGTTTTATACTTTGCTCTATAATGTTATTTACCAATCCTGTTGTCGTTTCTATAACAGTATCATTGTTTATATTGTTCGAAAATCCACTATATACAGATTCAATTAGTTCTCTAATATTATCTTTATTTAGTAAAATTATTTTTATATCCTTTTCATAAATAAGTTTAAGGTAATTATTAATCTCTGATGTCTCTTTTACACACCCTATATAAATACTCCCTAATTCTTCTTTAATAGGTATAATATTAAGCTCCTTTGCTATTTCTTTAGGAATATATCTTGATAACTTAATATTTACATCCTGCAAACTATATTTCATATCTTCACCTCATATAAAGATAAACAATTTCACTTCTTAATCAATTCAGAAAAATAGCCTCGACATGTACTATTTTTTCTAAAAACATATAAATTCAGTTACAAAGCTGTTTATCAATATTATATTTATTACCATATTTTTCCTAAGATAAACAAAAAAAGTACTAGTTTTTTACTAATACTTTTTCAATGTACTCTATATTCAATTTGCCTTGAAGAAATAACTTTTACATACCTTTCCTTAACATTATAAACATATACCTCCTGTTTCTGATAATCTTCTTGATAACCAATAAAAATCAAGTTTCCATCCTTATCACAAACTATCTTTTGTTTTTCAGATAATATTTTAGGAAAGTCATAGATTAACCTATTTATTTTTCCTGCTTCTGTTATTTCATAAATACTATATTTATTATTTTTCACATTTCCTTCAATATAAATAGTACCTCCAAAGGACACCGCAGAATCAACTCTTTCAACACGATTAGTTAATTCTTTCTTACTGTTATTTTCTAAATCATATAGAATAAGTTGTTTATTATTATTTAAATCATTTTTTAAAACTAATAACTTATTATCACTTACAAGAGAGAAAAACTCTAAGTATCCTTGTACTGTATATAATCTAATTAATTTATCATTGATTATATCATAAATAAAAATTCCACTTGCCTGTGAATTATCCACTCCGTAAAAAATTATTTTTTCATCGTCTAGCCATTGATACATATCCCCAGAAATAATAATATCTTTTCTTAATTCATTCTTAGACTCTTGAAGAATATCAAATATATAATATTGTATATTATCATTATTCTCTTCATTATAAATAACTTTTTTACCATCCTTAGAAAGTTTTAGGGCATTTATAGTATTTGAATTTTTTATAAAAACTTTTTTGTTTTTAGATATCAAATAATATTGAATATTTTTATCCTTTGTTATTTGCTTAAATAAAATTGTATTATTTTGTTTTGTAAAATCAATTATCTCATCTTGAAAACTAATCTTTGTTGGAGTTAGGTTTTGCGAATTATATTCATAAATTCTTGTTAAATTATTCTCCAAACCAAGAATCGTAATTTCAGGCAGAACTATTTCTTCTGTTTTCTCTACATCCTTACTTTTTTTACTATCGTTACAACCAAAAAAGAAAAAACACAAAATAATTAAAAGTATTGCTGAAACCTTTTTCATACTAACCTCACATATTTAGTTTATTGATATAAAATGGTGAAAAATGCTATACTAAAGATAATTACTATAATCCCTATTCAAAATTAGATTTATTTGTCTTTAGAAAGGAAGATATTATGGCACTAGACGGAGTTTTTTTATCAACTTTAATCTCAAATTTAAAATCTCAAATACTTAATTGTAAAATTGATAAAGTTAATCAACCTGAAAAGGATGAAATAGTTCTATCAATACGTGGAAATAAGAATTCAAAACTTCTAATCTCTTCCAGCGCTACCTATCCTCGAATTCATTTTACAAAACATTCAAAAACAAATCCACTTAAAGCACCTATGTTTTGTATGGTACTTAGAAAATATTTAATAGGTGGACGAATAATTAATGTTCATCAACAAAACTGTGACAGAATTATAATTATTGATATAGAAACCTCTGATGAATTAGGTTTTAATAGCATTTATTCATTAATAATTGAAATAATGGGCAGACATAGTAATATCTCACTTGTTAGACAAAGAGATAATAGAGTTATGGAATCAATTAAACATATAACTCCTGACATTAACAGTTATCGTTCTCTTTATCCTGGAGTTACATACATTTATCCACCTGAAAGTAATAAGTTAAATCCCTTTTGCTTTTCAAAAGATGATCTAGACAATATGCTTACATCTTGTTTAACTCCAGATGAAAATTTCTTTAGTAAGATTTTTATGGGTACAAGTAAAATTTTATCACAAGAACTCTTCGTACTCTTTACAAAAAAGTATAATTATAATTTTTCATTAGATAATTTATTTGTATTTATCCAGGAATTCTTTAAAATGCTAAATTCTAATATATGTAACACTATCTACTATGAAAGCAGCACTAATAAATACAAAGATTTTTATTGTATAAAACTTGAAAGTCTTAAAAATTATGATTTAATAAACTACAATGATCCATCTCAATTGTTAGACGATTTCTATTCAGAAAAAGATAAACAAGATAGACTCCACGCACGTTCTATTGATCTACAGAGATTAATAAATACAAATATAGAAAGATGTATAAAAAAATCAAAGATTTTAGAAAATACATTACAAGAATGTGGTGAAAAAGAAGACCTTAGAATAAAAGGTGAACTTCTTACTTCTTATATCTATGAAATAGAAAAAGGTGCTAAAGAAGTATCATTGTTAAATTATTATAGCGAAACTACTGAATATATTGCAATAAAATTGGATGAGAACAAAACCCCTTCTGAAAATATCCAAAATTATTTTAAAAAGTACACTAAGTTAAAAAAATCTGAAGAAACAGCTGTAGAACAACTTAAAAAAAATAAAGAAGAGCTTGAATACCTTAATTCTGTTATGACTAATTTACTTAACACTGAAAGTTACAATGAAATTGAAGAAATTAAAAATGAGCTTATAGAATCTGGTTATATTAAGTTCAAAAGAAGCTCTTCAAAAAATCCAAAGCCTTCTAAGCCGTTACATTTTATATCAAGTGACGGTATTGATATATATGTTGGTAAAAATAATATACAAAATGATTATTTAACTTTAAAATTTGCTGACAAAAATGATACTTGGCTGCATACCAAAGATATTCCAGGATCTCACGTAATAATAAAAGGAACAAATTTACCTGATAAAACCTTAGAAGAAGCTGCTTTATTAGCTGCATATTATAGCAAAGCAAAAAACTCATCTAAGGTACCAATAGACTATACTCAAGTTAGAAATGTTAAAAAACCCTCTGGTTCAAAGCCTGGTATGGTAATTTATTATACAAACAAAACAATGTATGTAACACCAGTAGAACCCAAAATTAAGAGAGTGCAGTAGCACTCTCTTATTTGCTGCCATTTCACAAATTGAAATCTTATAAAACTTCTTATCTACTAAGCTTTATCTTAGTTCATTATCAAAATACTGATAATAATAACATAACAATCTTCCATTATATAACTTTCTATTTTTTGTTGCTTTCCTACCAAACAGTTTTTCAAATCCTAAATAAGAAGTAAGGATATTAAAATCCCATGTATTAAGGCCTTCTTTTAAATTACCTAACCTTTTGTATAATAATTCAACTTCAGACTTTTCTCCTATTCTCTCACCATACGGTGGATTTGTAATTATATAACCATACTTTCTCTTTGAAGAAAAATCTTTGAAGTCTAACCTCTGAAAATCTATGTAATTTTGAACTCCTGCTTTTTCTGCATTTCTTCTTGCTGTTCTAAGTACTCTTTCATTTATATCGTATCCTATCAGCTGCATTTCATTTTTCTTGATGGAATTCTTCGCACCCGCTCTAACCTGATCCCATAGACTTTTACTCATATTTGGCCACTCTTCACAGACAAAGTTTCTATTAAGACCTGGAGCCATATTTGAACCTATCATAGCAGCTTCTATTAGAATTGTTCCTGAACCACAGAATGGATCTACAAGTAATCTATCTGCTTTCCATTTAGATAATAGAACTAAACTAGCAGCAAGTGTTTCTTTTAATGGTGCCTCACCTGCATTTTCTCTATATCCTCTTTTATGTAATCCAGATCCGGTAGTATCTATAGTTAAAGTAACTATATCTTTTAAGAGAGCAACTTCTATTTTATACACAGGCCCGCTTTCAGAAAATATCTCTTTATTATATTTTCTCTGCATACTCTTTACTACAGCTTTTTTTACTATAGACTGACAGTCTGGCACACTAAATAAAGTGGATTTTATTGACTTTCCAACAACATGCATTTTACCATCAACAGGTATAATATTACCCCATTCTACAGCTAAAGTACCCTGAAAAAGTTCTTCAAATGTTATAGCTTTAAACTCAGCAACTTTTATAAGTATTCTATCAGCAGTTCTAAGCCAAGTATTAGTGATGGCTATATCCATTTCATCCCCTTCATAGCTTACTTTTCCATTTTCTATCTTTAGATCTTCATATCCTAATTCTTTTAATTCCTTCGCAGTTATGGATTCTATACCAAAGGTTGTGGTGGCAATTAAATCATAATTCATGTTAAAAACTCCTTGTAAAATTAAATCTAAAATTTTTCATATATCTTTACAGCGTCTACTCCATCTATTTCATTTATTTCAACTCCAATGACTTCATTTTTAGAAGTTGGAATATTTTTCCCCACATAATCTGCTCTAATTGGAAGTTCCTTATGTCCCCTATCTATTAACACAGCAAGTTGTATAAAAATTGGCCTGCCACAATCCATTACAGCATCAATAGCAGCTCTTACCGTTCTACAAGTATACAGGACATCATCAACTAATATTACCTTCTTATCTCTAACTGTTACTTCTATATTTGTTCCTTTTACCATTGGTCTATCACCAGTATTACTCAAATCATCTCTATATAATGTAATATCTACACTACCAACGGGAACCTCTACACCTTCTATCTTTAAGATTTGCTCTGAAATCCTTTTAGCTATAGGGTACCCTCTTCTTTTAATACCTATTAATACAATATCATCAACACCCTTATTCTTTTCTATAATTTCATGAGCAATTCTAACTAAACTTCTTCTTATAGCATTTTCATCCAGCAAAACCGCCTTCAAATTCATAATATATCCCCTCCCTATAAACTTTCTCCTCTAAGCTTCTCTAATATTCTTATAAAGTGATTCGGTAGCTCTGAAGAAAATTCCATGTACTTTCCTTTAGTTGGGTGGATAAAACCTAAAATCTTAGCATGCAACATCTGTCCTTCAAGATTAAATCTTTGTTTTTTGAACCCATATACTGGATCGCCAACTAGGGGATGACCTATAAAAGCCATATGTACTCTTATTTGATGCGTTCTTCCTGTTTCTAACTTGCATTTTACAAGGGTATTTGCTTTGTACCTCTCCATAACCTCATAATGAGTTATAGCCCTTCTTCCCCCCTGAACAACAGCAATCTTTAATCTTTCTGTTTGATGGCGCGCTAAAGGTGCATCTATAGTTCCGCTATCTTTATTTAGTCTACCTTCTAAAATTGCATAGTACTCTCTATTTATAGAGTGGTCCTTAAACTGCTGCGCCAAGTTATTATGAGCAAAATCATTTTTTGCTACTACAAGAAGTCCTGATGTATCCTTATCAATACGATGAACAATTCCTGGTCGAATTACACCATTAATTCCTGACAAGTCCCTACAATGAAATAATAATGCATTAACCAGTGTTCCTGTATAATTACCTACCGCTGGATGAACCACCATCCCCTGTGGTTTGTTTACTACTATAACATCTTCATCTTCATAGACTATTTCCAAAGAAATATTTTCTGCCTCAGCAGTAAGTTCTATAGGCTCAGGAATGTCCACTAAAACTGCATCTCCTTCTTTCAGCTTATAGTTACTTTTAATAGCTTTACCATTGACAAGTACATTTTTTTCCTCAATCAATCCCTGAAAGAAAGATCTAGACTTATCTTCTATAATAACTGATAAAAACTTATCTACTCTTTCACCAGAATCTTCTTTTTTTACTTGAAAAACTAACTCTTCCATATATCAACGTCCTTTTCAAAAAATCCTTCCCCATCCCTAATCAATATTAATCTGGAAGTTGGTTTCTATACTGTTGATTACTAATTTTCTCGACATCTTCAACATACATATTATCATCATCATAATATTCTACAATATTTCTTAACCTATTAAAACGTTCTACAGACTGATATGAGTCCTCTGCATCAAATGGTACCTGTTGATCAACATCGTAATCATTATATCCATATCCAAAAGGAGGTCCT
Organism: Clostridium polyendosporum; assembly: GCF_018332455.1. Classification (GTDB taxonomy): domain Bacteria; phylum Bacillota; class Clostridia; order Clostridiales; family Clostridiaceae; genus Clostridium_AY; species Clostridium_AY polyendosporum. Next base: position 201,655 of record NZ_BOPZ01000003.1, read on the forward strand.
ATTACAATTTCTTCAATTGGTCTTTGTTCACTGTTATACGTTTTTATAGTAGAAATCTCATTTTGACATTTAATACAGTTTTGCGCATAAGGTAAGAAATCTAATCTTTCTTTGGATATCTCTCTCCCACATTTTTTGCATACACCATAAGTACCATCATCTATTGATTTAAGAGCATCCTCAACTTTTTCTAACAAATAATTCTCATTGCCCTTTAATGCCCTTCCTCTTTCCATGATAAATATCTCAGCACCTAAATCTCCATCATGATTATCGTAAAATGATAATTCAGAATCTATGAGTTTTGTAGTATTTACTTCACCACTATCTTGTAACTGCTTGATAAGATCATTAATCCTTTGCTTTTCTTTATATAATTTCTCTTTATAATTATTCAATTCTTTTTGTTCCATATATCTCATCCTTTCAAAATAATACATATTACTATTTTTTCAAAAGGACGGATTTTTATAACCTATTAAGGTTTAGCAAGAAAATAAATAACCTCATTATTATATAATAATTTATAAATATAGTTTAAATCAAGATAATATACAAAAATAAAATTGAATAGATATGAAGCCTATTCAATTTTATTCAGATTTCACTTTGTAAAATTGCAACAAATTATAAAATCCCACTCTTTTGAGTAGGATTTTATTACTTATTGGCAAAAAAACTTTTAATTTCATCTATTTCTTCACTAATTATTTCTTCTTCACTAAAATTCTTAGTTTTACATTCTTCTTCTTCATTCTGTATGTCTTTTTCACTTATTTCTTCTACTGGACGTGATATATTAAAATTCTTAATGAATTCTTTTTCTAAATCATCAAAGGTTTCAAGTTGTGTATTCATAAAATTTCTAAACTTTGATTTAAATTTAACAAATTCGTGTCTAACTCTATCATACTCATCATTTACTTGAATTACATCATGGTGAGCTTTATCTAATATCTTCTGTGCAGTATCATTTGCACTTCTTATAGTTATATCTGCTTCCTTTTGAGCATTAGCCTTTGCCTGTTCAGCAGTATTTTGTGCTAATAACAAAGTATTTTGAATAGTATTTTCTATCTTTACATAATGGTCTACTTTCTCAGTCATTGAAGCTAACTTTTCTTTAATTAAAGCATTTTCTCTAAAAATTTCTTCATAATCTTCAACCACTTTATCTAAAAATCCATCTACCTCTTCTATACTATATCCTCTTAATACCTTTTTAAATTCTTTATTGTTAATCTCCATTGGTGTAAGCTTCATGTAGTTCACCTCAAACTTATATATATTTTTTTATAATCAACTTTAACTTACCACTCTTACTTTTTCCAAGTTGTTCATCCACAATAAATTTCCCATAACCTCTTACTGTTACTTTGCTTTTTAATTTAACTTCAAAGCTTTTATCTATAACAGTTAAATAATTTATCAAAACCTTTCCTCCACTAACCATGTTAACACCTTCATTTCTTGATAAATTACATATTGAAGAAACAAGGGCATCAATTCTCAATGAAGGTACTAACACAATTACTTCTTCGAACCTTGGTTCTGGTAATTCACTTAAGTTTATTATATTGGTTATTGAACACGGATATTTTCCGACACTATTCAAATTACACTGTACGTAATCACTTATATCCTCATGTACAGCTAGAAAACATGAGTCATTATAAACAACTAGATCTCCTATTTTTTCTCTTTTTACTCCTAAAGCTAAAATAGCTCCAAGAAAATCCTTATGCTTTAAAAGACCAAACTTAGAATTATAGGAAATCTTAAACATTTTAAAAGGCCATTCATAATACTCACAATAATTAAAACAGATTATTCTTCTTTCACTCTCATTAAAGCCACCAAAAGCTTTACAATTTATACCCTTGGAGTTGCAATAAACTGTAATTGATTCACAAATGCTTGGTGGATAAAACTCATTCGTAAAAACTGTTATATCTTTCTCTAGTGCCAGTTTTATTTTATTATAGATGGCATCAAAATCATTAACTTCAGCAACTTTAATAACAGATAAAAATTCCTTTTTATTCATTTTTATAAAATAGAATATATTAATTTTTCAACTATATTTAAAGTAACTAATGCAAAAAACGGAGAAAAATCAACTGGCACATTTGGAATTAGTTTTTGCTGTATTTTTTTAAATGGAGATAAAATAGGCTCAGTTATAAGCCTTATAAAATATAATACTTTGTTAGGTTTCGACATAAAAACTAATGCTAAAATCACATCAGCAAAGATTACAAGTTCTATAAAATTAAATAGTAAATCTATTGAGGTTCTTACTAGTGCTATTTTAATCCCCTCCTATTTATTCTCACCAGTTTATTTTGACCAATTAAAAATTCCCTTGTTAGTTAATTCTGATTTCAACTCATTTGTAACTTCTACATTTGAAGGTGAAAGAATATATACTCCTCTTTCTACTTCTTGAAGTTCTCCTGTTAACGCATAACAAGCTCCACTAATAAAATCTAATAATCTTTGAGCAATCTTTATTTCTAATCCACTTGTATTCACTACAATAATCTTTCTATTCTTTAATGCATCACATATCTCTGTTGCATCCTCATATGCAGCAGGTTTAGTGATCATAACCTTAGCAGAAGTAGCAGTGTGTATATTCACAACTTTATTACTTTTCTTTGATGGAATAACAGGTTCTATATCCTCCTCTTCCACATTATTATCTTCTTCACGTTCATCTAGTTCTTCTTCATACTCTTCAAAACCTAGAATTTCTTTCATTCGACTAAACATCTTTGCTGCCATAATAATTCCTCCTTAACTTTATTTTATATCCTCTTTCCAAAAATACCTTCACCAACTCTAACCATGTTGGATCCTTCTTCTACTGCTATCTTAAAATCATTTGTCATCCCCATAGATAATATTTCCATACAAAAATTCTTATACGAAGTATTCTTTAAGTCCTCATAAATCTTTTTTGTCTTTTGGAAATAATATCGATTACTTTGTTCATTTCCTTTGGGTATTATAACCATTAATCCTCTTGCTTTAACAAACTCACAAGATTCTAATGCAGAAATAAATTCACTTAAATCTTCTACAAGCATTCCCGACTTGGTTGCTTCTCGCCCTATATTAATTTGAATAAGTACATTAGCAACCTCATTAGCTTTACCAAAACTTTTTTCAATCTGATTTAATAACTTAACGCTGTCTAAAGAATGAATTAAGTGTACTTTTCCTACTAAATATTTTACTTTATTTGTTTGTAAATGTCCAATAAAATGCCATTTTACATCACTATGAAAATTCTCATGTTTTTCTAATAATTCTTGCACTTTATTTTCAGCAAAATCCTTTATTCCACATTTATATGCTTCTTCCATTAACTCTATAGGTTTAGTTTTCGAAACTGCTACAAGGGTTACCCCTTTGGGTAGTTGTTCTAAAATATAATCTATATTTTCTTTAATATTCAAAGCTATCTCTCCTTCTGAAATTATATATTCTCCAAAAGTAGCAAAAATCCTTCATAAAATATGAAACCTTACACTTATTTACTACTAAGTGTAAGATTATCATAAGAAATAGTACCTATCTCTGCCGGCATTATCATTTCGTTTTCTTTTGAAATTTCTACTTCTATACCTCTATTAATAAGTGTTCTTATAAATCCGTCGTCTCTCATTAAAGTATTTTCTAATACATCTGGATCCCCAACGACATTAACTACAAATGGTGCTGGTATCTGTTCACCATTTATTCTTAAAAAAGCCCAACTACAAAATATTTCAGTGTTTGGTAAAACCCTCTGATTGTTAATAGCAATTGCTTGTGCTCCTGCAACCTTTAATTCATTAACAACTTTTATCATATCATCATCATGTAAAGTTCTTAATAAGATTAAAATATTATTTTCATCTCCTTCTGGAAATTCAGTACTTCCATCTCTGATAATCATTTTTATTCCTTTTCCTTTTACAGAGCTAAATCCTGCAATCATCTTATTATAATTAAGTTCCTTATTAACATCTTCAATTAGTTTTTCTGCTTTTGAATCACTATATTTATATTTATTGATTTTATTTGTCATGTTATGATTTGATTCTCTTAAATTTGAAATTTCACTATATAACTTATTTCTTTGATTATATGCTTCTTGATATTGTTGCGCACTTATCTGAAAAGAATTTGATGTTCTTTTAAAATTAAAATTTAAAGAGATAAGTACTCCTATTATTATGGAAGCAATAAATACAAAAATCATTGATTCATTATTTTTCATCTAATCACCTCATCAGCGTGATTTAGCCTTTTCTATAAGAAGTCTTCTTACTATAGCAAAGTTATCAAATATTCTTCCTCCAAATACAATAACTGCTGCTATGTAAATTGGAATACCAAGCTTATCCCCTAAATATGCTAATGCTACTGCTAATACTGAATTACCAAAAAATCCAGAGATAAAGATATCTGCTTGAAAGTTTTTTGATAAGTTAGCTCTTATAGCACCGAAAACTGAATCTAAACAAGCAAGTATTGCAACGGACATATATGGAGAAAATTTTTCAGGAATATCTACATTCCATATTACACCCACAATTACTCCTATTAACAGACCAATAAAAGCTATCAATTATATTCACTCCTTATTTTACAGGTTTAATAAAATCATTGCTTATTACCTGTGAAGACTTTGATATAGTAATGTTATTATTAGTTTCTATTTTTGTATCATAATTTGATAAAACTCCATAGTTTAACGCACCAGCAAAACTCAAACCACCATACAGCTTAGTTTTATCCCCTATAGCCTTAATCACAATATTTTTATTTGGAGGTATTCTCTCATTGTTACCTATCCAAATATAGTTACTTGCATTTTTAACTCCAGTCTGAGGAGTTATTCTAATATCATTTATTGAAACAGCTTCAGCACCTGAAAAATTTAATATATTAAGTATATGAACAAGTTCATTTTCTGAAATATAATCTGCATTATTTGCTTTAAAAACTGGTGACTTAGGTGTTAGATATAATATAACCCCTGGTCCATTAACGTCAACAGTTCCTAAAATCATTCTAGTCCTATCTAGCTGCTGCTTTATCTCCTTAGTTACATCTCCAACCTTTGTAGCAGACTCTTCTATTTTTTTTAGTTCCTCACTTAAAGAATTATTCTGCTTTTGTAGTTCTTCCTTCTCCTTTTTAAGTGCATCAATTTCTGCTATTACATCAGTTTGTTCATACCTTGGAATAGCTTCTTTTTCTTTGCTATTTACAAGTTTAAACTGATAAGCTAACAAAAACCCTAATAATGCACAAACTAAAGCCAAAACAACCTGAGAGGCTATCTTTTTCATGTCAGCTTCCTCCTTCTTGTTTAATTACAGGACTACCATTAAAGCTAACATCAATGTATCCCTTGGTAAGTCCAATATTTTCATCTAAAAGTACATTTATTGCTGTATTCAACTTAGGCTTTAAATTCTCGTCATTACCAACTAAAATCTTTATATCGTTATAATTTAAAACTATACCCATTGGATTTTTAATATCTACAGACGAAAATACAACATTACTGTCATTTATCTGTAAGAACTCTCCAATATTTTCAGATATCATTTGTTGCTTAACATTTGAAGTTATATTTTCACCAACATTAGTTGGTTTTCCATCTACACCAATTAATTCAATAAGATTTAATCCTTCAATATCTTGCCTTTTTTCTAATATGGTTAAATTCGGACTTAAAACATATATGCCATCACTTAACTTTATATAAAAAATAGCCTTTCTTTCCTCAACTTTCACCACTAACTTATCAGGTAATATTCTTGATAAAGCAACATTTTCTATATATGGATTTGTTTTTATGTTATCTGTTAAATCTTTTGTATTTATATAAAAAATATTTTTTTCATATACATCACAAAGCTTTAAAATTTCTTGGGTATCAATAATCTTATTATTATTAATTATAATCTGTTTAACATTAAAAAAAGGAGCCTTGCCCAATAATAGTATAAATAATGCTAAAAACAAGATAAAGAATAACATAGCTTTTTTTATTTTTTTACGTTTTTTTCTATTATTAATAAACTTACTAATATCCTTATCCATACTACCCCTTCTTTTTGAAACAATTTAGTTATCAAGATAAACAACCTGAATTCTTAAATAATTCATGAAAATAAAATTTAATGTAATCCTTAGTAAAATAAAAAAATTACTTCTGAATTTATATCTTTAAATTCTTAAACTTAATTAAAACTTATTAGTATATTTTTATTGTCAATTATTATAATATCATTAAATTACACTTTTTTCATCAGAAATTTATTAAATTGAGCCTTTAGACTAACTTAAGTTTATCACAACTAAATAACTTAAAGAAAAAGCGTTACCTAATAAGTAACGCTAAACTTTTAAATTTTTATTATTCTCTACCTGTCTAGAAATATTGATGAGTATACCCATTGCTAACATATTTATTACAAGCGAACTTCCTCCATAACTTATAAAAGGAAGTGGAACTCCTGTAACAGGCATGGAACCAGTAACAACTGCTATATTTATTATAGCTTGAACTGCTATTACAGATGTTATCCCCGTAGCCAATAGTTTTCCATAGGTATCTCTTGCGTTCATAGCTACTCTAATACCTCTAAACACAAATATTACGAATAATAATATTATTAATGTACATCCGATAAGACCAAGTTCCTCACCAATAATTGCAAAAATGAAATCATTATGAGGTTCGGGCATATATAGCGTCTTTTGCCTTGACTGACCAAGTCCTAAACCTGTAATTCCTCCTGCACCCAAAGCATAAAAGGATTGTATTAATTGATATCCATTATTAACTGGATCTTGCCACGGGTCAAGAAAATTTAGTAACCTTGCTTTTCTATAAGGTTCACTAAAGATAAAGAATAACGCTGCTGCTACAAATGAGGGAACTACCCCAAAGCACAATGTAGTTATCTTTGCACCTGCTATAAATAATACAATTAATGTTACAATCATTATTACAGAAGCTATACTTAAATTTTTTTCTTTAAGAATTAACGCAGCATAAAAACCTGAAACTATCAGATAAGGTAAAATACCACCTCTAAAGGATTTAATCTTTTCACCCCTTTTTTCTATGCTCATTGCCATAAATAATACAACTACATACTTTGTTATTTCTGAAGGTTGAAAAGATAGTGGTCCGAGTTGTATCCATCTATTAGCTCCATTTACATCTTTAAAAAAGAATACTGCTATTAAAAGAGGAATACACGCTACCATCATCAATCTAGTATATTTCTTCAAATAATGATAGTCAATGGACATCATTACCATCATAGCACTTATTCCCAATAAAGACCAAAGAAGTTGTCTCTTTAGAAAAAACATACTATCATGCATTTTATATATTGAGTAATATGAGCTAGCACTATAAACCATAACTACCCCAATAGCTAAAAGAAAAAATACTGTGTAAAAAATAACATAATCTATTTGTCCCATTCTAGGCTTTGCCTTTTTCATTTCTCAATCCTCCTAAAATTACTATAAAGACAAGAAAGCAATAAGGCATAATAATACTGTTATAATAGAAAAGATTGAAACTATTTTTGTTTCACTCCATCCTAGCTGTTCAAAATGGTGGTGTATAGGTGCCATCTTAAAGACTCTTTTACCTGTAAGCTTAAAAGACATAACCTGTATTATTACAGAAAGAGTTTCTAATACATAAATTCCACCAACCATTAGCACTATCAATTCCATTTTCAACATCATTGCTACTGCACCAACTGCTCCTCCAAGAGCTAATGAACCTGTGTCTCCCATAAAAACTCTTGCTGGAAAAGCATTAAATCTTAAAAATCCAAGTAAAGCTCCTGCTAAAGCTATACAAAAAATTGATAATGTATAATGTCCCATACTAATACTTAAAGTCGCTAAAAAGGTTATAACAAGTACAGTTACTGACGTGGCTAAGCCATCTAATCCATCTGTTAAATTAACTGCATTGGTTGTTGCTGCAAAATAGAATATTATAAATGGTATAAAAAGAATTCCTAAATTAAGTTGCTGTCTCGAAAAAGGAACAATTATACTAGTACCTAAATTAACATATGCATAGTAAGCCAGTGCCCCTGACATAATTAATAATAGGATCATCTTTTGCCATGCCCTTAAACCAAGATTATTTTTATGAATTATTTTAAGTATATCATCTAAGAATCCAACAAAACCATAAGCAACAAATGCATACAATACCACCATTGCTTCATCAGTAACGTCTGATACCATAATTAGCATTGTAATTATAGTGGAAAATATAAAAATTACTCCTCCTATTGTTGGAGTTCCTGCTTTTTTTAAATGGGTTTGTGGCCCATCCTCCCTTATGTTTTGTCCAAATTTTAACCTATGTAATAAAGGAATAACTACAGGACCTACTATTGATGCACCAATAAAACTTATTAATATTGAAACTATTAATGCTGTATTTGTTAAATTACTCATTGAATGCTACTCCTAAAGAGTAGCCTCACCTCCTTCGTTATAAATTTAACCCCTTTAGTTCTTTAATAATATCTTCAAATTTCATACCTCTAGATGCTTTTACTAAAATTATATCTTCTTTTTTCAAATTGTTTTTTAATGAATTTATTAACATTTCTTTTGTATCAAATAGGATACAACCCTCTTTTCCAAATCCTTCTTCATATCCTTCTGAAAACTCTCCACATGCTAATATTAAATCAACCCCTAGAACTTTTGCATATTTTCCAACTTCCATATGCGCATTAAAAGACTCATCCCCAAGTTCTCTCATGGTACCTAAAATAGCAATTTTTCTTTTGCCCTGTATATTTTTTTGTACATCCAAAGCTGCCTTTATTGATGATGGACTCGCATTATAACAATCATTAATTATTATAAAATCATCCTTTTTTATAATCTCTAGTCTCATTGATGTTGGTACTATGTTATTTAATCCTTTATTCATATCTTTAAGGGACATTCCAAGTAATCTTCCAGCTGCAATACCTAAAAGACAATTTTGAACATTGTGTTTTCCTAACATAGGTAAAACAAATCTATATTCTTCACCTTCAGCTTCTACTGCAAATTCAGTGCAATCTTCCAATAGCTTTATATCTTTTGCATATATATTAAAATTATCATTTGTACCGGTCTTTATAATTTGATAATTATCAGGCATTAGATCTGCAAGAAAATCATCATCTCCATTTACCACTAAGAAATTATCTTTATTAAAGAAATCTACAATCTCCATTTTTGCCTTTAAAATATTTTCTCGGCTTTTTAAATTCTCAATATGAGACATACCAATGTTAGTAATTAAAGCAATGTCTGGTCTAGAAGCATCTGCAAGTACGTGAATTTCATTAAAGTTACTCATCCCCATTTCAAGTACTGCTACATCATAACTTCTATCCAGTTGAAAAATCATAAGAGGTAATCCAATCTCGTTATTATAGTTACCAATAGTCTTAAAGACTTTAAATCTTTCACTCAATAAAGCTGCTAAGATATCCTTAGTTGATGTTTTACCTGTTGAACCAGTAACTCCAATAATCTTTATTCCAAGCTTCTCCCTATAGTACTTTGCAAGATTAAGTAGTGCTTCTCTTGTACTATTAACTTTTATAATAGTACAATTAACAGGTGTATTTTCTGGTATTTTAACTTCATCCACAATACATATTTTTGCACCCTTACCCGCTGCCTCTAACACATAATCATTACCATTAAAATTCTCACCTTTTAATGCAAAGAATATACTATTTTCTTCAATTTTCCTAGTATCTGTGTTTACATTACTAAAAAAATAATCCTTTCCATCTACGATTATTTCTCCATTTATTGCTGAAAGTATTTCATTGATTGATAGTAATTCCATTATTTCACCTCAAATTTTTCTAAAATTTTTCTAACCACTTCTCTTTCATCAAAATCAATGGTTTTATCTTTTAAGATTTGGTAAGTTTCATGACCTTTTCCTGCTATTACAATTACATCACCAGGTAATGCAATCTCAATAGCTTTCTTTATTGCATCATACCTATTTTCAATGACAATATAATTGTCTTTTTCTACACCATTTAATATATCATTAATAATTGCCATTGGGTCTTCACTTCTTGGATTATCAGAGGTGATAATAGCTATATCACTTAACTCAGTTCCTATTTTACCCATAATTGGTCTTTTAGCTACATCCCTATCACCACCACAACCAAAGACAGTGATTAATTTATTATTAGTAAATCCTCTGGCAGTTTTTAAAATATTTTCAAGGCCATCTGGCGTATGAGCATAATCTATTATAATATCATAAGGCAATTTAAATTCTTTTGCTGTTATTTCACATCTTCCAGGTACTGTTACTTTACTTAGTCCTTCTTTAACTTTTGAAATTGGTAATTGTAGCGCTATTGATGCACCAATACAACCTAAAGCATTATAAACATTATATAATCCTGGTATTTCTACCTCAAATTCACTTATATTACCATTATAATTAACTTTAAATAATACTCCCTTTGATGTATTTGTTACGTCTATAGCTTTTAAATCTCCTTCATTATTAATACATACAGTTAAGGTGTTGCCTAGTACACCTCTATACTTAATATCTTTTATTGCCTTTCTACCGTACTCATCATCGATATTAATTATATGATTCTCAGCTCTCTCAAACAACTTAAATTTAGCATTATAATAGTTTTCAAAAGTCTTATGAAAATCTAAATGATCTCTAGTTAAATTAGTAAAAACAGCAGCATCAAATTTTACACCATATACTCTTTCTAGTTCTAATGAATGTGAGGAAACCTCCATTACGCAATATTGTACCTCTTCATTAACCATATCATTAAAAAGCTCTTGAAGTTCTAATGATTCCGGTGTAGTTCTCTCTGCCTTAAGTATTCTGTTACCTATATAGTTTGCAATAGTTCCAATTAAACCAACTTTATATCCACATTCCTCAAGAATTGATTTAATCATAAAAGCTGATGTGGTTTTACCATTAGTTCCTGTAATACCTATCATCTTCATTTTTGATGATGGATTTCCATAATAATTACATGCCATCTTAGCAAGGGCAATTCTTGTATTTTTTACTTTTATTATAGTGATTCCATGAGCAACTTGAACTTCATCTTCACATACTATTACTTTTGCTCCATTACTAATGGCACCCTCTACATATTTATGGCCATCTGTTTTGAATCCTTTTATACAAATAAAGATATCACCATTTTTAGCTTTCCTATTGTCATATACTATTTTGCCAATATTTACTCCAATATCACCTTTTATAAGCTTATAATCTAACCCTACCAATAAATCTTTAAGTAGCACCCTAATTCATCTCCTTAACATAATATGCTTATCTAAACACTTAAATTCACTCATTATTTTCACAAAATACTAGCATGTGGCTCTATGCCACATGCTAATTAGTCACCAAGGTCATTGCTTAACTGACACTTTATTGTAGTACCTTTTTGAACGAGTTCTCCTGGCTGTATGCTTTGTTCTATAATCATTCCTTCTCCCTCAAATACAGCCTTTACTCCAATACTATCTAATAGCTTTGTTGCACCTTCCCTAGTATATCCTTTTAAATCTGGCACAATTATATCTTTATTATAAATAGCCGTATTACCAGTGTAAAGATTTATCTTACTATCTTCTCTCACTGAATAACCTGGCTTTGGACTAACATCAGTAACATATTGACCATCACCGTCGATATCAAAATTCAACTTGCCTTCCTTTAACTTTTTCTTAGCTTCTTCAACTCGTAAACCTCTTATTTCAGGAATTATAACATCTTGAGCTAACAACTGCTCATCCTTTGGAAATTCACTTGGATCAAAATAGTTGAATATATCATTAAAAAGAATCTTAGCTATCGGTGTTACGATAACCCCTGCATAATATTCCCCAGCTGATGCTTCATCTATAGATACCATAACTGTTACCTTAGGATCACTTGCTGGCGCCATCGCTACAAAAGATGATATATATTTTCCACTCTCATAGGTACCATTCTTAGAGTTAACCTTTTGTGCAGTACCTGTCTTACCAGCTATATGATATCCCTCAATAAACGATCTTTTTGCTGACCCTTCTGAAACAACTCTCTCTAGATATCCTCTTAATTCTTTTGTTTTTTCTTCACTAACTACCTTAACAGTTTTAGGTTCAAACTTTCTATCTACTATCTTAGTATTATTATCATCTATATGAGAAACTTCCTTCATAACATGTGGTTGTATCCACGTTCCACCATTAGCTATAGCGTTAAAGGCTGCCATAAATTGAATTGAATTTACTGTATTGGTTTGTCCAAAGGAAATAGTAGCTAAATCAACATCAGTAATTGAATTTGTACTCTTTACTATTCCCTTAGCTTCTCCTGGTAAATCAACATTAGACTTAGTTCCGAATCCAAATTTTTTAATATATTCATTTAACTTTTCTTTGCCTAACTTCTTTCCTACCTCTATAAACGCTACATTACAAGAATTCTTTAATATATCTGGGAAAGTTTGACTTCCATGTCCTCCTCTTTTCCAGCATTTAATTGTTCTACCTAATACAGTTGTACTACCATTACAATTATAAGTTTCACTTCCTCCACCTGTACTTTCCTCTAAAGCTGCTATGGCTGTAAATACCTTGAAAATTGATCCTGGCTCAAAGGAGTCACTGACTGATCTATTTCTCCACATTTTTTGGAGCTTTTCCATTGAATTGTTTCCTTCAAAGTTTTCAGCTCCTTCTGTTGGTTTATTAGGATTAAAATCTGGCTTATTTGCCATGGCAAGGATTTCACCATTTTTTGGATTCATAACTATTACACTAACAGCTTTTGCTTTATTATCATTTAAGGCCTGTTCAGCTGCCTTCTCAGCAAAATATTGCATCTTTTCGTCTATAGTTAACGTAATATCTTTGCCTGGAATAGGTGGAGTAAAATTTGAAATTGTATATGGTAGTTCCTCACTTCTTCTATCAATTTCAGCTATCCTTACACCTGGAACCCCTGCTAATTCGTTATTATATATAAGTTCTACACCATTAAGTCCATTCCCATCTACATTAGTGGTACCTAAAACATGAGCAAGAAAACTATTATTAGTATAATACCTCTTGGTATCTGGTGACACTAGTACTCCATTTATTTTTAATCCCTTTACTTTATCTGCTTGATCCTTTTCTATTCTTCTTGCAAGATATGCACTACCCGCTGGAGCTCCACTTGCAAGTCTTGTATTTAATTTTTTTAAAACTTCATTATTATCCATTTCTAGTGCATCTGCAATTTTAGGTGATATATTTTCATTAGTAAGTGAATTCTTTTTTAGGTATTCTCTTATTGCATTTAAATCTAAGTCAACTCTATATACATTTCCACTAACCGCTAATTCAAATCCATTTCTATCTAATATTTTTCCTCTGACAGCATCAATTTTTACTCTACTTGTCCATTGTTCAATAGCTCTTGCAGAGTATTCTTTACTTTTGAATATCATTATATACGATAACCTTAGCGTTAACACAAAGAATACAGTTGATATCAATACAATAGTCACCCACATCCGTTTCTTAGATGTAGCATTATCCCTATAATATTTTTTTATCACTTACTATACCTCCATAAGACTTGTTACTTATAAATATATGGATGCACCTTAAAATATATATGGATGCACTTTAAAATAGTGCATCCTTTATTTTTGCAAGTAAGTTCTTATCTTGTTTTTTTTGCTTTATAGCTAGCATTGTATCATCTTTAAAGTAATCCTCTGTCACTGCTGCTTTTACTATATCTTCTTTCTCAGGTACAGACATCTTTAGATTGTTTTCTGCAATAGTTTTAATATTTTCAAGTGAGGATGACTTTATTATTTCAATCCTTAATGCTTCATTTTCTGAATTTATATCTTTTATTTGTTTATTGGTTATAGATAGTTGATTTTGCAAGTTATATACCTTAGAATCTCTCCAAATAGTAATTAAACCTAAAACAAGTATTAATAATATTACTTGCGTAGCAGCCTTTCTACTGGCTTTTTGCTGTTCCTGCAACCTATTTTTACGTTCAATTTTTGACCTTCTTAAGCTCTCATATTGCTTATCATGATTGGGTCCATCAATCTTTCTCTTTGGATTAAAAGCAACGTTCCCTTTTACATCATAATTCTTCATAACCAATTTATTCACTTCCCCATCCTAATATAACTTAATCTAAATAATTTTTTCTACAACTCTTAACTTAGCACTTCTACTTCTTGGGTTTTCTTCAACCTCTTTTTCTGTAGGATCTAATGGCTTTCTAGTTATTACTTTCACCTTGGGAGTATTTCCACAAATACACACAGGAAACTCCTTAGGACAACTACATGGGTTCTCTAGATTCTTAAATACATTTTTAACAATTCTATCTTCAAGTGAATGAAAGGTTATAATTGCCATTCTTCCGCCCTTGTTTAATCTTTCTATCCCATCTCTTATAGCTTTATTTAAAATTTCTAATTCTTTGTTTACTTCTATTCTAATAGCTTGAAAAGTTCTTTTAGCTGGATGTGGTCCTTCTCTTCTCATTTTTGCGGGTATAGCAGCTTTTATTATATCAACTAATTCAAAGGTTGTTTCTATAGTTTTTTTCTCCCTTTCTTTAGTGATAAAATTTGCAATTCTCTTAGCAAATCTCTCTTCGCCATACTCCTTAATGATTCTATATAACTCATCCTCACTATAATCATTAACGATTTCAAAAGCTGATAATGAATTTTCTCTATTCATTCTCATGTCCAGTGGTGCATCCTTCATATAACTGAAGCCTCTTTCACCAGTATCAAGCTGGTATGATGAAACACCTAAATCCATAAGTATTCCATCAACTTTTTCTATTTCTAAATCATTTAAAATAGAATCTATATTGTAAAAATTATTATGAACAAAAATTACATTATCAAAATCCTTTAATCTTTCACTAGCTGCCTTTAAAGCATCTTTATCCTGGTCTATTCCTATCAATGTTCCTTTAGATGATAACTTTTTTACTATATGGGATGAATGTCCTGCTCCACCTAAGGTACAGTCCACATATATGCCATCTTGTCTAATATTAAGTGCATCAATGCACTCATTTAACATTACTGAAATGTGTTTAAAACTCATGTTTATTCTCCTTATACTTCTAATTAACTCTTTTTCTGATGTACATTATAACCATATTTAATTTGTTTTTAGGCCTTTTTTCCTACTTGATATTGATTAAATTTTACAGAGTGAAATTTTGATAAAAGTTAATAGGACAATTCCTATCAAGTTTTATCAATACTTCACAATACTTACTATTTCCTTATCAACTACTGCATATTCAGTATAGTTCTACGCTATGATGCGTATATTTTATAGAGTTTTTTAATTATCTAAAGATAAACAACTTCACTCCTTAAACAATTCCTTAAAAAGCATTGCATGTCGAGGCTATTTTTATGAATTATATATCTAATTATGAAGTTGTGTATCTATAGCTATATTCTACCTTTAATAATTTAAAGGAAATTCTCTATACTTTCAACCATCCTTAACCACTTTAGATATATTATTCTATGGAAATTTTAAAATCCCTTTTTTTATTAGATACTTTTTAATAAGTTTTCAATTTTGTTACAATATGCTACTTTATTCACGGAACTTCGCTATAAAAGATACATATATACTACCCGTCCCCAGCCTCTTAAGAAGAAGATGGATTCACTTGTTGCTAGTCAATTATTTGATGTATAATCGCCTAAATATTGGAGATAATACTAATGCATTCTTTGCTAACTGCATATTGACTTTCTAAACTTTCAAATGTAGAATGTAAAAAATAAAATATATGGGGGTAGATAAGGACCGGTGTCCTTGCCGATCTTCAAAATCGAGTTGTCGTGCTAATACCACGACTGGTAGGTTCGATTCCTACATACTCCCGCCAAAAAAGGCTTTAAAGGAAATTCCTTTAAAGCCTTTAAATTTTAAACTGAGCTGGAATCTAACTTAACCATTTTTAGTTAAAATGCATCAAAAGAAAATTCTTCTTATACATTAAATCTAAATTGTACAACGTCTCCGTCTTTCATAACATATTCTTTACCTTCTAGTCTGTAAAGCCCATTTTCTTTTGCAGCTGCTTCTGAACCACAAGTAACTAGATCATCATATCCTATAACCTCAGCTCTTATAAAACCTCTTTCAATATCTGAGTGAATTTTACTAGCTGCTTGAGGTGCTTTTGTACCATTAACAATTGTCCATGCTCTTACTTCTTGTACTCCTGCTGTTAAATAGCTTATTAAACCTAAAAGCTTATAGCTAGCATGAACAAGCTTATCTAGTCCAGATTCCTCAAGACCGTATTCTTGAAGAAGCTCTTTCTTTTCTTCCTCTTCTAATCCTGAAAGTTCTTCTTCAAGTCTAGCACATACTACAATAACCTCTGCATCTTCATTAGCAGCATATTCTTTTACTTTTTTAACATAATCATTTTCTAAGTTACCTTCCATCATTTCATCTTCTGAAATGTTACAAACATATAAAACTGACTTTGAGGTTATAAGGAATAATCCTTTTATAAACCCCTCTTCATCTTCGCTAACCTCTAAAGTTCTAACTGGCTTACCAGCTTCAAGGTGTGCTTTCATTCTTTCCATTAAAGCATATTCTTCCTTAGCTTTCTTATCCCCTGATCTAACCAGTTTTAAAGATCTTTCCATTCTTCTTTCTAAAACTTCTAAATCTGAAAATATCAACTCTAAGTTAATTGTTTCTATATCTCTTATTGGATCTACTGAACCTTCAACATGAACAACATTTTCATCATTAAAGCATCTTACCACGTGACAAATCGCTTCTACTTCTCTAATATGAGAAAGGAATTTATTTCCTAATCCTTCTCCTTTACTTGCTCCTCTTACAAGCCCAGCTATATCATAGAACTCAACAGATGTATAAACCTTTCTTTTAGTATTATACATCTTTTCAAGAACATCTAATCTCTTATCTGGTACACTCACCACTCCTACGTTTGGTTCTATAGTACAGAATGGATAGTTCGCAGATTCAGCTCCTGCTTGTGTTATAGCATTAAATAAAGTACTCTTACCTACATTCGGTAATCCAACTATTCCTAATTTCATCTATGTACATTCCTTTCTTTTATATAAACTGACACCTTATAAAATTATACTCTAGTAATACCAACATTTCAATAATTGTATTATAGGCCTTCTATCAATTGCCAATTATACCTTGAAAATCACAGTATCTATATTCTTTATACGATTACACTAAAATTGAGGTGATTACTTTGATATATAATATTATTTCCTTATCCTTATCAGCGTTATTATCATTTAACTTTTTTTCAGTGTTTCAAAATAATACTAATTTGAGTATAGATACCAAGGAACACAGTTGGTATTATTTATGGAAAAAAGAAGGTCCACCAGATCCACCTAAAGAAACAAAGCATTTTATCTTTAAATATGATTGCTACTTTCTTGGGAACACTGAGGACAAGGAACTATATCTTACTTTTGATGAAGGCTATGAAAATGGCAATACTAATAAAATATTAGATACACTAAAAAAACATAATGTTAAAGCTGCTTTCTTTGTTGTTAAACCATATATTACTCAAAATGAAGATATAGTAAAACGAATGGTAGAAGAAGGTCATTTAGTATGCAACCACTCCTCTAAACATCCATCCATGGCAACAATTTATGATGATGAAGCATTTAATAAAGAATTCACAGAAGTTGAAGATGCATTTGAAAAATTAACCGGCAAGAAAATGCCTAAGTTTTTTAGGCCTCCAATGGGCAAATACAGTGAGCTTTCACTATCGAAAACTCAACAACTAGGTTATAAAACTATTTTTTGGAGCTTTGCTTACAGAGATTGGTTAGTTGATAAACAACCATTTCCATCCTACGCTAAAAATAAAATAATATCGAAAACTCATAATGGGGGTATAATTTTGCTTCATGCAGTATCTGATACGAATACCCAAATTCTTGATGAAGTTATTACTGAATGGAAAGCACAAGGATATAAATTTAAAAACTTAGATGAGCTAAAATAAGCCTAGAAATATAACTTAAAAAATAACCCTGCATAAAGCAGGGTTATTTTTTCAGTTTGCTGAAAAACCCCCTGTTTAAAAAACAGAGGGGTTTTCTAGCAAACTTGTGGATAAATTTTAAAAGAGAGCTTTTCTATTAATTTGAATAAAATTTTAT